>CAVZWC010000001.1:0-729815 GCA_963778855.1 uncultured Gammaproteobacteria bacterium | reverse complement strand
GCCGGGCAAGCCGGCCTACGAGGCCATCGCGATGGACGAGGGCGGTGCCGCCGTGCTCGAGGTGCTGTCAGCCAAGTCCGGCGCCGCGGGTGCCAATCCGGCCAACGACCAGCAGTTCGTGGCGGGTTTTGCCCAGCGCCATGCGCAAGCCGATTTTGCCGCCTACCTGGCTGAGCTCGAGCGACGCGCCACGATTCGGCGCAACCCGGCTGTCTTCAACTAGAGCGAAGAGGATGGGGTGCCCACCACATAGGGGGTGCCCGCCGTCGCTCCACGATATTCGCTTTGGGCGGGCACCCCCTATGTGGTGGGCACCACTGGCTTTTCACGTCGATGGCTGGCCGACCGTGTTCGCGTGGCTCCGGGGTGAATTACGGCACTTCGTGATCTTGGGCACGGACAAGTAGAGGGGCCTGCCCAAAGCGAATATCGTGGAGCGACGGCGGGCCCCTCTACTTGCCCGGGCCCGCTGCTGCGACGTCCACTTTCTTCCCGCAATCCAGGGTCCCGGTAAGCTCGGCAAGCGCCATGCACGCATTTACCGAGCGTAACGATCCCCCGGCCGACTCGGTTGTCTCGGTGGCCTTGCTGAGCAGCTCCTGCGCCTGCCCGGCGGTGAGCCCCGAGCGCAGCGCGAGCATGAGCGCCGCGACACCCGAGATCTCCCCGGTCGCGATCGAGCTGCCGGAATAGAAGTCGTAGCGGCCGCCGGGGGCCAGGGTCAGCACCTCACGGCCCGGCGCCTGCAGCACGCCACTGGGCACCACCGGATCCTCCGAGCGTCCGACGCTCAACACGTGCTCGACGCTGCCCGGGAACGAAGGCCCATCGCCCAGTGGCCCGACGATGATGATGCCGGCGCGCGTGGCCCGTTGTGCGAGCGCGGTGAGTAGCGGGTCGGGCGGGCCGGTGAGGCTCAGGTTGATGACCCGGGCCTTGAGCTCGATCGCCGCCGCGAGGGCCTGCGCCAGCGTGAACGAATTGCAGCGCGCCTCGTCGCGGCCTTCCTGCAGCTGCCAGCAGGCCTTGAGCGCCAGTAGCCGCGCCTCCGGGGCGACACCAACGATGCCCACGCCGTTGTCGGCGCTGGCGGCGATGACGCCGGCGATCGCCGTACCGTGGCGATCGAGCTGGAAGCGCCGCTCGTCGGCGTCGACGAAATTGCGCTCCACGTCTACGCGGCCACGCAGCTCCGGATGGTTGCTGTCGAGTCCGGTGTCGATGAGCGCGACCCGCACGCCGCGGCCGCGCGACCAGCGATGCGCGGCGGCGATGTCCATGCGCTCATTGCCCGCCTGCACCGCGGCGTAAGGGTCGGGCGTCACCGTGCGCACGGCGTACTCCTGCAGCGGCTCGGCGAGCGCGACACGATGGTCGCCCTGCAACTGCGCCAGCACCTGATCGCGTTCCGCGCCGTCCGGCAGCCGCAGCACAGCGCACTGCATGTGCAGCACGCCGATCGGCCAGGCGGACACGGGCTGCAATCGATACTGCGTCGCGAGGTCCCGCAGCGCGCGCCGCGCGCCGTCGCTGACTAAGTAAGCGGCCTGCCCGCCGTAGCTGCGCCCGGTGCTGCCGGCGTGCGCGGCGATCGGGTCCGGGTCGTTCGCGACCGCGAGCACGATGTAGTTCCCCGCGTCGGCGCGCGCTTCCGGGGCCATGGTTGCGGGGCGGGCGGCGCCGGTGGCGCAGGCCGCCAGCGCCATCACTGACAGCAGCGCAAGCGTAGCGGGGCGAACGAGTGGCGCCAGTCGAGCCCGCGGCGCCAGCCGGGGCAAGGGAGCGTAGGGGCGGAGGCGGCGCCAGTTCACGATTCGTGGGCTATTGCGCGCCGATCTCGGCGAAGCGCACGCGCGGATCGGCGCGCAGCCGCGCCGCCACTTCCGGCGTGACGGGCGGCGCGAGCGAGTCGCGCGGCGCCAGCGTGTACACGCCGGCCGCGCTCGGCCCCGAGACCACCGCGAGTCCCGCGCCCTGCAGGATCTCCTTGACGTCGGCGAGCCGCACCTGGTCGGAGAAGATGGCCTTGATCACTCCGCCGGAGGGAGCGGTCGCCGGGGCTGTGTCGGTGACCGTGCGATAGGCCGGCGCCGCCGGGCGCTGCCAGAGGATCCCGCACAACAGCAGGATGACGGCGGCCTGCGCGGCTACGGCGACGCGCAGCCAGCGGACCTTGTCGCTGCGAGCCGCCACGGGCCGGCCCGACGATTCATGCGCCGGCAGGGCGGCCGGCATCGCGCCTGCCGTCATTTCCGCCGGCGTCGCGTCACGCCCGGATTCGATCCGTTCCCAGAGGCGGTTGAAGGAGGCCTGCGGCGCGAATTCGACGGTCGGTTCGCGGGCGATGGCGTCGCGCACGCGCTGCTCGGCCTTGAGCTCATCGCGGCAGGCGGCGCAGCGCTCGAGGTGCTCGTTGAGCCAGCGGGCGTCGGCCGCCTCGATCCGGCCGTTGACCATCCACACCATGAGCTCGGACGCACGTGCGTGCTCGTTCATCTACTTCCCTCCGGATTCCGGTGCGCTGCCGGCCAGGCCCGGCAGGATCGCGCGCAGCTTGGCGCGGGCGTGGAACAGCCGGGTCTTCACCGTGTTGACCGGGCAATCCATGATCTGGGCGATTTCCTCGCAGGAATGGCCGTAACCGTAGGCGAATTCCAGCACCATGCGCTGCTGCGCCGGCAGCTGCTCCATGCCCAGCAGGATCCATTCGCTGGTCTCGGCGGCGCCGAGTTCGTCGGCGGCCACGAGCGGCTGGCTCTCGATCGGCGTGGCCACGAATGGCTGCTGGTTGCGGCTGCCCAGGGTCTTGAGCGCGCGCCGGTAGGCGATGCCCATGATCCAGGTCGATACCCGCGACTCGCCGCGGAAGTCGGCGGCCCGCTTCCACACGACCCAGAGCGCGTCGTTGATGACTTCCTCGGCGACGTCGTAGCGGCGCGTCAATCGCGTCAGGAATCGCGCCAGGCGCCGGTGATAGGCGATGTAGAGCTCGCGGAAGGCCTCGCGGTCGCCGGCGGCCACGCGGCCCAGCAGCTTGCGGTCGCCGTCGTCGCGCAGTTGCTGGTTGTGGCTAAGGGGGGCTGGCATGGCTTGGGTTCAGGGGCAAATTCGGTGATTCAACGGTGAGTCCCCAGCAGGGTCCCGGAGGTTCAAAGGCCCTCAGAAGGCCCAGGCCAGGCTGGCCGCCAGCGGTCCCCCGGCCGGACCCAGGGAATACTGCCGGTGCGAGCTATCTTGCACCCAGATCCAGGACAGGTTCATGCGCCAGTGACCATATTTCAGGCCCAGGGTGACATCACCGTAGCCGTAGGAGGCGTATTCGAGCCCCGGGGGATCGTACAGGCCCACACCAGCGTTCAGGTCGAGCCACGGCATCAGGTCACGATGCCAGCCGAGCTCGAAGGTGTAGACCTGGCGATGCGTGGCGAGGCCGTCCGCGTAGGAATAGAGGTTCAGGCTCGGTATCCAGCTCGCCGCGAGGCGCAGCTGGTCGCGCCACAGCAGCGACACCGCCAATTCATCGTAGTCGTAGCTGACTGGCCGCGGGTCGCCCGGGTAGCTGTAATGCGTCGCGCTGGCGCCGAGGTCGAAGTCGGCGTCGAGCGTGCCGTGCCATTGCAGGTAGGCGTCGAGCTCCGTCGATTCCTTGTGCGGCAGGAATTCCACCTGCGAGGCCCAGGCGCCGGCGGACAGGCCGCGCGCAAAGGTCCAGTGCAGATCGGCCTGCAGCGCGCCATTGCCCTGGGTCTGCGAAACACCGCGCACGACGTAGTCGGACGTGAGGCCGACGAGGCCACCCGGTCCGGCGCTCGCTCCGGTCGTCACGGCGAGCGCCAGGGACGCGGCCAGCAGGCTCGATGTCGTCGAAGGGATAGGCGCAACCATGCGCCGTCGATTGTAGCAACCACTCCGGACTGCCGAGGCTTCAGAAGTAGGCGTGCAATTCCAGGAACGCCTGGTTCGCGGTCTGGGACTGCGTGCCGTGGTTGTCGAGCCTGCGCGCGCCGAGCCGCAGCTGCAGGTATTGGATCGGCGTGTACTCGGCGACCACGCTGTAGCGCGTGTCGGTCGGGCCGCCGTGGTCGCGATCGGGATCGAGCCACTCGGCCGTCAGCTTGAGGTTGCCGCCCGGCAGCGCGTGCCAGTTCGCTTCCAGCAGCGCCGCCGCCAGGTGCTGCGTCGCCAGGTTCCCGGGCTGCACGTCGACCACGTCGGCCTCCGCGAGCCAGGCCACCGGTCCGGTGCGCAGCCCGCCGTACACGGCGCCCGCCGTGCTGCGCTGCGCGCTGTCGTCGTTGTGGCTGGCGCTGATCCCGAGTCGCCAGCTGTCGCGGATGTAGGCGAGCATGCCGGTGTACTGCTTGCCGTTGTTGCTCTCGGTGCCGCCGGCGGCGCCGTTGCTGATCGCGAATTGCGCGTTCCAGGGGCCCGAGAGGTAACCGAGCTCCATGCCGTCGTCGGGCGTATCCATATTGATGCCCGATACCTGGCGTACGAAGGCCTGCTGGTCCTGCAATCGCAGCCCATAGGGCAGCGTCATGCGGCCGGCGCGCAGGTACCAGCGCCCCTCGTCGAAACGGTACATGGCCCAGGCCTCGCGATTGACGGCGGCATCGGGCGCCACCTTCTCGTCGATGTAGAACAGCAAGCGCTCGGGGACCATCGTCACGCCGAGGTAGAGCCGCACCTGTTCGAGGTTGAATGCGCTGTTGGCCGAGGACGGGCTGGTCCAGGTCGCGTCGCCGCGCAGATCGCCACCCGTGGCCATGAATGGATTGAGGGCGCCGGTCCAGACGAATCCGCCGGTGTCGACATGATTCGCCGGCAGCACGCCCTGCGCGAAGGCATTGCCGACGGCATTGCGCATGCCGCCGCCGGTCGGATTGAAGTGGCATTGGCCGCAGGCCAGGCCCTGCTGCACGGCGATGTACGGCTCGGCGTGCGCCACGTGCGCGCCAGTCGACAACGCCATCAGCGATAAGAGAAAAGGAAGCAGCCCGGGCTGGAGCGTGGATGCAACACGGCGCGCGATGCGGATCATGCGCGATGAGTGCCGCAGGCCGGGAATGCGGTTCAGTGAACCTCTTGCGCCAAGTGCGGCACCCATGCACGCCATCCACCGCGCAGCCGAGGAGCCACACCAATGAACGCAGCACTGACCCGCACTCGAGTCTTCCGCGCGCAGCTCGCGCTCTGGTTCACATTGCTATGTGCCTGCGGAGGTGGTTATGGCGGCGGTGGCGGGGGCGGCGGCATGGGCAGCTGCGGCGGCGCCTATGGCGGTTCATGCGCGCCCAGCGTGTCGGTGACGAACACGGCCGGAACCGTCAGCGGCACCGTGACGCTCGCGGCGACCGCAAGCGCGCAGAACGGAAATTCGGTCACGAGCGTGCAATTCCGCGTCGACGGCACTGCGGTGGGCGCGGCCGACACCAGCTCACCGTACAGTTATGACTGGGATTCGAGGTCGGTTGCCGACGGGGCGCACCAGGTCACGGCCGTGGTCACCGATTCAAGCAACCAGACGACTACCTCGGCAGCCGTGACCCTGACCGTCAACAACGGCAGCATGCCCGTGACCCTGGAGGCAGGACAATTGTTCCCGGCGCCCGCGACCTCCGCCACGGCCAGTGGCAATTTCAGCGTCGACAGCAAGAGCGGTGCGCTCGGCGGCAGCATCACCATCGCGGGTGTCACGCCGACGGCCGTGGAACTGGGCGACGCCTACGCGGGCGCACAAGGCACGGCCATCGTCACGCTGACCAAGAATGCCGGCGCGGCGAGTCACTGGGACGTGCCAGCGGCCACCACGCTTAGCGCCCAGCAACTCGCCGACGTGGCGGTGGGCAAGCTCTACGTGGTCGTGCGCTCCGCCGCGTTTCCCGGCGGCGAGCTGCGCGGCCAGCTCCTGCCCGCAGGCATCGTCGTCAAGTTTGCCGCGCTCACCGGAGGCTCCGAAGTGCCGCCGGTGGTGAGCGCCGCCAGCGGCCAGGTCGCCGTGACGGTCAATGCCGCCGCATTGCGCGCCTCGGCGCACGTGAACGTAACCGGGCTCAGCGCCACCGGCGCCGAGGTGGCCACCGGCGCGGCCGGCGCTGTAGGCGTGCAGCTGGCGACGCTGGTCGTGGACGCCAGCGATGCCAATCACTACTTCAACGACGCCATCACGCTCACGAGCACGGACGCCACGAATTTCACCAATGGCCTGTGGTATGGCAACGTGTTCTCCGCCGCCAACCCGGGTGGCGAGCTGCGCGGCCAGCTGGCCGCGCCGGCTCCGACCCTGACCAAGGTGCAGGCCGACATCTTCACGCCGATCTGCTCGGTCTGCCATACCGGCGTGGGCGCGGGGCTGCCGGGAGTCCAGAACCTGACCGCCGGCCACACCTACGCCAACATCGTCGACGTCACCAGCATCGAGGATCCGAGCCTCAAGCGCGTCAATCCGGGCGATCCGGACAACAGCTACCTGGTGCGCAAGATCCAGGGTTCGCCGGGCATTGTGGGCGTGCAGATGCCCGCCAGTGGTCCGCACTTGACCCAGGCACAGATCGACGAGGTGAGGGCATGGATTGCAGCGGGGGCGCTGAACAACTGAGGTTCAATGGGGGGCGCGGTCAGGGCAGTGGGCCGCCCGCCGTCGCTCCCCGATACTCGCTTGGGGCGGGCGGCCCACTACCCCGCCCGCGCCCGAGCATGAACATCGATGCCCAAAACTCTGGGCCCAGGTCGGGACGAGATTCGGGTGATGCCGCGTGCGAACACGGCGCGCAGCAAATGCGGGCAAGCGGAAGAGAGGGGTCCGCCCAAAGCGAATATCGTGGAGCGACGGCGGACCCCTCTCTTCCGCTCGCCCGCGTTAGTTCCGCGTCCTATTCGCCCGCCTCGTCCGCGAAACTCATGCCGACCGTGCTGAAACCACTATCGACGTACATGATCTCGCCCGTGACCCCGGCCGCCATGTCGGAGCACAGGAAGGTGGCGGCATTGCCCACGTCCTCGAGGCTGACGTTGCGACGCAGTGGCGCCACCTTGGCGACGTAGTTCAGCATGCGGCGGAATCCGCCGACGCCGGCGCCCGAGAGCGTCTTGATCGGCCCGGCCGAGATGCCGTTGACGCGGATGCCCTGCGGGCCAAGGTCGGCGGCGAGGAAGCGCACGTTGGCCTCGAGGCTGGCCTTGGCGAGACCCATGACGTTGTAGTTCGGGATCGAGCGCACCGCGCCCAGGTACGACAGCGTCAGCATGGCGCCGTTGCGGCCGCGCATGAGCGGCGCGGTGGCGCGCGCCAGCGCCGTGAAGCTATAGCTCGAGACGTCGTGGGCGATGCGGAAGGCCTCGCGCGTGGTGTTGGCGGTGAAGCTGCCGTCGATCGCCTCGCGCGGCGCGAAGGCCACGGCGTGCACCATGATGTCGAGCTGGCCCCATTCGCTCTGCAGGCGCGCGGCCGCGGAGTCGATGTCGGCGTCGATCGTCACGTCGAGCGGCATCGTGAGCTTCGATCCCAGCGATTCAGCCAGTGGCAGCACGCGCTCGCGAAAGCGGTCGTTGGCGTAACTGAAGGCGAGCTCGGCACCCTGCGCGTGCATCGCCTGGGCGATACCCCAGGCGATCGAGCGATCGGTGGCCACGCCGACGATCAGGGCGCGCTTGCCCTTGAGCATCCCCATGATCAGGTTCCCCTCTGAAAGGATCAGCCGCGGCTGCTGACGAACGCCACCAGCTTCTGGCCCGGGTGTATCGAACTCCCGGACGACATGTCGTTCCAGCCCATCAGGTCGTGCAGCGTCACCTGCAGCAGCCTGGCGATGCCGTAGAGCGTGTCCCCGGGACGGACGGTATAGGTCACCTGGCGTCCGCCCGCGCTGCCGGCGCCCGCGCCGCCGGAGCTGCGCGTCGACGAACTGCGGCTGCCCGCGGCCTGTGGCGACACCACCAGGCGCTGGCCGGCGCGCAGCGGGTCGTCGATGTCCATGTTGTTCAGGCGCGCGAGCGTGTGGGCGTCGGTGCCGAGGCGATGGGCTATGGCATAGAGCGTGTCGCCGCGACGCACGACGTGCATGCCGTGGCGCGCCGAGCGGCGGCCGCGCATGCGGTCGGGCCGGTCGACGAGCGCCGCGGCGCGCAGGGCCTTCTCCGGCAGGTCGATCGTCGTCGACGGCACCATCAGGTTGCCGCCCACGACCGGCTTCTCGTTGCTGTCCATGCCGTTGAGGTGACGCAACACCTCGGGCGTCGTGCCGTGTTCCTTGGCGATCCCGGCGATTGTGTCGCCACGCTGCACCTCGTAGGGCGCGATGCGCATGCGCTGCTGCGGCGTCAGCGTCAGCAGGGTCTGCTCCAGGCCCTCGGCGGCCTCGGCCGGCACCAGCAGGCTGTATGGACCCGTCGGGTCGGTCGCCCAGCGGTGGAAGGCGGGATTGAGCTCGTAGAGATCGTCCTTGCTGACGCCGGCAATCTCGGCGGCCACCTGCATGTCGATCTGGCCGCCGGTGCCGATCTGGACGAAGTAGGGCTCGTCATCGATCTGGCCGAACTCGAGGCCGAAGGCCGCTGGGTTCGCCGCGATGCGGCGCATCGCCAGCAGCTTTGGCACGTAGGACCGGGTTTCCGTCGGCAGCTTGAGGTGCCAGAAATCGATCGGGCGGCCCTGGCGCAGGTTGTGGTCCACCGCGCGCTGCACATTGCCCTCGCCGCAGTTGTAGGCGGCGATGGCCAGCAGCCAGTCGCCGTCGAAGGCGTCGTGGAGCGACTGCAGGTAATCGAGCGCGGCGCGCGTCGAGGCGACCACGTCGCGGCGGCCGTCGTACCACCAATTCTGCTTCAGGCCGTAGGTCGATCCGGTGCCGGGGATGAACTGCCACAGGCCTGAAGCGCGCGCGCGCGAATAGGCGTACGGCTCGAAGGCGCTCTCGACCACGGGCAGCAGCGCCAGCTCCAGGGGCATCTGCCTTGCATTGAGCTGCTCGACGATGAAATAGAGGTAGTGGTCGGCCCGGGCCCAGGTGCGATCGAGGTAATCGGGGTGGTTGGCGTACCAGTTGAGTTCGCGGTCGACGGCCGGCTGGTCGACGTCTTCGAGCTTGAAGCCGGCGCGCAGGCGGACGAACAGGTCGTTCGGCAGCGGTGACACGAAGGAGTGGTCGTTCAATGCCGGTGGGTCGAGCTTTTCCACCACTGGGTCGTCCGGCGCGGGCGCGAATACGACCTGCGCGCCCGGCTTGGCAGCCGAGGCCGCAGCGGCCGGGCCGGCGGGCGCAGCCGGTGTCACGAGAATCTCGGCCGTCTGGTGCGAAGGCGCGGGCGCGCTGGCGCAGCCCGCCAGGGAGGCCAGGCCGACCATGCAGAGGATAAGCAGGTTTGGCGGTCCGATCGGCTTCGTCAAAATTGTTACATCCCAGTGCCGGGCCGATAACATGTTACGGTATGGGTGCCGGATCCTAGTGTGACCGGACAGCGCTATTTAACCTGTAAGTTCACATAATTGCTACCTTTTTTGGGTGGTCCGTCACAGTCTCGCGAGCTCATGAGCGAATATCCGGCCGCACTGACTTCCTGGCAGCACGGTGCCCTCGGGCGGACCGTCGTGGCGGCCGAAACGCGACTCCTGGCCGAAGTCTGTGACGACGTCTTCGGGCTGGAATTGCTGCAGGTCGGCGCCTGGGGTTCCGAGCGCGAACTCGCGCGTGTCAGCCGCGTGCGGCGCCAGACCATCGTCGCGCCGCAGGCCTCGGCCCTGCAGCGACCCGACATCGTCGCCAGCGCCGCGGGACTGCCGATCTGCAGCGGCAGCATCGATGCGGTCGTGCTGCCGCATTGCCTCGAGATCGAGCCCGACCCCGGCGCGGTGCTGCGCGAGGCCGAGCGGGTGCTGGTCGGTGAGGGCCAGCTCATCGTGCTGGGCTTCCGCCCCTGGAGCCCGTGGGGACTGCGCTCGGCTGCCAGTCGCAGCGGCTATCCACCCGGAACCCGCCGGCTGCTGTCCGAGCGGCGCCTGCGCGATTGGCTCGCGCTGCTGGGCTTCGAGGTGACGGCGGCACGGCACTACCTGTACGTCCTGCCGACCGAGCCGAAGGCGATCCCGGAACGCACGGCCCTCGGCCTGCTGCGGCGTGGACTCTTCAACCCCGTGCCGGCCGGTGGCTACCTGCTACGCGCGCGCAAGCGTGTGTACGCGCCCACGCCGCTGCGGCTGCGCCGGCGCGAGCATCCGCCCCTGGTCGGCAGCCTCGTGAATCCGTCCGCATGAGCAAGCGCGAGGATCAGGTCGACATCTACACCGACGGCGCCTGCCGCGGAAATCCCGGCCCGGGCGGCTGGGGCGCGCTGCTGATGTTCAATGGCCGCGAGCGTGAGATCGCGGGCGCGGAAGCCGACACCACCAACAATCGCATGGAGCTGCTCGCCGTGATCAACGCACTCGGCGCGCTCAAGCGCCAGGTGCGGGCGCGCGTCTACACCGATTCCCAGTACGTGCGGCTGGGTATCACGAAATGGCTCGCGGACTGGAAGGCACGCGGCTGGCGCACCGCCGACCGTAAGCCGGTCAAGAACCGCGACCTGTGGGAGCGGCTCGACGCCGCAGCCGCGGGCCACGAGATCGAGTGGCACTGGGTGCAGGGGCATTCGGGCGTGCCGGGCAACGAGCGCTGCGACCAGCTGGCCAACGCGGCGATTGACGCGCTGATTGGTCTAAGATAGCGGACATGCGCCAGATCGTCCTCGATACCGAGACCACGGGCCTCGAAGTCACGCAGGGGCACCGGATCATCGAGATCGGTTGCGTCGAGCTGCGCAACCGGCGCGCCACCGGGCGACACTTCCACCGCTATCTCAATCCTGATCGCGAGGTCGATGCCGGCGCGCGCGCGGTCCATGGGATGTCGTTGCAGGACCTCGCCGGCAAGCCGCGCTTCGCCGAGATCGCCGACGAGTTCACGCAGTTCATCGCCGGCGCCGAGCTCATCATCCATAACGCCAGCTTCGACGTCGGCTTCCTCGACGCCGAGCTGGCGCGCCTGGGCGGCGCGCCGCCTCCGCAGGTCAGCGTCTTGTGCCAGGTGCTCGACACGCTGAGCCTGGCGCGCGAGATGCACCCGGGGCAGCGCAACAACCTCGACGCGCTGTGCAAGCGCTACGGCATCGACAATTCCCACCGCGAGCTGCACGGCGCGCTGCTCGACGCCCGCATCCTCGCCGACGTCTACCTGGCGATGACGGGCGGGCAGAGCACGTTGGCCCTCGACGCGGCACCGCAGCGCGGCACGGCCCGCGCCGGCTCTGCCGCCGGGGCCGGGCCGGGCGAGTTGCCGTTACGCGTGGTGACGGCGAGCGCCGCCGAGCGCGCGGCCCACGAGCAGCTTCAAGATGTACTGCTCAGGGAAAGCCGCGGCCACTGCCTGTGGCGCGAGCGATGAAGGTACTGGTCACCGGCGCAGCCGGCTTCATCGGCTCGTTCGTGGCCGCGCGCCTGCTCGAGCGCGGCGAGGAAGTCGTCGGCCTCGACAATCTCAATGACTACTACGACCCGGCGCTCAAGCGCGCGCGATTGGCGCAGCTCGAGGGTCGCAGTGGGTTTGGTTTCGTCAAGCTCGACCTCGGTGACGCGGCGGGCATGGCGGCCCTGTTCGAGCGCGAGAAATTCCAGCGCGTCGTGCACCTGGCCGCGCAGGCGGGCGTACGGTACTCGCTG
The DNA here is from genome assembly GCA_963778855.1 of uncultured Gammaproteobacteria bacterium. Classification (GTDB taxonomy): domain Bacteria; phylum Pseudomonadota; class Gammaproteobacteria; order Steroidobacterales; family Steroidobacteraceae; genus FEN-1191. The sequence continues at coordinate 718,123 of CAVZWC010000001.1, read as the reverse complement.
CAGGATCCGCACAGCTACATCCACAGCAACGTCACCGGCACGCTCAACGTGCTCGAGGGATGCCGTCGGCACGGGGTCGGACACCTGGTCTACGCGTCCACGAGCGCGGTCTACGGGGCCAGCACCAGGATGCCCTTCTCGGTGCATGAGCCCGCGGCCCATCCATTGTCCCTGTATGGCGCCAGCAAGCGTGCGACCGAACTCATGGCGCACAGTTACTCGGCGCTGTATGGCCTGCCGACGACCGGACTGCGATTTTTCACGGTTTACGGCCCCTGGGGCCGACCGGATATGGCCCTGTTCATGTTTACGCGAGCGATCCTGGCCGGTCAGCCCATTGAGGTGTTCAACAATGGCCATCATCGGCGCGACTTCACCTATGTGGACGATATTGCCGAAGGTGTGGTGCGGGCCATGGATCACGTCGCCACGCCTAATGCGCGCTGGAACGGCGAGGATCCGGATCCGGCGACGAGCCGTGCCCCTTTTCGCCTCTACAACATCGGCAGCAATCGGCCGATCGAGCTCCTGCGCTACATTGAAGTGCTGGAGCAGTGCCTGGGCGCCAAGGCGGAGCGCATCCTGAGGCCCCTGCAATCCGGTGACGTACCCGACACGCACGCTGACGTCACCGATCTGGTCGAAGCGGTCGACTACGCTCCAAGGACGCCAATCGAGGTCGGGGTGCGCAATTTCGTCGACTGGTACCGCGGCTACTATGGCTAGTTGCGGCTGCGGCGTTGCCCGTGACATCAGTCCTGGCCTGCGCTAGAGTAATACCTCTGCATTTCGAGGTAATACCAGGTGGCGACGAATTTGACCAGTAAGGGGCAGGTAACCGTGCCCAAGGCCGTGCGCGACTATCTCGGCCTCAAGCCGCGCGCGGGAGTGACCTTCGAGCGGCTGCCGGGCGGGGAGGTGGTATTGCGGGCGGCGGGCCGGCGACGCATTGGCGCACATGGTGGCGCGCTCGCCAGGCTGCGTGGTCGCGCCACCGTGCGCATGAAAACCGAGGAGATCATGGCGTTGACGCGCGGTCGCTAGCGTCATGGTCCTCGTCGACACGAACGTCCTGCTGGATGTCCTCCAGGACGATCCGCGCTGGGCCGACTGGTCGCAACAGCAACTGGAGAGCGCACGCCTCAGCGACCGGCTGGCGATCAATTCCGTGGTCTATTCCGAGCTGTCAATCGCCTTTGCCCGCATCGAGGAACTCGAGGCGGTGATCGCGGAAGGCTCGATATCCGTCGAGGCGATTCCGCGCGAGGCCTTGTTTCTCGCCGGCAAGGTATTCCTGCGTTACCGGCGTGCGCGGGGGGGCAGGGCCGGGGTGCTGCCGGATTTCTTCATCGGCGCGCACGCCGCGGTGATGCAATGGCCGCTGTTGACCCGGGACGTGCGGCGCTACCGCCGCTACTTTCCTACCCTGAAGCTCATTGCGCCGGACAGGTAGCGGGGTTGTCCGTGTTATCGAACCTCAATTCCGGACCGGAATGCCCCGCCTGGGCGCAGCTGCGCGCCGCGGCGCAGACCCTGCGCCCGCGCGCGACGCTTGAGTTGTTCGCCGCGGATGGCGCGCGCTACGCGCATTGCTCCGTGGAAGCGGCCGGCCTGTTGTTCGATTACTCGCGCCAGCGGGTCACGCCCGAGGTGATGGGACAATTCGCCGCGCTCGCCGATGAGCTGCGGCTGCGCGAGCGCATCGAGGCGATGTTCCGTGGCGGGGCCATCAACTCCACCGAAGACCGGGCCGCGCTGCACACAGCATTGCGCCGCCTCGGAACACCGACACCGCTCCTCGTCGGCGGGCAGGATATCGACGCCCTGGTGCGTACGGAACGCGAACGCATGCTGGAATTCGCAACCGCGGTGCGCGAGGGCCGCATCCGCTCGAGTTCCGGCAAGGCCTTCTTCCTGGTCGTCAACATCGGCATCGGTGGATCCGACCTGGGGCCAGCGATGGCGGTCGAGGCCTTGCGTGGCTATGCGGGCGACGGTCCGCGCATGGCCTTCGTCTCGAACATCGACGGCTGCCAGCTCGCCGACCTGGCCGCGACCGCCGATCCCGCCAGCACGCTGTTCATCGTCTGCTCGAAGACCTTCACGACACTCGAGACAAAGAGCAATGCCATGCTGGCGCGCAACTGGATCCAGCAGCGGCTCGGCAGCGCGGCCGTGCCCGCGCATTTCGCCGCGGTCTCGGTCAACGGCGCGGCCATGGACGAGTTCGGCGTGCACCCGGATTACCGCTTCACGATGTGGGACTGGGTCGGCGGACGCTATTCGATCTGGTCCTCGATCGGCGTCTCGCTCGCGATCGCGGTGGGCCGCGCGAACTTCATGGCGTTCCTGGCGGGAGCGGAGGACATGGATCGCCATTTCCGGGACGCGCCCTGGGAGCGCAACCTGCCGCTGTTGGCGGCGATGCTCGGCGTCTGGAACGTCAATTTCCTCGGGCTGCCGACGCTCGCCGTGCTGCCCTACGACCAGCGCCTCGCGCGCTTCCCCGCCTACCTGCAGCAGCTGGAGATGGAGAGCAACGGCAAGTCCGTGCGCCTCGATGGCGGCGCGGTGGCCGTCGACACCTGCCCCGTGATCTGGGGCGAGCCCGGCAGCAACGCCCAGCATTCCTTCTTCCAGTTGCTGCACCAGGGCAGCGCGCGCGCCGCGCTCGATTTCCTGCTGCCCGTGAATTCCTCGTGTGGCAACCAGGCCCAGCAGGACCTCGCCATCGCCAACTGCCTGGCGCAGGCCGAGGCCTTCGCCTTTGGCCAGGATGCGGCGGCGGTGCAGGCCGACCTGAAGCGCCGTGGCTTGCCGGACGAGCGAATCGCCGCGCTGCTGCCCCACAAGCTGCATCCGGGCAACCGGCCCTCGACGCTGGTCATGTTCCCACGCCTCGATCCCACCACCCTGGGCCGCCTGATCGCGCTGTACGAGCACAAGGTCTTCGTGCAGAGCGTGGTCTGGGGTGTGAACGCCTTCGATCAGTGGGGTGTCGAACTCGGCAAGCAGCTGTGCGAGGCCATCGCGCCGTCGGTGCAGGGCGGGGCAGTGCCCGGGTCGGCCACGAGCTCGTTGCGCGGGGGGCTGGAGGCCGTACGGCGCCTGCGCGATTGACCAAAATTGCCAACAAATCACGAACTAACGGTAGAATCTTGGGCTTCGACCAGAACACCATAAAGGCCGCCGGCATCGTGCGATTCCAGTTCATTGCGAGAAAGATCGGGCAATGCGCCCTAACCCTGGCAGCCGCCCTGGTCACCTTCCTGCTCGGCGCCAACGGCGGCGCCTACGCCCAGCAACCCAACATGCAGGCGGCCATGCAGGCGTACCAGTCCATGTCGCCCGACCAGCAGCAGGCCATCATCCAGCGGCTGGGCGGGCAGGCCGGGGGGCTTGCCGGTGCCCTGGGCGGGCAATCCACGCAGGGCCCCACGAATCTACGCCCAAACCAGAACAATCAAGTCGGACCTGCAACGACCACAGGCACGAACCCTGGCAATCTCCCTAATTCGCAATCGAAGTTGCAGATTCCGGTCTTTGGGCCCGATGATTGGGTACTGCTGGACATAAACCTTCCGGGGGAGAAATCGGTCGCGCAGCAAGCCGCGGACAGCTACGCCCGCGAGCTCAATGCCGCGGCCATCCAGCAGCTGACCGGACAGGCCGTGCCCCAGCCGCAGAACCAGTCCCAGAATGCCAACGCCCAATCGCAGCAACAGCAGCAGGGCACCGGTTCCGGCAATCAGCCCCTGAACCCGTCCACGCTGGTTCCCCCGATCAATGCCAGTCCCGGCAGCACCCCAGGCACGACCATGCTGGGTCGCAATGACACCGGGCAGTCGCAGTTGCCCAGATTGACCCTGAGCGTACAGGATCAGCGCAAGGTCGACGACCAGCACGACCTTGTCAAGATGCTGCGGGCGAACAATCCGTATCAGCTGGACCACGACGGCAACCTGCAGTTACCCGGCTTTCGCGCCATCGCGCTGTCGGGACTATCGGAAGCCGAGGCAACGCGGCGGGTGGCATCCGAGCCGGCGCTCGAGGATTTCGAAATCCGGGTGATTCGCCTGCCGATCGCCAAGAGCGGGCGCGAGGCCCTGCAACCTTACGGCTACGACCTGTTTATAAACCTGCAACCCGGCCTGTCGCCGGTCACATCGACGCCGGTTCCCGCGGACTATGTGGTCGGCCCCGATGACGTACTCGAGGTGCAGTTTTACGGCAGCCAGAATTACATCATCGACCTTACCGTCAACCGGGACGGCCATATCAACGTCCCGCAGCTCGGCTCCGTAAGTGTCGGCGGCCAGCGCTATAGCTCTGTTAAGCGCGACCTCGAGGCGCGCGTCGAAAAGCAAATGCTGGGGACGCGCGCAAGCGTGTCGATGGGCGAGACCCGCACCATCAACGTCTTCGTCCTGGGCGAAGTCAATTTTCCGGGCTCGTATACGATCTCGGGCCTGGCCACGGTGACCACGGCCCTGTTTGCCGCCGGCGGCGTGAAACCGCAAGGCTCGCTGCGTCGCATCGAGGTGCGGCGCCAAGGCGCGCTGGTGCGTGAGTTCGACTTGTATGACCTGCTCATGCACGGCGACTCCTCGGCCGACGTGAAGCTCCTGCCTGGGGACGTGGTGATGATCCCGTCCGTGGGTCCGACCGCGTCGGTCTATGGTGAGGTGCAGCGCCCGGCGATCTATGAGCTCAAGGGCCCGACCAATGTCGCCAACCTGATCCAGATGGGCGGCGGCCTGACGCCCGAAGCCGACAGCGGCACCGCCTCGCTGCTGCATGTAAATGAGCAGCGCCAGCGCGTGGTCATCGGCATCAACCCGAGCGTGACGGCGGGGCGGGAGCAGCCCGTGGGTAACGGCGATGCGCTGCGCGTGGCGCGCCTGAAGCCGACGATCGATTCTGGCGTCATGCTGCAAGGCTACGTTTATCGGCCCGGCGGCTACGCCTGGCACGAGGGACTGCGCCTGACCGACGTCATCGGCAGCATCGACGAACTCAAGCCCAACGCCGACCAGCACTATGTGCTGATCCGCAGGGTCGAGGGTCCGGGCAGGCAAATCAGCGTGCTGTCGGCGGACCTGGCCGCGGCGCTCAGGGCCCCGGAGTCCAGCACCAACGTGTTGCTGCAGCCGCGCGATACGCTGACCGTGTTCGACCTGCAGACGGGCCGGGATCGCGTGATCGAGCCGCTCATGCAGGAGCTGACGCTGCAGGCCAACCTGCAGCAACCGACGCAGGTCGTCAACATCGACGGCAAGGTCAAGGTGCCCGGCGACTACCCGCTCGAAAGCGGCATGCGGGTGGCCGACCTGATCCGGGCCGGCGGCGGCCTCGACGCCTCCGCCTACGGTGGCCGCGCCGAGCTGTCGCGCTACACGGTCGACAACGGCGAACAGCGTCGCACCGAGATCATCAACATAGACCTGGCTGCCGTGTCGAAGGGCGAGGCCACGGCCAACGTCGAACTTCGACCCTTCGACAAGCTGTCCGTCAAGGAGATCACGGGCTGGACCGAGCAGGACCAGGTGATCGTTATCGGCGAAGTGCGGTTTCCGGGCATGTACACCATCAAGCACGGCGAAACGCTGCGTTCGGTCATGATGCGGGCGGGCGGCTTGACCGAGTACGCCTTCCCCGAGGGGGCGCTGTTCACGCGCGAAAGCCTGCGGATGCTCGAGCAGGAGCAGCTCGATCGACTGACGGCCCGCATGCAAAGCGACATTGCGGCGACGGCCCTGATGGCCGCGCGTGCGAGCCAGACCGGGGCCACGGCCTCGTACAACGTCGGCCAGTCGCTGCTGGCGCAGCTGCAGGCCACCCGGGCCATCGGCCGCCTCGTCATCGACCTGCAGGCCTCAATGAACGCCAAGCCCGGGAGCTCCGACGACATCATCCTGCGCAACGGCGACCAGCTCATCGTGCCCAAGCAGCGGCAGGATGTCATGGTGCTCGGCGAGGTGCAGAGCCCGTCCTCGCACCTGTTCCAGCCCGACCTGTCGCGCGACGATTACATCTCACAGAGCGGTGGCGTGACCTCGCTTGCCGACAAGAGCAAGATCTACGTCGTGCGCGCCGACGGCAGCGTTGCACCACATGAGCGCCGCTGGTTGTTCAGTTCTTCGGACGCCGACGTACACGCCGGCGACGCCGTGGTCGTGCCACTCGATACCGAGAGGCTGCCAGGACTTCCCACTTGGCAGGCGGTCACTCAAATTCTCTACCAGCTCGCGATCGCCGTGGTCGCCGTGCACGCCCTGTAACATTCGCGGGTCCTGGTTGCAGTTCAGTACGGATAGCCGGAGTCAACCTTGGCCGCTGATGCAGCAGAAAGTCCCGCAAGCGAGCTCCTGACAGTCCTGCGTCGGGAGCGCTGGATGATCGTCGCTACTTCATTATTGTGCGCCGTAATTGCCGGCGTAGGCGCGGTCATTATCGGCAAGAAATACACGGCCACGGTACTACTTTCGGTGGTTTCCGACGATCATTCGGCCATGGGCGGGATCAGCTCGTTGCTGGGCCAGTTCAGTACGCTGTCGAATATTGCCGGCATCTCCCTGTCCAGCGACAGCAAGAAATCGGAATCGGTCGCGACCCTGCAGTCACGATCCCTTACCGAGCAATTCATATCCGACCACCAGCTGGTGCCCGTATTGTTCAAGGACAATTTGTTCTCGTTTGCCAGTGAAGGCGGCAAGGGCCAGCAACCGTCACTTTGGAAGGCGTCCGAGCTCTTTAACAGGTATCGCGAAGTAACCGTGGACGCCAAGACCGGACTGGTATCGTTGAGCATCACCTGGCGCGACCCAGAACTCGCTGCGCAATGGGCAAACCAGCTCGTGGAGCTGGCCAATCGCCGCTTGCGTGATCGGGCGATCCAGGAGGCCGAACGGAACATCGCCTACTTGAGCGAGCAGTCGAGGAAGGCCGACCTGGTTGCATTGCAATCGGCGCTCAGTGACATCATGGGCGCCCAGCTCAAGCAGGCCATGCTCGCCAGAGGTAACGAGGAATATGCGCTGCGGGTCATCGATCCTGCCTTCCCGCCGGAAAACCCTTCGACGCCGCGCAAGATTTTTGTGATATTGGCTGGCTTGCTCGTGGGGTTTGGCACTTCGGTGCTCATCGCCAGGTTCCGGCAAAGTAATCGCGCCCTGGGCTGACTGGACCGTGATGGCATCCGACTCATTGGCGATCGTGCAGTTTGCCGGCAGCGGGCATCGCGAAGCCTGGTCACCGGCCCTGCTCCTGGTGCTCGCTGCCGCACTCGCGCTGGCCTTTCTCTGGCCCATGGTGCTGCTGCTGTTGCTTTGCCTGTTGGCGGTGCTGGTGCCGAATCGCGAAGGCCGGTGGTGGTTTCTGGTGGCCGGTTGTGTCTTCGTAACTGCACTGAATTTCAGCAAGGACGTGACTGCGGACCTGCAGAATTACGTCGCCATCCAGGAATACATTGCGACCAGGCCCTTCTCGGTGCTCTTTGATCGGGACAACATGGCGGCGGTGTCGGGTTCCTACCGGGCAGCGGAAGTGGGCTATTACGGACCCTTCTGGGTATTGGCGCACTTGCTTGGCAACAGTCGCCTGGAAATTGCGATCGGGGCCACGGTAGGCATATACGTGCCTACTTTCCTCGGGCTGATGGCGATTGCCCGTACTTCCCGCTGGAGCTACGGAACCACCATGACGGTCGTGGCCATCGTGTTCTTTGCAGCCATCAACGTGGTACAAACGACGCATCTGCTAAGGCAATACATATCCAGTTCCTTGCTGTTCCTGGCGTTCGCAAGGTACGTCGAGCGTCGCAACCGGGCCGCCTTGATTACCGGGCTGGTTGCGTGTTCGGTGCACATGGCCTCTGGATTGCTGTTGGCTGCGGTGCTGGCTGTGTCCGCGATTTTGTCCTGGCGCTCGCCCCCTGGGCAACTGCGAGTAACGGCAGGTCGCCTGTTGGCAAGCGTCCTGCTGCTACTGGTAGTCGTATCAATCGGGGTGGCAATCATGACCAGCGAGCTCGGTTCGACGTTGCCCGCGCTAGAGCCGCAGTTGACCGTTTGGCACTATGTGTTTGCCGCGACCCTGTTCGGTGTCTTCGCCTTTGCCACCCGGCATGGAGGCGGCTATCGAAACTACGTGATTCTTGCGTTTATCGTCATCTTCACGATTAGTGCAAGTTTCTTTATGTTGGATGTGAACCTCCTGGCGCTCAGATATTTCCTGTACCTGGAATGGCTTTACGGACTGATGCTCGGCGCTGCGCTGTCAGCATCACTTCGGGATCCAAGGGGAGTTGGGGTAATTGCCCGCGGCCTGGCGTTTGTGCTGGTGGCACTGGTGCTTTTGAGGAGGATTGACACGGCGCCATGGACATATGGGCGCGGCGACGTGCTGACGTGGGATTTCTTTCAAGTTATGGGACTGCTGCCGTACTGACGCTAGGGCGTGGGCGCAAGGCGTGACGATCAAGAATCTATTGCGACGCACCTTGCACTTGGCGGGCGTGGAAGTTCTGCGCACGCGAGATTGCCCTGCGCACAATCTCATTGGACTGCGACATTTTAAGTTTCGCACCGTCATTGACGTGGGAGCCAACATCGGCCAATTTGCCCGATGGGCATTTACGAGATTTCCGCAAGCGGAGATCCATTGCTTCGAGCCGATTCCACGGGCCTTTGCCGAGCTCCAACGTTGGTCGGCCACGAGGCCCCGCGTGCACGCGTACAATTGCGCGCTCGGAGCCGAGCGTGGACGGGGGATCCTGCATGTGCATTCAGAACATAGCCCATCGTCGTCCTTGCTTCCCGTAACCTCGAAGTCGGTTGAGCTGTTTCCATTTACAGCAGCACACGAGCCTGAGGCCGTAGACGTCCGTACGCTGGACGATGTCCTCGAATCACAGTTGCCAGTCATGCCTGGGCCGATCCTCCTGAAAATGGATGTTCAGGGATATGAGGAGAAGGTTCTGGATGGTGCGCACAAAGCCCTGGAGCGGGTGACAGCGTGCCTTGCGGAAGTATCGCTTGACCCCCTTTACCATGGCCAAGCATCATTTGCAGGCATTCACGATCGGCTGCACGCGGCGGGCCTGTCGTACGCAGGCAATTTTTCCCAGGTATATGGGGATGATGGGCACGTAGTGTACCTGGATGCCCTTTATACTCGTGCAATTCGCTCAAAAGAGCGGTCGCCCGATTCTCGCGTGACCGGCGTCGCGCATCAACCTGTTAGCCTATGAAAGCAGTAATTCTGGCGGGTGGCTTCGGCACGCGGTTGTCCGAGGAGACGCATCTCAAGCCCAAGCCGATGATCGAGATCGGCGGTAAGCCGATCCTTTGGCATATCATGAAGATCTACTCGGCACACGGCGTGAACGAATTTGTGGTCTGCTGCGGTTACCGTGGCTACGTGATCAAGGAATATTTCGCGAATTACTTTCTGCACATGTCGGATGTGACCTTCGACATGTCCAACAACGCCATGACGGTGCATCACCGCAAGGCCGAACCGTGGCTGGTGACCTTGGTTGATACGGGCGAGGGCACGCTGACGGGTGGCCGCCTGAAGCGTGTCGCGGACCACCTGCAGAATGAGGACAGCTTCTGCTTTACCTATGGCGACGGCGTGGCGGACGTGAACGTAACAGCTTTGCTTGAATTTCACCGTCACCACGGTAAATGGGCAACCGTTACCGCGGTACGACCGCCCGGACGCTACGGCGCGTTGCAGCTGGACCGACAGCTGGTTACCGGTTTCCTGGAAAAGCCGCGCGGTGACGGCGGGCTCATCAACGGCGGATTCTTCGTGCTTTCACCCAAGTGCTTGGAAGTCATCGACGGCGATGGATCAAGTTGGGAGAGCGACAGCCTGGCGAAGTTGTGCGCGCGCGGCCAGCTCATGGCATTCGAGCATGATGGTTTCTGGCAGCCGATGGATACCCTGCGCGACAAGCACATGCTGGAGGAGCTGTGGCAGACTGACCGCGCACCCTGGAAGACATGGTAGAGCTGCGGTTCGCGAGCTGGTCGGGGCGGCGTGTGCTCGTGACCGGGCATACGGGGTTCAAGGGCGGATGGTTGGCGCTCTGGCTGAGGAAGCTGGGCGCCGAGGTTCACGGCTACGCGCTGGATCCGCCGACGCAACCGAGCATGTTTCAAAGCGCCGATATCGGCTCCACCCTCGCATCAGATACCCGCGCCGATCTTGCCAACCTGGAACAGCTACGTCAGTGCGTTCTCGACTATCGCCCGCAGGTGGTATTTCACTTGGCTGCCCAGCCGCTGGTACGCGCGGGGTATCGCGATCCGCTGGGTACCCTGGCCAGCAACGTAATGGGCACGGCACATGTGTTGCAGGCAATCCTGGCAAGCAAGGATACGCAAGCAGTCATAGCAGTTACGACGGACAAGGTATATCGCAACGACGGCTCGGCGGGCAGTTTCCAGGAACATGATCCGCTGGGTGGCCGTGATCCTTACAGCGTCAGCAAGGTCGCGGCTGAGTTTGTGGTGGCCGGCTATCGCGAGTGCTTCTTCGGCGGTCGTAACGACCATCCTGCCCGGTTGGCCACGGCGCGGGCAGGCAACGTGATTGGCGGGGGCGACTGGGCGCAAGACCGGCTGGTCCCGGATTGTCTGCGGGCCTTCGCCAGCGGGCAGAGCGTCGATCTGCGCTACCCCGACTCCATTCGGCCCTGGCAACATGTGCTGGAGCCACTCGCCGGCTATATCCGGCTTGCCGAGCAGTTGCTTGGCGAGCGTGGCGAGGATTTTGCCGAGGCGTGGAATTTTGGGCCGAACGCAGCCGACGAAGCCACAGTTGGTGCGGTGGCGTCTGCTCTAGCCCGCCTCTGGGGCGATTCGGCCCGCGTGTCCATGCCGGTCCGGGGCACGGCGGGCGTGCTACACGAAGCCAGGGAGCTACGCCTGGACAGCAATCGGGCCCGCGTGCGGCTGGGCTGGCAGCCACGGTGGTCTCTGCAAGAAGCCCTGGAGCGCACCGTGTCATGGCACCGATCGTGGTTGGGTCACGCCGATATGCGGCAGTTCAGCTTGCGGCAGATTTCCGAGTACGAAGCGGGGCCGCAGCATTGACTGCCCGCTTTGCCACTACCAACACGCCATTGCCTGGCGTGGTGGTGCTGGAGACCAAGCCGATAGGCGACGCGCGCGGCTATCTCGAGCGTGTCTATTGTATGCAAGAACTTGCGCCGTACATCCCGGATTCCGGGATCAGGCAGATCAACAGGACCGTCACCAGAGCGCGCGGCACGGTTCGAGGCCTGCATTTCCAGTATTCACCGCACGCCGAAACCAAAATAATTCTCTGCCTGCGTGGCGAAATTTTCGATGTGGCGGTCGATCTACGACGACAGTCGCCCCACTTTCTGCGCTGGCACGCCACGGTCCTCAGTGCGACAAATCATCGCATGGTCATTGTGCCGACGGGGTGCGCGCACGGGTTTCAGACGCTGACTGATGAATGCGAACTCTTATATCTCCATACCGCTGATTATCATGCCGCGTCCGAGAGTGGAATCAATCCGTGCGATCCTTCGGTTGCGATTGCCTGGCCACTACCGGTAAATGGTTTGTCGGAGCGCGATGCCTCGCTGCCCGAGGTTTCTGGTGACTTCCCTGGGGCAGGTCCATGAAGTGCCGCTTTTGTCACAGCTCGTTAGACGTGTGCTTGATTGATCTCGGCAGTGCGCCACCTTCCAACGCCTACCTGACAAAGGATTCCATGCGGGCACCGGAACGCTGGTATCCGCTGCGCGTGCTGGTGTGCGAGGAATGCTGGCTCGTGCAGACCGAGGATTTCGCCCGAGCCGGTGAGCTGTTCAGCGCAGACTATGCCTATTTCAGCAGTTATTCGACCAGCTGGTTGGCGCATGCCCAGCGCTATGTCGAGCAGATGACCACCAGGTTTGCACTCAATGCCGGCAGTCACGTAGTTGAAGTCGCCGCCAATGACGGATACCTGCTGCAGTATTTCATGGCCCGCGGAATCGCCAGTACGGGAGTCGAGCCCACGGCCAGCACGGCGCAGGCGGCGCGGTCGAAGGGAATCAAGATTGTCCAGGAGTTCTTCGGCGCACGCTTGGCAACCGAGCTGCGCTCGCGCGGGTTGCAGGCTGATCTCATGGTTGCAAACAACGTATTGGCACACGTCCCTGACATCAACGAGTTCGTCGCCGGCTTCAATCTGCTACTCAAGCCTTCGGGAGTCGCGACATTCGAGTTTCCGCACCTTCCGAAGCTGATCGAGAGCTGCCAGTTCGATACGATCTATCACGAACATTTCTCATACCTGTCATTTACCGTGGTCAACAAGATACTCGGTGCCCACGGGCTTGCTGTCTTCGATGTGGAGGAACTCGCCACGCATGGCGGTAGTCTGAGAGTTTATGCGCAACTTGCTGACGTGGGAACGCACCCTCCCAGTGCCGGCGTGGGCCAGCTGCTTGCGGCCGAGCGGCAGCTCGGCGTGCAATCGGCACAGTTCTACGCGGGATTCCAGGCCAAGGCCGAGCAGATCAAGAATGATTTCCTGGAATTCCTGCTCGGCGCCGCCAAGCAGCGCGCCGTTGTTGCGGCCTATGGAGCGGCAGCCAAGGGCAATACGTTGCTCAATTTCGCGGGCGTTCGCAATGATCTGATCTGTTTCGTCGCGGACAGGAATGTATCCAAGCAGGGCGGCTTCCTTCCCGGCAGCCGAATTCCCATAGTTTCAGAAGAACAAATCGATCATTTGAAGCCGGAGTTCATCATAATCCTGCCCTGGAATCTGGCCACTGAGATTGTCGACCAGCTCGGATACGTCTCCGCGTGGGGCGGCCGACTGGTTACGGCAATTCCACGTCTGGAAATCCGAGCGTGAGGCCGCGACGTTGCGTGTGGGCACCGCACTACCCGGACCGTGTCACGATTGCCTTGCGGCTGAAGTTCAGAAGCCTGTTGGTGTCGCATGAAACCTAAGATCGCCTATACCAGACCGTCAATCACGGACCTCGAGGTTCGCTATGCCATCGACGCGGCGCGTGACGGTTGGGGAGATCACTGCTATGACTACATTGGCCGGTTTCAAACTGCATTCGCCCGGCACCTGGGCGTAAAGCACGCCATTGCGACTTCGAGCTGCACTGGTGCGCTGCACCTCGGCCTGGCGGCCTTGGGTGTCGGAGTCGGTGACGAGGTCGTGCTCGCCGATACAAACTGGGTTGCCACGGTTGCGCCCATCGTGCATCTGGGAGCGCGGCCCGTATTCGTGGATATATCAAGTAGCAGTTGGTGTCTGGATCCGGCGCGCGTCGCCTCAGCCGTGACAGCACGCACCAAGGTCATCATCGCCACTCACCTTTACGGAAATCTGTGTGACATGGATGCGTTGCTCGCGATTGGCGAAGCACGCCGGATTACAGTGATTGAGGATGCGGCGGAGGCGCTTGGATCCGTCTTTCGTGGTCGTCGCGCGGGAAGTCTCGGTCAAGTCGGTTGCTTCTCCTTCCATGGATCGAAGACGGTGACGACCGGCGAAGGCGGCATGCTGGTGACCAATGACAGTGAATTATTTGAGCGCGTTGCTACCCTGGCCAATCACGGCAGGGTGGCGGGGCAGGTCAGACAGTTTTGGCCTGAGGTGGTTGGTTATAAATTCAGGATGTCGAATATCCAGGCCGCCATCGGCCTTGCTCAAGTCGAGCGCATTGACAAACTCGTGGCGCGCAAGCGCGAGATAATGTCCTGGTATCGGCAACGCCTTGCCCTGGTGGCGGGCATAAGCATGAATCCGGAGCCGGCAGGTTCAGTTATCGGTGCCTGGATGCCAAATGTTGTATTTGACGCCAGTACTGGTGTTACGCGCGAGGATCTGGTTGCGGCCTTCAGGCGTGAGAACATCGACGCGCGAGTGTTCTTCTACCCGCTCTCAAGTCTCCCGATGTTTCAGGAGGTGCGGGACAATCGAGTCGCCTACGATGTAGCGGCAAGGGCGATTAATTTACCGAGCTACCATGACATGAGCCAAGCGGATCAGGAGCGGGTGGCATCGGTACTCCTCAGGGTACTCGCGGACGGCGGTGGCTAGAAACTTCATCATCTGGGGCGCCTCGGGTCATGCGCTCGTGCTCCGCGATCTGCTGACGCGCCAGGGCGACCGCGTAGTGGCGCTTTTCGATAATGATCCGGCGGCACGGAGTCCATGGGCGGATCTGGCTGTCCAGGTCGGCGCAGCGGGCTTCGCGGCGTGGTGCGCCTTGCGACAGCCCGGGCCTGTTTATGGTGCTGTGGCAATAGGCGGGGCGCGGGGCGCCGCGCGCTGCGAATTGGCCAGGCTCATTGCCGCTGCCGATGTCGAATTGCCGGCGCTGTTGCATCCGGCGGCCACGGTTGCCGCTGACGCCGAAATCAGCGAGGCGTGCCAGATTCTTGCAGGGGCGGTGGTAGGTGCCCGAGTACAGATGGGGCAAGGCGTGATTCTCAACACAGTTTCGAGCGCGGATCACGAATGCCGCTTGGGGAGCGGCGTGCATTTGGCGCCACGTGCTACGCTCTGCGGCTGCGTTACCGTCGGTCCGAACACGGTGATTGGGCCTGGCGCAGTGGTGCTGCCGCGAGTCCGCATCGGCGCGGATGTCGTGATTGGCGCCGGGGCGGTTGTAACTCGGGACGTGCCCGACGGCGTAGTGGCGTGGGGGTGTCCGGCCAGGGTCATCAAGCGCAATCCGGGTTCTCCAACGCCCACCGCGGCGGTACCCCGACAGCCCTAGCAAGAGTATCGTTCCAAACGTTGCCAGAACCCGATGACGGGCGCGGCTGCGTTGGTGTGGATCCCGACGGAACAAGGCAAAGCGATGAGTTCATACGAGAAATTCAAAGACGAATGCGAGCAGGAGGTCCGTATCCAGGGTGCTGATGTCGAGCTCGCCGCGGCAACGCGAGCCTGGATGGACCGCGCCAACATGAGAAAGTACTCATATCATTTCGAGTGGCTGGGCCGTCCCATTATCCAGTACCCCCAGGATATCGTCGCCATGCAGGAGATTATCTGGCGGGTGCAACCGGATTTGATAATTGAGACAGGTATCGCTCACGGCGGGTCGTTGCTGCTGTCGGCGTCCATGCTGGAGCTGGCATCGGTTTGCAATGGCAGTGACGGGTTGGTCGTCGGAGTCGACATCGAGATCAGGCCGCACAACCGCCGGGCCATCACAAGCCACCCGCTCGCCAAGCGCATACGCATGATAGAGGGTTCAAGTCTCGACGAGCGGGTGATTTCGGAGGTCCAGGCAATCGCCACTGGCCGGAGGCGGGTGTTGGTCTGCCTCGATTCCAACCATACTCATGAGCACGTGCTGGGCGAACTGAACGCCTACGCTCCGCTTACTTCGGTCGGTAGTTATTGCATCGTCTTCGACACTGTAATCGAGGACATGCCCGTAGATGGATTCTCGGATCGGCCCTGGGGCAGGGGCAATAATCCAAAGACTGCGGTCCACGCCTGGCTAGCCGATCACCCTGAGTTTTCTGTCGATACGGCGATGGAGCACAAATTGCTGGTTACTGTTGCGCCAGGCGGCTTCCTGTACCGCCGCTCATGAGCTGCGCCGTAGGCGGGCCGGGCTGTCCGCGCCTCCGGAGGGCAACACTCCTGCTTCCGTCCTGCCACGCGACTCGACACGGGAGGCGGAGCGGGCCTCGCAGGCTGATTGCCAATGCGTCGATTTGTGTTACGACGCGATACTCGAAATTGATGTCGCTCGTCCCGAGGAATCAATGCCAGCAAACGGGGTCGCCTGTTCCTTGCAGTAAATACCATGGGCGTTAAGCGCAACATGTTCGCCAACTACGTCGGCCAGATTTGGCGCGGCATCGTGGGCGTAATTTTCGTGCCGATCTATATCAGGTACCTGGGAGTCGAGTCTTACGGGTTGGTTGCGATTTTCGCCATATTGCAGGCAGGACTGACCCTATTGGACGTGGGCATGAGGCCTGCGCTGAGCCGCGAGATGGCCCGATTTTCAGCTGGGCAGCACACCGCGCAGGAAATTCGAGATCTGCTCCGCAGTGTCGAATTGATCGCGGCCACTTTGGCGGGATTCATGATGCTGATAATTTGGTCCGTGTCCGGTTGGCTGGCGACTCACTGGATCCATTCGACATCCACCTCGCCTGAGACCGTCAGCCGGGCACTGTCCATTATGGCAATAATCATTGGCTTGCGGTTCGTGGAGAGCATCTATGCGAGTTCGCTTGGTGGGTTGCAGCGGCAAATAACGGACAACGTGATTTCGACGATCGCGGCAACTGTCAGGGCCCTGGGCGCCATTGCAGTACTGGTGTGGCTATCCCCGACAATAAGGGCGTTCTTCATCTGGCAGTCCATCGTGTCGCTCGTTACGGTGTTCATCTACGGTCGAGCGGTGTACGCGTCCATACCGCACCCAGGGCATTCGCCATCATTTTCCGTCAAGGCTGTGCTAAGCATTTGGAAATTCGCGGCCGGTATGACCATGATTTCTGGTTTGGCATTCTTATTGGTGCAAACAGACAAGATCCTGCTATCAAGACTACTCCCATTGTCGGGATTCGCGTATTACGCATTGGCCGCAGCGCTTGCAAATTCGCTCTACTTACTGATAGCCCCAATTACGAATGCCTACTATCCAAAGTTCACCGAACTGGTGGCGTGCAGAGATATGGCTCTATTGAAGGCCGTCTATCATGAGGCATCCCAGTTAGTGACAGTGGTGATGGGTGGAATGGCCCTGGTGCTGATCGTGTTTTCAGGCCGTATTCTCTACTTGTGGACGGGAAATCCCACACTGACCTCTAATGCGTCTCCGTTGCTCGCAGTGTTGGCCCTCGGTACGTTATTGAATGGTCTGATAAGCGTCCCGTATCAAATGCAACTGGCATTTGGCTGGACGTCATTGGCGGTCACGGTAAACGCCATCGCTGTTGGGGCAATGGTCCCACTGTTGTTGTGGCTCGTACCTCTGCACGGTGCGATCGCGGCGGCGTGGACGTGGGTCGCGCTTAACGCCGGATATCTGGTGGTGGAAATCTACTTCATGCATAGGCGAATTCTTCCAACCGAGAAGCGTCAGTGGTATGTCACGGATATCCTCACGCCGCTGGCGGCTTCCGCCATTACGGTTACCTGCTGTCGGTGGTTATTGCCGGAGAGTCCAGGTAGGCTGATCGGGATAGCCGCACTGGCGGCAGTTTCGCTGGCCGTGGTTGCGGCCGGGGCGTGCTCCGCGCCTGCTGTTCGCCAGAGCATAGTGCGCCTATTGATAGCGTGGAGAAGGACGCTGCGCGCCCAGTGCGCTGCGCGAGCGAGTCGTTGAGCCGGAACGTGCAGCCCGCCGTATCCATTGCCGTGCCCGTTTACAACGGGTCCCGCTACCTGAGAGAAGCGCTGGATTCGGCCCTGAGCCAGACGTTCCAGGACTTCGAGATTGTCATTTCAGACAATGCATCGACCGACGACACCGGGGCAATCTGCGAGCAGTATTGCACCGCGGATCCGAGAATTCGCTACAGTCGGCAAAAGCTCAACGTCGGCGGACACAGAAATTTCATAGATGTTGCGCAGCAAGCTCGCGCGGAATTCATTACGTGGCTGGCGCACGATGACATTCTCGAGCCGGACTACTTGCTGGAGCTTGTAAAGGTGCTCAGGGAAGATGCCAAAGTGGCATTGGCCGTGAGTGATTTTCAGATTGTCGACGCGGATGGCGCGCTCGTGAGGACGGAGCAGCTTGTGGCAATCAGAAGCCACATCGGCTGGGAGGACCGCATCTGGGAATTCTTTCGTTACCCGATCTCAAATGCCTTTTTTGCGATCTATGGCCTTATGAGAACCGGCGTGTGCAAAGCGGCCATCATGTCGGCGCCCGAGCCGAAGATGGCATGGGCGTCAGAACTGCCGGTCCTGGCGCGCGTCGCGGTAATGGGAGAGATTGTCTCAGTTCCTCGAGTGTTGCGTAGATATCGGCAGCATCCGTCGTCCGTTTACATGATGGAGATGGCCAATCTGGCTACCAGGGCGCATCTTCGCCGCCTTTTGGTCGCGCTGGTGAATCGGTACCGGCTTCGATTTGACCAGATGCGTGTTCTTTGGGGAGCGAAGTTTCCCCTGCCGCTAAAATGCCGCACGTCCTCCAGAGTGGTAATGTATTACCTGCAAAACCTGGGTTGGCAGAGGTGGTTCCGCTCGTTCGGAAATCTTTGGCGTTCAGGGTAAGTGAAGCTTCCTTGCCGGCGCCGTGATCGAGCGGCCTCGTGGGAGGAGTGATCCGGGTGATCACCGTCAACCTCCCGGTCCACAAGCAATGGAACGGGCTCGCCAATTGCAGAACAGCAGTGCGGGCTTGGGCGACAGCGGGGACCACTGTGCCGTGAAGAGAGTGGTCTTGGGGTACGAGCTGACGGCGCCGCACTGCATGCAGTCGACTGGCTTGTGCAGGACGGCGTTGGCTATGGCGGCGAAGTCTGATATCAGCATCAAATTGTGGGGGCAAGTTTCGTGCTGAACCCCGCTGAAGGCGACCGTATGCCGGGGGCGCGGGTGCGCCTGGCTGTCCTCATCACGTGCCATAACAGAAGGCAACAGACGGCCAATTGCCTTGCGGCACTGCACCGCCAGACTCGTGTCGCCGGAGTCGAAGTGCACGCATTCGTGTGTGACGACGGTAGCAGTGACGGGACGCGCGAGATGCTCCTCTCACAAGGCAGTGCGGTAACAGTAATGGCGGGCAGCGGGCTGCTCTATTGGGCAGGCGGGATGCGACGGGTGTTTGGGCGCGCACTTGAGGAGGATTTTGACTACTACCTCTGGCTCAACGATGACGTCACTCTTTTTGCTCAGGCCTTGACAAGACTGCTGGAGACTTTTGCGTCGGTCGCCGGAAGTCCGGCAGCGCTGGCAATTGTGGTTGGAACAACTCGTGATCCAGGCTGCGAGCGGCCAACCTACGGCGGTTTCGCGAGCCAGCCGCAGGACACGATTGTCAAGCTGGAGCGGGTATATGATCCAGAAGCGCCACGACCGTGCGATACATTCAATGGCAACTGCGTGCTGATTCCGCGACAGGTCGCGCGCGTCGTTGGAAATCTGGATGAGAGATTTACGCACAGCATGGGTGATCTGGACTACGGATTCCGGGCTCGCCTGGCCGGTTGTGCGATCTGGGTCGCGCCAGGCTATATCGGCGAGTGCGTGCGGAATGTTGCCACCAGACCGTGGCAGGATTCGACGATGCCAATACTGGCACGGTGGAACTTGCTCATCGGCGTGAAAGGCTTGCCCCCGCGGGTTTGGTTCGTGTTCTTGTCCAGGTACGGTGGCCGGCTGTGGCTACTCCGGTGGGCGCAGCCCTATGTTCGTTTCTGGATCACCGCGGCACTTCGTGGCTAGCATCAAAAGCCAGGCTTTGGGTGAACTCGGCCATGCCGAAGCAAGTCCGAGCTGTAAGGGCCTCCCGACGGCGGAGCTGCGACGGGTGCAAATGACGAGGTACAGCAATGGGTCTGTTATCGCGAAGGGCGTTCCGCAGTGCAGCAATGGCAGTTGCCAGCACCCTGTGGTTACCCACTTTCAGCCAGGCGGCGGATTCGGCCTGTGATCCCAGCCAGCGGCGGGTCGTTCTCGGATCGCAAAGCAATTTGCCCGACCTCAACAGCGCGTTGTTGACGTCTCCAGCCGGACTGCGCGGACAATCGGGAACCGTGGAGATTCCGCCTGGACAGTGGCAACAGAAGACTCCCGCGATATTGCATAGTTGCCAGCGTGTCACGGGATCGGGACCGGACTCGGTCCTGATGTTCTCGGGCGGCGGATATTTCATATCCAACGTAGCGAAGAATGCGGGGCCTGGCCCGGCGCAGAGCCGTAGCGGTGCCGTCGCCGCAGACAACATCGAGTTGGATCATTTCACGATTTCCGCGCCCCAGGGCCCAGTGCCTGCAAATGCCCCGTCACACCGGGCGATCGTGCTGGCCGGCTGGCCGAAGGAAGATTCACTCTCACCCACTGGAGGTGGAGTACAGGGTCCTGAACGCGAACATACACGATCTCTCAATCCGTACCCTGTCCGGCGTGGTCTTGGCCTACACCGCTAACGCCGAAATTCGGAACAACAGGTTTGGCGGCATTCGCGATTTTTCCGATCGATGCGCGTGGAAGGCCCGTCAGCGTGAAGTGCACGCGGAGGCCGGTATTGTGCTGAGCCGCGGCGTGGTTAAGTCCAAAATTATAGAAAATGAAGTGACGAATTTTGGAGCGGAGGGTATCAGCATGGACATAAGCACAACAGATGGATCCTTGCAGCCGTACGCGCCCGCAGGGAATACGATTTCCGGGAATACCGTGACGCACGTTGGGCGCGCGGGGCTGGACGTCTATGGAGGCAATGAGAACGCAATCGAGAAGAACGAGGTAGCAGACGCCAATATGTTCCATCTACGAGGTGGTAACGCCACCTACATACGGGGTGGATCGGGCAATCGCATCATAGACAATTCGATCTCGGGCTACGGTGTGCTGGTGGCCGTACTGGGGGCCACAGACTATTTTGCCATGCCTTCCACTGGAAACGTCGTTTCTGGAAATCGACTGACCTATTTGGGCCGAGGCAATGGAATGACCGACGGCAAGGCTATAGACTGCGGAATAGCGGAAAGCGTGCCGGACTATGGGGCAATTCTGTCCGGGGCCCCGGACACTACGATCTTGGATAACATCGTTGTCAATGAAAGCGCCGCCACGGACGTGCCGGCAATTTATGTGCGGTCTGCCGCGGGACATGTCATCCGCGGCAATACGTTCAGGGGATTCGCCTCACCGCGCCCGAGCAAGCCCATCGCACTGTTTGCGGTACCCGGAAATGTAACGAACCCAAGCGACGTCAGGTTCGAGAACAACAGGTGTGAATCCGAATCTGGCAATGGAGATTGCGAGGTTAGCGGGGCTGATCAACAATAGTCATACCGCGAGGCCAGGCGCGCCGCGCCACTCCGAGGATGTCAAGCGCTTGGTGCGGGGCCGTAACGACGTCGCGGTCACCAAGGGAGAATTGCGGCCAAGCGAGAAACCCTGACGACCAGGCTGATCAGCTCAACTCTCGAAAGGAACGCAATATCGCCGCGCCAGAGCCTGATCACATCCACCGTACTGAGGACGCCCGGTTCGGCACATTGTCGTCTTTGGCTGCACTTATGAGTGAACCCGTCCTAAGTTGGGAAGCGACGATTCGCTGGCTCAGAGAGCAACCCAACCTGGCCGACCTGGTCACGGCAGGCTACTACGATGACCCGCTTGTGGCAGCCGCCACCAGGTACTGGCAAAGTGCCGAATGGCGCGCCGTTGTTACGCGGCTGCCCGTTCCTTACGGCGGTCACGCATTGGACTTCGGGGCCGGTCGGGGCATAGCCAGCTTCGCGCTGGCCAAGACCGGTTACCGGGTCGTGGCCATGGAATCCGACGCGAGCGCGCTCGTCGGCGCAGATGCCATCCGTGCGCTTGCCCGGGAAACCGACACGCCCATCGAAGTGCTCGAGAAC
This sequence comes from uncultured Gammaproteobacteria bacterium, assembly GCA_963778855.1. Classification (GTDB taxonomy): domain Bacteria; phylum Pseudomonadota; class Gammaproteobacteria; order Steroidobacterales; family Steroidobacteraceae; genus FEN-1191. Next base: position 696,545 of record CAVZWC010000001.1, on the reverse strand, counting down.
AGTTCGGCGCGGCTGCCAGTTGCCGACGGCACTTTCGACGTGGTGTTCGGCCGGGCGGTACTTCACCATGTCCAGGACCTCGAATCGGCATGCCGCGAGTTCTATCGGATCCTGAAACCCGGCGGGACGCTCATCATGATCCGTGAACACGTGATATCCAGGCCCAGTGACCTGGCGAAATTCCACGACCTGCATCCGCTGCACAGGTACTACGGCGGAGAGAATGCCTACCCGCTCGACAGGTACGTGAGTGCGATTGCCGGCGCCGGGTTTAATGTGTGGGAGGTCATCCGCCCATTTGGTAGCGCGATCAATCTGCACCCGTATACGCCGGAGCGATTGCGAGCCGAGATCGCGCGCCGCTTGGGATTGACTAGTGACCGGCTGACGCGTGCCTTCGACGCGGTAGTCGGCAACCCGTGTGTCTGGTGGTTGGTGCGACGAGTCCTCGAAATCGTGGACAACAGGCCGGGCCGGCTTTACTCGTTCGTGGCGCGGCGCCCATGATCACGACAGCGGCATGATTTTCGCGATAAAGAAATTGCTGGACGCGATGGCCTACCCGCTCTACTGCCTGACGGGGCGCAGGCCATGGAAGCCCGGCTACTACACGGCCAAGAAGCAGGCCATTTGTCGTGGCATTGATGGCAACCTGCTTAGCGGCAAGGATGGCTTGCCAAGGGGATTTGGCGTGGGCATCGACGAAAGGGCGGTGGAATATCCCTGGCTGTTCGGCCAACTCCCGGCAAACCCGGGTCGAGTACTCGATGCCGGCTCCGCCCTGAACCACGATTTTCTCCTTGGTCGCAGTCCGTTGCGCGAAGCCCAACTGATCATCATGACGCTCGCGCCCGAAAAACGCGCCTTCACCGGCCTTGGGATATCGTATCTCTATGGGGACCTCAGGAAGCCGTATTTTTCAGCCGCCAGTTTTGACATCGTCGCAAGCGTTTCCACTATCGAGCACATTGGCCTGGACAACACTATGTTCTACACGTCGGACAGCTCCAAGCGCGAATCCGACGCCATGGGCTTCCTGCCGGCCATTAAGGAATTCCGCCGGATCGTGAAGCCCGGTGGGCTCTGCCTGGTTACGGTGCCATTCGGCCGCCGCGGCATTCATGGCTGGTACCAGGTGTTTGACGCCGCACTGGTTGCGGTCGTGATTCGTGAGTTCGGTCCCGAGTCCAGCACGGTTGACTATTTCGGCTATTCCCGGGATGGTTGGCAGCGATCATCCGCGGAGCAACTGGCTGACGCCGAGTTCTTCGACGTGCACGCCGGAGGCGCAATCAGCAAGGATCTGGCGGCTGGTGCGCGCGGTGTCGCGTGCATCAGGATGGTTGCATGAACCTCGACCATCTCGTCCAGCGCATGATCGGGCGCGCTACATGCGTGCTCCGCAAGGACGCGCGACTGACGCGATATGCGCGAATCCGCAACATACTCGGTCAATCGTCGGCTATCGACATCGGCGAACATTCAATTGTCTCGGGGGAATTACTGGTGTTTCGCCACGGCGGCCACATCAAGATTGGTGCGTGGTGTTATGTCGGGGAGGGTTCCCGAATCTGGTCGGCCAAGTCGATCCAATGCGGCGACCGGGTGCTGATTTCGCACAATGTGAATATCTTCGATTCGCTGACACACCCCATCAACAAGGATGAGAGACATCGTCAGTTCAGGGAAATTGTGGCGACAGGCCACCCGGACAATATCGATCTGGGCGAGCGGCCTGTGGTGATCGAAGACGATGTCTGGATTGGGGCGGGCGCATTCGTAATGCGCGGCGTGAGGATTGGGCAAGGCGCCGTGATTGCTGCGGGCGCAGTTGTCACCCGGGATGTTCCAGGGTACACGATCGTCGGTGGGAATCCCGCAACCGTAATCCGGGAACTTTCCCTAGATGAACGCTCTTGAGCGCTCGCGCCGGGGAAATACCAGGCCCAGCTGCCGGTGGGAGCGCAGGCTGGTGAAAATCAGTCTGCTGTCACCCTAGTGGTCGAGGACATACTAGGCTACGGCGTCACGACGCAACCCCTTCCACAGTGCGTCGCCGTGTTCCTATCCTGGCTTGACGGCTCACGACGGCCAAAATGGGTTGCGTGCCTCAACCCCCATTCGTGCGTGGTGGCCGAACATGATGCCGAGTTCTCCGCCGCGCTGAAGGCGGCGGATCTGCTCCTTCCGGACGGCACGGGCATAGTTCTGGCCTCACGCCTGCGGAAGGGTCGCATTACAGGGCGAGTTACCGGGCCGGACTTCTTCCGGGCATCTATGGCCGCATTGAATGAGCGTGGTGATGGACGGGTATTCTTCCTCGGATCGTCCCAAAGCGCGTTGCATGCAATCGCCGAGCGCATGAGCTTGGAATATCCACGGGTCACATGCTGCGGGTCCTACTCGCCACCTTTTCTTGACGACTTCCAGGGTCAGGTCTCGGAGAACATGGTCAACGTAGTCAATGAATCAAAGCCAGACATCCTGTGGGTCGGACTGACCGCACCCAAGCAGGAAAAGTGGATATTGCGGAACCGCCATTCCCTGCACGTATCCGCCATCGCGGCGGTTGGCGCCGCCTTTGATTTCTACTCTGGTCGCGTTTCCAGGGCAAACCGGGCACTCAGAGTTCTGGGCCTGGAATGGTTGTCGCGCCTGATCAGAGAGCCCAGGCGCATGTGGCGGCGAAACTTCGTCTCATCGCCGATCTTCCTGTGGCGCATCATCCGCGCGGCGCCCATTGCCGACAGATGAGCGACAGGCGCTGCTGATCATAGCTACAATGGCAACCGGTGGCGCGTTGACTATAACTCTCTCACCCATAGCGCTGTTTGCCTACAAGCGGGCTGCACATACTGCGCGCGCACTACACTCTCTGGCGGGAAATCCGGAGTTCGCCTCCAGTCCGCTGTTCATTTTTTGCGACAGCGCGCGGCATCCTGCAGACGCCGCGGACGTCGAAGCAGTTCGGCAAGTCATTCGCAACTGGCCGCACCCCAACAAGACCGTCATCGAGCGCCCCGGTCATCTCGGGCTCGCAAACTCGGTAATTCCGGGTGTTACCGAGCTGGTCGCGCGCTTCGGAAGACTCATCGTCGTCGAAGATGACCTGGTCGTATCCAGCGCATTCCTCAGATACCTGAATTACGGGCTCGCGCACTATGCGGACGACGACCGCGTGATGCAGCTTTCCGCGTATATGTTCCCGGTGCCGATTGCTGCCGAGACTGACGCCGTGATGCTTCCCTTTACGACGTCATGGGGCTGGGCCACATGGAGCAGATCCTGGCAATACTTCGATCCGAGCATGGCAGGATACGACGCGCTCGAGGGCGATCGCGATCTGCGGCTTAAATTCGACCTGGATGGGTCTTATCCTTACTTCCGGATGCTCAAGCAGCAAGCCCGCGGAACCATCGATTCCTGGGCCATTCGCTGGTACAAGAGCGTATTTTTCAGAGGCGGCCTGACACTTTACCCACGGAAGTCGCTGGTCAAGAACGTCGGCTTCGGGCGCAGCGCGACCCACGTGTCGCGCTACGCCAGGCGTGAAGTGACCGAGCTGTGGCAGGAGGCACCCGTAGTCTATCCGCGGCCGGAAGTCGACCATGACGCGATGCTGTCAGTGTGCAGGTTCCTGCGCTCGGAGACGTCAGTACGACGGGCGCTGATGCCTCGACTGGCATCATTGTGGCCTATGCGCTCAGGTGGGCATAAGTGATGAAATCCCTGGCGACATCTGCGCTGATCACCGGCGCACACGGATTCATCGGGCGTCACCTGGCGCGCTTCCTTCATCGACGCGGCATCGAGGTGAGCGGCATCGGTCACGGAGCCTGGCATGAGGCAGACCGTGCCTCTTGGGGAGTCAGCTATTGGTTTGACGGTGAGGTAACCCGGGCGAATCTTGATGTCGTGTCATCACGCACTTCCGCCCCGGACATGATTTATCACCTGGCTGGGGGAAGCTCCGTGGGTTTCTCCCTGCTCGCGCCGATCGAAGACTTCCGTCGGTCCGTGCTGTCCACCGCCGAACTGCTCGATTGGGCCCGGGATGGCGCGCCAAAGGCGCGTTTGTTACTGACATCCAGCGGGGCGGTGTACGGTGCCGGATACAGCCGAAGTATTCGCGAGATCGATGTACTGGCGCCACATTCTCCCTACGGCTACCACAAGCGGCTCGCGGAGCTCCTGTTCGAGTCCTACGGTCGGATCTTCGGCCTGCATGTAGCGATAGTCAGGCTGTTCTCCGTCTACGGCACCGGGCTTCGAAAGCAATTGCTGTGGGATGTCTGTCACCGGCTGCAGGTCGACCCCGATCGCCTGGTTCTCGGGGGAGCGGGCCGGGAAGCACGTGATTGGCTCCATGTCACTGACGCGGTGGAGCTGCTTCACGCCGCGATAGCCCAGGCCACTCCACAGGGGTTTGTCGTCAATGGCGGCACCGGCGTCGCGACTACGGTGCGTGAAGTCGCCGATTGCCTCTGCGAGTGTTGGGGGGCCAAACCGCACATTGCATTCAACGGCGCGACTCGCCCGGGTGATCCCGAGTACCTGGTCGCCGATGTTGGCCGCATGTCTTCGCTGGGGGTCGCGCCCAAGGTCGCTGCCGAAACGGGAATTGCCGAGTACGTCGATTGGTTCAGGCGCGCAGGCTCAAAGGCGCTTGAATGAAGGTCGCGTTTGGCGTGTTTGGTGGCGGGCATTGGACGGGGGGCATCAATTATCTGGAGAACCTGCTCTCCGCCCTCTGCGAGCAGCCTGACTGCACGGTGCGTCCGGTGCTGTTCGTTGGCGCCGATGCTGATCCCGCGGTAACGGCCAGGCTGTCGCCGTACTTGTCGGAGCCAGTGGTCATCAGCACTGTATGGAACAACAGCCGGGCGATGCGCCTCGTCCGCCGGGCCTGTGCCTTCGGCCTCCAGCGCGACTACCTTGCCGAGCGCGCCTTTCGCGAGGCAGGCATAGAACTCGTGTTTCAGCACGGCGCGTGGTACGGCTACTGGTTTCCGATACCCACCCTGGGCTGGATTGCGGATTTCCAGCATCGACACCTGCCAACGATGTTCAGCAAGGCCCGATTCCTGTGGCGGGAAGTGGGTTATCGGGTCTGGATCCGCTGCGCGACGCGCATCCTGGTAAGCAGCCAGGATGCTCGCCGTGACTGTGAGCGCTACTACCCGCACTCCAAAGGGCGCGTCGATGTGTTGCCGTTCGTAGTCAGGACCGGCCCGCCTGCTGATGCGGCGGGACTCGCCACTATCCGGCGCACGTACAACCTGCCCGACAAATTCTTCTTCCTGCCAAATCAGCTGTGGAAGCACAAGAACCACCTGCGGGTGATCGCGGCGCTGGCACTCATCAAGGCACGTCGCGGGCGTGTCGTGGTCATAGCAAGCGGTAACGCCAGTGACCTGCGTCATCCGGACTTCCCGCGGCACATGCTGGACCAGGTTGTTGAACGTGACATCAAGGATCAATTCCAGTTTCTCGGCATGATTCCATACCCTCACGTATTGGCGCTGATACGCCTGGCGGTGGCTGTCGTGAATCCATCGTTGTTCGAAGGCTGGAGCACGACGGTCGAGGAAGCCAAGGCCTTGGGAGCGCCATTGATATTGTCCGAGCTGCCGATTCATCGTGAGCAGGCCGGCGATGCGGCCGCATTCTTTGATCCGGAAGACCCGGCGGATATCGCGCGCGTATTGGAAGCGCAATGGGCAAAGCTCACTCCGGGCCCCCGTCCGGACAGCGAATCGCGAGCGAAGGCGCTCCAAGATGCGCGCCGCAGGGATTTCGCCATGGCTTTCGAGGCCATCGCGAAGCGAACCATGGGTCTCCCTGGTAGCGCTTAGTCGGGTTGGCTTGAAGCCAGCCCAGGTTTACGCGCAAGGTCCCGGGCGCTGTACAACCTCAAGTTTTTCTCCTTGACCAAGTCAAGACGCCGGGATCCTTCGCTGGCGATGATGAGAAACAGGCAAGCGTGGCTAATCCATACGACGTTGAGCATGGAGGAGAGGCTGGCGCCCCCGGCGAGTTGTTGCATCCCGGCTAGGGATGCAATGGCCGGCGGCAAAGGACAAGCCCACGTAGCTCGTAAGTGTGGTTTCCACTACGACGACAAGTAGGATGATCGCTGTATAGGTCCTACGGTACCAAGGGCATCGGCTCGAGCGGCAACACGCCCGGTGGGCGTCTGAGGCACTGGCCTGGACGGATTCGGCGGGAAATCTTCGGCTGTTTGGCGGAATGGGCATGGATTCGACGGGCACGAGCGGCGAACTCAACGACCTGTGGAAATACACGCCGTCCGCCATCTTTGGACAAATAGGCACCTGGACCTGGGTGACAGGTGCCAACACCGCGAATTCTCGTCCCGTATATGGAACCAAGGGGGCAGGTGCGGCGGTGAATACTCCTGGTGGCCGTCATTCGGCGACAGCCTGGACTGATAGCAACGGGCATTCTTGGTTGTTCGGGGGATTCGGATGCGTGACAACGGAGTGCTCGGACTCGGGCGCCAGCCGGGTTCGCCTGCTCGATGACCTCTGGGAATATTCCCCAACTTCTAACACATGGGCCTGGATGGCTGGCTCGACGTCGATCGGTGCAGTGGCACAAGCAACCACTGCAGGCGTCCCGGGGCCCATTAACACCCCTGGGGGCCTCGCGAGCGCCACCGCGTGGACGGACAACTCCGGAAGTCTCTGGCTGTTTGGTGGGTGGGACGGGAGTATTTTGATTTACGGGCCAGAAGTTACCCAGTACTTGTGGGTCTACACACCACAGTAACTCGCCGTGCTGTTGGCGGCACACGTTCTGACAGCCATCAATTTGAAGTAGCCGCGGAGGGGTGTGGGCGCCTTCCGCTCGAATTTCGACAGACTTTAATTGCAGCAGAAGTACGGGTGCCAATTGAGCCGCCCTTTCAGGGAGACACGCAATGATCTTTTGGTACTCAAAGCCCGTTTCAGGAACTGTCCGACTCCCCAAAAGATTTGTCGCAATGCCGCGACAGCATGTATCATTCGGCTGGGGCGAATTCGTGGCGGCTGCCGCACTAAGAAGAACAAGGGGTTCGACATGAATCTTCTTGCCGTTGCTGCCATCGGCTTGTTTGTTACGGTAGTGGCAATTCTGGCGCTGCGGCCACTTGCCAAGACCATCGACCTCATCGACAGACCTGGTGGCCACAAGACAGACCACGGCAACGTGCCGGTGGTTGGCGGCCTCGCCATGTTCATCGGATTGGTTGCAGGCCTCGGCTTTGTCCAGCCAGCAATCTCTGCCGGGGTGTCGCTGCTGGGCGCCGCCGCCGTGCTCGTCACCATTGGCCTGCTCGATGATCGCTTTGCGTTGTCGCACTGGACGCGCTTGTTCGTGCATTTTGCTGCCGCCATCGTCCTGGTCGCCGGTACTGGGGCCCTGGTCAGGCATATCGGCGATCCGTTCGCCATGGGCGAAACGGTGTTGCACGGACTGGGGGCCTATGTGTTCACCCTGTTGCTCATCACCGCGGCCATCAATGCCTTCAACATGCTGGATGGCATGGATGGGCTTGCCGGCATCACCGCGTTGTCGTCCTTCGCTGGGCTTGCGTTGGTGGGCTCGCTGAACGGAATCCACGGACGGGAACTGGCCGTCTGCGCCGTGGCCGGTGCGACGGTGAGCGGCTTCCTGGTCTTCAACGTCCCGATGCGCTACGTGGGCGCCATGCGTTGCTTCATGGGCGATGCGGGTAGCACGCTATTGGGAGCAGTGGTCGTGTGGCTGGGTATTCGGTTCAGCCAGGAATCCCCCGCTGGCTCGATACACCCGGTCACAGTACTTTGGATTGTCGGGCTGCCCCTCTTCGAGCTGTTCTGGACAGTAATACGCCGTGTGTCACGCGGTCGTTCGCCGATGCAGGCCGACCGCGAGCATTTCCACCACTTGCTGATCGCAGCTGGGTTCAGCGTGCGGGCGGCCTTCTCTACCTTCGCGCTGATCAACGTGCTGTTTGTCGCTACCGGCGTCCTCCTCGACATGCTGGGCGTGCCGGATTCAGTGTCATTGGCAGTACTGATATTGACCGGCGCAACCATGGTGCGATTCATGTATCGCGCGCACCGGGTTTTGCGTTGGTTGCCGACATTCAGCCGGGGACGGCGGGTGGACGATCGGGTGCGACTCGAGGAACCGGCGCTGTAAAGCATCGACCGTTGCGGGTCGCATTTTCCGGGCCGGTTCGCATCTGTCAGCATTGGCCTGCACGGCGGTCAGCCGTCTCAGGCGTTGATCTAGCCTTACCGAGTCGTCATCAGGATTTGCGGTTGTGCTGGAATATAAGCCCACCCATGCAACTGGAGGTACATGACTGACTGACGCCATGATGAAGTTCCAGATTGCATTGGGACGGTATCAATCTGTCTCAGAAGGGGGCAGTGGAAGATGCGATTTTCAGGTAATATTGCCTTTGCCGCCGAACCAAGAAGTACAAGGTTTTCGGGATGAATCTTCTGACCATCGCCGCGATCGGTTTTTTCATTACATTACTCGCCGTCCTTGGGCTCCGCCCCCTCGCCCGGACCATCGACCTCGTCGACCGGCCGGGCGGCCACAAGACCGACCACGGCAACGTGCCACTCGTGGGTGGCCTCGCCATGTTCATTGGGCTGGTCGCGGGCCTGGGCTTCGCCATCCCGCCGGTCGCGGCGGGCGCGTCGCTGGTGGGCGTTTCCGCCATCCTGGTCGCCATTGGGCTTCTCGACGATCGCTTCGCGCTTTCGCACTGGATGCGGCTGTTCGTGCACTTTGCTGCCGCGATCGCACTGATCGCGGGTACCGGAGCCCTGGTGCGCCACCTCGGCAATCCGTTCGGCATCGGCGAGCTGCGGCTGCACGGCGTGGTGGTCTACATATTCACGGTGCTGCTCATCTCTGCAGCGATCAACGCCTTCAACATGCTCGATGGCATGGACGGGCTCGCTGGCGTCACGGCGCTGACGGCCTTCGCCGGCCTGGCGGCCGTGGGCTGGGTCGAGGGCCATCGCGGCGAGGATTTGACGATCTGCGCCGTGGCGGGTGCCGCCGTGTGCGGGTTCCTGGTCTTCAACGTGCCGCTGCGCTACGTAGGCGGGATGCGCTGTTTCATGGGCGATGCGGGCAGCACGCTGCTGGGGGCAGTCGTGGTGTGGCTGGGCATCCGCACCAGCCAGAACCCGGCGGCCAGCCCGATGCATCCGGTGAGCGTGCTGTGGATCGTGGGCCTGCCGCTATTCGAGCTGTTCTGGACCGTGATCCGGCGGGTGTCGCGCGGCCGCTCGCCGATGAAGGCGGATCGCGAGCACTTCCATCACCTGCTGGTCGGCGGCGGCTTCAGCGTGCGCGCGGCGTTCGTGACCTTTGCGCTGATCAACGTGTTCTTCGCGGCCACCGGCGTCGTGCTCGACATGCTCGACGTCCCGGACGTCGTGTCGTTGGTGCTGCTGGTGCTGACCGGGGTGCTGATGGTGCGGGTGATGTACCGGGCGCACCGCATTGTGCAGTGGCTGCCGGGCATCAGCCGCGAACGGCGGTCGCGGGACGGCGGTCGCCTCGACAGCCCCACGCGCTAGGCGCTCAGGCGCCTGCCAGCAGTTCAGCTACCCCAGGCTCATCGAGTTCAGGGCCAACATCGGCCGTGAGCCCGCGCTGCGTCGTGATCCGGCCGCGCAAGCTGGCGCCGCGTTCGACCGCCACGCGGGGCGCGCGCAGGTCGCCGATGACGCGGGCGGTGGCGGTGAGCCGCAGGGCCTGCGTGGCCTGCAGGTCCCCATCGACCGTTCCCTCGACTTTGATGATCGTGGCCGTGATGTCGCCCGTGACGGCAGCCTGGCGGCCAACGATGACGACACCGGCATACTGAATCGTGGCCTGGGTGGCGCCATCGATGCGCAACACGCCCGCGGGCGTTTCAGCGGGGGGCTTGGCATCGCTAGCCGGGCCGGCTGGACCGGCCACGGGCTTGCGCGCGGCCGTTCGTGCCGCAGCGTTCGCCGCCGCGCGCAGCCGGGCGCCACGTGAATTCTTTTTGCGGCGGCACTTCATCGGGCGCGGCGCGCCGAGCGCAACGGGGCGACGTGGATCTCCACGGTGCTCGCGGCATCGGCCGACACCGGAGCTTCGTTGACCGCGCCTTCGATGGTGGCGCCTTCCTGGATCGTGAGCTGCGGGCTGCGCACGTCGCCCTGCACGGTCGCGCTGGCGTGGATCACGACCGACACCTCGGCGTGCACGTCGCCGATCACTGTGCCTTCGATGCGAAGCACTCCGGCGTAGATGTCCGCCCTGACGTGGGCGCTCGGGCCAATGGTGATGTTTGGGGACTGCACGCGCTCGCCATCGAGCTGGCCGAGGATGACGAGATCCTCGGTGGTCATGAAGTCGCCCGTCAGCATCGACTTGGGGCCGAGCAGGCAGACCCGCTCTGTGGACGGCTTTTCGGGTCGCATCATGTCCGGCTCCTGAAACAGCTTGCCCGGAACATACGCCCGCAGGGGCCTGCGGCTCCGAGACCGGGTTCACAGCGATGCCGGCGGAAAACCCCGACTGGTTGTCAGTTCGGCGCCTCGGGTTGGTGGCCTTGGGCTGCGAACCTAGGTCTCCACGGTGCGCACCGTCCACAGGTCGCGCGCCAACTGCGGGCCGGCGAGGTAGGCGTAGGGCAGGTGGAAATAGCCCGCATCGCCCCAGTCCGTAGACCAGGAGTTCATCGCGATGTAGCGCTGGCGGCGGTCGTCATAGCCCACGGCCAGCACGGCATGGCCGCCGACCAGGCGTTCGCCGGGCCCGGGCATTGGCACGAGGCCGTGGCGGGCGACCGAGCGTGACTCGAAGCTCTCGTACACGGAAAAGCCGAACACGAACGGAAAGCCGCTGGCCAGGCAGCCCTTCATCTGCCAGGCGTCCTGCGCCAGGCGCTGGTAGCTGAGGGCCTGGTGGCGCAGGCCCTCGGCGTAGGCCCGCGCCGTGGGCTTGTCGGCGTAGCGGTCGGGCACGTAGGGCCAGGTCTTGTCGCTGCAGACCCCTTGCTTCGCCAGCGTCTTGATGCCGTCGCGCAGCATCGCGCCGGCATCGCTCCCGGTCGTGCCCTCGATCACGCGCTCGTTGAAGTAAATGAACAGCCGCGAGGGCACGAAGTCACCGGGGCCGTGCTGCCGGAGCAGGTCGTAGCGGTAGGCATTGGCGATGGCGTTGGCCGTGCAACTGCCGAGCGCGCCCTGGTCGAAGACCGGCGGGCAGTGGGGCCGCAGGTCGGCGCGCGGCGGCAGGCGGCTCAATACCGCGGGCGGGGCCGCGTACAGGTGGTCGCGCTGGTCGGGAAGGTCGGGCAGCCAGCCGTATCCGCTGTTGTGCCTCGTCGTCGTCCTGATCTTTGGGCTCATGAGAACAAATTCTCCCGACCGGACTCTAATCCCTCGCCCGCCGGATGCCAATCGCGGCCAGCTGGTGCGGGCACCGCCTCAACGCTTAAGATCGCCGCCGATGAAGCACGTCGCCTTTGGCCCGCAGGACAGCGCCGATTCCCTGCGGGTCGTCGAGGGCGCCGTGCCGGAGCCCGGTTTGGGCGAGGTGCTGATCGAGGTCGCCTGCGCCGGGGTCAACCGGCCGGATCTGTTGCAAAGGTCCGGAAAGTACCCCCCGCCGCCCGGCGCCTCCCCGATCCTGGGGCTCGAGGTATCCGGCCGTATCGCGGCCCTGGGGCCGGAGGCGGGCCCCTGGAGGTTGGGTGAGCAGGTCTGCGCGCTGACGCCCGGGGGCGGTTATGCGGAGTTCTGCAAGGCTCCGGCCGGGCAGGTCCTGCCCATGCCGCCCGGGATGACCCTCGCGCAGGCGGCGGGCATGCCGGAAACCTGGTTCACCGTCTGGGCCAACCTCGTCGGACTGGGGCGCCTCGGCCCCGGTGAGCGGCTACTGGTCCATGGCGGGTCGAGCGGAATCGGGCTGGCCGCCATCGAGCTCGCGGCCCTGCGCGGCGCGCAGTGCATCGTCACCGTGGGCGACGAGGACAAGGCCCGCTTCTGCCGCGAGTTCGGCGCCCACGCCGCCATCAACTACCGCAACGAGGACTTCGTGGCGCGCGTGCGCGAACTCACGGCCGGCGAGGGCGTGGACGTCGTGCTCGACATGGTCGGGGGTGATTACATTCCGCGCGACCTGGAGGTGCTGCGCCGTGACGGCCGCCTGGTGCTGATCGCCTTCCAGCGCGGCTCGCGCGCCGCGGTCGACTTCAACGCCGTCATGCGCAACCGCCTCGTGATCACGGGCTCGACGATGCGCCCACGCACGATCGCGGAGAAGACCGCGATCCGCGACGCGCTGTGGCGCGAGGTCTGGCCCGCCTGCGCCGCCGGCCGCGTGCGCACCCACGTGCATGCGGAATTCACGCTGGCGGACGCCCGCGAGGCCCATCGGCTGATGGAAAGCGGGCGTCATGTCGGCAAGATCGTGCTGCGCGTGGGCGGCTAATCGGGCCCTGGGTTCCTGCTCAGTCGCTGGTCAGCCAGGACAGGCCGGCGCTGGTGAACGGGGTCGGCATCCGCAGCGTCAGCACCTTGTCCGGCCGGACGATGTAGAACGTGTAGGCGCCGATGCCGACGCCGCTGATGTTCAGCGTGCCGACGCCGCGACCGGTGACCGCGTCGGTGGTGAAATAGCCGTTGGCGTAGGAAGCCGTGAACGAGCCCTCCGACAGGTGCACCGAGGGCATCAGCACGATCGGCGCCTCGTCCTCCGGATACTGCACGCCGCTGACGAACAGGCCGGGCACGCTGGTCGTGAAGGGCCCGGGCGACTGCGACTCGATGATCCCGGCATTTCCGGTTGAGCTGCCCGGCTCGACGACGTAGCCCACATAGCCGCTGGCGGTGTCGGCGAGGTAGACGACCAGGTTGCCCGTCGCGCCGGCGCTCGTGTAGCCGATCGTCGTGCGCCCGTCGGCGCGCACCGCATAGCTGGCGCCGTTGATGGCTTGGGAATAGGTGCTGACGGCCTGATTCGCCGTGTCGAGCAGCAGGTTGATCCTGCCGGTGGTGGCATTGGCGCCGCTGAAGCGGCCGAGCGAGATGACGGTCTTGGGCGCAAATACGCCCGCGGCTCCCCACAGGTTGAGGATGCCCGGCGTGGCGAGCGTGCTGTTGTCGACGCTGCCGACCTTGCGCGTCATGAAGCCGGAGACGAAATAGTTCTTGTCGGTGCTGGCGATGAACAGCCGGTCGGCCGTGACCACGTAGTAGCCGAAGTGCAGCACGCGGCTGCCGCCCGGCAGCGTTGCGGTCAAGGTCAGCGTGCCGTGGCCGTTGGCGTCCGGATTGCTGAGCGTGCCCGCTACCACCGCGTCCGTCATCGGGCTGCTGTCGTTCGAATCGACGTGGCCGGTGGTGATGACGCCGCCCATGTCGATCGAGAGCGTGCCGGCGATCCCCGCGCGGCTGCCGTCGGCTTGCGCGCCGAGCGCGCCAAAGGCGAAGTCTCCCGCGAGCTTCGTCAGGTCGAAGCTGGCGGGATCCTGCTTCTCGAGCGGCCCGGTGCCCGACTGCGAGTCGCCGCCATTGACGAGTTGCACGCGGCCGTTGAACAACCCGGTCGTGACCGCGAAGTTGTAGGTCGGCGAATTGGCCAGGCCGGCAAGCGTGAGCAGCCCGTTGTTGGCCGTGCGCGTGGCGCAGGTGCCGGTCACCGTCTCGGCGATGGGGTCGGCGCCGGGCCCGTTGAAGTTGTGATAACCCGAGATCGTTCCGGTCGAAGAGATGTTGATGCTGACGGCGCTCACGGCGACCGCTCCGTTCACGAACCCGGAGTACACCGATGCGTACTGTCCCTCGATCAGGCAGGCGGCAGCCGCCTTGACGACCAGGGTCAGATCGACGGTTGCGGTCGCATTGTTTTTGTCCGTCACCTTGACCTGGAAATTGTAGGTGCCCAGCGCCGTAGGCGTGCCGCCGATCGCAGTGAAGCTGATGGTCGTCACGCCTAGCGTGATGCCGGGCGGCAGGGCGCCACTGCTTATGGCCCAGGTAAAGGGCGCCAGTCCCCCGGCCACGCTCACCTGCGCGCTGTACACGATGTTGAGGTTTGCCGGGAATAGCGTGGTCGCGTTCATGATCGGCGTACCCAGGACGACGATCAGTGCGCTGGCGGTCTTGGTACCGTCGGCGATGGAGGTCGCCGTGAGGATTGGCGAGGTCGTGCCGGTGATGCCCGTGGGCGCCTGGTAGGTGACGGTGGTGCTGGTTTCGTTGACCAGCTTGCCCTGGCCGCTCAGGGTCCAGGTGACGCCCGAGTTGGCCGTGTCCGAGGTGACGGTGGCCGTGAACACGATCGAGGCGCCCTGCTGCACTTGCGTCGTCCCGGTCGAGCTGCTCAGGGCCACGCCAACCGAAGTACCCACCGGGCCCGTCAATGTCGAGGGATGGCTGCTGCTGCAGGCAGCGAGCAAAGCGGTAAGGGCCGCGGCGATCACAGCCATTGGATAGCGGCCGATCGGCGCGCGTGCGGAAACGGTCAAGTCAATACTCCTGGGCAATCGGGTGGGGCCGGAGGGGGGCCCCTGGCCCCGGCCGGCCGCGTAGCATAGCGGCACTTGGGCCGCGGCGCCGCAGGAATGCGAGCAGGGCGCTTAAGGCCAGCGCGGCCAGGTCGGCGGGGCCGAATCCGCCGCCGCCACCGGTCCCGCCCGAAGGGTAGACCCTTGAATTCACGACCTGGGTCGCCGTGCTCTGTCGCCCGGCATCGTCGGTGATCCGGAGTGTGACGGTGATGGGGCGGAACGCCGGGAACTTGAGGCTGGCCACGGCGCTGCTGGCATTTGAGATGGCCACGCTCGGGTCCACCGACCACTGGAACGCGGTGATGGAAAATCCCTGTGCCGCGGAGCTGCCGCTGCCATCCAGGGTGATCGTCTGGCCGACCGCGGCCGGATTCGGGCTGGCGACGATGGACGCTTGCGGGGCCTGCGCCTGCGCCAGGGCGCCGGTGGCGCTCAGCATGCCGGCGCCGCAGGTGGCCGTCGTGCACTGGCACTCGTTGCCCTGCACGTCGGTGTAATTGCCGGCGCTGTCGGTGGCGAGCGTGGCCACGTGGCACACGCCGCCCGTTGGCGGCGTGGCGGGAACCGGAAACGGCAGCGCCCCGGCCTGCATGCGCGTGATGATCTGGCTCGAGTTCAGGTACGGATTCGCCTGCACCATCATGGCCACGACGCCGGAGACGATCGGCGCGGCGTAGCTCGTGCCCACGTTGCCTTCGTTCAGGAAGTTGCCGCTGTAGCCGGGCGCCATCTGCGCATAGGTGTAGAAGGGGTTGCCGGGAACGGTCACGCCGTCGTTGCTCGTGGTTTCGATCGAATACAGGCAGGGCAGCGCGTAGGGGTGGTCGGTGTTGAGGTTGACGCAGTTGCCGGCGGGCGCGGCGATGCTGATCGCCGACGCAGTGCTGCTGACGTTGCTGTAGCCGACCTTGGTGCCGACCTGGCGCAGGCCGGCGACCGAAAGCGCGCCCGTGCAATTGGCCGGCGCGTCGACGGGGCCGCCATCGTTCCCCGCCGCCGCGACCACGACGTGGCCCGCCTGCGTGATCGCCGTGACGGCGTCCTGTTCGGTCTGGCTGCACGGCGCGCGGCCGCCGAGGCTCAGGTTGAGCACCTGCGCCGGATAGGTGTTGGCGGCGATGAAGCTGATCGAGGTGTTGGTCAGCCCCGCGGCCCAGTACATGCCGGCGACGATGTCCGACATGTAGCCGCTGCACTTGCCGATCACGCGCACCGGCAGGATATAGGAGCCGTAGGCGACACCCGCCACGCCGACGCCGTTGTTGGTGATCGCCGCGGCGATGCCTGCGACCTTGGTGCCGTGCCAGGTGCTGTCGTAGGGCTGGTCCTTGTTGGGCCCGTCGCCGCAGCCCTTGAAGAAGCCGTCGGCCCGTGCGAGATCCGCGGCGCTGATCCAGTCGCCGGGATCGGTCGGGTCGAGGTCCCAGCCGCTGAAGTCATTGGCGACCAGGTAGGTCTTGTCCGCGCTGGTGACGTTGCAGTCCGTGCCCTGGTCGTTGCAGATGAAGTCGCGCCCGGGCAGCAGCTTGCCGCCGGACTGGCCGAAGATGCCGAGGTCGGGGTGCGTGAGATCGATGCCGGTGTCGATGACGGCGATGACGAAATTCTTGCCGGAGTAACCCTGCTTCCAGGCCGAGGTGGCGCCGATCGCCGCCGGCGTCGAGGTCGAGGAATCGTGCAGGTACCACTGGCCATCCCAGGTGCCGTTGGCATCGGAGCCCGCGACGAAGCGCGGGTCGTTGGGCGGATCGCTCGGGAAGGCGAGGATGTAACGGCGCTCGTCGGCCTCCGCGTACTGCACCGCCGGATCGGCCTGGAGGCGTGCGACCACGCGGCGCAGCGCACTGCGGCCGAGCGGGGAGGCGAGGCGCACCACGTCGAGCTGGTCGTGGATCTGGCGCACGGGAGTCAGCGGGATGCCCGTGAACTCGCTCAGGTGCGTCGTGCGGGCGGCCATCGTGTTCATCTGCACGGCTGCGAACCCCGACTCGCGCCACTTGACGATGATCCGGTCGGTCGGCACCTGGGCGGGCGCATCACGGCGCAACGGAGCGGCCGACGCCAGCGTCGCGGCGCCCGCCACCACGCACAGCACCCCGGCGCCCAGCGCGCGCTGCCACCTGCGAATAGACATCGACTCCCGAACCCTCGCGGACACCACTGAGAGCGCACGTTAGCCTGTTAGTTCCGTGGCCGGCAAGTCAGCGCGGGAGTTTCAACGCGGCCTGATCCGGAATGACCACTTGCACCTCGCGCATAGACCGATTTCACCGCAGATAAGCCGCGAAAGCGGCATGACGGCGGCGTCGCGACGACATGAAATGGCGGCCCAGCGGAGCGTGGCAACCGGGAGCAGATCCATGAGCAACAAGTGGCAAGTGCGTGGCCAGGGCATGACCGAATACATCATCATCGTGGCGCTGATCGCCGTCGCGGCGATCGGCGTCTACACCGCTTTCGGCAAGACGGTGCGCGGGCAGATGGCCGTGACGGCGCAGGCGCTGGCGGGCAAGAGCACGAGCACGGCGCGCACGGTATCGAACAACGCGGCGACCGACGCGCAAAACCAGGCGCAGCGCGACGTCAAGCTGGACAACTATGACCAGCCGCGCTAGCCGTGCCAGCCGCTACCCGGCGCGTCGCGAGCGCGGCCAGGTATTGGCATTGCTGCTGATGCTGTGGGCGGCGCTGCTCGGCGGGCTGCTCCTGGTCTTCAACTCCGGCCAGGTCGTGGCGGCCAAGCTGCGATTGATGGGCGCCGCCGACGCGGCGGCCTATAGCGCGGCGGTCTGGCAGGCCCGCTCGCTCAATTTCCAGGCCTACATGAATCGCGGCATCGTCGCCAACGAAGTGGCGACGGCGCAGCTGGTGTCGCTGCGTTCCTGGTCGACCTACATGAACCAGGCGCTGCAGGAGGCCGCGCTCGTGGGCTCGGTGGCGCCGCCGCTCGCGGCACCCATGCAGGCACTGGCGAACAGCTGGGGCACGGTCAACGACGGTCTGCAGCGGGCGCTTCCGGCGCTCGAGGCGGCCGCCAGCCACTGGAACGTCGAGGTGCTGTCGCGCGCCGAGTATCTCGCCAACCTGCAGGCGCCGGCGGTCGCTGCAAGCCTCGCCCACGACGTCGCCATGGCCAACGTGCCCGAAATTGTCGACGGCCCCCAGGATCGCGCCTTCGCGCTCGGCAATGCGGGTCGCTGGCGTAACCTGACGGTCGACCACGGGCGCACGGGCGAGCAGCGGGTGCGCCTGCGCGCGGTCGTGATGGCCTCACGCGATGGATTCACGCAGGCGCGTGGCTGGACCGTGGGCGTGCCGCCGCTGGTCAGCGTGCGCAAGCGCGGGGGCACTGAGCTGCTGGGATATGACTCGTGGCGCGGCATGGATACGGCCGCGCTGCACCTGCCTGGGCTGCTCTCCACAACCGAGCAACCGTTGGCGTGGGGTGCGGCCGAGGAGCGCTATCGGCCTGTCGAATTGGTCGGTGACTATGGCGGCAGCTACCGTGACAATCCGCGAACCGCGGCAATCGCCGCCGCCAGCCCGGCTACCGCCAGAGGTTACGCGGGCCTGCCCGCCTATCGGGACGTTCGCATCGATCATGGCGGTGATCCGTCGCGGCTGCGATTCGAGATTGAGCTGCGACAACCGGCGGCGACGATCGCGACGAGCGACGTCGTCATGGGCGGCGCGGCGACCGTAGTCCCCGGCGAAAATCCCAAGCTTGCGTCGCCCGCGTATCACTCCGGCGCCGCCTTTGCATTGTCGGCGGCGCAAGTCTGGTTCACTCGACCGGTGGCCCGGCCCGACGGCGTGCAGGAATTGGCAAGCCTGTTCAATCCATACTGGCAGGCGCGGCTGGCGCCGGTCACGCGCGCGCAACGGGCCGTTGCCGCCGCGGTGCGCGGCGGCCCGCCCGATCCGTACCTGGTGTTGCCATGAAGAGTGATGGGCAGGCCATGGCGGAATTCGCCGTCGCGGTGGTCGTGCTCGCCCTGCTGCTGCTCGGAATGCCGATCATCGGCCGGTACCATGAGCTGCAACTCGCGACCATCGAGGGAGCCAGGCAGCTGGCCTTCCAGGATTCCTGGCGTTCGGGGAAAGTGCCTGGGCCCGACGTCGGCGTGATGCGCACGGCACTGTTCCCGCCGCCGGCCGGAGACGGGCAGCCCGAGGCCGACGAGATGGCGGCGCAGTTCGATATCCATGACGCGCCCGGCAACGCCGGCCGTGCGGCGCGGGCGCTGCTTGCGCCCTTCCAATGGATCCACACTTCGGGCTTCGACTTGCGCGATCACGCCTTGCACAGCGCCGAGCTAAACGTGGCCGTCACGAATCCCGGCACGTTGCCACAGCCGTTCGCCGATCTGCCGCTCACGCTCTCCAGCCGCTACGTGCTGTTGGGCGACGGCTGGGACAGTTCCGGGCCAGCGCAGGTTTCCAGCAGAACCGGTGGGCTGCTCATTACACGCGCCGTGCCGGTGTTGAGACCGATGTTGTCCCTCGGCAAGGGACTGTTGGCGGTCGTGGAGCCGGCATTCCGCGAATTCTGCCCCGGCATCGTCGATCCGGAGCAGGTGCCCGCCGATCGATTGGGCCCACGGGAAACGCGCGATGCGCGGCAGTCGCACGAGTGGGCGCCGCCGTGCTAGCCCGCATCGCCATGGCCATCGGCCTCAGCCTGGCCTGCGCCTCGAATTGCCGTGCCGCGGTCCCTGCCAGCGACCTGCCCGAACAATTCAGCGTTGTGTCGGTGGCGCAGCACGTGCGACTCAATGGCCTGCCGGCAGATATCGAGGCTATATCAACCTTCGCGGATCCCCAACGCGCCTGTGCCTGGATTGCCGGACATTGGGAGAAGCTCGGCTACGCCAGCCTCAGTGGCTGCCGGCGCAGCGGCGAATGGCTGCTGGTCACGCGTTGTGTCGGTCTGCAAGAGCAGACGGCGCAGTTGCGGGGGTCGCCCGCGGGCGCCATCGGCTACCTGTCGAAGCTCGACCTGCGCGCGCGTCCGGCCAAGCCGCCATGGCCGCGCATTCCGCTGCCTGCTGGCGCGCGTGTCCTGAGCGTGCTGCAGTCATCCGTGCCCGGCGGTGAAGTCGTGCAGTTCACGGTGGCCTTGCCAATGCCGCCGGCGATGGCGCTGCGGCGCCTGGGTCTCGACGCTGGGCGACTGGGTTGGGCAATCAGCGACGCTCCGGATCCCGGGTCGTCCGGCGGCATGTTCGAGCTGCGCCGGAATTCCGAGGAACTTCGCGGAATCCTAACCGGCCTCGCCCGGGGCAGCGGCCTGGTCCTGGTCGAGCGCGTTGGGGCGCGGCGCCAGCCATGAGCGGCCCAGCGGGCCAACGCGGACAGGCACTGCTCGAATACCTGCTCGGGCTCGTCTTCGTCGTGCTGGCGTTGTTCATACCGCTCTTTGACGGGCGCTCGGTGGCCGGAGCGCTCGCCAATGCCCTTCGCGACGGGTTTGCGACCTTCAGCTTCCTGCTGTCCCTGTGCTGACAGGCCGCCGGATGCAACTCATGGGGTGGAAACTATGGGCCGGAAGCCGAAACGCCTTGCTTGCCTTGGCGGCCACGGTCGTCGGCGTATGTGCCTACCTGCTGGCACAGCGCTACCTGCACGGCCAGGAAGCCGTGGTGCGCGAACGGTTGACCGGCCAATACGCGACCCGGGAGATCCTGGTTGCCGCGCGCGATCTCGCTGCCGGATCCGTGCTCGTACCGGCGACGCTGGCGCGCCGTGCCGTGCCGGTGAGATTCCTGGCCAGTGACGTGCTGCCCGCGGAGCAGGTGTCCGAGTCAATCGGCCGCAGGCTCGCGCGTCCGTTGACGGCGGGCGAGGCCGTGACCGTCTCGGCGCTCGAGGCCGTAGGCGACGCCGTCCTGTCATCGCTGGTCGAACCCGGGCTGCGCGCGCTGACGATACCGGTCGATGACAGCAGCGCCGCGGGCGGGATGCTATCGCCGGGTGACTCCGTCGACCTGCTGCTGGTTACTCGAGGTGACGAGTCGACGCCGGGCGCGCCTGCCGTGCGGCCCCTGCTGCAGGCAGTCAAGGTCGTGGCCACGGGCCAACAGCTGGTCCGCCGGCGACCCGGCGCGACCCGCGAGCAGGCGGCCGATGACGGGCGCGAGTCGATGAACTCGTACGCCACGGTGACCTTGCATGTCAGCGCCGAGGATGCCGAGCGCATATTGCTCGCGCAACGGTTGGGCGAGGTCGCAGTGCTGTTGCGCCCCGAAGGCGACTTCGAGCCGACGCCGCTGCGATCCATGGACGCCGCTGCCCTGCTCGACGTACGCACGCGTCAGCGCTCGCCAAGGTCTGCCGGCCGCGTCGAATTCATCGTCGGCGGCATGGGCGTCGGCGTGCACGCACGCCGGGCGTCACCATGAAGAAGGGCATCATTCGCGGCTGGAGCCGCTCGGTCATGGTTGTGGCCTTGGCGTTGACCTGCGCGCCGGCGCCGGCCGCGATCGCACCGCCCGAGCACATCGAGATGTTCTCCGGCGACACGCATGTCATCGAGGTCGACGCGGTCCGCGTCGCCGTGGGCAATGGGCGTGTACTGGCGGCCAGCCAGGTCGAGGGCAACAGGATACTGCTGCTGGCCGAGTCTGCAGGGGTCAGCGCGCTCCAGGTCTGGACCCGTGATGGCGTCCGTCGCAGCTATATCGTCGACGTGCTCGAGTTCAGCGGTGAGCCGCTGTACGGGCAGGTACTGCGCCTGCTCGAGGGCACGCGCCAGATAGGTGCGCGCCTGGTCGGCGACCGGATCGTGCTGGAAGGGCATCGGGTCAGCGATTCTGATCGCGAGCGCGCCGCGGCGATCGTGAAGGCCTACCCGGGCCGGGTCTTCGATTTCATCGACCGTGTCGGCTGGGACGCGATGATCCACCTGCAGGTGAGCATGCTCGAGCTGCGCCACTCGGCACTCGACGGTCTCGGCATTCGCTGGGAGAGCATCATGCAGGGCCCGACCCTGCAGATCGATTCCTCGCGCAGCGAGGGGCGCTATGCCTCGCTGGAGTGGAATGCGCAGCTCACGTCGATGATCGAACTGCTGCGCCAGCGCGGTGAGGCGCGCATTCTCGCCACGCCCACGCTGAGCTGCCGCAGCGGCGGCGAGGCCCACTTCGTCGCCGGCGGCGAGCTGCCGATCCCGGTTACCAACGGAATCGGAACCCCGAGCGTCCAGTACCGGGAGTACGGCGTGATCCTCAACGTCAGGCCCGTGGCCGACGACGCGGGAAACGTCTACGCGCGCGTGGAAACGGAGGTCAGCGACGTCGATCGGGCCGTCGAGGTACTCGGCGTCCCGGCAATCCTCAAGCGGCACTCGAGCACCGAGGTCAACGTTCGTGCCGGCGAGACCATCGTGATCGCCGGCCTCGTGAGCCGCGCCAGCAGCCGGGATCGTCACGGTGTTCCGCTGCTGGGGGCGATTCCAGGGCTCGGCGCCCTGTTCCGGTCGCGCAATGACGAACGGCAGGAAACCGAATTGGTGGTCTTCATCACCCCGCACATCGTCACCGCGCGCCCGGCGTCGCCAACCCCAACGGATCCCGGCCTGGAGCAGCTCGAGCGCGCCGACCAGCTGCTGCACGCGCCGCCCGCCCGATGAGCGCCAGCGCCGCTGAATCCGCGCAGCTGGCCCGGCAGATCCAGGAGGAGCTGCGCGCGGAGATGGACCTGCGCCGCGCCGACGTAGCGCGGCTCGGAGATGTGGCCTTGCGCGAGCTCGCGACACGCGTGGCGCGCCACAGCGCCGCGCGCCGGGTGCTGCCCCCGGGCGTCAACGCCGAGGAGCTGGTCCGCAGCGCGCTCGACGAAGTATTCGGGCTTGGTCCACTGGAGCGGCACATGTCCGATCCGGACATCAGCGAGATCATGGTCAACGGTCCCGGTGCAGTCTACGTCGAGCGGGCCGGCGTGATCGAGCGCTCTGCAACCCTGTTTAGCAGCGCGCAGTCCCTGCGCAGCGTGATCGATCGCATGGTGACCGGCGCTGGCCGGCGGGTCGACGAAGCCTCGCCGATGGTGGATGCGCGGCTCGCGGACGGATCGCGGCTCAACGTCGTGCTGGCGCCGCTCGCGGTTCGCGGCCCCGTCGTCACCATCCGCAAGTTCTCGCGGCTCAGGCTCGACCTGGCCGCACTGGTCGAGCGCGGATCGCTCAGCGCGCCGATGGCGGAATTCCTCGGCATCGCCGTGCGCGCCCGCCGGAATATCGTGATCTGCGGCGGCACCGGTTCCGGCAAGACGACGCTGCTGAATGCCGTCGCCGGGCTGATTCCTGCTGCCGAGCGCATCGTCACGATCGAAGATGCCGCTGAACTGGACCTGCACCATGGCCACGTGGTGACCCTGGAGGCGCGGCCACGCAACCTCGAGGGCCAGGGCGAGGTCACGATCCGCGACCTGGTTCGCAATGCACTGCGCATGCGGCCTGACCGGATCATCGTCGGCGAGTGTCGCGGGGGCGAGGCGCTTGACATGTTGCAGGCGATGAATTCGGGCCACGAAGGCTCCCTGACCACCGCCCACGCCAATTCGCCGCGCGACCTGCTGTCGCGGCTCGAGGTCATGACGCTGATGGCTGGCATGGACATGCCACTGGCGGCCATCCGGGCGCAGCTGGGTGGCGCCGTGGACCTGATCGTGCACCAGGCTCGCCTGCCCGGAGGCTTGCGGCGCGTGAGCAGCGTCGTCGAAGTGGTGGGGCTGGACAGCGGTGTGGTGCAGACCCAGGAGTTGTTTCGCCTGGCGCCGGATGGCCGGCACGAAGCCTGTGGGCAGGTGCCAATGTTCTGCGAACAGTTGCGCGCGGCCGGCGGTGAGGTCGACACCCGGCTCTTCCTCGGTACCCGGGACGGGGTCGGTGCGGCGTGATGCTCGCACTTTGCGCCATCCTGGCGGCGCTGGCGGCGGCGATCGCCGTGCCCGGGGCAGTCTCTGCGCTGCGCGGGTGGGCGTCGCGGCTCCATCAATCCCGGCTTGCGACCGTCGAGCAGCGGCTACCGGAGTCGTTCCTGTTCGTGGATTCGCGCTGGTACGCGATCACGCTGGTCGCAGTCGTGCTCGGCGTCGCCGCGCTCGGCGCGTCTATTTCCCGCAGCGGGCTGGTGGGCAGCGTCGCCGGTGGCGTGACCTTGTTGTTGCCCGCGGCGCTCGCGCGCTCGCTACGCCAGCGACGCCGCCGGCAGCTGCTGCACCAGCTCCCCGACTGCCTTGACCTGTTGGCGGCCTCGCTCCGGTCAGGCCTGGGCCTGCTGCCTGCCTTGCAACACCTGGTGACGCACCAACGGCCGCCGCTGGCGCAGGAGCTGGGCCTCGTGATTCGCAAGCAGCGCCTGGGCAGCACGCTCGAGAGCGCGCTGGAGGACATGCATCGCAGCGTTGGCGGAGCCGAAGTTGCGTTGTTCGTCACGGCCGTGATCGTGGTCCGGCAGCTGGGCGGCAACCTGTCGGAGATCGTGGCGCGCCTCGGCCAGACCCTGCGCGAGAAGCAAGCGATCGAGGACAAGATCGCCGCGCTGACCTCGCAAGGCCGGCTCCAGGCCCGGATCGTCGGCCTGCTGCCGCTCGCCTTGCTGGTCGTGATGACACGCATGGATCCAAAGGCCATGCACCTCATGTACACGACGACCCAGGGCTGGGCGGCGCTGCTGGTGCTGGTGGTGCTGGAGATCGTCGGGCTGCTGCTGTTGCGGCGTATCGTCCGCGTCGACGTATAGGGGTGCTTGCCCGGTGCTGATACTGGTCTCCGCGGCGTATGCAGTCGGCACCGTGCTGCTGTCAGTGCTGGCATGGCGGCTCATTGGGTCCGGTGCACGCAAGGCCGGGCCGCGCCGCTTCCCAGCCGGGCGCAGTTCTCCGTGGCAGTGGCTTGCGCGCTGGCCGGTGGCGGGAGTGGCGCAGTGGCTGGCGCCCTGGATCCCGGCGAGTTGGCGAGCCCGCGTTGCAGACATGCTCGAGCGCGCCGACCTCGACCAGGTACTCAATGCGGAGCAGTGGCTCATGGCTCCGCTGCTGGCGGCCGTCGCCGCCTCGTTCCTCTGTCACCTGTGCCTTCGCGGTTCGGGCGCGACGGAAATCTGGCCCCTGGCGTTCGCCGCCTCGACGGGGGTGGTGCTGCCCTGGCTGGCGCTCCGGGATCGCATCCGCAAGCGGCAGCGCACAGTGCTGCGGGACCTCCCCGGCTACCTCGACCTGCTTGCGCTGGCCCTGGAGGCGGGATGCGCCTTCTCCGCCGCGCTGCAGCTGGCGGTGCAGCGTTCGCCACCCAGCGCCCTGCGCGCGGGCTTCGAGCGGGTGCTGCAGGAAGTTCGGGCTGGAAGCCAGCGCAGCGACGCCTTGCGGCGCCTCGACCGGCGCGTGGGTGTCGGTGCCCTGGGTGCCGCCGTGGCCGCGATTGTCCAGGCGGAATCGACGGGAGTCAGCCTGGCGCCCGTCATCCGCGCGCAGGCGCTGCGCTGCACGCAGCAGCGCTTCGCGCGCGCCGAAAAGCTGGCCATGGAGGCGCCCGTGAAGATGCTCGGTCCGCTCGTGCTGTGCATATTTCCCTGCACCTTCATCGTGATCGGGTTCCCGATCGCCGTGCGCCTGCTCTGGGGGCAGTAAGCGGTGCACGCGCGACGACTGGTCGTGAATGGCCAGGCGCTGCCCTGGCAGGTCCGGTGCTGCGACACCTTCCTGCAGCGTGCGCGCGGCATGATCTGCGCGCCGCGAAGACAGCGGCAGTCGGTGTGGCGTCTGCATCCCTGCAATGCCGTCCACACGCTGTTCCTGGCCGAGCCGATCGACATCGTGTTCTGTGGTCCCACTGGCGTCGTGTTGCGCATCGTGGCGCCCCTGCAGCCGCGTCGTTGGGCTGGGCAGGGCGCGGCGTCCAGCGCCTGGGAGTTCCCGGCGGGGGCGACCGCGCGGCTGTGCCTGCGGCGCGGTGACCGCCTGACCCTGTGCGACTAGGCGGGGGCTGCGCGGCGGCGATGCCTCGCGCGTATGCGCGCGGCGCAACGATCATCGAATTCACGCTCGCCCTGGCCCTCGGCGTTCTGCCGATGGTCCTGGGCATTGTGCAGGTGGCCATGCTGCTGGCGGCGCGCAATACGGTGAACCTGGCGGCCTTCATGGCGGCGCGGCAGGGGGCCGTGTCCGGTGCCGAGCCCGGGGCCATGGCGCGCGAACTGGCGCGCGGGCTGGTGCCGCTTTACGTGCCCGCGAGTCGCGGAGGCGTGACCGCAGCCGATGCCGTGGCGGCGGCGTACGCGGCGGCCTTGCTTGACGTCACGACACTCGACAGCCTCGTGGTGCACAACCCGACGCGTAGCCAGCTGACCCGGTTCGGGGAGATGCGCAGCGGCCGACGCGTCATTCCCAACGATTACATCGAGCATCGAACCCAGGCAGTGCAGGATGCGAACGTGCTGACCATCTCGGTCGTTCACTGCCAGCCTCTCGTGGTGCCACTGGTCGGTCCGGCGCTGGCCGAGGCGCTGCGGTTCCTGAACCTTGATCCGAGGCAGCTGCCATGCCTGGCAGCCGGACGCGCACCGATCCTGGTGCGCGCCAGCGTGGTCATGCAGAGCGACGTGCAAGGCGACGCGCTGCGTTAATATGCGCGTCCATGGCTTCCGCACCGTTCCGCGCCTGCCTGGGCCTGATCCTGCTCGGGCAACTCGCCGCCTGCGACCGCAGCAACGGCGTGCCCGCCGTCGGCACGATCGAGCGGCACCGTTTTGAAATCGCCGCGACGGCCACCGAACAGATCGTCGCCATGCCGGTGCGCGAAGGCCAGCCGGTACGACAAGGTGAGCTCGTGGCGGAGCTCGACGGGGGTTCACTGGCGGCGAACCGCGCCAGCGTGGCCGCGCAGGTCAGCCAACTTCGGCACCGGCTCGATGAGCTGGTGCATGGCGCGCGCGCCGAGGAAATCACGCAGGCACAGGCGCAGGTGACGGCTGCGAAGGCACAGAGCGACCAGGCCGAGAAGGAATACCAGCGGCTCGCCGATCTGGTCGCACGCGGGCTGGTGGCGCAGTCGGCGGTCGATCAGCAGCGCCAGCTCCGCGACTCGAGCGCGGCCGCTCTGAGCTCCGCCACCGCCGGACTCGAGCTGCTTCAGCGCGGCACCCGCGCCGAGCAGCTCGATCAGGCGCGCGCGGCGCTGCATTCCGCCGAGTCGCTGCTGCAACAACAGGACGTGTTGCTGGGCCGCCTGAAGCTCGTGGCGCCGGTCGACGGCGTCATCGAGGCGCTGCCCTACCGCCTCGGCGAGCGGCCGCCCGTCGGGGCCCCGGTGGTCATCATGCTGGCCGGCGGCATGCCCTACGCGCGCGTCTACATTCCCGAGCCGCAGCGCGCGCCGCTGCATGCCGGACAATCTCTCAGCGTCCACGTCGACGGCATCGCGCGGCCCTTCAGCGGGACTCTGCGCTATATCGCGGGCGAGGCCAGCTTCACGCCGTACTTCGCGCTCACCCAGCGCGACCGCAGCCGGCTCGCGTTCCTCGCGGAGATCGACCTGCCGGAGCCGGAGGCGCGCAACCTGCCAGCCGGGGTGCCGGTCGAGGTACTGCTGGGCCGCGCGCCGTGAGCCTGGACGGCATCGCGATCGAGGCGCATGGCCTGACGCGCCGCTTCGGCCCGGTCGTCGCGGTCGACCATGCCGAGCTCTCGATCCCGCGGGCGCGCATCTACGGCTTCCTCGGGCCAAACGGGTCGGGCAAGTCGACGACGATGCGCATGCTGTGCGGCCTGATCCGGCCGACCAGCGGCACGATCCGCGTGCTCGGACTCGAGATCCCGCGCCAGGCCGAGACGCTGCGCACGCAGGTCGGCTACATGACGCAGCGCTTCTCGCTCTGCGAAGACCTGAGCGCGCGCGAGAACCTCGCCTTCATGGCCAGCATCTACACGCTCGAGCCCGCGCACGCGGCGCGCGCGCATCGACGGCGCCATCGCGGAATATCCGGCTGGCGGAATTCCTCGACCGGCCCGCCGGCACGCTCAGCGGCGGGCAGAAGCAGCGCCTGGCGCTGGCCGCCGCGACACTGCACGAGCCGCAGCTGCTGCTGCTCGACGAGCCGACCAGCGCGGTCGACCCGCAGAGCCGGCGCGATTTCTGGGAGAGCCTGTTCGCGCTGACCGCGCTCGGAACGACGATCCTGGTCTCGACGCACTACATGGACGAGGCGGAGCGCTGCCACGGCCTGGCGATACTCGATCGGGGCCACATCGTGGCGGACGGCCCGCCGCAGCAGCTCATGGCCGAGCTGCCGCTGCAGGTCATCGAGATCGAGACGGGCGACACGAGCGCCGCGCGCGCCGCGTTGCACGACCTCGACTCGCTCCGTTCGCTGGCGCAGCTGGGCCTGCGGTTGCATGCGCTGGTTGCGGCCGGCGACACGGACGCGCTCGGGC
Source organism: uncultured Gammaproteobacteria bacterium (assembly GCA_963778855.1). Taxonomy (GTDB): domain Bacteria; phylum Pseudomonadota; class Gammaproteobacteria; order Steroidobacterales; family Steroidobacteraceae; genus FEN-1191. The sequence goes on along the minus strand of CAVZWC010000001.1, from coordinate 668,545 downwards.
GCGTGCAACAGCTGCTGGCGGCGCGCGGGGTCGAGGCCGTGGTGCGGCGGGCCGAGGCCAGCCTCGAGGACGTGTTCGTCGGCGCGACGCTGCCGCGCGGGGCGGGGGAGGGCTAGATGCTACCGCCCTCGCTGCGCCGCATCCGCGCCATCGCGATCAAGGAGTTTCGCCAGCTCTCGCGCGACCGGCTGACACTCGGCATGGTGGTCGGCATTCCGCTGCTGCAGATGATGATCTTCGGCTACGGCATCAACTACGACGTCCGGCACATCGCCGCAGGGGTCGTCGACCTGGCGAACACGCAGGGTTCGCGCGCGCTGATCGCCGACATCGCCTCGAGCCAGGTCGTCGACTTCGTCGCCCGGGCCGCCGGCGCCGAGGAACTGCGGCGCCAGATCGTCAGCGGCACCGTCCACGTCGGCCTGTACATCCCGCCCGATTTCGAGCGCCGGCGCATCGAGGGCACGCGGCCGGTGGCGCAGGTCATCGTCGATGGTACGCGCCCGGGCGTGGATATCGCGGTGCGCGCGCTTTCGGGAACGCCACTGCCGCTGCGGGCGGGACTGCCGGCGCGCGCCGTGCCCGCGATCGAGGTGCTGACGGAATTCAATCCCGAGCGGCGCACGGCGGTGCAGGTCGTGCCGGGGCTCATCGGCGTGATCCTGAGCATGACGATGGTCATCTTCACGGCCATCGGGCTGGTGCGCGAGCGCGAGCGCGGCAACCTCGAGCTGCTGATCACGACGCCGGTGCGCTCGGTGGAGCTCATGATCGGCAAGATCGCGCCCTACATCCTGGTCGGCCTGATCCAGACCACGCTGGTGCTGCTGACCGGCGTGCTGCTGTTCGACGTTCCGGTCAACGGCAGCCTCGTGAGCCTCTACCTCGGCGCCTGCCTGTTCATCGCCGCGACGCTCGGGCTCGGGCTCGTGATCTCGACGCTTGCGGTGACGCAGTTCCAGGCCATGCAACTGGGCTTCTTCACGCTGCTGCCCTCGATCCTGCTGTCGGGCTTCGCCTTCCCCTTCGAGGGCATGCCGCGCTCGGTGCAGCACCTGGCGCAGGTGCTGCCGCTGACGCACTTCGTCGAGATCCTGCGCGGCGTGATCCTGCGCGGCGCGCCGCTGGCCGAGTTGTGGCAACCGGTGGCCAAGCTGGCCGTGTTCTTCGTGCTGGCCATCACCCTGGCCGCGACCCGGTTCCACAAGCGCCTGGACTAGCGAGGCGCTGCACGTCTGGAGTAAAAGCCCATATGCTCGTGAATAGCATGTCGAGAAGGCGGTTCTTCCAGCTAGCGGCAGCGGCGGTATGGTTGCCAATCGCCACCAGACCGTGTCTGGCGGCACTCGCGAACATCCCGCGACACGATTACCTGTTCTTTGACGAGAGATTCCAGCGAGCACGGCGAATTGCAGCCGACTGGGCCCACGCCGGCCGGCCGGTGGGCGTCCATGGTGATGTCACCGCCGTCTGGAACGATGGCCTCGATCGCCTGACGCGCGAGCGACAGTTGCTGATGCGCGGAGTCACGGCCTACTCCTTCTACTTTTGCCTCAGAGTACTGGTCAGCGAGCACTCTGCGCTCACTGCACAAGTAGCCCGGATTGACCGCGACCTGCTGCACTGGTCGATGTACACCACACCAAGGTCCCTGTAGGGAGCGAAACCATGGCTGAGCCTCTGCCACCAGGCCTGAACAGCGAGCGCATGGCGCAAGCCCTGGCCCGCTTCCGGAAGATAGTGGGGCAGGAGTGGGTATTCGCGGGCGAGAAAGCGGCGAGCTATTGCGACCCCTACACGATTTCCAATGACCCCGATGCCCACAAGGCCCATGCAGCGCTAGCGCCCGCATCCACCGAGCAGGTGCAGGAAATCGTCAAGGTCGCGAACCAGCATCTGGTGCCGCTTTGGACGGTCTCGCGCGGCAAGAATTTTGCCTACGGTGGTGCAGCCCCTGTGCTGGCAGGCTCGGTCGTTCTCGACCTGAGCCGGATGGATCGCATACTCGAGGTCAACGAGCAATTCGGGTATGCGCTGGTCGAACCCGGGGTCAGCTACTTTGACCTGTACAAGCACATCCAGGACCGGGGATTGAAGCTGTGGCTGGATGTCCCCGATCCGGGTTGGGGCAGCGTCATGGGAAATGCGCTCGACCATGGGGTGGGTTACACGCCCTATGGCGATCATTTCGGCATGCAGTGTGGCATGGAAGTCGTGCTCGCCAACGGCGCAGTCGTGCGCACGGGTATGGGCGCCATGCCGGGCAACAACACCTGGCAGCTTTTCAAGTACGGCTTCGGGCCCTATGTCGACGGCATGTTCTCGCAATCGAACTTCGGCATCGTCACGAAGATGGGCATCTGGCTCATGCGCGAGCCTCCCGGGTATCGACCGTACCTGATCACCTTTCCCCGTGAAGAGGATATTGAACCGGTCGTCGAGATCGTGCGCTCGCTCCGGCTCAACAATGTCCTGCAGAACGCGGCGACGATCCGCAGCCTGGTACTCGACGCCGCCTTGTTTTCCACCAAGAGCCAGTATTTTTCCGGCGCCGGCCCCATTCCGGACAGCGTGGCCAGGCAGATCATGGCCGACCAGGAAATCGGCATGTGGAACTTCTGTGGGGCGCTGTACGGTCCGCCCGCGATCACGGATGTCCTGTGGGCGGCGACGCGCGATGCGTTCGCCAGCATTCCCGGTGCCAGGTTCTACTTCCCGGAAGACCGAAAGCGGCGGCCCGACGTCCTCATACACCGTTCCGACACGATGCGAGGGATCCCCAAGCTGACGGAATTTGGCTTCCTGAACTGGAATGGAGGCGGAGGCCACGTGGGTTTCTCGCCCGTTTCGCCCATCACCGGGAAGGATGCGATCAAGCAGTACCGCATGGTGAGCGGCCGGGTGCGCGCGGCCGGATTCGATTACATGGGCCTGATGGCCGTCGGCTTCCGCGAACTGCATCACGTGACCGTAATCGTCTACGATCAAACCAACCCGCAGGAGCGCGAAAAGCTCGACCAGCTCTTCAGGCTGATGGTGCGCGAGGCGGCGGCCGAAGGGTACGGCGAATATCGCACGCACATTCATTACATGGATACGATCGCAAACACCTATGGCTGGAACAACCATGCATTGCTGAAGATGCACCAGACCATCAAGGACGCCCTGGACCCGAACGGTATCCTGTCGCCTGGCAAATCTGGAATCTGGCCCAAACGATTGCGCGAGGCCGCAAAGCAATGAATCACCATGTGCTGAGGTCGGGTCTCATGTCCGCATTGGTGGCGCTGGCCATACCGGCGATCGGCGCGGAAATGACGGGCAAGGAAGTGTTCGAGCATTACTGCGCGGCCTGCCACGGGTCCGCCGACGGGCCCGGCACGATGCAACTTTCGCGGGCGCGCGGCAAGGAGCAGGCCTTGCTCGTCGAGCGCCACAATCTGACGACCGACTACATCGAGTACGTCGTGCGACACGGTCTTGGATCGATGCCGCCCTTTGTCCCGAGTGACCTCACCGATGTGAGGTTGCAGGCCTTGGCCGCCTTCCTCGCGAAGTGATCAACCTTGCCGGTAGAGTTCCTGCGCCTTGCGCGCCGACGTCACGATCCCCTTGATCATCGCGGAGCTGAAACCACGATGTTCCATCTCATTGAGCCCGGCGATGGTGCAACCCCGCGGCGTGGTGACGCGGTCGATCTCCGCCTCCGGATGCGAGCCGTCGCGGATCAGGAGTCCCGCGGCGCCGCGGGCGGTCTGCGCCGCCATCAGCAGCGCCTCCTCGGGGTGCAACCCGATCTCGATGCCGCCCTGTGAAGCGGCGCGGATCGAGCGCAGGAAGAATGCGACCCCGCAGGCGCAGAGCGCAGTTGCGGCTTCGGCCATGGATTCGTCGATTATGAGCGTTGCGCCCACCGACTCGAACAGCCCGCGAGCGCGCTCGAGCGCCTCGCGGTGCGCGGGCGGGGCGGCAAGGCAGGTCATCGACTGTCCAATCGCGATCGCGGTGTTGGGGATGGCACGCACGACCGGGATTTCCTGCCCGACCTGGGCCTGGATCTGCTGCACGGCCACGCCCGTCACCACGGACACCAGCGTGTGTCGCATTGGGTCCAGGGAGTCCCGGATCTCCGCGAGCAATTCGTCGAGCTGGCGCGGCTGCACCGCAACGATGACATGACGTGCCCTTTCGACGGCGACGCGATTGTCGGTGGTTGTATTGAAGCCCGCGGCGGCGAGTTCCGCGAGCTTGTCGGCGTGGCGGCGCGTGAGCGTGAGGTCGCCGGTCGCCACGCGCCCCGTTGACACGAGCCCGCGCGCGAGCGCCTGGCCGACATTGCCGGCGCCCAGAATCGCAATGGATCCCGCGAACTGATCCGTCACAGTCCTCTCCTCGATGAGCTGCACCGCTTAGCCGGTGCAGTTTCCAAGTTAGTTTACGCTGGCTCCTGCACCTGTGCGACGAGGGGCCCGGAGAGCCGCCCAGTCCGGAGAATTCAATGCCCGCAGCGCCTTCGGGCGCGGTCGGGTTTCGCGGGCTTGCCGCTTGGGCAGGCGGCCAGTAGAGTGGGGCGGATATCCGGCCTTCGGTAGTGACCGGACAGAGTGCCCAGGCGATGAGTTCCCCGGCTCCCAGTTCCTGGGTGGTCTACAAGTTCGGCGGTTCGAGCGTCGCTGACGCCGAATGCTTCGGCCGCGTCGCCGCCATCGTCGAATCGCTCCCGCAACGAAGGTGGCGGTCGTGCTGTCGGCCTGCCGCGGCGTGACCGACGCGCTGCTGCAGCTCGTCGCGCTCGCCGAGCGGCAGGACGAGGCCTGGCGCGCGCAGCTCGAGGCGCTGCGCGAGCGCCACGCGCACCTGGCCGCCGCGCTGCTGCCCGCCACGGCGGTCGCCGAGTACCTGGCGGACTTCGACCACGACGCCGCGGACCTTGACAGCGTCCTGCGCACCATGCAGGTCATGCGCACGGCCGGCGAGCACGTGCGCGACCTGGTCGCCGGCTACGGCGAGATCTGGTCGACGCGGCTGTTCCGGCGCTTCCTGCAGCAGCGCGGCCGAGCGCGGCGCCGGTGCAGTGGATCGACGCCCGCGCCTGCGTGGTCGTCGCAGTGGGGGCCGCTCGGGCCGGGGATCCAGTGGGACGAGTCGCGCGCGAACGCTGCAGCAGCTGCTGCGAGCCGGCGCCGCGCACGCTCGTGATCACCGGCTTCATCGCCAGCGACCGGCCGGCATCCAGACGCACGCTCGGCCGCAACGGCAGCGACTTCTCGGCCTCGATCTTCGGCGCGCTGCTCGATGCGAGCGAGATCCATCATCTGGACCGACGTCGACGGCGTGCTGTCGGCCGACCCGCGCCGCGTGCCCGATGCGCAGGTCATCGACTCGCTGTCCTACAACGAGGCGATGGAGCTGGCCTACTTCGGCGCCAAGGTGATCCACCCGCAGACCATGGCGCCGGCCGTGGGTCGCGACGATCCCGATCTGGATCCGCAACACCTTCGCGCCGGAGAAGCCCGGCACGCTGATCTGCGCGCGCCCGATCTCGACGCAGCCGGTCAAGGGCATCACCAGCATCGACAGGCGTCGCGCTGCGTCAACCTCGAGGGCGCCGGCATGATCGGCGTGCCCGGCACCGCGCAGCGCCTGTTCGGCGCGCTGCGCGAGGAGGGCATCTCGGTGATCCTGATCTCGCAGGGCAGCTCCGAGCACTCGATCTGCTGTGCGATCCCGGCGGCGCAGGCCGACGCGCGCCGCCGCGGTGCTCGAGCGCGCCTTCGCGCGCGAGCTCGCCGAAGGGCCAGATCCAGAGCGTCGAGGTCACGCGGCGATCTGCGCGATCCTCGCCGTGGTCGGCGACGGCATGGCCGGCATGCCCGGCGTCGCGGCGCAAGGTGTTCAGCGCGCTCGGGCGCGGCCGGCGTCAACGTGCGCGCGATCGCGCAGGGCGCCTCGGAGCGCAACATCTCGGTGGTGATCGACGGCCAAGCGACGCCACGCGCGCGCTGCGCGCGGTGCACGCGGGCTTCTACCTCTCGCCGCACACGCTCTCGATCGGCGTGATCGGCCCGGGCATCGGTCGGCAGCGTCGCTGCTCGACCAGCTCGCGAGCGCAGCGCGAGCGGCTGCGCGCGCGACTTCAACCTCGACCTGCGGGTGCGCGGCATCTGGGCTCGAAGCGCATGCTGCTCGCCGAGCCGAGCATCGACGCTCGAGCGCTGGCGCGGAGCAGCTCGAGGCCGCGGGCGAGGCCGGCCGACCTCGCGCGCTTCCTCGCGCACGTGCACGCGACCACCTGCCGCACGCGGTGATCATCGACTGCACCGCCAGCGCAGGAGGTCGCGGAGCACTACCGCGACTGGCTCGCGGCCGGCATCCACGTCGTCACGCCGAACAAGAAGGCCAACAGCGGCCCGCTCGCGTACTACGCTCCCTCGAGCAGGCGCGGCGCGCGAGCGGCGCGCACTACCTCTACGAGGCCACCGTCGGCGCCGGGCTGCCGGTCATCCAGACGCTGCGCGACCTGCGCGAGACCGGCGACGAGATCGCGAGCATCGAGGGCATCTTCTCCGGCACGCTCGCCTACCTGTTCAACGTCTACGACGGCAGCACGCCGTTCTCCGCGATCGTGCGCGACGCGCGCAAGCGCGGCTACACCGAGCCCGATCCGCGCGACGACCTGTCGGGCACGGACGTGGCGCGCAAGCTCATCATCCTCGGCCGCGAGATGGGCCTGCCGCTCGAGCTGGCCGACGTGCGCGTCGAGAGCCTGGTGCCGCGCGAGCTCGCCGGCGGCGACAGCGAACGAGTTCCTGGCGCAGCTGCCGCGGTTCGATGCGCAGATGCAGGAGCGCTACCGAGGCGGCGAAGGCGCGCGGCCGGGTGCTGCGCTACGTCGGGCCGGCTCACCGGCGGCCGGTGAGGCCACGCGTCGGGCTCGATGGAGCTCGATGCGCGCCATCCCTTCGCCAACATCGCGCTGACCGACAACGTCGTGCGCTTCAGCACCTCACGCTACTGCGACAACCCGCTGATCGTGCAGGGCCCGGGCGCGGGTCCCGAGGTCACGGCCGGGCGGCGTGTTCGCCGACCTGCTGCGCCTGGCCACCTACCTGGGAGCGCGCCTGTGAGCGCAGCGGGGTCCGCGGTCGAGGCGGCCACGGCCTTCGCGCCCGCATCGGTCGGCAACGTCGCGATCGGCTTCGACATCCTCGGCTTCTCGGTCGACGCGCTCGGCGATCGCGCGCTCGTGCGGCGCGCCAGCAAGCCCGGGGTGTGCATCACGGCGATCCGCGGCGTCGTGACGGAGCTGCCGCACGATGCGGAACACAACACCGCCGGCCGCGCGCTCCTGGCGATGCGCGAGGCGCGCGCGCCGGGTTTCGGCTTCGAGCTCGAAATCGACAAGGGCATCCCGCTGGGCTCGGGGCTCGGCGGCTCGGCGGCCTCGGCGGTCGCCGCGGTGGTGGCCGCCAACGCGCTGCTGCCCGAGCCCTGCAGCCAGCTCGAGCTGCTCAAGTTCGCGATGCAGGGCGAGCGCGGTGGCGAGCGGCTCGCTGCACGTCGACAACATCGCCGCCTCGCTGTTCGGCGGCCTGGTGCTGACGGTCGGCATCGACCACCCGCGCGTCAAGCAGATCCCGGTGCCGGCCGGGATCCGCGCGGTCGTCGTGCACCCGCACATGTTCCTGTCGACCAGGCGCGCGCGCGCGATCCTGCGCGCGAGCGTGCCGCTCGAGGACTTCGTCTGGCAGACCGCGAACCTCGCCGGCTTCATCTCCGGCTGCTACACCAACGACCTCGACATGATCCGCGCCTCCTTCGAGGACGTGGTCGATCGAGCCGCAGCGCGCGGCGCTGATCCCCGGCTTCGCGGCCGTGCGCCGCGGCGCGATGTCGGCCGGCGCGCTCGGCTGCTCGATCTCCGGCGCGGGACCGACGATCTTCGCCTGGTGCCGGAGGCGGACGCGCTGGCGGTGCGCGAGGCGATGGTCGCGGAATTCGCGCACCACGACCTGCAGTGCGATCACTGGATGACGTCGGTCGAGGCGGCCGGCGCGCGGGTGGTGGCCTGATGGACTTCGCCAGCACCCGCGACGCGCAGCATCGCGCCGGCCTCGAGCGAGGCCCTCGCGCGCGGGCTCGCGCCCGACGGCGGCCTGTACGTGCCCGCCGAGTGGCCGGCGCCGGCGGCAATCGAGCCCGGCGGGGACCACACGCTGGCCGCGCTCGCGGCGCGCGTGCTGGCGCCGTTCGTCGCCGGCGATGCGCTCGCGGCGGAGCTGCCGGCGATCGCCGCCGAGGCCTTCAACTTTCCGGCGCCGCTGGCGCCGCTCGACGGACCATCGCTCGCGCGTGCTCGAGCTGTTCCACGGGCCGACGGCGGCGTTCAAGGACTTCGGCGCGCGCTTCCTGGCCGCGGCCTTCGCGCGGCTGCGGCGCGGCGCGGCGCGGCCGCTCACGATCCTGGTCGCGACCTCGGGCGACACCGGCGGCGCGGTGGCCGCCGCCTTCCATCGCCGCCCGGGCGTCGAGGTCGTGGTGCTGTTCCCGAAGGGCCTGGTCTCGCCGACGCAGGAGCAGCAGCTGACCTGCTGGGGCGACAACGTGCGAGCCTCGCCGTGCGCGGCACCTTCGATGACTGCCAGCGCTTGGTGAAGGAGGCCTTCGTCGATCCCGATTGCATGCAGCGCTGGGAGCTGTCCTCCGCCAACAGCATCAACCTCGGGCGCCTGCTGCCGCAGACCGTGTACTACGTCGCGGCCAGCCTGGCGATGCAGGCGCGCACCGGCGGCCCGGCTTCGTTCATCGTTCCGAGCGGCAACCTCGGCAATGCCACGGCCTGTGTCTGGGCGCGGCGCCTCGGCGCGCCGATCGCCGAGATCGTGCTGGCGCACAACGCCAATCGCACGGTGCCCGATTACCTCGCCACTGGCGTGCTGCACGCGCGCCCGAGCGTGCCGACGCTGGCCTCGGCGATGGACGTGGGCAATCCCAGCAACCTCGAGCGCCTCACGAACCTGTACCCGGACCTGGCCGCGCTCCGGCTGCCGTGAGCGCCTGCTCGGTCGACGACGCGGCGATCCGCGAGCGCATCCGCGGCGATCACGAGCGCTACGGAGTGATCTGGTGCCCGCACACGGCCACCGCGGCCGAGGCCTAGGCGCGCCTCGATCCCGCGCGGCGCCGGCGCGGTCACTGGGTGCTGGTGGCCACCGCGCATCCGGCCAAGTTCCGCGAGATCGTCGAGCCCCTGATCGGCCGGCCGGTGCCGGTGCCCGAGAGCCTCGAGCGCCTGTTCCGTTTGCCGGCCCGATTCCAGGAAATCGACGCCAACCTGGCGGCGCTGCGCGCGGCCTGGCAGGTGACAGCCATGATCGACCTGGATCGCATCGCCCTCGAGCTGCGCAGCATCGATCCGCGCACGCTGGCCCTGGCGGCCGGCGCCGCGGTGCTGGTGGGGTTGCTGCTGCTGGTGTGGCGCTGGTACCGCCGCCGGCGCGCGCGGGCCGCGTGCTGGCCGCCGTCACCGGCGGCGCCTTCGAATACCTGCGTGACGTGCTGATGCCCGACGGCCAGGGCGGCTCGCTGCACGTCGATTTCCTGCTGCTGACCGCGCGCGGTTGCATCGTGGTCGACATGCGCGACATCGCCGGCAACATCTTCGGCGGCGACCAGATGACCGAATGGACCGTCATGCACCGCGCGCGGCGCTACACCTTCAGCAACCCGCAGGCCGGTCTCTACGACCGCATCGCGGCCGTGCGCGCGCTGGCCGCCGACCTGCCGGTCGAGGGGCGGGTCGTGTTCTCGACGCGCGGCAGGTTCCCGAAGGGCCTGCCGCGCTACACGCTGATGCTTGACTCCGTGGCCGCGGAATTCCCGGCCGCCGAGCGTGAGCAATCGGGCGCGATCCCGGAACTTTGGCGCAGCGACTGGGGCCGCGTGAGCTCGGCCTGCCGACCCAGCCAGCTGCTGGACCGCAAGCCGGCGATCTGAGGCCTCGCCGCGCCCGGCGCTCAGTGGCCTGAAGTCGTGGCGTCGGCGCCAGGCGGCGGCGCAATGCCGAACAGCGCGCGCGCCGCGGCCGTGGTATGGGTGCAGCATTCCGCGAGCGTCTCGCCGCGCAGCCGCGCCAACGTGGCGGCGATGTGCGGCAGGAACCGCGGCTCATTGCGGCGCGAGGCCGGGCGCGGCTGCAGGTCGCGCGGCAGCAGGTAAGGCGCGTCGGTCTCGAGCAGCAGCCGTCCCGCCGGGATCCGCTTCACGATCGGGCGCAGGTGCAGCCCACGGCGCTCGTCGCAGATCCAGCCCGTGATGCCGATGTGCAGGCCCAGGTCGAGACAGGCCTCGAGTTCGGCGTCGGTCCCGGTGAAGCAATGCGCCACGCCACGCAGCGTGCCGCGGTGCTCGCGCAGCGCGGCGATGAAGTCCTCGTGGGCGTCGCGCTGGTGCAGGAACAGCGGCCGGTCGCTCTCCGCCGCCAGTCCCAGCTGCAGCGCGAAGGCCTGGCGCTGTGCGGCAGCGGGCGAGTAATTGCGGAAGTAGTCGAGCCCGCATTCGCCGGCCGCGACCACCCCGGCCTCGCGCAGCAACGCGCGCAGCCGCGGCAGTTCCGCGGCCGTCAGCTCGCCGGCGTGATGCGGGTGCACGCCGGCGGTGGCGTAGAGCGTGCCGGGATGCGCCCGCGCCAGTTCGAGCGCCGCGCGGCTCGAGTCCAGGGTCGCGCCGGTGACGATCAGCTGGCGGACGCCGGCCACCCGGGCCTCGTCCATGACCGCCGCGCGGTCGGCGTCGAAGCTGTCGTGCGTGAGGTTGACGCCGATGTCGATGAGTTCCATTGGCGCGGCAGTGTACACAGCACGCCGCCGCAGCCGCGCCTGTTATGATGCCCGGCACCATGGAGCCCGCTCCGCCACCGCACGAGCACGCCGGCAGCGTCGACCTGCAGGACGAGCCGGTCCACTGGAACCTGGGCGACTCGCAGTCCTACGGCGAGTACCTGCAGCTCGACCTGCTGCTCAATGCGCAGCGGCCGCTCACGGCCGAGCACAGCGAGATGCTGTTCATCATCGTGCACCAGGTGTCGGAGCTGTGGATGCGGCTGCTGCGCCACGAACTGGCGGCGGTCATCGAATGCGTGCGGCGCGACGAACTCGATCCGTCGTTCAAGATGTTCGGGCGCATCGCGCGCATCCAGGCGCAGTTGCTGGCGGTGTGGGAGGTGCTGTCGACGATGACGCCCTTCGACTACTCGGCGTTCCGCAACGCGCTCGGGCGCTCCTCCGGGTTCCAGTCGCGGCAGTACCGGCTGCTCGAGTTCGTGCTCGGCAACAAGAACGCCGCCATGATCGAGGTGCACCGCAGCGACCCGCAGGCCTACGCCGAGTTCCAGCGGGTGCTCGACGGCGCCGAGCCTGTACGACGAGGTGCTGCGCCTGCTGTCAGCACCGCGGCTACGGCGTGCCGGCGGCCGCGCTGGCGCGCGATTTCTCGCAGCCCTACGAGGCCAGCAAGCAGGTGACCGGCGCCTGGCTCGGCGTCTACCACAACGCCGGCAAGGACTGGGACCTGTACGAGCTGGCCGAGCACCTCGTCGACCTCGACTACCGCTTCCAGCTCTGGCGCTTCCAGCACATGAAGACCGTGGAGCGCATCATCGGCTACAAGCCCGGCACGGGCGGCACGGCCGGCGTGTCCTACCTGGCCAAGGCGCTGCGGCTGCGGTTCTTCCCGGAGCTGTGGGAGGTGCGGACCTCGATGTAGCGGCGCGGCCATGCCGCGGCCCGCGCCAGCGCCAGCCGCGCCATCCCAGCAGCAGCGCGAGCAGGCCGGCGTAGATCAGCGGCTCGCGGATGTCCTTCTTGACCTGCCACCAGTAGTGCCAGACGCCAAGGATCGCGATCGCGTACACCAGCCGGTGCAGGCTGCTGCCAGCGGCGCTTGAGCCGGCGCATCATCGCATTGGTCGAGGTGACGGCCAGCGGCGTCAGCAGCAGCAGTGCCAGGAACCCGATCGTGATGTAGGGGCGCTTGGTGAGGTCCTTGACGATCGCCGCACCGCTGAAGCCCTGGAACGGACCGACGTACATCATGAAATGCAGCAGCGCGTAGCTGAAGGCGAACACGCCCGAGCATGCGCCGCAGCCGCAGCAGCTGCGCCTTGCCGGTCAGCTGCCGCAGCGGCGTGATGCTGAGCGTGAGCAGCAGCAGGTTGAGCGCCGTGTGGCCGAAGGATGCCGAGCACGCGCCGCACCGGGATCGGCGCCGAGGCTGGGCACCGGCAGGCCCGAGCACGCCCGCGACCGTCCACGCCAGCGGCACCAGGCAGGCCACGAACAGCAGCGGCTTGTAGAGCAGGCGGTAGCGGCGGTCGGCGTTGTCGAGGATGGGCATGGCAGCGAGCATGCTCAGAAGTTGCGGCGCAGGTCCATGCCCTGGTACAGGCCCGCGACCTGGTCGGCGTAGCCGTTGAACATCAGCGTCGGGTGCGCGCGGCGCGAAGAAGCCTTCGCCGATGCGCCGCTCGGTCGCCTGGCTCCAGCGCGGATGATCGACCGTGGGGTTCACGTTGGCGTAGAAGCCGTACTCGTCCGGCGCCGCGAGCGCCCAGGTCGTCGCCGGCTGCTGCTCGGTGAAGCGGATGCGTGACGATCGACTTGCCGCTCTTGAAGCCGTACTTCCACGGCACGATGCAGGCGCAGCGGCGCGCCGTTCTGGTTCGGCAGCTCGCGCCCGTAGACGCCGACCACCATGCAGCGCCAGCGGATGCATCGCCTCGTCGATGCGCAGTCCCTCGACGTAGGGCCAGTGCAGCACGCCGCGCCGCTGGCCCGGCATCTGCTTTGGATCGAGCAGCGTCGTGAACTCGACGTACTTCGCGCGCGAAGTCGGGCTCGAAGCGCTCGCAGCAGGTCGCCGAGCGGGAAACCCGACCCAGGGAATGACCATCGACCAGGCCTCGACGCAGCGGAGGCGATAGATGCGCTCCTCGAGCGCGTGCGGCCTGAGGATGTCCTCGAGCGTGAAAGTGCCGGTCTTGTCCGCTTCGCCGGCGATCGTCACGCTCCAGGGCCGGGTCCGCAGCGTGCCGGCGTTGGCGGCCGGGTCCGATCTTGTCGAGCCCGAATTCGTAGAAGTTGTTGTAGTTCGTGATGTCCTCGTAGCTGTTCGGCTGTTCCATGACCGAAAAGCGCGCATTGCGCGCGTAGCGCAGCGTGGGCGCCGGGTTCGCCGCGCCGGTGGCGGCGCGGGCGACGGGGAGCGCCGCCGCGGCGGCCAGGCCGAGCGCGCCGGCCAGCAGCTCGCGGCGCATCCGGAAGTAACGCTCCGGAGTGATCTCGGAGGGGCGGATGGTGGGTGGCCTGAAGACGGGCATGGTCGTGGTGTTCCTGTGCCTGTCCCTTAATCGCTGGCGCTGGCGAAAGGTTACCCGCCGCCGCCGGGGGCCTGGGTCAGGGCCGGGGGCCGGGGCGCGGCCGAGCCGTGCCGGCGCCAGCGCACGGCGCGCACGCTGGGGCATTTGAACAGTTGACTGGCCTTGCCGTTCACGTAGCTGCCGCCACTCACGAGGCGCAGGTGCTCGAGGTCGGCCCGGCTGTCGCCGTAGGCGTGGCTGAGCCGCGGTTGCCGCGCGGCGAGCAGCGACTGCACACAGCGCGTCTTTTCAGGCCCGCGGCGGTTGGCCGAGGCGAGGGCACCATCGAGCGTGCCGTCCGGGCGCCAGCGCAGCCGCGTGCACACGCATTCATCGAAGCCCAGTGCCACGGCGATTGCCGGCACGTAGAGATCCGGGCTCGCCGACAGCAGCACCAGATGTGCCCGCGAGCGCTGGTGGGCCGCAATGCACTCCAGCGCCTCCGCATACAGCCCGCCGTGCAGCAGGCGGCGCACGTACTCGCGGGTCCATTCGCCGAGCTCGGTGCGGCCAATGCCTCCCAGCGTCAAATGCAGCACCGCACCCTTGACCGCGCCGCGATCGAGGATGCCGACCAGGTAGGCCGCGAGCGGCGCGAGGCACAGCGGCAACCGCCACCAGCGGCGCGGGTGCCGCCACAGGTAACCGCCGATGTAGGGCCACAGCGTGTCGTGGCGCGCGATCGTGCCGTCGAGGTCGAAGATCGCGAGCGTCGCTTCGCCCACGGGGCCCGGATCTCAGGCGGCTACGCTGTGACCGGCCAGCTGCCGCAGCACGTAGTGCAGGATGCCTCCATGCCGGAAGTATTCGCGCTCCTTCGGCGTGTCGATGCGCACGCGTGCGCTGAACCGGATCGGCGCGCCCGATTCGGGCGTGGCGATCACGCTCACTGTCCGCGCCTTGCCCTGGTCGAGGCCCTGGATCTCGTACCGCTCCTTGCCACTGAGCTTGAGCGAGCTGGCGCTGGCGCCGGCCTCGAACTGCAGCGGCAGTACGCCCATGCCGATCAGGTTCGAGCGATGGATGCGCTCGTAGCTCTCGGCGATCACGGCGCGCACCCCGAGCAGCATCGTGCCCTTGGCCGCCCAGTCGCGCGAGGAACCGGTGCCGTACTCCTTGCCCGCCAGGATGATGAGAGGCGTGCCCTCGGTGCGATAGCGCATCGCGGCGTCGTAGATGCTGAGCTGCTCGCCGCTGGGCACGTGCAGCGTGATCCCGCCCTCGGTGCCCGGCAACAGCAGGTTGCGCAACCGGATGTTGGCGAAGGTGCCGCGCATCATGACCTCGTGGTTGCCGCGCCGGGCGCCGTATTGGTTGAAGTCGCGCGGCTGCACGCCCTGCGCCACGAGGTATCTTGCCGCCGGGCTGCCCGTGGCGATGTTGCCGGCTGGCGAGATGTGATCGGTCGTGACCGAGTCGCCGAGCAGCGCCAGCACGCGCGCGCCGTGGATCTCGCCGATCGCTGCTGGTTGCATCGTCATGCCGTCGAAGTAGGGCGGGTTCTTGACGTAGGTGGATTTCGCGTCCCAGGCGTACACCTTGCCCGCCGGCACCTTGATGGCCTGCCAGCGCTCGTCGCCGTCGAAGACGCTACCGTAGCTGCGGCGGAACATCGCCGAGCTGATGTTCTGCTGCACGCAATCGGCGACCTCGCGCGGCGCCGGCCACAGCTCCTTGAGGAACACCGGGCGGCCGTCGGGCGCGGTGCCCAGCGCCTCGGTATCGAAGTCAAGGTCGAGCGTGCCCGCCAGCGCGTAGGCCACGACCAGCGGCGGCGAGGCCAGGAAATTCATCCTGACCTCGGGGTGCACGCGGCCGTCGAAGTTGCGGTTGCCCGACAGCACCGCGCAGCCGATGATCTCGCCGGCCTTCACGGCCGCCGAGATCTCCGGCCGCAGCGGCCCGGAATTGCCGATGCAGGTGGTGCAGCCGTAGCCCACGAGGTCGAAGCCGACGCCCGCGAGCTCGTCGAGCAACCCGGCCTTGCTGAGGTAATCGGTGACCACGCGCGAGCCGGGCGCGAGGCTGGTCTTGACCCAGGGCCGCGCACGCAGGCCGAGGCGGCGCGCGTTGCGCGCCAGCAATCCGGCGGCGATCAGCACGTAGGGATTCGAGGTGTTGGTGCAACTGGTGATGGCCGCGATCAGCACCGCGCCGTCCTGCAGCGTGTACGCAGTGCCGCCGGCACTGACCTCGGCCGTGCCCTTCGCGGCCGGATTCGCCTTGGAGCGCTCCGCCGCCATCTTCGCGTGGTGCTTGCGATAAGCGCTCTTGGCCGTGCGCAGCGGCACCCGGTCCTGCGGCCGGCTCGGCCCGGCGAGGCTCGGCTCGATCTCGCCGAGGTCGAGCTCGAGCACGCTGCTGTAGTCGGCGGCCGGCGCACCATTCTCGCGCCACAGCCCGGTGGCGCGCGCGTAGGCCTCCACGAGCGCGATGTGCTCCGGCGCGCGCCCCGACAGCTTAAGGTAACGGATCGTCTCCTCGTCGATCGGGAACAGCGCGCAGGTGCTGCCGAATTCGGGCGACATGTTGCTGATCGTGGCGCGGTCGGCGAGTGGCAGCTGGGCGAGCCCGTCGCCGAAGAATTCGACGAACTTGTCGACCACCCCGAGCTGGCGCAGCATCTCGGTCACGGTCAGCACCAGGTCGGTGGCGGTGGCGCCCGGACGCAGGCTGCCGCGGAGCCTGCAGCCCACGACCTGCGGAATCAGCATCGTCACCGGCTGGCCGAGCATCGCCGCCTCGGCCTCGATGCCGCCGACGCCCCAGCCGAGCACGCCGAGGCCATTGATCATGGTCGTGTGCGAATCCGTGCCGACCAGCGTGTCGGGATAGGCCTGGCGCGAGCCGTCGCTGGCATCGTCGAAGACCACGCGCCCGAGGTACTCGAGGTTCACCTGGTGGACGATGCCGGTGTTCGGCGGCACTACCTTGAAATTTCGGAATGCGCTCTGGCCCCAGCGCAGGAACGCGTAGCGCTCGCCGTTGCGCTCGAACTCGATGCGGTTGTTGGCGGCCAGCGACTGCGCGCTGCCGTATTCGTCGACCTGCACCGAATGGTCGATGACGAGCTCGGCCGGCGCCAGCGGGTTGACCCGGTCGGGATTGCCGCCGAGCCGCGCTATCGCCTCGCGCATCGCCGCCAGGTCGACGACGCAGGGCACGCCGGTGAAATCCTGCATGATGACGCGTGAGGGCGTGAACGAGATCTCGTGCGCGGGCGTCGCCTTCGGGTCCCAGGCGAGCAGCGCCTCGATATCGGCGCGCGTGACGTTGACGCCATCCTCGAAGCGCAGCAGGTTCTCGAGCAGGATCTTCAGGCCGTAGGGCAGGCGCGCCACGCGCGCGGCGCCGAGCGCCTGGATGTTGCAGATCCGGTAGCTCTGGCCCGCCAACTCGAGGGTGGTGCGCGCCTTGAAGCTGTCCATCATGTGTGCTCCGCTGGCGACGGGTTCGGGTCCGGGCCGCCGCCGCGGCGCATTATAATGTTTCTTCGATCACGCCGCCGCCCAGGCAGCGTTCCTGCAGGTAGAACGCCGCGGTCTGGCCGGGCGTTACGGCCCACTGCGGCGCGTCGAAGCGCAGCCGCACGCTGCCGTCCTCGAGCGGCGCAAGCAGCGCGCGCTGGTCGGGCTGCCGATAGCGTAGCTTGACCGCCACCTCGAAGGGTGCGGCCGGCGGCTCGACCAGCCAGTTGAGCGCTGCGACGCGCGCCGCACCGACCGTGGCGTCGGCGCGCTCGCGCGCCGTGACCACGATCAACGCATTGCGGCCCGGATCCTTGCGCGCCACGTACCAGGGTTCGCCGCTGCCGCCGCGCACGCCGCCGATCTCGAGGCCTCTGCGCTGCCCGAGCGTGTAGAAAGGCAAGCCGCGATGGGTGCCGAGCATGCGGCCGTCGACGGTCTCGATCGGCCCCGGGTCCGGCGGCAGGTACTGTCCCAGGAACTCGCTGAACGGGCGCTCGCCGATGAAGCAGATACCGGTGCTGTCGGGTTTGTCGAATACCGGCAACCCGGCGCCGCGCGCACGCGCGCGCACCTCGTCCTTGCTCCAGTCCCCGAGCGGGAACAGCACGCGGGCGAACTGGCCGCGTTCCACGCCGCACAGGAAATAAGACTGGTCCTTGGCCGCGTCGCGGCCGCGCAGCAACTCGGGCCCGGAATCGCCCGGCGCCAGCCGTGCGTAGTGCCCGGTCGCGAACCACTCCGCCCCCAGTCGGCGTGCGTAGTGCTGGCAGACGCCGAACTTGATCTCGCGGTTGCAGAGGACGTCGGGATTGGGCGTGCGACCGCGCCGGTACTCGTCGAGGAAGCGCGCGAACACCTGCTGCCGGTACTCGGGCTCGAAGCTCACGCGATGCAGGATGATGCCGAGCTCGCGGGCGCTGGCGCGCGCGTCCTGGTAATCCTGCGCGCTGGTGCAGTAGCGGTCCTCGTCGTCCCAGTTGCTCATGTACAGGCCGTGCACCTCGTGTCCGGCCTCGACCAGCTGCAGGGCGGCCACGGCCGAATCGACGCCGCCCGACATGCCGACGACCACGCGTCCGGACTGCGTCGCGCCCACGCTGCCCTCAGTCCGGAGGATCGTTGATGGCCGTGAGCGGCAGCCGCCGCCCGGCGAGATAATCATCGATGCAGCGCAGCACCAGCGGCGTTCGCAGCGGCAACCGCGCCGACAGCAGGTCCTCGCGCCGCAACCAGTGCGCGGCGACGACCGGCGCGTCGAGGTGGCGCGCCGGCTCGTGGGCGTGCACGCGCCCGGTGAAGGCGAAGCGCAGGGAACTGCGCTGGCTCAGCTGCGAGCGCCACGGGTAGACGCCGAGCAGCCACTCGGGCTCGAAGTGCCAGGCGGTTTCCTCCATTGTCTCGCGTACCACCGCGGCCAGCAGGCTCTCGGTTGGCTCGACGCGGCCGGCCGGCTGGTTGAGCACGTGCTGCCCGCCGATGCGCTCCTCGACCAGCAGGAAACGACCGTCGTTCTCGACGATAGCGGCGACGGTGATGCTCGGTTTCCAGCCCATGGAGCCGAGTATACGTTCCGGGCGGGCCGCCCGGCCGGGAAAGACCTTAGCGCATGCGCGCGGCGCGCTGGTGATGCTGGTCGTGGCTGGCCAGCCAGGCGGCGTCGAATTCCTGCAGGTACTGGCGCGCGACCGGCGGGCTGTTGACTGCGGCGATACCGTCCCAGCGGTCGGCGCGCATGCGGTAGACGATGCCGCGATCGTCGGCAATGCAGTACGAGGAGCCGAGATGGTGGAACTGCGGCACCAGGATGCGCAATTCGAGGTAACTGGTCAGGCGTCGCGCCATCGACATGAAGCGGCTGCCGGAGCCGGTGTGGGCAGTATGGTCGCGCAGCAGCACGCGCACCTTGGCGAAGCTATGGCTCAGCACGAAGCGCTTGATGACCTCGATGACACGCGCGTCGTCGTAGAGCGCCGGCTCGAGGTCGGGAGTGAAGATCGAAATCAGGCGCTGGCCGGTGGCGACGACGGCCGCCGTGGCCTGGCGCACTTCGCCGATGTTCGTGAGCACCTGGAGTTCGTCGGCTGCCGGCAACGGCATCGCCAGCCTTGCCGGTTGTCCCGGCCGCTCGGCTGCCGCCAGGCGCTCGAGCCAGCCTTCGGTCGCTGAAATGTGCTTCTTCGTCTTGGCCACGCCGCCTGCCCTGCATTGCGCTGGATTGGCAGGGGCATGGTAAGAAGCGGGGCGCGCGCGGCGAGCCGAACGGTTCACGCTCGGCGGGCGGCGCAATGTGATCCATGCCGCAAAACTGCGGGCCCGGCGCCCGCCGGACGCCCGCTGGCCCGCCGGCGCGGCTATTCCGGCAGCTCGAGCGCGAGTTCGGCCGCCAGCCCGACGTAGTCGGCGGGACGCAGGGCGGCCAGCCGCGAGCGTGCCTCGGGTGGCAGGGGCAGGCCGGCGATGAAACCGCGCAAGGCCTCGGCATCGACGTGCGCGCCGCGAGTGAAACCCTTGAGCAGTTCGTAGCCGTCGGGCACGCCGTGCGCGCGCAGCACGGTCTGGATCGCCTCGGCCAGCACTTCCCAGGAGCCGTCGAGGTCGTGCGCGCAGCGCTGCGCGTCGACGGCCAGCTTGCCGAGCCCGGTCTGCACCGCGCGCCAGGCCATCAGAGTGTGCGCGAGCGCGACGCCGACGTTGCGCAGCACGGTCGAGTCGCTGAGGTCGCGCTGCCAGCGCGACACCGGCAGCTTGTCGGCGAAATGGCGCAACAGCGCGTTGGCGACGCCGAGGTTGCCCTCGGCATTCTCGAAGTCGATCGGGTTGACCTTGTGCGGCATGGTCGAGGAGCCGACCTCGCCGGCGACGCGCGCTGGCGCAGGTAGCCGAGCGAGATATAGCCCCAGGTGTCGCGGCACAGGTCGAGCATGACGACGTTGGTCGCGGCACAGGCGTCGGCGTACTCAGCGATCCAGTCGTGCGGCTCGATCTGCGTCGTGTAGGCGTTCCACTCCAGGCCCTGGCTGGTGACGAAATTCCGGCTCAGCGCCCGCCAGTCGACCTCCGGCAGGGTGGCGTGGTGGGCATTGAAGTTGCCAACCGCGCCGTTCCACTTGCCAAGGATCTCCACGGCTTCGAGTCGCCGGCGCGCGCGCTGCAGGCGCGCGGCGAAATTGGCGTATTCCTTGCCGAGCGTGGTCGGGCTGGCGCTCTGGCCGTGGGTGCGCGCCAGCATCGGCACGCGCGCGTGCTCGCGGGCGAAGCCGCGCAGTGCGGTCGTCAGTTGGGCGAGCGCGGGCGCCAGCACCCCGGTGCGCGCGCGCGCCAGCAAGCGCGCGTAGCAGAGATTATTGACGTCCTCGGAGGTGCAACCGAAATGCACGAGCTCGAGCGTGGCCGGCCCGGCGCCGGCCGTGGCGAGCTCCTGGCGCACGTAGTACTCGACGGCCTTGACGTCATGGTTGATGCGCGCCTCGATTTCCTTGACCGCGACTGCCGCCCCGGCGCCCGGATCGCGCGCCAGGTCGGCGGCGCGGGCGGCGGTGGCGGGCGCCAGCGCGGCTCCGGCCAGCCGCGGCAGCGCGCGCGCGAGTTCCAGCAGCCACAGCGCCTCGACGCGGATGCGCTCGCAGATCAGCCCGGCTTCGGAGAACAGGGCGCGCAGGGGCTCCGCAGCGGCGGCGTAGCGCCCGTCGACGGGAGAGATGGCGAACAGGCTGGATTGGTCCATGCAGTGGGCAACGCGCAAGGTTAGAATCACGATTGTAGCGCGTCGCGCGCGGTGGCGCGGGGCCAGGCGGGAGCGTGGGTGCGATGAAATCGGGTGAATTTCGGCTCGAACACGACAGCATGGGCGAACTGCAAGGTGCCCGCCGCGGCGCTGTGGGGCGCGCAGACCCAGCGCGCGGTCGACAATTTCCCGGTCAGCGGCCGGCCCCTGCCGCGCGCCTTCATTCGCGCGCTGGCGCTGATCAAGCAGGCGGCGGCGCAGGCCAACGCCACCCTGGGCCTGCTCGACGGCGCGCTGGCGGCGGCGATCGGCGCCGCCGCGGCCGAGGTGGCGGCCGGCGCCCACGACCGGCAGTTTCCGATCGACGTGTTCCAGACCGGCTCGGGCACCAGCAGCAACATGAACGCCAACGAGGTCATCGCGCACCTCGCTGCGCGCAACGTGCCCGGCGTGCACGCCAACGACCACGTCAACATGGGACAGAGCAGCAACGATGTGATTCCGACGGCGATCCACGTCAGTGCGGCGCTGCTGCTGCGCGAGCAGCTGCTGCCCGCGCTCGGCCAGCTTGCGGCCGCGATCGGCGCGCGCGAAGCGCAGGCACACGCGATCGTGAAGACCGGGCGCACCCACCTCATGGACGCGATGCCGGTGACGCTCGCGCAGGAACTTTCCGGCTGGCGCACGCAGGTCGAGAACGGCATCGCCCGTCTGCGGTCCGTGGAGCCGCGGCTGCTGCGCCTGGCCCAGGGCGGCACGGCCGTGGGCACCGGCATCAACGCTGATCCGCGCTTCGGCGCCGCCTGCTGCCAGGCGCTGTCGCGGCTCACGGGTATCGAATTCAGGCCCAACGACAACTACTTCGAGGCGCTGTCGGCGCAGGATGCGGCGGTCGAGGTCTCGGGCCAGCTCAAGGTGGTGGCCGTGAGCCTGATGAAGATCGCCAACGACCTGCGCTGGATGAACAGCGGCCCGCTCGCGGGCCTGGGCGAGATCGCGTTGCCGGCGCTGCAGCCGGGCAGCAGCATCATGCCCGGCAAGGTCAACCCCGTGATCCCGGAGGCCGTGGCGATGGTGGCGGCCGAGGTCATCGGCAACGACGCCGCGATCACGGTGGCCGGGCAGTCGGGTAACTTCCAGCTCAACGTGATGCTGCCGCTGATCGCCTGGAACCTGCTCGAGAGCATCCGGCTGCTGGCCAACGTCTCGCGCCTGCTCGCCGATCGCGCGATCGCGGGCTTCACCGTCAATCGCGAGCAGCTCGAGGAAGCACTCGAGCGCAACCCGATACTGGTGACGGCGCTCAATCCGGTGATCGGCTACGAGCAGGGCGCGGCCATCGCCAAGCGCGCCTACGCCGAGGGCCGGCCGATACGCGAGGTAGCCGCGGCCATGACCAAGTTGCCTGCCGATGAGCTGGCGCGATTGCTCGATCCGGCCGAACTGACCAAGGGCGGCATCAAGGGCGGCGGCGGCTAGGGCGGCCCTGGTGAGCCTGCCCGCAGACTGGCTGGCGCGCCTGCGCGCGGCACTCGGTACGGCTCCTGATCACGATCCGGCGCGCTGGCAGATCGCCGGCCAGCCGGTCTCGGGCGTGCAGGGCGTGCGCGCCGCGATGCCGTCGGCGCCACGGGCGGCAGCGGTGCTGGTGCCCATCATCGACCGGCGCGACGCGCCGGCGCTGTTGCTGACCACGCGCGCCGGGCACTTGCGGCAGCACGCGGGGCAGATCAGCTTCCCTGGAGGCCGCGTGGAAGCGGATGATGCAGACGTCGTCGGCGCCGCGCTGCGCGAGACGCGCGAGGAGATCGGCATTGGCGCGGAATTCGTCGAGCCGCTGGGCTTCCTGCCGGACCAGGTGGTGCTGACCGGCTTCCGCATCACGCCGGTCGTGGCGCTGCTGCGCCCGGGCTACACGCTGCACGTCGATTCCACCGAGGTCGCCGAGGTGTTCGAGCTGCCGCTCGCGGTCCTGGGCGAGGCCGGGAATTTCCGCCCGACCCGGCGCGTGCTGCGCGGCGTCGAGTTCACGCTCGACGACCTGCAATACGAGGGCCGGGTGATCTGGGGCGCCACCGCCGGCATGCTGCAGCTGCTGCAGGCGGCGCTGCTGCGCGCGCCGTGAGCGCCGCGGCGGAGCAGATCGAGGCGCTGCTGCGGCTGTGCGCGCGGCTGCGCGATCCGCAGCACGGCTGTCCCTGGGACCTCGCGCAGAGCTTCGCGACCATCGCGCCGCACACCATAGAAGAGGCCTACGAGGTGGCCGACGCCATCGCGGCCGCTGAGCCCGCGCGCATCCGCGACGAGCTCGGCGACCTGCTGTTCCAGGTATTGCTGCACGCTCAGCTGGCGCAGGAACGGGGTTGGTTCGACTTCGCCGCCGTGGCTGCCGGACTGCAGGACAAGCTCGTGCGGCGTCACCCGCACGTGTTCGGCGGGCCGCGCGCGGCCGACCTGGCGGCGCTGGCCCGGGAGTGGGACGCGCACAAGGCCGCCGAGCGCGCCGCAGCCGGGCACAGTGGCGCGCTGGCCGGCGTGCCGCGGGCACTGCCGGCGCTGAACCGGGCGGCGAAGGTCGGGCGGCGCGCGGCCGCTGTCGGCTTCGACTGGGGCAGCGAGCAGGAAGTGCGCAGCAAGATCGCCGAGGAATTGCGCGAGACCGAGGCGGCTGTGGCGCAGCGCGATCCCGGCGCCGTGGCCGAGGAGCTGGGCGACCTGCTGCTCGCGATCGTCAACTGGGCGCGCTTGCTGCAGGTCGATCCGGAGGCGGCGCTGCACGCCGCCAACCGCAAGTTCGAGCGGCGCTTCGCGTCGATGGAAGCCCAGATCGCCGCGCGCGGGCTCGATGCTGGCCGGCTGACGTCGGCCCAGTGGGATGAGCTCTGGAATACGGCGAAGGCGGCCGCCGCCGGTTTGTCGGAAGTGTGACTCGATTCCATCCAGCCGCCGCGGATTAAGGGCGCGTTCAGCCGCACGGGGCCAACATCGTGCCGGCGCGTGACGGTGGCGGGCGCGCGGTACTAAGATGCCGCGCACACGGGCTGCGTGTCCTGGGACGGTGCATCATGCGGGTGGCGTTGCGGCGGTGGCTGCCAGTACTGTTCGGCGCGCTCGGCGCACTGGCCCGTCCGTGCCCTGCCGCCCTGGCGGACCAGGCGATCGCACCCGGGTTCGTGCCGCGCGCCCAGGCCGGACCCTACGGGGCGCTGGCGAACCAGGAGCAGGTCATCGCCGCGGTGGAAAAGCGCTATAACGCCAAGGTGGTGAAGGTCGCGGAGACCACGGTCAACGGCCGGCCAGCGCTGCGATTGCGGCTGCTGTCGGCACAGCGGGTCTGGAGCGTCGTGGTCGACGCCGCCACTGGCCAGGTGCTCACGGATAGCTAGGGCCTGTTCACTCCTAGGACTTCGATGCGTTGCTGCTCAAAAAGCCTTCAGACAAGGCGCGAGGCGCGCTGCGTGGTTGTTCCACGTAAGCGCCGAGCAACGCCGTATGAAAGCTTTTTGAGCGCAACCCTCCGGGGCCGGCCCAGTTTTGTACAGGGCGGCGTTGCTCCTCCCTCATGTACATCAAGTACACATCGGTCGTCGCGCCTTGCCCTGCGCAAAACTGGGCACGGCCGCATCGAAGTCCTAGGTGTGAACAGGCCCTTATGCGCATCCTGGTGATCGAGGACGAACAGGCCTTGCGCGAGTCGCTGCAGCGCGACCTCGGCGCCGCGGGCCACAGCGTCGACGTCGCGGCCGACGGCACCGAGGGCCTGTACGCCGCGCTCGAATATCCGCTCGACGCGGCCGTCATCGATCTGGGCCTGCCCGGAGTCGCGGGCCTCGAGATCATCCGCCGCCTGCGCGCGGCCGGGCGCAGCTACGCGGTCCTGGTGCTGACGGCGCGCGATCGCTGGCAGGACAAAGTCGAGGGCCTCGGCGCCGGGGCCGACGACTACGTCGCCAAGCCGTTCCACTTCGCCGAGCTGCAGGCGCGGCTTGGCGCGCTGTTGCGGCGCGCGGGCGGCTGGACCACGCCGCTGCTGCAGTGTGGGCCGGTAGCGCTCGACACGCGCGCGCAGCGCGTCGCCGTGCGCGGAACGGAAGTCGAGCTCACGAGCTACGAGTACCGCCTGCTCGAGCACCTGATGCTGCGCGCCGGCGACGTGATCTCGAAGACCGAGCTGACCGAGAGGCTCTATGCGCAGGACTTCGAGCGCGACAGCAACGTCATCGAGGTGCTGATCGCGCGCTTGCGCCGCAAGCTCGATCCTGATGACGAGCTCGAGCCGATCGAGACCCTGCGCGGTCGCGGCTACCGCCTGACGCTGCCGCGCGCGCAATCCGGTTTCTAGGGCCTGTTCACACTTACGGCGTGGCTGCGTTGGCGCCCCCAAAGCCGCCGGGCAAGGCGCGAGGAGAGAAGTTTGGTGACTCCAAATGAACGACGAGCAACGCCGCCCGGCGGCTTTCGGGGCCCAACCGGGACGGACGGGGCCGTAATGGGCCGGGGCGGTGTTGCGCCTCGCTCATGTGCAGTGAGCACACATCGCTCGGCGCGCCTGGCCCCGGCCCATTGCGGCCGCCGTCGCAGCCACGCCGTAAGTGTGAACAGGCCCTAGGTCGCTGGCCGCGCATCCGGACCACGCGTGGACCGCAGCACCACCCTGAGCCGGCAGCTGGTCCTGGCCGTCGCGCTGCCGCTGGTGTTGTCGTTTGCGGTGACGATCGCGGTGCTCGACAGCATGTTCCGCGCCTCGGCGATGCGGGCGCTGCGCGAGCGCCTCGAGCAGGAGGTAGTCTCGCTGGTCACGGCCGCGGAGCTCACCGACGAAGGGCGCATGGACCTGCGGCTGCTCGATCCCGACTCGCGCCTGAGCCGCCCGCACTCCGGCCAGTACGCGCAGGTGCGCAACGAGCGCGGTCGCGTGCTGTGGAGGTCGCCATCGATGGCCGGAGTGGCGATTCCTTTCTCGGCATCGGTCGCCACCGGCCGCACGGCTTTCTTCCAGCAGCCGCTGATCAACGGCAGCGTCGTGGGCATCCTCGAGCGCGGGCTGGAATGGGATTACGCGCCCGGCCACAGCGCACGGCTGGTGTTCAGCGTCGCCGAGGACCTGGCGGCGCAGAACGCGCGCCTGCGGCAGTTCCGGCGGCGGCTCTATATCTGGTTCGGCGCGCTCGCGCTGCTGTTGCTGGCCGTGCTCGGCGGGCTGCTGCGGCGCGTGCTCAGGCCGCTGCGGCGGCTGGAGCAGGAGATCGAGGAGGTCGACGGTGGCCACCGGGCGCGGCTCGGCGAAGGCTATCCGCGCGAGCTGGCCGGCGTCGCCGGTTCGCTCAATGCGCTGCTGGGCTCGGAGCAGCAGCGCATCAGGCGCTACCGCGACACGCTCGGCAACCTCGCGCACAGCCTGAAGACGCCGCTGGCTGTCATGCGCGCCAGCGCTGGGCGCCGGGCCGGAGCAGGGCGCGGCGATGAACCAGCAGATCGACCGCATGGCGCAGATCGTCGAGCACCAGCTGCAGCGTGCGGCCGCCAGCGGCGGCGCCACGCTCGGCCAGCCGACGATCGCGCTGGCGCCGGTGGTGGCCGAGCTGCGCGCCGCGATGCTCAAGGTGCACGCACGCAAGGACCTCGTCATCGAGACCGAGGTGGCGGCGGACGCGGGCTTTGTCGGCGATCGCGGCGACCTGACCGAGCTGCTCGGCAACCTGCTCGACAACGCCTGCAAGTGGTGCCGCGGCGTCGTGCGCGTGCGCGCCTGCCTCGATCCAGCGCGCCCCGCGGCGCGTAGCCTGGTGCTCAGGGTCGAGGACGACGGCCCGGGCATCGCCCCGGCCGACCGCGAGCGCGTGCTCGGGCGCGGCGTGCGCGCCGACGAGCGTGCGCCCGGCCACGGCCTGGGCCTGGCCATGGTCGCCGACACGGTTGCGCTGTACGGCGGCGAACTCGCGCATCGGCGAATCCCCGGACCTGCACGGAGCCAGCGTCGAGCTGGCCTTGCCCGGGCGAGCGCCAGAGCGGCGCCGTGCTAACATTCCTCGCATGAGATCGAAGGACACGAATTCCTGGCAGCCGACCAGCTGGCAGGCGCCGCAAGGCCCAGCAGCAGCCGGTCTACGCCGACGCCGGCGGCGCTCGAGCGCGTGGTGCGCCGACCTCGTCGCGCCTGCCGCCGATCGTCGTGTCCTGGGAGATCGAGGACGCTGCGCGCGCGGCTGGCCGCGGCGCAGCGCGGCGAGGCGCTTCCTGCTGCAGGGCGGCGACTGCGCCGAGAGCTTCGACGACTGCGAGTCCGACCGCATCGCCAAGCAAGCTCAAGATCCTGCTGCAGATGAGCCTGGTGCTGGTGCACGGCGCTGAAGCGGCCGGTCATCCGCGTCGGCCGCTTCGCCGGCCAGTACGCCAAGCCGCGCTCGGCCGACACCGAGACGCGCGACGGCGTCACGCTGCCGAGCTACCGCGGCGACCTGGTCAACCGCGCCGGAGTTCACCGCCGCGGCGCGCGCGCCCGATCCCGCAGCTGCTGCTGCGCGGCTACGAGCGCGCGGCGCTGACGCTCAACTTCGTGCGCGCGCTGGTCGACGGCGGCTTCGCCGACCTGCACCACCCGGAGTACTGGGACCTCGGCTTCGTGCGCCACGCGCCGCTCGCGCGACGAGTACGAGCGCATCGTGCGACTCGATCGGCGACGTCGCTGCGATTTCTTCGAGGCGCTCACCGGCCAGCAGGTCGGCGCGATGCAACCGCGTCGACTTCTTCACCAGCCACGAGGGGCTGCACCTGCTGCTACGAGCAGGCGCAGACGCGCTGCGTCCCGCGCCAGGACCGCTGGTACAACCTGTCGACGCACTTGCCGTGGATCGGCATGCGCACCGCGCGAGCTCGACGGCGCGCACGTCGAGTACTTCCGCGGCATCGCCAACCCGATCGGCGTCAAGGTCGGCGCCGGCGATGACGCCGAGTGGCTGCAGGAGCTGGTCGGCGACGCTCAACCCGCAGAACGCAGCCCGGGCCGCCTCACGCTGATCCACCGCTTCGGCGCCGAGCGACATCGAGCGAGCGCCTGCCGCCGCTGATCGAGGCGGTGCGCGCGCGACCGGCGCAGACGGTGCTGTGGTGCTGCGATCCGATGCACGGCAACACCGAGACCACCAGCGGCGGCATCAAGACGCGCCGCTTCGAGAACATCCTCGCGCGAGCTCGAGCTGTCCTTCCGCATCCACGCGCGAGCTCGGCTCGCACCTCGGCGGCGTGCACATCGAGCTCACCGGCGAGGACGTCACCGAGTGCATCGGCGGCGCGCGCGGCCTCACCGACGCCGACCTGCAGCGCGCCTACCGCTCGCAGGTCGATCCGCGCCTCAACTACGAGCAGGCGCTCGAGATGGCGATGCTGATTGCCGAGCGCAGCCGGCAGCAGGCGTGAGTGAGCGCAGCCGCACCCGCATTTGACCCGCAAGCCCTGGTCGCCACCCTGCCGCAGCGGCCCGGCGTCTACCGCATGTACGACGCCGCCGGCGAGCTCATCTACGTCGGCAAGGCGGCGAGCCTGCGCGACCGAGTCGGCAGTTATTTCAGTACGCGCAGCCAGTCGCCGAAGGTGGCGGCGATGCTGCGGCGCGTGGCGCGCATCGAGGTCACGGTCGTGGGCTCGGAGACCGACGCGCTGCTGCTCGAGTGCAACCTGATCAAGGCGCACCGGCCGCGCTACAACATCATCCTGCGCGACGACAAGACCTTTCCCTATATCCTGTGCGCGAGCGGGCACGAGTTCCCGCGCCTGCAGTTCTGGCGCGGACTGCGCCGGCCGCGCGGGGCGGCTGTTCGGCCCGTTCCCGAACGCGCACGCGGTCAAGGAGGTGCTGCAGCAGCTGCAGAAGGTGTTCCGAATCCGCAACTGCCGCGACGCGTTCTTCGCGCACCGGAGCCGGCCGTGCCTGCAGCACCAGATCGGACGCTGCTCGGCGCCCTGCGTCGGCCTGATCAGCGCCGAGGACTACCGCCGTGACCTCGACTCGGCACTGCAGGTGCTGGCGGGCGGCACCGACGGCCTGGCTGAGGACCTGCGCCGCGCAGATGGCGGAGGCCTCGTCGGCGCTGCAGTTCGAGGGCGCCGCGCGGCTGCGCGACCAGCTCGCGGGGCTGACCGAACTGCAGAGCCGACAGATCGCGGCCGCCCCACGGGCGCGCGACCTCGACGTCATCGCCCTTGTGGGCGAGCCCGGACGCTATGCCCTGAGCCTGCTGACGGTGCGCGACGGGCTGAGCCTCGGCACCACGAACTACCACCCGGCCGCGGTCGGCGAGCCGGGCGAGACCCTGGCTGAGTTCCTGCTGCTGCACTACGCGACCCAGGCCGCACCGGCGCGAAATCCTCGTCAACCTCGAGCTCGCCGACCACGACTCGGTTGCCGAGGCCCTGGCCGCCGTGGCGGGGCGCAGCGTGCGCTTGCACCGCGGCGGGCGCGGCCTGCCGGGACGCTGGCTGGAGCTGGCCGAGGAGAACGCGCGCCAGGCGCTGCGCATGCGCGTCGAACGCCACGAGTCGATCGCCCTGGCCCTGGAGGCGGTCGGCGAATTCCTTGGCCTCGCGCATCCGCCCGAGCGTATCGACTGCTTCGATATCAGCCACACGGCGGGCGAGGGCACCGTGGCAGGCTGCGTGGTCCACGGCCCCGAGGGCCTGCTCAAGCGTGCCTACCGGCGCTACAACATCGCCGGTGTCGCGGCCGGCGATGACTACGCCGCGCTCGAGCAGGCGCTCGCGCGCCACGGCGCGAGGATCCACGCCGGCGACCTGCCGCGCCCCGACCTGGTCCTGATCGACGGCGGCACTGGCCAGTTGCGCGCAGCGCTGCAGGGGCTCGAGCGCGCCGGCTGCGCGGAGCTGGCCGTGGTGGCGATCTCGAAGGGCCCCGACCGCAAGCCTGGCCAGGAGCGCTTCCACCTGCCGGGCGCGGCGCTGGCGCGCAGCCTGCCGGCGGACAACCCGGCGTTGCACCTGCTGCAACGGGTCCGCGACGAGGCGCACCGCTTCGCGATCAGCGGCCACCGCCGGCGGCGCGCGCGCCGCTATACCGAGTCGATCCTCGAGAGCGTGCCCGGACTCGGGCCGGCGCGGCGGCGCGCGCTGCTGGTGCACTTCGGCGGGCTGCCCGGGGTGCTGCGTGCCGGCGTCGCCGACCTGGAGCGCGTGCCCGGGGTGGGGACAGGGCTGGCGCGCACACTATATGATCACCTGCACCCGGGGGCGTGATGGTCTGGAACCTGCCGATACTGCTGACGTGGCTGAGGATCCTGGCGATCCCGATGATCATCGTGCTGTCGGTCCTCGGCAAGCGCAATCCCGTCGGGGTGGGCGACGAGGCCGCCGGGCTGCTGTTCGCCGCCGCGGCCATCACCGACTCGCTCGACGGCTACCTGGCGCGGCGGCTCGGGCAGACCACCTCGCTCGGCGCCTTCCTCGACCCGGTTGCCGACAAGCTCATCGTCGCAGTCGCGCTGGTGCTGATCGTGAGCCGCGACACGCGCCTGGTCATGGTGCTCACGGCCGTGGTCATCATCGGCCGCGAGATCGCAGTCTCGGCGCTGCGCGAGTGGATGGCCGAGCTCGGCCATCGCACCAAGGTCTCGGTGTCGGTGCTCGGCAAGTACAAGACGATCGCCCAGATGGTGGGCGTGAGCCTGCTGCTGTACCGCAGCGACCTGTTCGGGCTGCCAATCTACGTCCTCGGCAAGTGGCTCACCGTGGGCGCCGCGATCCTGACGCTGTGGTCGATGCTGATCTACCTGCGTGCCGCGCTGCCCTACCTGCGCGAGCGCGCTCCCTGAGCCGCGGGGCCGTTGGGTCCCGGTGCCGTTGAACTAGTGGAAGTCGCGCGAGCGGCGCTCCATCCCGGCGAGCCAGTGCGAGCGGTCGAGCAGGCTGCGCGCCACGACGTGCGTGACGCCGTGCTGGTTCTGCAGGCTGCCGTGCACCACCAGCAGGCTGGCGGCGAGCGCCGGCGCGCGCTGCGCCTCGAACACCTGCGGCCACAGGATCACGTTGACGATGCCGGTCTCGTCCTCGAGCGAGAGGAAGACCACGCCGGAAGCGGTTCCGGGCTGCTGCAGGTGCGTGACGAGCCCGGCGACACGCACCCGGGTACCGTCGGCCAGCGCGCGCAGGTCCAGGCCGCGGGTGATGCCCGCGGCGCGCAGGCGCTCGCGCAGCAGCAGCAGTGGATGGTGCGTGGTGCTCAGCGAGAGCCCTGCGTAGTCCGCCATGATTTCCTGCGCGGCGCTCGGTCGCGGCAGCGCCACGGTGGCCTCGGCCGCCGCCGGCAAGGCCAGCGCGCCGGATGGCGCTTCGGCGCCGAGCGCCAGCCAGCTGGCCTCGTGCCGGTGCGCGCTCAACGAACGCAGCGCGCCCGCCACGGCCAGCAATCGCAGGCTGCGCCGGCACAGCGCCGCGCGGCGCGCCAGGTCGTCGACGTCGAGGAAAGGCTGCGCCGCGCGCGCTGCGAGCACGCGCCCGGCGTCGGCCGCGGGCAGCGAGCGCACCTGCGCCAGGCCGATGCGGATCGCGCTCGCGCCGCCGGCCACGGTCTCGAGCGTGCAGTCGCGCTCGCTGTGCAGCACGTCGGGCGGCAGGATGGCGACGCCACTGCGGCGCGCCTCCTGCACCAGCTGCGCGGGCTGGTAGAATCCCATCGGCTGGCTGTTGAGCAGCGCGGCGAAGAAGGCCGCCGGCTCGTGGCACTTGAGCCAGCAGGAGACGTAGGTCAGCAGCGCGAACGAGGCGGCGTGCGACTCCGGAAATCCGTATTCGCCGAAGCCGAGGATCTGCCGGTAGATGCGTTCGGCGAACTCCGCTTCGTAGCCGTTGGCGGCCATCCCGGACAGCAGCCGTTCGCGAAACGGCTCGAGCCCGCCGCGCCGCTTCCAGGCCGCCATGGAGCGCCGCAGCTGGTCGGCCTCGCCGGCGGTGAAGTTGGCGGCCACGACCGCGATCTGCATGACCTGCTCCTGGAAGATCGGCACGCCGAGCGTGCGCTGCAGCACCGCGGCCAGCGCCGGGCTCGGGTAGCTGACGCCGGACGGATCCTCCCGGCGCCGCAGGTACGGGTGCACCATGCCGCCCTGGATCGGCCCGGGACGGATGATCGCCACCTCGATCACGAGGTCGTAGAAGCAGCGCGGCCGCAGCCGCGGCAGCATGCTCATCTGCGCGCGCGATTCGATCTGGAACACGCCCAGGGTCTCGCCGCGGCAGATCATGTCGTAGGTGGCGCGATCCTCGGCGGGGATGTCCTGTACGCAGCGCGGCCAGCCGCGCCGGGCGCGCGTGAACTCGAGCGCCTTGCGTACCGCGGTCAGCATGCCGAGCGCGAGCACGTCGACCTTGAGCAGGCCGAGGGTCTCGAGGTCGTCCTTGTCCCACTGGATGACGGTGCGCCCGGGCATGGCGGCGTTCTCGATCGGCACCAGCTCGTGCAGCGGCTCGCCGGAGATCACGAAGCCGCCGACGTGCTGCGAGAGGTGGCGCGGGAAGCCGCGCAGCTCGGCCACGAGCTGCGCGGCGAGCTCCGCGTGCCGCGCGTGTGTCGCGGCGGACGCCGTCGCCGGAGGCGTGCCGAGCGCGCGCTCGACGTCGCGGCGCGCGCTGCGCGTGCGGTAGGTGATCACGGTGGCCGCGAGCGCGGTGCGCTCGCGGCCGTACTTCGCGTAGACGTACTGGATCACCTCCTCGCGCCGCTCGTGCTCGAAGTCGACGTCGATGTCGGGCGGTTCGCGCCGCTCGCGGCTCATGAAGCGCTCGAACAGCAGATTCATGCGCGCCGGGTCGACCTCGGTGATGCCGAGCGCGTAGCAGACGGCGGAGTTGGCCGCGGAACCGCGCCCCTGGCAGAGGATGCCGTGCTGGCGCGCGAAGGCGACCAGGTCGTGCACGGTCAGGAAGAAGTGCTCGTAGCCGAGCTCGGCGACCAGCTGCAGTTCCTTTTCCAGCAGCGCGGCCACGGCCGCCGGCACGCCCCCGGGCCAGCGCTGCCGCGCGCCGGTCTCGCTCAGCCGGCGCAGCTGCGCCGCTGCGCTGCTGCCCTCGGGAACGAGCTCGGCCGGGTATTCGTAGTGCAGCTGGCCGAGGTCGAAGTGGCAACGCTCGGCGATGTCGAGGCTGGCTGCCAGCAGCGCGGGCGGATAGAGACGCGCGAGCGCCGGCAGCGGCCGCAGGTGCCGTTCGCCGTTCGGCAGCAGCCGCTTGCCGGCCGCCTCGAGCGTGCAGCCATGCCGGATTGCGGTCAGCAGGTCCTGGAGCCGGCGCCGGCTGCGGCGATGCATGTGCACGTCGCCGGCGGCCGTCGCCGGCAGCGCGCAGCGCGCCGCCAGCTCCAGGCCGCGCGCCAGCCGCGCGGCGTCGTCGGCCCGGCGGTGCAGCTCGACGCCCAGCCAGATGCGACCGGCGAAACGCTCGCGCAGCCAGAGTCCTTCGCGCAGCGCGTGGTCATCGGCGGGCGCCCCGGCCGGCGGCGGCAGCCAGAGCGCCAGGCAGTCGTCGAGCCCGGACTCGAGGTCCGCCTGCCCGAGTGTGTAGCGGCCCTTGGGAGCACGGCGGCGCGCGCGGGTGATGAGCCGGCAGATCTGCGCGTAGCCGCGCTGCGTGGGCGCCAGCAGCACGAGCTGCGGCCCATCGTGGCAGCGGAACTCAGCGCCGACGATCAGCCGTGGCGCGCTCTCCGCCGGCAGGGCGCGCTGCGCCTCGTAGGCCCGCACCACGCCGGCCAGCGAGCACTCGTCGGTCAGCGCCAGCGCGCGATAGCCGAGCTCGTGCGCGCGCGTCACCAATTCGGCCGGGTGCGAGGCGCCGCGCAGGAAGCTGAAGTTGCTGAGGCAATGCAGCTCGGCGTAGACGGTCATGGTGGCACCACAGCTGTGGGCACGTCACGAGACGGCCCGCACCGGAATGTGGTCGGGTGCGCCGCTGCGGAGAAAATGGTGAGAAGGAATAAAACATTGCGCGCGCAGCGGCGAAGCTTGCGCGGCTTGCCGCGCGCGGCGCCGTCAGGCCAGTGGTACATCATGAGGTCGCGCCGGCGCGCGGCGCCGACGCGCTGCGCCACCCTCCGACACATTCCGGTGCGGGCCGTCCCGTGACGCTTCCTCGTCCGCGGTGACGCCATGAGCGCATGCGCCGTCGTGGCGGCGTGGATATGCGCGCGGACGCGGACCGTCTTTTTGGTTGCATGGCTGGCCGCCGCAGCCCGGGCGAGTCGCGACGCTGCGGTAAGCTGGATGCTGGAGATGGTTCGACGTGCAGTCGCGACCGCACGGGTAAGGCTCGCCATCCCAAGGCCGCAGTCGCTGCGGCCTTGGGATGAAGCGCGGCCGACCCGCAACCAAAAAGACGGTCCGCATCCGCGCGCATGCCCATACCCACGCCTGCGCTCATGCCCACAACCCATGCACGCACCACGCTCCGCTCCGCAGGTCGCGGAACACCCACAGCCGCGCGCCGTGCGCCCCGCGGGCCAGGTAGTAATCACGCGCCACGTCGGCCCCATCCCACCAGCCGCTCTCGATGCGCTCCGGGCCGGTGAGCAGTTCGCGCGGCATGTCGATCGGTTGCGGCTCCGGCAGCAGCCAGCAGGGGCGGGGCGGTGAAGCCGCCGCGGCTGGTGACGCTTGCGTCACGTTGCCGCGCGGCGCGGCCGACGGCGCGGATGGCGCAGCCGGCGCCGCGAGCTGCGCGGCGCGCATGCGCCAGGCGCGCTCCGGGCGATGCTCCTCGACGCTGCCCAGGTGCTGCACGGCGCTCGCGCCGAGGCGCGCGGCCAGCCGGTCGATGACCTGCTGGAGCTGTTCGCTTTGCAGCGCGGCGCAGGCAAACAGCTCGCCCTGCAGCAGCGCCGGCTCCACGAGTTCGTGGGCCTCGACGCCGAGCCCGTGCACGCCGGCGGCCAATGACGTCGCGGCCAGCCGCTCGCGGGCCAGCGACAGCAGCTGCGCGGCGTCGCGGCTGGGCCGGGCGAGCCCGATCACCAGCCGCGTCACCGCGGGATGCCGGTGCTCGAGGCGCAGCGTGTAGCGTTGCACGGCGCGATCGCGCGCGCGCAGGTAACCCTGGAGCGCGGCCAGCAGGCGCTGCAGCGGGAACAGCAGCGCCGTGGCGTCGGTGACCGCGTCCTGGAATTCGCAGCGGCTGTCGAAGCGGGCCGGCGGCCGCAGGCAGCGCAGGGGTTCGGGCGCCGCGCCGCACAGGCGTCGCAGGTACAGGCTGGCGTCGGGGCCGAAGCGGCGCGCGATCGCGGTGGCGGGCAAGGCCAGCAGTTCGCCGATGCGCCGCAGGCCCGAGCCGTGCAAGGCCGCAAGCTGCTCGTCGGGCAGCGCCAGCAAGGCCAGCGGCAGCGGCTCGAGCTGCCGCAGCAGCTGCGCGCGCGTCAGCGCGCCGGCGGTGATCCCGGCGCGCGCCAGCAGCGCCGCGCCCTGCGGCGTGGGCGCGACGCCCAGCCGGTGCGCATGGCCGAGCGAGGCGAGCTCGGCGGTGAGGCGTGCGCACAGCGCCGCGTGATCGCCGAACAGCCCGCGGCTCGCGCCGATCTCGAGCCACAGCGTGGCGTCGCCATCCGTGGCCGTGCCCGGGCTGACCTGGCTGCTCCACTGCATGGCCCACAGCGCCAGCGTCTCGAGCGCCTCAGGCGCCAGCGGCGGCAGCAGGATGCACAACCAGAGCATGCGCGCGCCCGCCACGGGCCTTGTGTATCTCTATCTGCAGCCCGGCCTCGAGGGCGCTGAGCCGCAGGCGCAGGGCGGCCGGCGAAGGTTGCCGTGCCGCGGCCGGCGGACGATACAGCAGGCCGCAGCTGCCACCGGCCTCGGCCGCCAGCTGCAGCCGGCGCACGCGCCGGTCGTCGAGCGCTGCGGGCCAGGCGAGCACCGCGCCGATGGCCGGGCAGCGCAGGGCCTGCTCGGCGGCCCACAGCACGGCCTGCGCATCCGGCGCCTGAACGAGCAGCAGCCGATCGAGCGCGAGCCCACGCCACTCGAGTGCCGGCGGGTAGGGCAGGCAGGGCGGTGCGATCCACGCCAGGTAGCGGCCGGCGCGGCTCAGTTGCGCGAGCGCCGGCAGCAGCAACGAAAGCTCGCCGATGCCCTGCGTTTCCGGCATCAGCTCGGTGATCGCGCCGACCGGCCACCCGCCGCCCGGCAACACCGCGTCGAACTCCGCGAATCCAGTCGACAGCGTCGCCGGCCATGCATGATCCGCGGCGTGCGCACCCCGGCTCATTCGTTCCAGTCGCTTGCGCAACTCCTCCCGATCCAGATGCGGTGCCGTTTGAACGGGGAGGGCGCGGCCCATTTTTCCAAAGCGAGTATCGGGGAGCGACGAAAAATGGGCCGCGCCTTCCCCGCTCAATCTGTACCTCATCTGGCTCATGATGTTTTGCGCGCCAGCGGTAGGCCGCTACGGACGAGTCCAACGACCAAGCCCTCGATGGTGCAATGCTGATGTCGCAGGTCTACTTCGATTGGCTTGAACGCCGGGTTGGCCGGCTCGAGCCGCAGCAGGTGGCCGTGGCGGCGGTAATATTTCACCGTGGCTTCATCCCCCAGGCGCGCGACGACAATCTGGCCATTGCTGGCTTGCGCGCTGCGATGCACGGCGAGGATGTCGCGATCGCGGATGTCGGCGTCGCGCATGCTCTGGCCATGCACGCGCAGCAGGAAGTCGGCGCGCGGCCGGAACAAGGCCGGGTCGAGCAGCAGTTCATCCTCGACGTTGTCGAGCGCCAGCGTCGGCACGCCCGCCGCGACGCGACCGTACAGCGCCAGCCGGCGAGTCAGCGTGAACGGGGAGTGCAGCAGGCGTATGCCGCGGGCGACGCCGGGTTCGAGGGCGATGAGCCCCTTGCTGGCCAGCGCGCGCAGGTGCTGCTCGATGCCCGCTCGATTGCGCAGCTTCATCGCGGCAGCGAGATCGCCGCGGGTCGGCGGCCGGCCATGCCGGCGCAGGAATTCCTCGATCTGCTCCAGCACCTGGCGCTGGCGGGGGCTCGGTTCAGGGCTAGGGGTGTTCATGGCGGATACCATACAAATATCTGGTATCAATTTAAAGTCGGCAGATAGCCTGTGCTAGGCTTATGTCCGCGGTTATCCCGCCAAAACAATGCTCAAAACAAATGCTTATATCGCGCTGTTGCTGGCGGCTCTCTGTGGACCCTGCACGGCCACGGAATACGTGCTCACCGACCCCCGGCAGAACGTGGTGGGCGAGGACCAGC
This sequence comes from uncultured Gammaproteobacteria bacterium, assembly GCA_963778855.1. Taxonomy (GTDB): domain Bacteria; phylum Pseudomonadota; class Gammaproteobacteria; order Steroidobacterales; family Steroidobacteraceae; genus FEN-1191. Next base: position 631,688 of record CAVZWC010000001.1, on the reverse strand, counting down.
GCATCAAGACGGTCTACGAGGACACGCTCTACGACCTGGCGCGCCAGTACAGCCTGGGCTCGGAGGAACTGATCCGCGTCAATCCGGGGGTCGACCCGTGGATTCCAGGCGCGGACAAGACCGTGCTCGTGCCGGGCCGCCATATCCTGCCCCCCGGCCCGCGCCAGGGCATCATCGTCAACATCGCCGAGCATCGGCTGTACTACTACCCGAAACCGAAGCGGCACCAGCCGCAGGTCGTGATCACCTACCCCGTCAGCATCGGCAAGATGGACTGGCACACGCCGCTCGGCCTGACCCAGGTGATCTCCAAGCAGAAGGATCCCTGGTGGTTCCCGCCGAAATCCGTGCGCGACGAACACGCCAAGGATGGCGACGTCCTGCCTGCGCGCGTGCCGCCGGGGCCCGACAACCCGCTCGGGTCGCGCGCGCTGCGGCTCGGCGCCGGCAAGGGCACCTACCTGATCCATGGCACCAACAACCCGATCGCCGTGGGCCTGGCGGTGACCCATGGCTGCATCCGCATGTACCCGGAGGACGTCGAGGTGCTGTTTCCACTGGTGCCGGTGGGCACGCCGGTGCGCATCGTCAACGAGCCCGTGAAGGTGGCCTGGGTCAACGGCCAGTTGCTGCTCGAGGCGCACCCGCCGGTCGACGCGCAGGGGCAGAGCTACGAGCCCGACGTCGACAAGTTCGCCGAGCTGCTGCGCGTGGCCGTGGGCGAGAGCGTCGTGGCGATCCACTGGGACTACGCCCGGGAAGTCCTGGCGCGCGCCGACGGCGTGCTGGCCACGGTCGGCCTCGAAGTGGAGCTCCCGGACGCGACGCCGACGGCCGCGGCCGTGCCGGTTGTGCACTGAAGCAACGCGGTTTTTGGCGCCGGCCCGGCACCTTTGGCGCGATTTGGTGTCGGAGTTGAAAGCCGGCGCAAATCAGCTATAGTTCGCTGCCCCCGAGGGACCCCATTTCCTACTTAACTTGCTGATCTTTAAGCATTTATCATAGGGAAGCCATGTCAGAGCGCGATAGCGAGAACTTTGATATCGACGAGGAATTCGTAGCCGAGAGCGAGGACAGCACGGACTACGACGGCCTGCTGGCGCGCGTCGACAAGCGAGTGCGCACGCAGGGCAAGAAAGGCAAGGCGGCCTGGAGCAAGCTAGAAGAGGTGCTCGCCGACCGCAAGCTCCAGAGAGACCTGCGCGAGCTCTTCAACGAGGAATAGGCGGCGAGCGCGCGCCTCGGCCGCCGCCGTCGCGGCCGGTTCCTCCATGTGACCACGCTCCAGCCCAGCCCCGCGATGAGTGCCGCCGCCGCTCCATGGTGGCAGCGTCGTCGCGCCGAGCTGCTGGACATCGCCGGGCAGCACGACTGCGCCTACGTGTACGCGCGCGCAGAGGTGCAGGGCGCAGCGCGGCAGCTGCGTTCGCTGCGTTCCGTGGGGCGCGTGTTCTACGCCATGAAGGCCAATGCGCACCCTGAGATCCTGCGGATCGCCGCCGCCGCCGGACTCGACCTCGAATGCGTCTCACGCGGCGAGATCGCGCGCGCGCTCGAATCGGTGCCCGCGCTGTCGCCTCAGCGGCTGCTATACACGCCGAACTTCGCGCCGCGCGAGGAGTACGCCTGGGCCTTCGGGCAGGGCGTCATGGTCACGATCGACAACCTCTACCTGCTGCAGCGCTGGGCGCCGACCTTCGAAGGCCGCGAGGTCATGGTCCGCGTCGATACCGGCGTCGGGCGCGGACATCACGAGCACGTGCAGACCGCGGGAGAGCATGCGAAGTTCGGCATTCCGCTCGAGGAACTCGACGAGCTCGCGCGGCTCGCCGCGGCAGCGCGTTGCCGCATCGTCGGCCTGCACGCGCACAGCGGCAGCGGTGTCTTCGAGGTCGAGAGCTGGCCCGAGACCGCGACGAAGTTACTGGCGGCGGCGGGCCGGTTCCCGCAGCTGCGTTATATCAACGTCGGCGGCGGTCTTGGCGTGCCGGAGCAACCCGGGCAGGTGCCGCTCGACCTGGCGAGGCTCGATGCCGCGCTGCAGAGCGTACACGCCGGGATGCCGGGCCTGGAATTCTGGCTCGAGCCCGGGCGCTTTCTCGTGGCCGCGGCCGGCGTGCTGCTGGCGCGCGTTACGCAGCTCAAGTCCAAGGGCGATACCCGTTACGTCGGCGTCGCGACCGGCATGAATTCACTGATCCGCCCGGCGCTGTACGGTTCCTGGCACGAGATCGTCAACCTCACGCGCCTGGATGAGCCCGCTACGGAGCGCGTCAGCGTCGTCGGCCCGATCTGCGAATCCGCTGACGTGCTGGGCCGTGATCGCCTGCTGCCGCCGACGCAGGAGGGCGACGTGCTGCTGGTCGCCAACGTTGGCGCCTACGGGCGCGTCATGAGCTCGAGCTACAACCTGCGGCCTCCGGCCGTCGAAGTCCTGGTCTGAGCTCGCACTGCAGCGATGTTCAGCCCTGGGCGGCGTCGCTGCGGCGCGCGCCGACGTCGATAGTGGTGCGCTCGCGGATCTCGACCTTGATCTCATGGCGTTCTGGCGCGGGAATCATCCACGGCAGCGGCAGGTTGTCGGGGATCACGACCAGCACGTGGCGTCCTGCGGCCACGGCCGGGAATTCATAGCGACCCTGGGCGTCGGTGCGGACCGAGTAGCGGCCGTCGAGCACCACGGTGACGTTGGCGGCGCCGGGCTCGTTCGCGTCGTACACGCCGTTGGCGTTGCGGTCGAGGTATATCGTGCCACTGACCGGACCCCAACCCGAGCCGGGCCGGCCGCCCAGCGGCGCGAAGTGCGCGCCGCCGGAGCGCTGATAACGCAGCGTCAGGAACACGCCCTGGTCGTCGCTGGCCGGGCTGGTGATGATCTCGGGCGGATTGAGCGGCGAACTGATCGTGACCGCCCGCCACGAGCCGGTGTGGTTTTCGTAATAAGTCGCGAGGAACGACCAGTTCTGGTCGTACTGCCAGGTCAGGGCGACGTTGGCGGCGGTTGAGGGCGCATTGTTGCCCTCGACGGCGCGCGCCCAGCGCAGGTTGCCGTCGATGGACAGGCGAGCGGTGATGTCGCCGCCGCCGTAAACAGACAATCCCAGCGCCGTGTGGTCCTCGACGCCGGTGCCGGTCAGCCGCTCGATCGACAGCGAGGTGCTGAGTCGGGCCCGTTGCGGCATCTGCCAGGCTTGGTCGATTGTCAGCGCGCTGCCGCGGCGCGGCGCGTCCTCGGCATAGTTGAATTGAGCGCGGCTCACGCCCAATCGATTGCGCCAGTCGGTGTAGACCTGAGTGGACCAGCCGTGCTCGCCGCTGGACTCGCGGATGTTGGCGACGCCGCCGACGCCTATGTCGCGCGAAACCTGGTAGCGAGCGCCGCCGCTGTAATAGGTGGTCGACGCACCGCGGCCGGAAATGGAGTTGAGGTAGTCGAAGCCGAAATCGGCCTGCCAGCGCCGGCTCTGGTAGCTGTTGCGGTAATAGCCGCCCTCGGCGTCGCTGACGATGGGCTGGTTGCCCCAGGTCAGGTTGGGATCGACGCGGAACAGGCCGGCGCTGTGCAGCATCCTGCCGGCCTGGTAGGCGGCATCGAGCCATCCCCCGGAACCGCCATTGGTGCCGCTGACGCTGCCGTCGATCAGGTTGAGCTGGGCCATGGCGATGGGGTTGTGCCAGGCGGCGCTGAGCAACGCCGTCGAGCTCGACTGGCGCACGTCCGTCGTCGTCGTAAAGCCGCTCAGGGTAGATACATCGTGCGCATTGATGACCTGGGCGCCGAGGTTCCACGGATCGGCCGGAGACCATTGCGCACCCAACGTCGCGGTCGAGCCGCCCAGGGACTGGAAGCCCGGTACGCGCACACCCTTGAAGAATCCGGGCTCGCCCACGCTGCCGAGCACCTGCGCATTGCCTGGACCCAGCCATTCCGTGGCCAGGCCCAGGATCGGGGTAGTCGGCAGGTAGAAGCGCTGCTGGTTGTGCAGCAGGTTGATCGTGCCCGAATTGACCGTGCCCAGGCCGTTGTTGACGCGCCAGCCGCCGTCGACCGCCAGGTCGCGCTGCTGCAGCCCGAGGGCGATCTTGTCGCCGGTCGTGGAATCGCCGCTCGAGGCCTGAGCCGCGCCGCTGAGCGACCAGGCGCCGTAGCTGGCCGTGTCCCACTGCGACTCGACGATGACTCCGCTTTCGTTCTGGTCGGAATTGGCATCGCCGGTGCTGTGGCTGATGGCCGTCACGAGCGCATCGACGCGCAACGAGCGCGCCAGCCCGCCGCCGTCGGTGTAGCCCCCTTCACCGTAGGAGATGTCAGGCGCGAGCTTGCCCTCGGCGATGTAGTGATCCTGGTAACCGGCCGGCGCGGCCGGTGCTGGCGCTGCCTCCTCGGCGCGCACGGCCGCCACGGCGGCCGCACCGGCCAACGTCAGGACCAGCGGGTGCTGGCCTGCCTTCCGGAGCGCCCACGCCATGGCTAGGGCCTGTCAGCCCTCCGGGTTGCGCCCCTAAAGCCGCCAAGCGGCGTTGCTCGTCGTTCATTTGGAATGACCAAACATCTCTCCTCGCGCCTTGCCTGGCGGCTTTGGGGGCAGCAACGCAGCGATCGCCTGAGTGCTTACAGGCCCTGGCGGAACTGCTCGTCAATCTTCAGCTTGGTGTTGCCCCATTCGAGCGTGCCCTGCACGCGCACGGGAAAGGTCAGGGTCGGGTGATCGTCCGTGGCCGTCGAGGGCGTAAGGTAGACGTCGGCGGAAGTGCCGGGAAGGATCGGAAAATCAGAGGGGTTGAAGTCGTAATTGACGCCCTTGGCGTCGGTCCCGGTGAGGAACCCGGACACACGGCCGTGCACGCTGCCCTTGTTGCGCATGATGAGCGTGGGCAGGTCGCGGCCGCTGACCTTGACGATGTGGTTGCCGGTCAATTCCAGTTGCGGACTGCCGGCGCCGACATTGACGTAGACGATGAGGCCGATGCGGCCGGTCATCGGCATCGAGAGCGCGCCTGCCTTGGCGATGGAGGCTTCCTTGCCTTCGATCAGGATCGCAAAGTGGCACTCGCCCGCCGGGGCATCGGCAGGAACGGCGACCTCGAAGCGGTAATGAATCGTTCCGCCGGCGGGCAGCAACGCGGACGGGCGTTCGAGCGCCACCCACGGCCGGCAACTGCCCGGCGCGAGTTCGTCAGCGAAGGTGACGTTGAAGTCCGGCGACAGCGACCAGTCGGCGGTACGCAGCAGGTATTCGGACGCCGTGTCGGCGCGATTGGTCAGCTCGAACACGGTGCGCACGGCCTCGCCGGGCTTGCCCTCCAGTTCAAAGCGCGGCGGCGAGACCATCGCCGCAAAAGTCTGGGCACGGGATGGAAAGGCCGTGGTCGCCAAGGCTAGCGCCGCGATAAGCATCGGAAGTTGTCGCACGATTCAGCCCTCGTCGATCTCGAATCTGAACAGCAGGTTATAGGTCTGGCGCATCTGCTTGCCGTCCACGGCGAGCGACAGCAACAGTGTGTCCTCCAGCACCGGCGTAGTGATGGCCCCGGAGTAAACCAGCGTGCGGCTCCCGGACTGCACGCGTCCGGGCAGCAAGCGGCCGGTCGTGGTCCAGGTGGCGGTGATGTCGCCTGGCAATTGCGCCGGCAACACCATGTAGATGCGGCCGGTCTGGCCAATCCATGGCTTGACGTTGAGGCGCACCCGCAGCTGGGTCGTGCCTTCCATGAGGTCGCCCCGGCGCTGGCGCGGCGACAGTTCCTGCCAGCGCAGGTTCACGCTCGGCTGCACGGTGACCGTGCCGGTGTCGTCGATAGGCATCGTCGCGGCGCCGGCCGCGCTTGCGATCACCTGCGCTGCGAGCGCGAGCGCCGCAACCCGGGGCGCGCGAGTCTGGGCGTATGCCGCGCTCATGGCGTGGTCAGCGTGTAGACGACGCGGCCCGTGTAGGTGCCCACGGCCGGGATCAGCGTGTTGGCGTAGGAAAAGGTCCAGCAACTCTCGGCCCAGCGGTTGACCGCGACCGAGCCCATGTTCTGGATGCCGCCGTTGACAAAAGTGCCGCCCGGGAAGACTTCGGGCAGGAAGCCGTTCGCCGTCGTGTCGCCGGCGCCGGCCGAGGTCCAGGAGATCTGCGAGAACGGGATCGTGTTGCCGGCAGCGTTGCTGAGCGTTGCGGGCACGGTGGCGGATAGGATGGCCGCGCCGGTGGTGGTCGGGTTGCGGTAGAAGGCGCCAATGTAGAGCTCGGTGCCCGCCGTGCAATAGGTATAGCCGTCATAGGAGCTTTGGCTGACGCCGCTGTCGGTCGTCATGGCCTGCGCGGTCTTGTTGCCGAGCGCGGCAGCCGGCACCGTGACCGAGGTCTTGTTCACCGTGGCGGTATTGCCTGGCGTGGCGCCGCTGCTGTAATTCAAGGTGCCGGTCAGCGTGCCGACGCCGATCTGCAAATAGACGGCCTTCGGCGAGCTGGCCGTGATTGTGACCGTGTAGGGCAGCGCGTCGCGCGCGTACAGCCCCAGCAAGACGGCGCTCCCGACCTGCAAGCCGACAATTAGCGGATGTCGCATCTGCCCATGTACCGAAGTGGCCGTGCCCACGCGCAAGCATGCCACAGACGGAATCTTCAGGGCATGCTGGCCGTGTACAAGACGCGACCGTTGTTGACGTTGATGCCGCCGTAGCTGCCGGCCGGGGGATTTATCGTGTTGGCGTAGGAGTACGCCCACCTGGCGTCGGCGCGGATGACCTTGGTCGCTGGCGCCGTCAGCACGATGCTGGCGCTGGTGGCATTGTTCAGCACCGGCGCCGACAGCAACGTATAGCCGACCGTCAGGGCCGAGGCGGCGGTCGTGATCTGCGTGTACGGAATGTTGTCGCCGAGTCCGTCGCCGAGCGCGCCCGTGGCGGTGGCGTTCAACGTCACGTTGCCGCTGTTGCTGATGATCGCGGCCGTCTCGACGCCGCCGCCCAGGTCCCCGCCGGTGCCGGCGACGGCGGTGCCGTTGCCGATCGCCGCGGCGGCTGGCGCAAATTTCAGCAGGTCGAGCGTACCGTTGCTCGCCAGCGTCGCCGGATAGCTCGTGCCGGTGCCGACGCGCAGGTACAACAGCTTGGGGACGATGATGCGGAAGTCAACGCGGGCCCTCGCTGTGCGAGGGCCCGCGCCGGAGTTGAGATTGGACGCTGCCGGCGTCACCAGCGACAGCAGTGTCCCTGCCACGCCGACGAGAATCACCCTCGCCGTCGGGACGTACATACGCAATCTCTCCGCGGCTACGGAATTACCGAAGCCTTAGACCTTACGGCATTGTCGCCGTGTATGTCACGCGGCTGCCGTTGGTGTTGATACCACCATAGGTGCCGGCCGGGGGCGTGGTCGTGTTGGCGTAGGTGTAGGTCCACTTGGCGTCAGCCGTGATGACCTTGGTCGCCGGCGCCGTCATCACGACGCTGGCGCTGGTGCCGTTGGCCAGCACCGGTGCGGGCAGCAGGGTGTAGGTGCCCGTGAGTGCCGTCGCCGCCGTCTTGACCTCGGAGTAATTGATGTTGTCACCAGCGCCGTCGCTGAGTCCGGTGGCGGTGGCGGTGGCATTCAGCGTCACGTTGCCGCTGTTGCTGACGATCGCCGCGGTCTCGATGCCGGTGAGCAGGTCGCCGCCGGCGCCCGCTTGGGCCACACCGTTGCCGATGACGCCCGCAGCCGGGGCGAAGGTGACCTGATCCACTGTGGCCGTGGTCCCGAGCACGCCCGTCGTATACGACGAACCCGTGCCGACGCGCAGGTACAGCACCTTCGGTATCGTGACCTGGAAGTCGACCCTTGCGGTCGAGGTCAGGGGCCCGGCACCGGTCTGGAAATTGGATTCCGCCGAAGCGGTCAGTGGCACCAGGGCTATCGCAGCGCTGGCCAGCAACTTGAGTGCGGTTGGGACTTTCATGATTGCGTCAATTCCTTCGTCTTCGTTGGTGAAAGGGCCTGATCCACTCCGCCGCCGTAACCAGCAGACCTGGACGTTTCGATAACTCCGGGGCGGATTTATACGTAACGGGCCGCGAGGGCCGCGTGACTGAGTTCACGGGATTGGTGCGGTGCCCAGCGCGAAACCCTGCAATTCGTGAAGCCAATCTCACTTGCTGCTGCCACTGGTGCGGGCGAGGCATGCGGGGCTACGCTTGACGCTTCCGGCGAGCGCCGCCTAGACTCGCGTCCCCTCAAGCACTCGCGACGCCGGCAGAGGAGACCGCCAGGTGGGATCCAATGCCGACAAGACGCCCCAGGCGGAACAGTCCCCGGGCACCGTGACCCGCGCGGTCCGCGCTGGTCTCGTGAGCGACCCGCTTACGGGCGCGGTGGTGCCACCGCTGCACCTGAGCACGACCTATGCCTTCCGCGGCTACGCGGACAAGCGCGACTACGACTATTCGCGCACCGCCAATCCGACCCGCGACCTGCTCGCTCGCGCGCTCGCCGACCTCGAGGGCGGAGCCGGCGCCGTCATCACTTCCTCGGGCATGGCGGCGATCACGCTGGTCGGGCACCTGTTCAACGTGGGCGCCCGCATCGTGGCGCCCCACGATTGCTATGGCGGCAGCCATCGGCTGTTCAGCGAGTTGCAGAAGCGTGGCGAGTTCGAGCTGCAGTTCGTCGATATGGGCGACGAGGCTGCGTTGCGCCGCGCACTGTCGAAGCCGGCAGCGCTGCTGTGGATCGAGACTCCGAGCAATCCGCTGCTGCGCATCACGGACATCGCCGCGGCCGCGTCACTGGGCCACGCGGCCGGCGCCCTGGTCGCGGTGGACAACACCTTCCTGTCGCCGGCCTGGCAGCAACCGCTGCGCCTCGGCGCGGACCTGGTCGTGCACTCGACCACCAAGTACATCAACGGCCACAGCGACGTGGTCGGCGGTGCGGTCATCGCGTGCACGCGCGAGCTCCACCAGCGGTTGGCGGATTGGGCCAACAACCTCGGCCTGACCGGTTCCGCCTTCGACAGCTACCTGACCTTGCGTGGGCTGCGCAGCCTGCACGCGCGGCTCGCGGTGCACGGCCGCAATGCCCAGGCGCTGGCCGAATGGCTCGCCGGGCAGCCGGGCGTGAGCCAGGTCTGGTACCCAGGACTGCCCAGTCACGCCGGTCACGATGTGGCGACGCGCCAGCAAAGCGGATTCGGTGCCATCGTCTCCTTCGAGCTCGCGGGCGGAATACCTGCCGTGCAGCGCTTCGTCGAGGGCCTGCGCTGCATCACGCTGGCCGAATCGCTCGGCGGGGTCGAGACCCTGGTCGCGCACCCCGTGACGATGACCCATGCGGCCATGGATCCGGAAGCGCGCCGCGCCGCTGGCCTGGGCGATGGCCTGCTGCGCCTGTCGGTGGGCATCGAGGAGTTGGCCGACCTGCGCGGCGACCTCGCGGCCGGGCTCGAGCGCTCGCGCGCCTGATCGCTGGCCTTAGGGACCCGGTCGCCACTAGAATCGGCAGCACAGCAACCCCGCGCCTCGCCGGGGCCGGGCCGCCAGAAGCGTAGACACTACCTCGAGGGGGTCTTATGGCCGCAATCTCCATCCATCCGTCGGTCGACAAGGGCATCAAGCGGGCCAAGAGGGGCTTCGCCGGTGGCACGCTGCTGTGCCATTGCACGCAGAACCCGGTCGAGGTCAGCGTCAAGTCTCAGTCGGCGCACAACCACGCCTGCGGCTGCACCAAGTGCTGGAAGCCCGCGGCCGCGCTGTTTTCCGTCGTCGCCGTGGTGCCGAGGGACAAGCTCAGCGTGACGAAGAACGGCGACAAGCTGGCCGTGGTGGACGCGACGGCCACGATCCAGCGCCACGCCTGCCGGCAGTGCGGCGTGCACCTGTACGGGCGCATCGAGAATGCCAAGCATCCGTTCTACGGGCTCGATTTCATCCACACCGAGCTCTCGCCGCAATCGGGCTGGTCGCCGCCGGGCTTCGCGGCCTTCGTGTCCTCGATCATCGAGTCCGGGGCCGACCCGTCGAAAATGGGCGCGGTGCGCCGGCGCCTCAAGGCCCTGGGGCTCGAGCCTTACGATTGCCTCTCGCCCGCGCTCATGGACTTCATCGCCATCCATCTCGCCAAGGCATCAGGCGTGCTCAAGGGCTGAGCGCTTGCCGGATTGCACATCTAATAAGGAGCGTCTTCGATGGAGGTACGCGCGGCCGTGGCGTTCGAGGCGGGCAAGCCGCTCAGCATCGAACGGGTGCAACTCGAGGGTCCGAAGCAGGGCGAGGTCCTGGTCGAGGTCAAGGCCACCGGCATCTGCCACACCGACAAGTACACCCTCTCGGGCGCCGATCCGGAGGGCCTGTTCCCGTCGATACTGGGGCACGAGGGCGCCGGAGTGGTGGTCGACGCAGGCCCCGGCGTGCGCACGCTCAAGAAGGGCGATCACGTCATCCCGCTCTATACGCCCGAGTGCCGCGAGTGCAAGAGCTGCACCTCGCGCAAGACCAACCTGTGCACGGCGATCCGCGCGACGCAGGGCAAGGGCGTCATGCCCGACGGCGCGAGCCGGTTCTCGTACCGCGGCAAGCCGCTGTACCACTACATGGGTTGCTCGACCTTTGCGAACTACACCGTGCTGCCCGAGATCGCGGTGGCGAAGATCCGCGAGGATGCGCCTTTCGACAAGTGCTGCTACATCGGCTGCGGCGTCACCACCGGGATCGGCGCGGTCATCTTCACCGCCAGGGTGGAGCCGGGCGCCAACGTCGTCGTGTTCGGCCTCGGCGGCATCGGCCTCAACGTCGTGCAGGGGGCGCGGCTCGCCGGCGCGGACAAGATCATTGGCGTCGACACCAACCCGGCACGCGAACAGCTCGCACGCAAGTTCGGCCTGACGCAGTTCGTCAATCCGAAACAGGTCAAGGGCGACCTGGTCGCGCACCTCGTGGAACTGACCGGCGGCGGGGCCGACTACAGCTTCGAGTGCATCGGCAACGTGCAGGTCATGCGCCAGGCCCTCGAATGCTGCCATCGCGGCTGGGGCCAGAGCATCATCATTGGCGTGGCCGGCGCCGGCCAGGAGATCGCGACCCGCCCGTTCCAGCTGGTCACCGGGCGCGTCTGGCGCGGCACTGCCTTCGGTGGCGCGCGCGGCCGAACCGACGTGCCGAAGATCGTTGATTGGTACATGGAGCGTAAGATCAACATCGACGACCTGATCACCCACACGCTGCCGCTCGAGCGCATCAACGAGGGCTTCGACCTGATGGCGCGGGGTGAATCGATCCGCACCGTCGTCGTCTATTGATGCCCCCGATCGAGCCTGAGCCGCCGGGCCCGACCGTGACGGTGGCCGCGCACCGGGTCGCGGACGGGATCGCCGAGGACATCGCCGACGTGCTCGCGGTCGAGACCCCGGTCGCGATCGAATTCAATGGCCGCTCGCACGCGGTCATGCTCGCCACGCCCGCGGATCTCGAGGATTTCGCGCTGGGCTTCGCGCTGACCGAGGGCATCATCCGGCGCGCCGACGAGCTGCAGCTGCAGCAGCAGGAATGGACCACGCAGGGGGTCGTGCTGCACCTGCGGATCCCGGAGCTGCGCTTCGCCCTGCTCGAGACGCGCGAACGCAACCTGACCGGGCGCACGGGCTGCGGCCTGTGCGGGACCTCGACGCTCGAGACCGCGATCAGGCCGGTGCGGCACCTGGCCCCCGGCGGGGTGCGTGCCAGCGCCGCGGCCTTGCGCGCCGGCATGGACCGGCTGGCGACCCTGCAGCCCTTCAACGCGGCCAGCGGTGCCGTGCATGCGGCCGGCCTTATGACAACCGACGGCGGGTTCACGGTGCGGGAGGACGTTGGCCGCCACAACGCCGTCGACAAGGCGGTGGGGGCGGTCGCGCGCGCCGGAGCCACGCCCCACAGCCTGCTGGTCACCTCGCGGGCCTCCTATGAGATCGTGCACAAGGCCGCCGAGGCCGGGTGCGTCCTGGTTGCGGCGATCTCCGCGCCGACGGCGCTCGCGGTACAATTGGCGGCTCAAGCGGGCATTACGCTCGTAGGATGGGTGCGCCCAACGCGTTTCACGGTGTACAGCGGGGAATTGACATGACTGAGCGGCGACCGGTAGGCATTCCGGTGCGGGCCGAGCCCGCCTCGGAGCTGGCGGCGGCCGAGCGCGAGGCCGTGCTCGAGGCGGTGCGCGAGCATCGCCAGCTGGCCGGCAACCTGCTGCCCGTGCTGCACGGCATCCAGGATCGGTTGGGCTGGGTGCCGCCCGGCGCCGTGCCCCTGGTCGCCTTCGAGCTCAACCTGTCGCGGGCCGAGGTCCACGGCGTGCTGACCTTCTACCATTACTTCCGCCGCAAGCCGGCGGGTCAGCACGTGGTTTACCTGTGTCGAGCCGAAGCCTGCCAGGCGGTAGGTTCCGCGGAGCTCGAGGCCCACGCCAGGCGCCGGCTGGGCGTCGACTTCCACGGCACCACGCGCGACGGTCGTTACACGCTCGAGCCGGTCTACTGCCTCGGCAATTGCGCCTGCGGTCCGTCACTCATGATCGACCGGGAACTGCACGCGCAGGTCACGCCGGCGCGCTTCGATGAGCTGGTGGCTGAACGGGCATGAGCGCGACGGTCTACATTCCGCGCGAGGCCACCGCGCTGGCGCTGGGCGCCGAGTCGGTGGCGCGTGCCGTCGCGGCAGAAGCCGCGCGCCGCGACCAGGAACTGCGGATCGTGCGCAACGGCTCGCGCGGCGCCTTCTGGCTCGAGCCGCTGGTCGAGGTGCAGACGCGCGAGGGACGCTGCGCCTACGGGCCGGTCAAGGCGGCTGACGTGCCGGGGCTGTTCGCGGCCGACTTCCTGGCTGGCAAGCCGCATCCCTTGCGGCTCGGCCCGGTGACGGCTATTCCGTACCTCGCGAAACAGGAGCGACTGTGCTGCGAGCGGATCGGCGTCATCGATCCGCTCGACCTCGACGATTACCTCGCGCATGGTGGCTACGCCGGACTCAAGGCGGCGCTGGCGTTGGCACCGACAGCCGTCGTCAAGACCGTGACGGACTCGGGCCTGCGCGGGCGCGGCGGCGCGGCCTTCCCGACCGGCATCAAGTGGCGCACCGTGCTCGATGCGACTGGAACAGGCGATGGACAGAAATACGTGGTCTGCAATGCCGACGAGGGCGACTCGGGCACCTTCTCCGACCGGCTGCTCATGGAGTGCGACCCCTACTGCCTGATCGAGGGCATGACGATCGCCGGGGTCGGCGTCGGTGCCACGCGCGGCTACATCTATTTGCGTTGCGAGTACCCGCACGCACAGGCTGCGCTGCAATCGGCGATTGCCACGGCGTACACCCGCGGTTATCTCGGCGGCGACATCCTCGGCAGCGGCCGCAGCTTCGAGCTCGAGTTGCGGCTGGGCGCGGGGGCCTATATCTGCGGCGAGGAGACTTCGCTGCTCGAATCGCTCGAAGGCCGCCGCGGCCAGGTGCGTTTCAAGCCCCCGCTCCCTGCGATCGCCGGCCTGTTCGGGCGCCCGACCGTCATCAACAACGTCATCACCTTCGCCAGCGTCCCGGCGATACTCGCCCGCGGCGCCGACTGGTATCGCGACTACGGCACCGGCCGTTCGCGAGGGAGCCTGCCGATCCAGCTGGCGGGCAACGTGAAGCGCGGCGGCCTGGTCGAAAAGGCCTTCGGCATCACGCTGCGCGAATTGCTCGAGGAGTTCGGCGGCGGCACGCGCTCCGGGCGGCCGATTCGCGCGGTGCAGGTCGGCGGGCCGCTCGGCGCCTACTGGCCGGATTCGCGCCTTGACACTCCGCTCGACTACGAGGCCTTCGCCCAGGGCGGCGGCATGCTCGGGCACGGCGGCATCGTCGTCTTCGACGACACCGTCGACCTCGCGGCGCAAGCCCGCTACGCCATGGAGTTCTGCGCGCTCGAGTCCTGCGGCAAGTGCACGCCCTGCCGCATCGGTTCCACGCGCGGCGTCGAGGTCATCGACCGACTGCGAGCCGGCGACCGGCCGGCGCTGCAGGAAACGCTGCTGCGCGACCTGTGCAACACGCTCACGCACGGTTCGCTGTGCGCGCTGGGTGGCCTGACGCCGCTGCCCGTGATCTCCGCGCTCGATCATTTCCCCGAGGACTTCGCCAAACTGAGGGCTGCCGTGGCAGCCGGAAGCTAATCCCATGCAATCAATCGCCGAACACGACCTGGGCACCCCCGAGCGACACTCGACGCAGCAGGTGACGCTGCAGATCGACGGCTGCGAGATCACCGTGCCAGCCGGCACCTCGGTCATGCGCGCCGCCGTGCTCGCGGAACACAGCATCCCCAGGCTTTGCGCGACCGACCAGCTCGAGGCCTTCGGTTCCTGCCGCCTGTGCCTGGTGCAGATCGAGGGCATGAAGGGCTACCCGGCTTCCTGCACCACGCCGGTGGCCGAGGGCATGCGCGTCACGACGCAGAACCCGCAACTGGCGCAGCTGCGCCGCGGGGTCATGGAGCTCTACATCTCCGATCATCCGCTCGACTGCCTGACCTGTCCGGCCAACGGCCACTGCGAACTGCAGGACATGGCCGGAGCGGTCGGGCTGCGCGAGGTGCGCTACGGCTACGACGGCGCCAACCACCTCGACGCGCAGAAGGACGAATCGAACCCGTATTTCACCTTCGATGCCAGCAAGTGCATCGTCTGCTCGCGCTGCGTGCGCGCCTGCGACGAGCAGCAGGGCACGCTGGCGCTGACGATCGCCGGGCGCGGCTTCGGCTCGACCGTGGCCGCGAGCCAGGGCGAGTCGTTCATGGACTCCGAGTGCGTGTCCTGCGGCGCCTGCGTGCAGGCCTGCCCGACCGCGACCCTGTCCGAGAAGTCGCTCATCGAGCAGGGCCAGGCCGAGCACAGCGTCATCACGACCTGCGCCTATTGCGGCGTCGGCTGCTCGTTCCGCGCCGAGATGCGCGGCGAGGAACTGATCCGCATGGTGCCGAACAAGGACGGGCACGCCAACCACGGCCACAGCTGCGTCAAGGGCCGCTTTGCGATCGGCTACGCGACGCACCCCGACCGCATCATGAAGCCGCTGATCCGCGGCTCGATCTCCGAGCCCTGGCGCGAGGTCAGCTGGGAGCAGGCGATCGCGCACGCCGCCAGTGAGCTGCGCCGCATCCAGGCCAGGTACGGCCGCGACAGCATCGGCGGCATTACCTCGAGCCGCTGCAGCAACGAGGAGACCTACCTGGTGCAGAAGCTGGTGCGGGCCGGCTTCGGCAACAACAACGTCGACACCTGCGCGCGCGTCTGCCATTCGCCGACCGGCTACGGCCTCAAGCAGACCCTCGGTGAATCGGCCGGCACGCAGACCTTCGATTCGGTCATGGACGCCGACGTCATCATGGTGATCGGCGCGAATCCGACCGATGCCCACCCGGTGTTCGCCTCGCAGATGAAGCGCCGCCTGCGCGAAGGCGCGCACCTCATCGTCGCCGACCCACGGCGCATCGACCTGGTGCGCACGCCGCACATCGAGGCCGCCCACCACCTGGCGCTGCGGCCCGGCACCAATGTCGCGCTGATCAACAGCCTCGCGCACGTGGTCGTGACCGAGGGCCTGGTCAAGGAGGACTTCGTGCGCGCGCGCTGCGAAGCCGAGTCGTTCGACAAGTGGCGCAACTTCATCGCCGAGCCGCGCAATTCGCCCGAGGCCATGGCAGAGGTCACCGGCGTGCCCGCCGTCACGGTGCGCGCCGCGGCGCGGCTCTATGCCACGGCCAGAAACGGTGCCATCTATTACGGGCTCGGCGTGACTGAGCACAGCCAGGGTTCGACGATGGTCATGGGCATCGCCAACCTGGCGATGGCCACCGGCAACGTGGGTCGCTCGGGTGTCGGCGTCAACCCGCTGCGCGGCCAGAACAACGTGCAGGGCTCCTGCGACATGGGCTCGTTCCCCCACGAGTTCCCGGGATACCGCCACGTTTCCGACGACGCCACGCGCGCGCAGTTCGAGCGCAGCTGGGGCGTGAAGCTGCTCGCCGAGCCGGGCCTGCGGATCCCGAATATGTTCGAGGCGGCGCTCGACGGCGAATTCAAGGGCCTGTATATCCAGGGCGAGGACATCGCCCAGTCCGATCCCAACACCCAGCACGTCACGGCTTCGCTCAGCGCGATGGAGTGCATCATCGTCCAGGACCTGTTCCTGAACGAGACCGCGAAGTTCGCCCACGTATTCCTGCCGGGCTGTTCCTTCCTGGAAAAGGACGGCACCTTCACCAACGCCGAGCGCCGCATCTCCCCGGTGCGCAAGGTCATGCGCCCGAAGTCGGGCTACGCCGACTGGGAGGTCACGCAGTTGCTGGCGCGCGCGCTCGATATGCCGATGAACTACGCCCACCCGAGCGAGATCATGGACGAGATCGCGGCGCTGACGCCGACCTTCGCTGGCGTCAGCTTCGAGAAGCTCGACCGGCTCGGCAGCATCCAGTGGCCCTGCAACGAGCAGCAGCCGGAGGGCACGCCGTTCATGCACGTCGGCAGCTTCGTGCGCGGCAAGGGGCGCTTCCTCGTGACCGAATACGTGCCGACGAACGAAAAGGTCAACGCGCGCTATCCGCTGATCCTCACGACTGGCAGGATACTCTCGCAATACAACGTCGGTGCGCAGACGCGGCGTACGGACAATGTCAAATGGCACGATGAGGATCGGCTCGAGATCCATCCGCACGATGCCGAGGAGCGCGGCATCCGTCAGGACGACTGGGTCGGGGTGCAGAGCCGCGCCGGCGAGACCGTGCTGCGTGCCGAGGTCACCACCCGCGTGCAGCCGGGAGTCGTCTACACGACCTTCCACTTCCCCGAGTTGGGCGTCAACGTCATCACGACCGAGAATTCCGATTGGGCGACGAATTGCCCGGAGTACAAGGTCACCGCCGTGCAGGTCACACGCGTAACGCAACCCTCGGCCTGGCAACGCCGCTTCCAGGAATTCGACCAGCGCCAGCGCGCGCTGCTGGCCGCCGCAACCGGGCGCACGGACGCCGAGCCCGCCGCGGCCGGGTTGAACGTGGAATGAGCGTGGAGCGCCTGGTGCAGATGGCCAACGACATCGGCCATTTCTTTGCCGCGGAGCCGAAGCGCGCCGATGCCATCGCCGGCATCGCCGGGCACATCAGCCGCTTCTGGGACCCGCGCATGCGCCGGCAGATCCTGGCCCACCTGCAGGCCGGCGGCGCCGGACTGGAAGACCTGCCGCGCGAGGCCGTCGCGAGCCTGAAGCGCGACCCGGCCGCGTCGTGACCGGCGGCGTCGGGCTTCCAGTCCCCTACGCATTGTTCCTGGGGGCAGGGGACCAGCTATCGGTCAAGACCGCCACGGGCATTGCCTACTGGCGCCCGGATCGCTGCCTCGCGCAGGTCGTGTTGCCGGGCTGCAGCGCCGACCTGGGGCTGCCAACGCTGTCGCCTGCTGAGGCCGCCGCGGCCGGCGCACGCGTGCTGGTCATCGGCGCGGCGGAGTTCGGCGGCCGCATCGCGCCGGCCTGGCTGCCGACTCTGCTCGCCGCACTGGAGGCGGGGCTCGACCTGGCGGCCGGATTGCACGAGCGGCTTGCCGCCGTGCCGCAACTGGCCGCGGCCGCACAGCGGCTCGGCCGCGGGCTCCATGACGTCCGCCAGCCGCAATCATCGCAGCTTGCGATCGCGAGCGGCGCGCGCCGCGCCGGCCGCCGGCTGCTGACGGTTGGCACCGATTGCGCGGTCGGCAAGATGTTCACGAGCCTCGCGATCGAGGCCGAGCTCAAGCGCCGCGGCGTCGCCGCCAGCTTTCGCGCCAGCGGGCAGACCGGCATCCTGATCAGCGGCGCCGGGGTCAGCGTCGATGCCGTGGTTTCCGATTTCGTCGCCGGCGCGGCCGAGCTGCTCTCGCCGGCCAACCACCCCGAGCATTGGGACGTCATCGAGGGCCAGGGCTCGCTGCACCACCCGGCTTACGCGGGCGTCACGCTCGGCCTCATCCACGGCTCGCAGCCCGACGCGCTCGTGCTCTGCCATCGGATCGACCTCGCGCATATCGACGGCTACGAGGATTTCCCGACGCCCGCCCTGGCCGCGGCGATCGCCGCGAACGAAGCCGCGGCGCACCTGACCAACCCGCGCGCGCGAGTCGTCGGCATCAGCGTCAACACCTCGGCGGCCCCGGCGGTGCGCGCGCGCAAGTATCTCGAGGAGCTGGCGGCGGAGCACGGGCTGCCCTGCTGCGATCCGGTGCGCGACGGCGTAGCCGTGATCGTCGACCGGTTGCTGGCGCTGCACCCGCGCACGTCATGAAGAGGGGAGAGGCATCATGGGATTGAGGTGGTCAAGGGAATCGTGGCGTCGGCTCACCGCCGGTGCATTGGTGTGCTGCGTCGCGGGCCTCGCCTGGGCGGCGGCGCCGGCGGATCCGGCCGCGCGCGTGGCGCGCGTCCTGGCTGCGACCCCGCTCATCGATGGGCACAACGACCTGCCCGACGCCATCCTCAACCGCTTCCAGGGTGTGGTCGGCGCGCTGAACCTGGCGGCCGACACCGCCGCAATCCCGCCGCCGCAGAATGGCGTGGCGCTCATGACCGACCTGCCTCGATTGCGGGCCGGCATGGTCGGCGCGCAGTTCTGGTCGGTGTACGTGCCGGTGGACAAGCAGGGCGCGGTGGCCGTGCAGGCCACCTTGGGGCAGATCGACATCGTGCGCCAGCTCGTGGCCCGTTACCCGAAAGATCTCGAGATGGCCTACACGGCCGACGACATCGTGCGCATCCACAAGGCGGGACGCATCGCCTCGCTGATCGGCGTCGAGGGCGGGCACCAGATCGGCGGTTCGCTCGCCGTGCTGCGCCAGTTCTATGAGCTTGGCGCGCGCTACATGACTCTGACGCACGTGCTCAACACCGAGTGGGCCGATGCGGCGACCGACAACCCCGTGCATCACGGCCTGACACCGTTCGGGCGCGAGGTCGTGCGCGAGATGAACCGGCTCGGCATGCTCGTGGACCTGAGCCACGTGTCGCCCGACACCATGCGCGCGGCGCTCGCAGTAACCGCGGCGCCGGTCATCTACTCGCACTCCTCGGCGCGCGCGCTCGTCGATCATCCGCGCAACGTGCCTGACGACGTGCTCGTGCTCGTGGCGCGCAACGGCGGCGTGGTCATGGTGAATTTCAATGCCGGTTACGTCTCTAAGCAGCGCAACGAATGGGACGCGGACCACGACGCCGAGATGGCGCGCGAATCGAGCCCGCCCTACGGCGGGCTCTACATCGGCCAGCCCGAGCGTGCCAGCGCCGCGCTCAAGGCCTGGGAGCAGGCGCACCCGGCCCCGGCGGCGACCGTGGCGCAGGTCGCCGACCACATCGAGCACGTCCGCCGCATTGCCGGGGTCGACCACGTCGGCATTGGCTCGGACTTCGACGGCATTGAATCCCCGCCCGCTGGCCTCGAGGACGTGTCGAAGTTCCCGCAGTTGTTCATCGAGCTCGCGCGGCGCGGCTGGAGCGATGCCGACCTGGCCGCCTTGGCTGGAGGCAATCTGCTGCGCGTGATGCGCGCCGCCGAACAGGTTGCGCTGCGATTGCGCGCGGAGCGCCCGGCATCCGCGGCGACGCTGGCCGACCTCGACAGTTCCGCTGCCGCCGCGCGCTGAGCGCGGGCGGCGCGCTCCGCAACGGCCGCGCGAGCTGCTGTCGCCCTCAGGCCAGCGCGTCGATGACCGCGGCGCCGAATGCGGCCGTGCCGAGCGCCGCCTCGCCCGGCGCGGCGACGTCGGCGGTGCGCGCACCGGCGGCGATGGCCGCGGCCACGGCCGCCTCGATTGCGGTCGCCTCGCGCTCGAGGCCGAGCGACAGCCGCAGCAGCAGCGCGGCGCTCAGGATCGCACCGACCGGATTGGCGACGCCGCGGCCGGCGATGTCCGGCGCCGAGCCGTGGATCGGCTCGTAAAGCCCGCGCCGCCCTTCGCCGAGCGAGGCCGAGGGCAGCAGGCCCAGCGAACCGGCCAGCATCGAGGCCTCGTCGGTCAGGATGTCGCCGAACATGTTCTCGGTCACGGCCACGTCGAAGTCGCGCGGACGCCGGACCAGGTGCATGGCCGCGGCATCGACCAGCATGTGCTCGAGCCGCAGCTGCGGGAATTCCGTGCGCACCACGCGCTCGGTGACCTCGCGCCACAGGCGCGAGGTCTCGAGCACGTTCGCCTTGTCGATGGAAGTCAGCTTGCGCCGCCGCGTCATCGCCAGTCGCGCCGCGACGCGTACGATGCGCTCGACCTCGGCGACCGTGTAGCGGCACTCGTCGCTGGCGGCATCGTGCTGCGCGTCTTGGCGCCGAAGTAGATGCCGCCGGTGAGCTCGCGCACGAAGACCAGGTCGACGCCCTCGAGGACTTCGGCTCCGCAGGGTCGAGGCCGCGCGCAAGGGCGCGTGCAGGCTGACCGGGCGCAGGTTGGCATACACGCCCAGCTCGCGCCGCAGCCGCAGCAGCCCCTGCTCCGGTCGCACCTTGGCCTGCGGCGAGGACCACTGCGGGCCGCCGATCGCACCGAGCAGTACCGCATCCGCCTTGCGGCACAGCTCCAGGGTCGCCGGCGGCAACGGGTCACCGCACGCTCGATGGCGGCGCCGCCGAAGGGCGCCTCGTGCAGCGCAAATTCATGGCCGAAGCGGCTTGCCACCGCGCGCAACACGCGCAGCGCCTCGGCCGTGACCTCGGGCCCGATGCCGTCGCCGGCGAGCACGGCGAGCTGGGCTTTCACGCGCGACCCTGCTCGTAGCGCGCGATCGCGGCCTCCTGGGCGCGCAGGTGGCCGAGCTCGTCGACGCCGTTGAGCAGGCAGTAGCGCGCGAAGCGCTCGATCACGAGGGGTACGGTGGTGTCGCCGGGCAGTACCACGCGGTTGCGCTCGAGGTCCACCAGCAGCTCGGCGCCCGGATTGAGCAACAGCCACGCGACGTTCGCGGGGTCGAGGACGATCGGCAGCAGGCCGTTCTTGAGCGCGTTGCTGCTGAAGATGTCGGCGATCGACGTGCTGATGACCGCGCGGAAGCCGTAGTCGAGCAGTGCCCAGGGCGCGTGCTCGCGCGAGGAACCGCAGCCGAAATTGGGCCCGGCGACCAGGATCGCGCAATCTCTCGCGGCGGGTTGGTTGAGCGGGAAATCGGGACGCGGCGTGCCGTCCGCGGCGTAGCGCCAATCGTGGAACAACTGCTTGCCAAGGCCCGCACGCACGGTGGTGCGCAGGAAGCGCGCCGGGATGATCTGGTCCGTGTCGATGTTCGGGTAGGGCAGCACCGCCGTGCGGGCGTGCAACTGTCGCAAGGGTTCCATGATGCCTGGCGCGCGGGCGCCTAGCCGCCCAACATCGTGCGCGGGTCGGTCACGCGCCCGCGGATCGCACTCGCCGCCGCGGTCAGCGGGCTGGCCAGGAGCGTGCGCGCCCCCGGTCCCTGGCGGCCCTCGAAGTTGCGGTTGCTGGTGCTGACGCAGACTTGCCCGGCGCCAACCTGGTCGCCGTTCATGGCGATGCACATCGAGCAGCCGGACTCGCGCCATTCGGCGCCCGCGTCGATGAAGACGCGGTCGAGGCCCTCGGCCTCCGCGGCCCTCTTGACCTGCTGCGAGCCCGGGACCACGAGCAGATGCACGCCACGTGCGAGCTTGCGCCCGCGCAGCAGCTGCGCCGCGCTGCGCAGGTCGGACAGGCGGCCGTTGGTGCAGCTGCCGATGAAGACCACGTCGACGGCCCGGTCGATCACGGTCTCGCCCGGGCTGAAGCCCATGTAGCCCAGGGCCTTGTCGTACACCGGATCATCGGCCCGCACCGGGATCGCGCTCGCCGATCGGGATCACCATGCCGGGATTGGTGCCGTAGGTGATCATCGGCTCGAGCGCCCGGCCATCGAGGCGTACCTCGCGGTCAAAGGAGGCGTCAGGATCGGTTGCCAGGCCGCGCCAATCGGCGAGCTCGCGCTGCCAATCCGCGCCGCGCGGCGCGCGCGGCCGCCCCTCGAGGTAGGCGAAGGTGGTCTCATCGGGCGCGATCATGCCGGCGCGCGCGCCGGCCTCGATCGACATGTTGCAGACCGTCATGCGCTCCTCCATGCCGAGGGCGCGGATCGCGCTGCCGCGGTACTCGATCACGTGGCCGCTGCCGCCGCCGACGCCGATC
Source organism: uncultured Gammaproteobacteria bacterium (assembly GCA_963778855.1). GTDB lineage: Bacteria > Pseudomonadota > Gammaproteobacteria > Steroidobacterales > Steroidobacteraceae > FEN-1191. The sequence continues at coordinate 609,539 of CAVZWC010000001.1, read as the reverse complement.
TGGCCGATCAGCGCCAGCACCAGGTCCTTCGCCGTGACGCCCGGGGCCAGGGCGCCCTCGACGTTGACGGCCAGGGTCTTCGGGCGGCGTTGCAGCAGGCACTGCGTGGCGAGCACGTGCCCGACCTCCGTGGTGCCGATGCCGAAGGCGAGGGCGCCGAAAGCGCCGTGCGTGCTGGTGTGGCTGTCGCCGCAGACCATGGTCTTGCCCGGCTGCGTCAGCCCGAGTTCCGGGCCGACGATGTGCACGATGCCGCGCAGTTCATGCCGCAGGTTGAGCAGCTCGAGACCGAACTGCGCGCAGTTGCGCTCCAGCTCGGCCACCTGGCGCGCCGCGGCCTCGCTCGCCGGCGGCGCGTCGCCGAATACCTGCGCCGTGCGCGTGGGCGTGGAATGATCCATCGTCGCCAGCACCAGCTCCGGCCGCCGCGGGCGCAGGCCCTGCTCGCGCAAGACCGCGAAGGCCTGCGGCGAGGTCACCTCGTGCACGAGGTGCAGGTCGATGTAGAGCACCGCGGGCGTGTCGTCGGTCTCCGGGACGACCTCGTGCCGTTCCCAGATCTTCTGGAACAGGGTCTTCACTTCAGCGCGCGGCGGCCACCCGCGGCCTGGCGCCCATGTCGACCATGTCGAGCCAGCCCCACTGGTCGCGAGTGCGGCCGTCGAACAGCCCGAAATAGGCCTGCTGGATGCGCTCCGTGACCGGGCCGCGCTGGCCGTTGCCGACCGTGATGCGATCGACCGAGCGGATCGGGGTCACCTCGACGCCCGTGCCGGTGAAGAAGACCTCGTCGGCGATGTACAGCAGCTCGCGCGGCAGCGCGCATTCGCGCGTGTCGATGCCGAGTTCGCGCGCCAGCCGCAGCACGGTGTCGCGCGTGATGCCGCCGAGCACCGAATGCGCGAGCGCCGGCGTCAGCAGCTCGCCGTCCTTGACCAGGAACAGGTTGGCCGCGCCGGCCTCGCTGACCGTGCCGTCGGTCGTCAATGCGATGCCCTCGGCAAATCCCAGCCGCTTCGCCTCCATGCTGATGAGCTGGCTCGAGAGGTAATTGCCCCCGGCCTTGGCCATTGCCGGCAGCGTGTTCGGGGCCATGCGCTGCCACGATGAGACGCAGACGTCGACGCCCGCGGCGTCGCTGCCGGGCCCGAGGTACTTGCCCCATTCCCAGGCGGCGATCGCCACCTCGATCGGCGGCTCGTTCTTGGGCGCGACGCCGATCTCGCCGTAACCGCGGAACACCAGCGGGCGGATGTAGGCGCCGCGGGCAAGGCCGTTGGCCGCGATCACCTCGCGGCAGGCCGCGTTGATCTCGGCCGGCGTGTAGGGAACCTGGATGCGGTAGATCTTGGCCGAGTCGTAGAGCCGGCGGGTGTGGTCGCGAGCCGGAAGATCGCCACGCCCTGCGGCGTCTCGTAGGCGCGAATGCCCTCGAACACGGAGGAGCCGTAGTGCAGGGCGTGCGTGAGCACGTGCACCGTGGCCTGCTCCCAGGGCACGAGCTTGCCGTTGAACCAGATATAGGGCGTCGTGGCTATGGGCATGTGGACCTCGGTCGGATCAATGTGCGGCCGCGTTCGTGCCCGCGGTCACAGCGCTGCCTTGGTGGCGCTCTCGCGCCGGCCCGCGCGCGCGCCGAGCTGCGACTGCTCGATGCGGTTGATCACCTCGAGCAGCGCGCTTGCAGCTGGCCTCGATGATGTTGGTGCTGACGCTCGAGCCGCGGTAGCTGCGCTCATTGTACTCGACGTACACCACGGCCTCGCCCTGCGCGTCCTCGCCGCTCGGTGACCGCGTGCACCTCGAACTTGCGCAGCTTGACCGCGAGCCCCGTGGCCGGCTCGATCGCCTTGAAGGCGGCATCGACCGGGCCGTCGCCGCTGGCGCGGCGCTCGACGCGCGGCCGTCGGAGTGCAGCAATTGCACAGTGGCGCGTGGCGGCGGCGCCGAGCTGCGAGCCGACCTCGAGTCCCACCAGCGACCACGGACCGTGTGCGCTGCCCTCGGCGCGCAGCACCAGCGCCTCGATGTCGCCGTCGAACAGCTCCTTCTTCTTGTCGGCGAGCGCCTTGAACTCCTCGAAGACGCGGTTGAGTTCGAGCTCGTCGAGCTCGAAGCCGAGCTCGCTGCACGCGGTCGCGGAACGCGTGCCGGCCGCTGTGCTTGCCGAGCACGAGGTTGCGTGCGTGTCAGGCCGACGTCCTCGGGGCGCATGATCTCGTAGGTCGGGTGGTGCTTGAGCATGCCGTGCTGGTGGATGCCCGACTCGTGGGCGAAGGCGTTCTCGCCGACGACCGCCTTGTTGCGCGGGATCGGCATGCCGGTGATGCTCGAGACCAGGCGGCTGAGGTCGGGTAGAGGCGGTTGGTGTGGATGTCGGTGCGCAGGTTGAAGAAGTGCCGCGCGCGTCTTCAGCGCCATCACCACTTCCTCGAGCGAGCAGTTGCCGGCGCGCTCGCCGATGCCGTTGATCGTGCACTCGATCTGGCGCGCGCCGGCGACGCACCGCGGTCAGGCTGTTGGCGACGGCCATGCCGAGGTCGTCGTGGCAGTGCACCGACAGCCGCACGTTGCTCGATGCCGCGCACGTTCTTGCGCAGGTAGCGGAACAGCTCGCGCGAACTCGTCGCGGCACGGTGTAGCCGACGGTGTCGGGGATGTTGATCGTGGTGGCGCCGGCGTCGATCGCGGCCTCGACCACCTCGCGCCAGGAACTCGAGCTCGGTGCGCGAGGCGTCCTCGGGCGAGAACTCGACGTCGTCGCACAGCTCGCGCGCGATGCGCACGCCCTCGACGGCGCGCCGCAGGATCTCGTCCTGGGCCATGTTGAGCTTGTACTGGCGGTGGATCGCGCTGGTGGCCAGGAACACGTGGATGCGCCGGTGCGTCGGCGCGTCCTTGAGCGCGCGCGCGGCCAGCTCGATGTCGTCGCGCGTTGCAGCGCGCCAGGCCGCAGATGATCGGGCCCGTGCACCTCGCGCGCCACGGCCTGCACGGCCTCGAAGTCGCCGCGCGAGGCGGCCGGGAAGCCGGCCTCGATGACGTCGACGCCGAGCTCGGCCAGCGCGCGTCGCCACCCGCAGCTTCTCGGGCTGCGTCATGCTGCAGCCGGGCGACTGCTCGCCGTCGCGCAGCGTGGTGTCGAAGATCAGTACGCGGTTCGGGTCGGGCGCCATGGCGATCTCCAGCGTGCCGCGCACGCGCATCGGGCTGCCTCAGCGCGTGCCTTCCAGCCAGGGCATGCGCGCGCGCAGCTTCGCGCCGACCTTCTCGATCGGCTGGTTGAGGTCGGCCTTGAGCAGCTCGCTGGTAGTTGCGGCTTGCCGGTCTCGTTCTCGCGGATCCACTCGCGCGCGAACTTGCCGTTCTGGATCTCCTTGAGGATCTTGCGCATCTCGTTCTTGGCTGCGCTCGTCGACGACGCGCGGGCCGCGCGTCAGGTCGCCGTACTTGGCGGTCTCGCTGATGAACTTGTGCATCTTGGTCGAGGCCGCCCTCGTGCAGCAGGTCGACGATGAGCTTCAGCTCGTGCAGGCACTCGTAGTAGGCGACCTCGGGCTGGTAGCCGGCCTCGACCAGCGTCTCGAAGCCCTTGACCACGAGCTCGGTGGCGCCGCCGCACAGCACGGCCTGCTCGCCGAACAGGTCGGTCTCGGTCTCCTCGGCGAAGGTGGTCTCGAGCACGCCGCCGCGCGTGCCGCCGATGCCGTGCGCGTAGGCCAGCGCGCGGCGCTTGGCGCGTGCCGGTCGCGTCCTGCGCCACCGCGATCAGGCAGGGCACGCCGCGGCCCTGCTGGTACTGGCGCCGCACCAGGTCGCCCGGGCCCTTGGGCGCGATCAGCACCACGTCGAGGTCCTTGCGCGGCTTGATCTGCTTGAAGTGGATGTTGAAGCCGTGCGCGAACAGCAGCGTGGCACTTGCGGCGGATCTTGCCGCTTGACCGCGCGTAGAGCTCGCGCTGCGCCATGTCGGGCACCAGCATGCGCGACGAGGTCGGCGCCGGCGACCGCGTCGGCGGGCTCGGCGACCGCCAGGCCGTCCTGCTTGGCGCTGCTTCCAGCTGGCGCCGCCCTTGCGCACGCCGACCACGACGTCGAAGCCGCTGTCCTTGAGGTTCAGCGCATGCGCGCGCCCCTGGCTGCCGTAGCCGAGCACCGCGATGCGCGCGCCCTTGAGCGCCTTCTTGTCGACGTCCTTGTGCGAGTACAGCTCCATGAATCGACTCTCCCCGATGAATCCTCGAAAAAAAACCCCGCATCGGCGGCCGGTGCGGGGTTCTGGTGTCGTTGCCTCCGGGAGGACTTAGCGCAACATGCAGCACCCGCAACTGCCGCTCCGCAGGAGCAGCAGGCCCAGATCCGGCAGGTGGAACGGCGGCCGCATGAGGCTGTAAATACCTCCCAACTGCACCGAATGACAGCACGGCACCCAAGGGCTTGTCAACGCCGCGCCCGGGGCCTCGGGGCGCGCGCAAGGCACCGGCTGGCGCGGCGATTGGTTAAGCTATCGCCATGCTGCTGCACGGCGTTCAATCGCAGGGCGCCACCCCGCTCTGGCTGGTGGCCGAATCGCAGCTCGCCCGGTGGCGCGAACAGCTCGATCCGGCGGCCGCCGCCTGGCTGGCCCGGCACGGATTCCAGGCCGAGCGCGCCCGGGTCCTGACCATCCCGGGCGCCCACGGCGAAGTCGTCGCGGCCGTGGCCGGCCTCGGTACGCTCGCCGACGCCACGCAGGCCTCGCTCTGGGATGGCGCGGCCTGCGCCGAGCGGCTCCCGCCCGGCCAGTACGCCCTGGCCACTCCGCTCCCGGCTACCGTGGCGACGCAGTTTGCCCTGGGATGGCAGCTGGGCGGCTATCGATTCGACCGTTTCCGCAGCCAGCCGAAACCGGCGCAAGGCGCCGGGCTGGTGGAGCCCGCCGGCTGCGACGTCCGGTACGCCCTGGCCGCCGCCGAGGCGATCGGCCTCGCGCGCGACCTCGTCAACACGCCGGCCAACGAGCTCGGCCCTGCCGAGCTGGCGGCGGCCGCCGCCAGCCTGGCGCGCGAGACCGGCGGGCACTGCCGGGTCGTCGCCGGCGAGGAGCTCGGGCGCGACTACCCCCTGGTCCACGCGGTCGGGCAGGGCAGCGCGCGCCCCCCGTGCCTGATCGACTGCCGCTGGCCGCGGCCGGGGGCGCCGCGCGTGACCCTGGTCGGCAAGGGAGTGTGCTTCGACTCGGGAGGCCTCGACCTGAAGCCCTCCGCCAGCATGCTGCTCATGAAGAAGGACATGGGCGGCGCGGCTTGCGCGCTCGGCCTCGCGCGCCTGCTGCGCGCCATGGACGCGCCGGTGGAGCTGCGCGTGCTGATTCCTGCGGTCGAGAACAGCGTCGGCGGCTCGTCCTACCGGCCGGGCGACGTGTGGACCTCGCGCCGCGGCCTGACGGTCGAGATCGGCAATACCGACGCCGAGGGGCGCCTGGTGCTGGCCGACGCGCTGGCGGCGGCCGACACCGAGAAGCCCGAACTGCTCATCGACCTGGCGACGCTGACCGGCGCGGCCCGCACAGCGCTGGGCCCGGACCTGCCGGCCGTGTTCGCAAACCCGCCCGCGCTGGGCGAGGCCGCGCGCGCGGCGGGCGCCGCGGTCTGCGACCCGCTGTGGCCGATGCCGCTCTGGACGGGGTACGAGGATGAGCTCAACAGCCGCGTCGCCGACCTCAACAACGTCTCGCCTGGCCCGTTCGCTGGCGCCATCATTGCGGGGCTGTTCCTCAGGCGCTTCGTGACCGCCTCGCCGGCCTGGCTGCACGTCGACCTCTACGCATGGAATCCCAAGGATCGCCCGGGCCGGCCGCAGGGGGCCGAAGCGCAGGGATTGCGTGCCCTGTACGCGCTGATACGCGAGAAATTTGGCTGACACTACCGCCAACCCGGGCCCGGTCGCCGAGGCCATGTACGCCCGCGAGGTGTGGCCCTGGGCGCTGCTCGGGCTCACCAGCGGGCTGGTCGAGGGCGGCACGGTCGCCGTCCTCGTCAAGAAGGGCTACGGCGGGCTGGTGGCGCCGCACTGGGTCGATTTCGCCGTCGCCCTCGTGAGCGGCGCGCCAGCGCTCGCCAACATATTCAGCTTCGCCTGGGCGAACCTGGCGCACGGCCGCGCGCGCGTGGGCGTGCTGGTCGGGTTGCAGGCCGCTTTCGCGATCGCCGTCGGCCTGGTGGCGCTGGCGCCGGTGGCCGCTGGCGGCCTGGTGCTGACGATCCTGGCGGTGCTCGTCGCGCGCATCCTCTGGGCCGGCATACTGACGGTGCGCGCCGCCGTGTGGAGCGCCAACTACCCGCGCCACGTGATGGCGCGCATCACCAGCCGCATCGTCATGGTCAGCTCGCTCGGCGTCGCCACCTCGGCGCTGGCGGTCGGCCGGGTGCTCGACCAGCACGCTCCCGCAGCGCGCTGGCTGTACCTGCTTGCGGCCCTGTGCGGCCTGCTGGCGGCGATCCGCTATCGCGCGGTCAAGGTCAGGCGGCAATACCGGCTCATCGCCGAGGAGATCGGCAGCGGCCCGGTCGGCGGCACCTTCAGCCTGGCGATGCTGCGCGAGATCCTGCGCCGCGACGCGGATTTCCGCCATTACATGTTCTGGATGAGCCTGTATGGGTCCGGCAACCTGATGATGACAGCCCAGCTCGTGGTGCTGTTCAGCGACCGGCTGCAACTCGGCGGCCTGACGCAGGTGTTGCTGCTGACGGTCGTGCCGATGCTGCTGCAGCCGCTGTTCCTGCCGTGGTGGGCGCGGCTCTTCGACCGCGGCCACATCATCGAATATCGCTCGCGCCAGTGCTGGGCGCTCGTGGCCGCGATCGTGCTGCTGGCCCTCGGCGTTACGCTGCGGCAGAGCTGGCTGCTCTGGCCCGGCGCCGTGCTGGTCGGCGCCAGCTATGCGGGCGCCAACCTCGGCTGGAATCTGGGCCATAATGATTTCGCGTCGCCGGGCCGTGCGCAGCACTACATGGGCGTGCACGTCACCCTGACGGGCGTGCGCGGACTCATCGCGCCGCCCGTGGGGATTGCCGTCTACGAACTGCTCGAGTGGCTGCACGCGGGCGCGGGCACGGTGGCGCTGCTGCTGCCGATCGGCCTGGTCACGGCCGGCGCCCTCGGTTTCGTGCGCATGCGTCACCAGGTCCGCAGTCAAGTAAGGCTCTGAATGAAAAAACGCCAGCAAAGTGTTGATACAAGGAAGTATTCACGGCTCGTGGTCGACGGCCTCAAGCAGACCCCGGCGCGCGCGATGCTGCGCGCGGTCGGCTTCGGCGACGAGGACTTCCGCAAGCCCCAGGTCGGCATCGCCTCGACCTGGTCGAACCTCACGCCCTGCAACATGCACATCGCGGACCTGGCGCGCGAGGCCGGAGCCGGCGCGGACGCGGCCGGCGGCAAGAGCGTGCTCTTCAACACCATCACGGTGTCCGACGGCATCTCGATGGGTTCGCCGGGCATGCGCTACTCGCTGGTCTCGCGCGAGGTCATCGCCGATTCGATCGAGACGGTCGTCGGCGCCGAGGGCTTCGACGGCTTCGTCGCCATCGGCGGCTGCGACAAGAACATGCCCGGCTGCGCGATGGCGATCGCGCGTCTCAACCGCCCGGCGGTATTCGTCTACGGTGGCACGATCCGCCCCGGGGCGCAGCGGCGCGACATCGTCTCGGTGTTCGAGGCGGTCGGAGCGCGCGCTGCCGGGAAGATCAGCGACGCGCAGGTCGAGGAGGTCGAGCGCACGGCGATCCCGGGTCCTGGCAGCTGCGGCGGCATGTACACCGCCAACACGATGGCCTCGGCGATCGAGGCGCTCGGGCTCAGCCTGCCCGACAGCTCGGCGCAGGAGGCCGTCAGCGAGCACAAGCGGCAGGACTGCCGCCGGGCCGGGGAGGCGGTCGTGAGCCTGCTGCGCTCGGGCCTGAGGCCCTCGGACATCCTCACCCGCAAGGCCTTCGAGAACGCGATCACGGTAGTGATTGCGCTCGGCGGCTCGACCAATGCCGTGCTGCACCTGCTGGCGATCGCGCAGGCGGCGCGCGTGCGGCTCGCGCTCGACGACTTCACGCGCGTCGGCCGGCGCGTGCCGGTGCTCGCCGACCTGCGCCCCAGCGGCCGCTACTCGATGTCGGAACTCATCGCCATCGGCGGCATCCAGCCGCTGATGAAGATGCTGCTCGACGCCGGCCTGCTGCACGGCGACTGCCTGACCGTCAGCGGCCGTAGCGCTGGCGCAGAACCTCGCCGCCGTCCCTCCCTATCCGGCCGGCCAGGACATGGTGCGGCCGCTCGCGGATCCGATCAAGAAGGACAGCCACCTGGTGGTGCTGTACGGCAACCTTGCCCCCGACGGCGCGGTGGCGAAGATCACCGGCAAGGAGGGGCTCAGTTTTTCCGGCCGCGCGCGGGTGTTCGACGGCGAGGAGCGCGCCACCGCCGGCGATCCTCGGCGGGCAGAGTCCGGGCGGGCGACGTGGTCGTGATCCGCTACGAGGGCCCGCGCGGCGGTCCCGGCATGCGCGAGATGCTCAGTCCGACCGCCGCGATCATGGGCCGGGGCCTGGGCGACAAGGTCGCGCTGATCACCGACGGGCGCTTTTCCGGCGGCAGCCACGGCTTCGTCGTCGGCCACGTCTCGCCCGAGGCGGCCGTAGCGGGGCCCATCGCGCTGTTGCGCAACGGCGATCGGATCACGATCGACGCCCGCGGGCGGCGCATCGACGTCGAGCTGTCGAGCGCGGAACTGAAGCGCCGGGCTCGTGCCTGGCGGCCGCGCAAGCCGTACGCGCTGCGTGGAGTCCTGGCGAAATATGCCCGCACCGTGAGCAGCGCGTCATTGGGAGCCGTGACCGACGCAAATGCCCAAGTTTGAGCGGCGCCGGGCACTCGCGCCTGTCACCGGGCTGCCAAAGTACAGTTGTAAGCTTTGAAGGTTGCAGCTAAAGTCATGCCACCTGAGGTTGCCCACACCGCTACTGGCGGGATGCTTCTAAGGATTACTACGACGATAGTAACGAATGTGGGGCTGCCAGGCGGGTTACCGGCTGCAGGATCGAACGGGGATTACGGGGACATATGACATCGCGCATGCACGATTCACGTTACGCGCAACGCCGGATGGTCGCGTTCGCGGCCATCGTGGCCGTTCACCTCTTCATCGCCTGGGCGTTCATCACCGGTTTCGGCCAGAAGATGGTGCATCAGGCGCAGAACATCCTCGAGACGACGATCATCAAGCAGGAAGAAGTCGAGGACAAGCCGCCGCCGCCGCCCAAGCCCGACCTCGAGCGTCCGCCGCCGCCGTCGGTACCGGTGCCGATCATCAACGTGACGGTGCCGATCGAGGCGCCGGCTGTCGTCGTCACCAAGGCACCACCGCCGCCGAAGGCGGCTCCCATCGTGGCCGCGACGCCGATCAAGACCGTTCGCTTGCCCAATTGCGGCGAGGACTACTACCCGGCGCAGGCGCTGCGGCTGAACCAGCAGGGTTCGGTGGTGGTGAAGTTCTGCGTCGGCGTCAACAACAAGATCGACGGACCGGTCGAGGTCGTCACCAGCTCGGGGTTCCCGCTGCTCGACGACGCGGCTGGCAAGTGCGTCGGCGCGGGTGGCTACAAGGCTGGCATCGTCAATGGCGCGCCGGCGCGGACTTGCAAGGAAATGAAGGTCACCTTCAAGCCGCTGGAGGGTCGCTGAGGCGCGCTCGCGCCCGGCGCGGATTCGAATTGGCTGGTTTCTGACTTTGGTGAATATCAAGAGGATAAAACATGGATACCCCCGTCGCCGCTCCTGAACAGCAGGTCTATGGTCTGATCCCGCTGTGGGTCAACGGCAATATCGTTTCCAAGGCGACACTGGTCGTCCTGGTCATCATGTCGCTCGGTTCCTGGTTCATCATCTTCACGAAGGTGTGGGATCAGCGCACGCTCAAGAAGGCGGCGAAAGTCGTCGAGAAGAAATTCTGGACCGCCGAATCCGTGAAGGAAGGCGTCGAGCACCTGCCGCTCGGCAACGACTTCCGCTACATCGCCGAGGACGGCCTGCGCGCGGCCTCGCATCACGAGGGCCGCCTGACCGACAGCATCAACCTGCACGAGTGGATCACGCTGGCGCTGCAGCGCGCTACCGAGGAAGTGAATGGCAAGCTCTCGAGCGGCCTGTCGTTCCTGGCCACGGTGGGCTCGACGGCGCCGTTCGTTGGCCTGTTCGGCACGGTCATGGGCATCCTCAACGCGCTGATCGCGATCGGCGTCGCCGGCCAGGCGAGCATCGACAAGGTCGCCGGCCCCGTCGGCGAGGCGCTGATCATGACCGCGATCGGCCTGTTCGTGGCGGTGCCCGCGGTGCTGGGCTACAACTGGCTGCTGCGCCGTAACAAGGGCCTGCAGGACAGCCTGCGCAATTTCTCGGCCGACCTGCACGCCTACCTCGTGGGCGGCGCGCGCCTGGCGTCCGCGGATTCGACCCACGGGCAGCGTAAGTAACGGCGTCAGGGCGTCGCAGGTAAGTCGGGGTAGCCGGGTTCAGGGGGTGATTGCGTCATGGCAATGAAGTTGGAGTTGTCGGACCGCGAGGAAAACGTGGAGATGTCGGACATCAACACGACACCGCTGGTCGACATCATGCTGGTGCTGCTGATCATCTTCCTGATCACGATCCCGATCATCACCAAGACGGTGCCGGTCAAGCTGCCGAAGGCGGTCAACATCGCCACCAAGACCAAGCCCGAGAACATCGTGATCTCGGTGGACCTGGAGGGGCGCATCTGGTGGAACGGCATCCTGGTGCCCGATCGCGACGCGCTCATCAAGCGCGTGGTCGTCGAGGCGGTCAAGAAGCCGCAGCCGGAAGTGCACATCCGCGGCGACGCCGGCGTGCGCTACGAGGCGATCGGGCGCACGCTCTATAGCATCCAGCGCGGCGGCCTGACCAAGGTGGGGTTCATCACCGAGCCCGACCGGGTGCTCGGGCGTTGAGGCTGGGTACGGATCGCGGCAAGCGGCGCTAAGGCAAATACGGGCATCTAGCAGGCGGGGTCAGCAGTCATGTCGATGAATGTGGCAGGCGACAAGTCGGGAGTCATGTGCGAGGTCAACATGACGCCGCTGATCGACGTCATGCTGGTGCTGATCGTGACGCTCATCATGACGCTGCCGATCCAGACGCATGCCGTGAAACTCGACATGCCTCCGCCGACCGACCAGCCGCCGCCCCCGGTGCTGCCGGAGGTCATCAATCTCGACGTCGACTTCGACGATACGGTTTACTGGGACGGCAACAAGGTAGATCTGTCGCAGCTCGAGGGCTACTTCCGCCAAGAAAGCAAGAAGGACCCGCAGCCGGAAATCCACCTGCGGCCCGACAAGCGCTCGCATTATGACACCACCGCGAAGGTGCTGGCCGTGGCCCAACGCAACCACATGCAGAAGATCGGGTTCGTGAACACCACGGAATTCGCCGAATAACTGCGGATGCCAGTCGCAAATCAGCTGCCTGCGGCCCGCGGGAACCGGGGCGCCGGTGGGGCGTCCAAACCTGTAGTGGAATGAATTGGGAACAAAACCTGACCAGAGGTCAAGCATGACACGCGTTGCATTGATGATCAGCCTGGTTCTGGGCTTTGCCGCCGTGAGTGTTGCGCCGCGCGCGGAGGAGCCGCACGTGACCGCGGCGCTTGCCAAGACCCTCAAGGCGGCGAATGACGCGCTGCAGGCGAAGAACTACACCGAGGTGCTGAACAAGACCCGCGAGGCTGAGGCCATGTCGCCGCGCTCGGATTACGACAACTACGTGATTCACTCGATGCAGATGGCGGCCTACGGCGCCCAGGGCAACTACCAGGCCGCGGCCACCGCCATCGAGAGCGTCGTCGACTCGCCCTTCCTCCCCGCCTCGTCCAAGCCGCAGCTGCTGCGCACGCTGATGAGCATCTATTACCAGCAAAAGGACTACGACAAGGCGGTCCAGTACGGTGAACGCGCCCGCGCCGCAGGCGACACCAGCCCCGACACGCCGCTGACGATCGCGCAGTCGTACTACCTGACCGGCAAGTACAAGGAAGCGCAGCAGGGAATGGAGGCGATCGTCGCGCGCGACGAGCAGGCCGGCCGCAAGCCCAGCGAGAAGAGCCTGAGCCTGATCTGGAGCTGCGCGATCAAGACCAGGGACGACGCGGCCGCCGCGCGCGCGATCGAGAAGCTGATCCTGCACTATCCGAAGCCCGACTACTGGTCGAACGCCATGGCCGGCGTACTGCAGAACAAGACCAACGACGACCGCCTGCTGCTCATGACCTACCGCTTGATGTTCCAGGTCGGCATCCTGAAGAAGGGCTCGGACTTCACCGAGATGGCGCAGATCGCGCTCGACCAGGGGAACCCCGGCGAGGCGCAGACGGTGCTCGAGCAGGCCTTCGCGAAGAACCTGTACACCGACGCGCACGACAAGGAACGCAGCCAGCGCCTGCTCGACAAGGTGCGCAAGAGCGCCGCCGAGGACCGTGCCACGATCGGCAAGCAGGAGAAGGACGCCGCTGCTTCTTCCTCGGGCGACGCGCTGGTGCAGGTCGGCGCCGCCTACCTCGGCTACGGCCAGCCCGACAAGGCGGTCGCGGCGATCACGGCCGGCATTTCCAAGGGCAGCCTCAAGCATGCGGACGAGGCCTACATGCTGCTGGGCATCGCGCAGGAGCGCACCAAGAACAGCGCCGAGGCGGTGCGCGCCTTCAACCGCGCGAACAACGACCCGAAATACGCGCAGCTGGCAAAGCTCTGGGCGCTGGAAGCCCGGTCCTGAGGGGGGCGCACCATGGCAATCAAGACTGGCGAGCGCATGCCTGCAGGCAAGTTCAAGATCATGGGCGACAACGGTCCGCAGGACCTGAGCACGGCGCAGCTGTTTGACGGCAAGCGCGTGGTGCTGTTCTCGGTCCCCGGCGCGTTCACGCCCACCTGCAACGCCAAGCACCTGCCTGGCTTCCTCGAGCACTTTGCCGCGCTGCGCGGCAAGGGCGTCGACACCGTCGCCTGCATGGCGGTCAACGACGTGTTCGTCATGAACGCCTGGGGCAAGAGCGCCGGCGTTGGCGACAAGGTCAAGATGCTGGCGGACGGCAATGGCGACTACGCGCGCGCCCTCGGGCTCGAGCTCGACGCCAGCGGTTTCGGGATGGGCCATCGCGGCCAGCGCTTTGCGGTCATCGTCGACAAGGGCGTGGCCACGAAGGTATTCGTCGAGGCGCCGGGTGAGTTCAAGGTCTCGGCGGCGGAGCACGTGCTCTCGCAGCTCTAGCACTTCGCGCTCGACGGTCCATGTAATCAGGTAAAACATCAAATAGATGTTCTAACTACCTGAAATTACGATAATAATTGCCAATATCTTTTCGGCGCTCGATCGTGGCGGCACGGTCGTGGTTCCGAGTCGCCAGCGCGCGGCCGCGGTGCGCCTGCAGCACACGCGCCTGAAGTTCAATGCCGGCCTCAAGGCCTGGCCGAGCTGCGACGTCATTCCCTGGGATGCGTGGCTGGCGCGTTGTTCGGAGGCGAATCGGCGCGCCGCGAGCGCGCAGCAGCGACGCTTGGGTGCGGCAGAGGAATGGCTGCTGTGGCGCGAGGCGGCTGAGCAAGCCTGCGCCGAGCTCGACCTGCTCGCACCCGGAAGCCTCGCCGATAGCCTGCGTCGTTCCGCAGCGCTGGTGCGCGACTGGGGCCTGCGCTGGCCTGGCGAGCCGACGCAGGAGTCGCGCGTGCTGCTGCGCGCGCAGCGCAATTTCGCGGAGCGCTGCCGGCGGCTGGGTGTCTGCTCCGTGGCCGACTGGAGGCAGTCCCTGCAGCACCAGGTTCCGTCGCCGCTGCCGCTCGTGATGGCGGGATTCGCGTCACCCGGCCCGCCGCTGGCTTCGCGATTGCGGGAGCTGGGCGTGGAATTCTGGCCCCCGGACCTGGCTGGCGCTCAGCATGCAGGCCACACAACCGTGGCCGCATCAGACTCCACGGACGAGCTGCGTCGCGCCGCGCGCTGGTGCCGCGAGCAGTTGCAGCGCGATCCGGGCGCGCGCTTGCTGGTCGTCGACCTGATGCTCGAACGGCGAAGACCGCTGCTGCTGCAGTCGCTCGAGCATGAATTGCTCGCCGGTGGGCTGCTCGACGGACAGGCGGAGGCGCCTTTCACGATCGAGGGCGGCCAGGAGCTCGCCTCCCACGCCACGGTGCGCGCGGCACTGGGCTTGCTGCAGCTCGGGACGGGCGGACTCGAATTCGCGGAGCTCGCGGCGCTGCTGCGCTCCCCGCACGTCGGCCTCGGCGCACAAGGCCAGCGTGCACTGCTCGAGTTGCAGCTGCGACAGCGCAACCTCGGTCGCGCCGACTGCGTGTCGTTGCTTGCGCTGGCTCGCGGCGCACGGGCCCGCGGCCCCGGGGCCCGCGGCGCCGCGGCTCGCGAAGGGCCTGCAGTTGCTGACGACGGCCTGTGCGCCGGGCTCGAGCGCATGGGCGCGCTTGCGCTCGCCGGCCGACGCGAGCGTCCCGCGTGGTGGGGGCGGCAGTTCGCGGCGCTGCTCGAGGCCGGCGGCTGGCCGGGCGCACAGCCGCTCGGTAGCGCAGAGCTGCAGCATTGCGAACGATTCCGCGAGCTGCTTGGCGAGTTCTCCCTGATTACGTTCGCCGACGACGCGCTCGGCAGCGCTACGGCGCTGCAATGGCTGGATGCGCTCGCGGCGCGCACGTCCTTCGACGCATCGAGCGGCGACGTGCCGGTCACCGTGACCGGTGCGACGGACGATCCATTGATCGACTATGACGGCATCTGGGTGGCCGGGCTTAGCGCCGACTACTGGCCGGCGCCGCCGCGCGGGGATCCCTTCGTGCCGCTTGCTGCGCAGCATGCCGCCAACTACCCGCCGGCGAGCGCGCGTGGCCGACTGGAGGAAGCGCGCCGCGCCATGTCTGCCTGGAGCCGGTGCGCGCGGCAACTGGTCTGCAGCTGGCCGGCCTCGGACGCCGACGTACCGCTGCAGCCCAGCGGCCTGCTGGGTGCGCCTCGACCCAAGGCCAGCGCCGGGCGGGATCCAGGCCCGGTCGCGGCGGACGAGCTGGTCATCGCGATCCGGCACGGCGCGCGGCGCGAACGCCGGCCGGACGATCGGGCAAAGGCCTGGCCGCCGGGAGCGGCCCTGGCTGGCGGCACGCGCGTCCTGCAGCTGCAATCGGAGTGCCCGTTTCGCGCGGTGGCGGAATTGCGCCTCGGAGCGGTGGCGCTGCCGGAGCCGATGCCGGGCCTGGACCGGCGCGAACGCGGGCAAATGCTGCACCGCGCGCTCGAACTGGCGTGGCGCGAGCTCGGCGACTCGGGCGCCTTGCAGCGGCTCGTGGCACAGGGCCCGGCGCTGGAGGCGCTGGCGCGTCGAGTGGGCGAGCAGGCGGTGCGCGAACGCCTCGAGCGCCGCGAATTACCGCTGGCCCCCGCGCTGGCGCTGAACGAGGAGCGACGGATCGGCAGCCTGGTGGCGGAACTGCTGCGCCAGGAACTGGAGCGCGCGAAATCTGCCGGATTCCGTGCCTCCATGCTCGAGCAGACGCAGGACTGCAAACTCGGAGCCTGGGCGCTGCGCGTGCGCATGGACCGGGTCGACCAGCTCGAGGACGGGCGCATCGTCGTCCTGGATTACAAGAGCGGCGCCGCGCAGTCCTTCCGGCCGCTCGACGAACGCCCGCGCCAGGCCCAGTTGCTGGCCTACGCCGTGCTGGCAGGCGAGCGCGTGGCCGGAGTCGCCGCGGTCTACCTCACGCCCGGTGAGATCGGCTGGCGTGGCGCCGCGGCGGAGCAATCCCTGCTCCCCGGGCTGGGCCGCGCCCGGGCGCCGAGCGCACCCTGGCCGCAGTTGCTCGAGCATTGGCGCGCCGTGGTGGGGCGCCTGGTCGGCGACTACGTGGCCGGTGCGGCCGGCGTGGATCCCCTGCCAGGCGTGTGCCAATCCTGCCATCTGGCCACCTTGTGCCGTATCGATGCGGATCTCCAGCGGGCACCGGATCCCGAATCGGAAGCCGCGGCTGCCGTGGGCGAGTCAGCGCATGGCGACTGAGCCGCAAGTGGCCGACGCGAGCGCGGAGCTGGCTGAGGACGCGGCGGCACGCGTGGCCGCGGTCGATACCGGAGCCTCGTTCCTGCTGCAGGCTCCCGCCGGCTCCGGCAAGACCACGGTGCTGACCTGCCGGCTGCTGGCGCTGCTGGCCACGGTCGCCGAGCCCGAGGAAGTGCTCGCGATCACCTTCACGCGCAAGGCCGCCGCCGAGATGCGCGAGCGCGTGCTGCGCGCGCTGCGGCAGGCGGCCGACGGCAGCGCTGCCGACGAGCCCGAAGCGCCCTACGCGGAGGCGGCGTGGCGCCACGAGCAACGGCGCGAATGGCGGCTGCTGGATTCGCCGGCACGACTGCGAATCATGACCATCGACGCGTTCTGCCACAGCCTGTGCGCCCAGCTGCCGGTCGCCTCACGCTCCGGGCTGCGGCTGGAGGTGGCGCAACCGGCGCAGTCGCTGTACGTGGCGGCGGCGCGGCGCACGCTCGAGCTGGCGCTCGATGACCCGGCGCTCTCACGACCGGCGCAGCAGCTGTTCGCGCGGCTCGACAACGATTGGTCGCGCTTCGAGGCGCTGCTGGTGCTGATGTTGGAGCGGCGCGCGCACTGGCTGCCGCGGGTGCTGGCCGGGGGCGGCGAGGCTGCGGAGGCATCGCTCGAGGCGCGCGTGGCTTCGAGCCTGCGCAGCATCATCGAGGCCCGCCTGGCCGCGACGATCGCTGGCGTGCCCGCCGGGCTGCTGGAGCAGGGTGTAGAGCTCGCGGCACACGCCGCGCGCACGCTGGGCGGGCGCGGCGGCCGGGACGGGCAGGGCGCCGGCGCGGGTCGTGCAGCGCCTGCCAAGGTCCGGGCCCCGGGCGCGCTCGCCGATGAGCTGCCGCGCTGGCGAACAATCTGCGAGCTCGCGCTCACGGCGCGCGGCGCGTGGCGGCGGAGCTGGAACAAGCTGCAGGGCTTCCTGCCCGAGGATCGCACGCAGAAGCAGCAACTCGCCGAGTGGGTCGCTGCGCTGAACGCGCATGCGGGCGCGCACGAGCTGTTCAACGAGCTGCGGGCGTTGCCCGATGTCGGCTTCCCCGCGGCCGACGCCGAGGCGCTCGCGGCACTGTCGCGGTTGCTGCGGCGCGCCGCGGCGGAGCTGCAGCTGGAATTCGCGGCCCAGGGCCGCGTCGACCATGCGGCGATCGCGGCGGCGGCGCGCGCCGCGCTCACGGAGCAGGGACAGCCCACCGACCTGGCGCTGCGCTTCGGCAGTGACATCCGCCACGTCCTCGTCGACGAATTCCAGGACACCTCGCTCGAGCAGTTCGAGTTGCTGCGCGCGCTGACCGCGGGCTGGGAGCCGGGCGACGGCCACACCCTGTTCGCCGTCGGCGACCCGATGCAGTCGATCTACCAGTTCCGCGAAGCCGAGGTCGGGCTGTTCCTTCGCGCCCGCGACCAGGGCGTGGGCGCGCTGCAGCTGCGCTCGCTCCGGCTGCGGCGCAATTTCCGCTCGGCGCCCGCGCTCATCCAGTGGGTCAACGCACATTGCGCAACCATGTTTCCGCTGCAGGACGACTTGCGCCTCGCGGCTATCCGTTACCTGCCGGCGCTGGCGGCGAAGCAAGGGCTCGAGGGCGCCGTGGCGGTGCACGCGCTGGCCGATGCCGCGCCCGAGGCCGAGGCGCGGGAGGTCGCGGCCCTGGTGCGTGAATGCCGCGCGCGCGCTGCCGGGTGCTCGATCGTGGTGCTCGTCAACGCGCGTCAGCAGGTGCCACCGATCGCCGTGGCGCTGCAGGCGGCGGGATTCGCGGTTCGCGGCGTCCGGCTCGAGCCGCTGCGCGAGAAGGCGGTGGTGCGGGACCTGAGCGCCCTGGCGCGCGCGCTGCAGCACCCGGGCGACCGCTGTGCCTGGCTATCGGTGCTGCACGCGCCGCAGTTCGGGCTCACGCTCGCGCAGCTCCAGGCGCTGGCCGAGGGCCAGGACGGGACGGCCTGGGAGCTCATGCAGGACGAGGCGCTGCTCGCGCGGCTCGACGGTGACGCGCGCGCGCGCCTGGCGCGGGCGCGGGCGGCGCTGGCCCCGGTCCTTTCGGGGCCGGAGCGCGCCTTGCCGTTGTGGCAGCGCGTGGATCGCACCTGGCTACGGGTCGGCGGGCCCGCGGCCTGCGCCGACGAGCGCGCGTTGCTGGACGCGCAGGAATTCATCCTCGCGCTCGCCGCCCAGCCACACGCCGAGCTGCTGGCCGGCGACGCCTTCGACGACTTCGCCGAGGAGCTCCATGCCGCCACCACGCAGGCGCCGGATGCCGTCGAGATCCTGACCATGCATGGGGCCAAGGGCCTCGAATGGGACGTGGTCATCGTTCCGGGCGTCGGCCGTGCGCAGCGTCGCGATCCGGAGCCGCTGCTGCACTGGCTCGAGTTGCCGGGCGCGGGCCCGGCGCCGGAACTGCTGCTGGCGCCGATCGGCGCGATCGGCGCGCGCGAGGAGCGCTCGCTGGCAAACTACATCCGCCATCTGCGCCGGCAGCGCGCGCGGCTCGAGCGGGCGCGGTTGTTGTACGTCGCGGCGACACGGGCGCGGCGCGAGTTGCACTGGTTCGCGGCCGCGCCCGTGAACAACGCGGGCGAGCTCGCGCCGCGCGCGGGCACCGCGCTCGAATTGCTGTGGCCGACGATTGGCCCGGAGTTCGCCGCCGTCGCGGTTCCTGCCGAGGTCGCCGCCGCGGTGCCTCCGCTGCCGGCGCTGCCGTCGGTGCTGCCGGAGGCGGCCGCGCCGTGGCGCCTCCCGGCGGACTGGCAGGCAGGCAAATTGCCCACGCCGGTTCAGGCGGCGCGACTCGAGCTCTCGCTGCGCGAGCCGCAGGCGCTCGAGTACCAGTGGGTGGGCCTGGGCGCACGCGCCGTCGGCACGATCGTGCACGCCGAATTGCAGCGGCTGGCGCAATTGCCGCAGCTGCCGTCGCAGCCCGATGTCGCGGCGGCCGGCTACGCCGGCTGGCTCGCCGAGCTCGGCGTGGCGGCGACCGAGCAGGCGGCCGCCGGCGCGCGCGTGCACGCTGCGCTGGCCAGCACGCTGGCGGATCCGCGTGGCCGCTGGCTGCTCGGTCGAGGACATCGCGAGGCGCACAGCGAATGGCGCCTCACCGGTTTGCACGCGGGCCGCATCGTCAACGTCAGCATCGATCGCTTCCTGGTGGGGGAGCAGGGGGAACGCTGGATCGTGGACTACAAGACCGGCAGTCACGAGGGCGGCGACCTGCGCGGCTTCCTCGAGCAGGAGAGCGAGCGCCATCGCCCGCAGCTGCAACGCTACGCCGCCGTGGTGCACAGCCTCGCGCCCGGCGCGCTGCGCGCGGCGCTCTATTTTCCGTTGCTCGGTGAATTCCGCGAGCTCGACCTCGTGCAGCCTCGCGGCCGCTAGAAGCTGCCGGCCAGCGAGTACGCGCGCCGGCCCTGCGCGTCGGCTGGGCCGAGGAACTCCACCGCCTTGACCAGCTCCGGCGTCGCCCCGGCGCGCGCGGCGGCGAGGCCGGAGAGCTCGTAGTCGTGCCCGTTGCGGATCGTGAGCGTGCCGCTGACCGCGAGCGGTCCGTCGAGGTCGCGCAGCGCGCCGACCACCGCTCCGGCGCTGCCTGGGTCCGCAAAGCGCAATTCGTAGCTGCCGAATGGCATGGCGGGATGGCGCTGCGCCAGCGCGCGCGCGACCGCCGTGCCGCGCAGGCTGGTGAGGCGTCCGTGCTCGAAGGCGGCGCTGTCCAGGGACAACTGCACCTGCCCGCTCCAGTCGGCCGGAAACAGCGGCAGGAAACCGGAATCCACTGGCAGGTCGGCGTGCAGATCGCTCAGCGCCACGCGGCCGCCGAACCCGAGCGCCAACCGCGCGCTCGCCGGTGCGCGCGCGTCGGCGCAGCGCAGTTCGAGCTCCAGCCGCCCCAGCAGCAGTGACCAGGGATGCAGCTTCCAGCTGACTGCGGCGAGCGCCAGCCCGGGCAACTGCAGGCGGGCGCACTCGCCGTGCCAGATTGATCCCGATGGCGCCTGGCAGTCGATCGAACCCGGCGCCGCAGCCAGCAACCAGCGCGCCGGCGCGCGCGCCAGCACCGTGAGCGTGAACAGCGCCGCGGCGAGCACGGCCAGGCGGCGATTGCTCATCGACTGGCGCCCGGGCGCAAGCTGCGCTTGCGGGATTCCACTAGGGCCTGTTCACCTTTACGGCGTGACTGCGACGGTGGCCGCAATGGGCCGGGGCCAGGCGCGCCGAGCGACGTGTGCTTACTGCACACCAGCGAGGCGCAACACCGCCCCGGCCCATTACGGCCCCGTCCCTCCGGGTTGGGCCCCGAAAGCCGCCGGGCGGCGTTGCTCGTCGTTCATTTGGAGTCACCAAACTTCTCTCCTCGCGCCTTGCCCGGCGGCTTTGGGGGCGCCAACGCAGTCACGCCGTAAAGGTGGACAGGCCCTAGGGAGAACGCAGCACGAACGTGGCGCCGACCGTGCCCACGCCGCCGCCGCCGTCGATGCTGGCCGAGACCACGCGCACGCCGTGATGCTGCACCAGTTCGCCCGCCCAGTTGACCAGCGCGTCGAACGGCACCTGCTCGAGCCGTACGCTCAGGGTGCCGTCCTCACCGGGCTGGCTGCCGCTCAGAGAACGCTGGATGCCAGTCTCGCGCGCAACGCGATCGACGAGCACGACCAGCGACTCGCCATTGGCCGTCGAGGCCGAGCTGCGCAGGGCATTGAGCTGCGGGGCCACGGCCTGCAGCCAGGCCAGGTCGGCCTGCTTGGTCTGCACGCGGTGCTCGAGCGCCGCGACGCGCCGCTCCACCGGTAGCCACGCCGCCAGCAGCAACAGCAGCACGCAGGCGCCGAGGCCCGCGAGCACCGCGTGCTGCTCGCGACGGGCGAGGCCCTGGAACCACGCCCGCAGCGTGGCCTGCCACTTGCGCAGCTGGTCCATCAGGAAGCGCCGCCACGCAGCTGGATGTTGCCCTCGTAAGCGTCGCCACTCGCGCCCCCGGAGACCAGCTGTGCCTGCCAGCCGGCGGCCCGCAGGCCCTGGTTGATGCGGTCGAGGCTTTGCGCGTCCCCGGCGCGCACCTTGAGCTGCAGCGCGCCGTCGCGGAAGTCGAGCGCCCGCACGCGCGCGCCGGCCACGCCGTTCATCGCTTGCGCGAGCACCTGCAGGGCCGGCAACAATCCCGAGCGCCCGCCTTGCGTCTGGGCTTCGAGCAAGCGCGGCTCGAGCACGCGACGCACGGATTCGCTGCCGGCCGGCAGCCAGGGCCCGGCGAGCGCGGCGATCTTCGCATCGAGCTCGCGCTCGCTGCGACCCAGGTGCCAGAGGGAATAGAGTTGCGACCCGGCATGCAGCAGCAACAGCGCTCCGGCGAGCGCGGCGGCAATGCGCCAGCGCGACCAGCCCGCGCCGAGCGCGCTGCGCGGCGCGTATGCGCCCTGCAGCAGGTTCGTTGGCCGCGCCGTCGCCAGTTGCGCGGCGAGCCATGGCAGAGCCCCGGAAGCCAGCAGCTGCACCTTGAGCCCCGCCAGCTGCCCGCGCGCGGCCTCGACCTCGGCGGCGCGGCGCTGCCAGTCCGGAGGGTTCGCGTGCAGCAGCAGTTGCGTGGCCGCCAGCTCGTCGCCGAGCGCGATCGCCAGCGCGGCGGCAAAGCCGCCCGCTGGCGCCGAGAGCGCGAGCCGCTCGTCCTGGTCGCCATCACTGAAGCTCAGCGTGTCGCCCTCGAGCAGCGCGACCACGTGCCCGGCGACGCGCGGCATCAGCGCCGCATCGGTGCACAATAACTCGGGTCCGAGGCCGGCGGCAGCGAGGCGCGCCAGCCATTCCTCGAGCAAGGCGCGAGCGACGACCGCCACCGCCGTGCGGCCGCCATTGCCCGCGGGCGCGACGGCGAAGTGCTGCGTCTCGACGTCGGTGGCGAGCTGCTCCTCGAGCGCGAACGGCACGAGCTGCGCAGCGCGCGCGCCGGAACGCACCGGCAGCTCGACCTCGAGGCAAAGCACGTCGGCGGCCGGAACCAGCACCGCGACGCGACGGCCCGCCGCCGCCGCGGCGGCCTCGACGAGCGGCCCGTTGTTCACCGGGGCCAGCGGACGACCCTCGCTGTCCGTGACCAGCCAGCCGGCCGTGGCATCGGCGGCGCGCGGCATGCGCAATATGAGCCATTCCGCCATGCTTATTCCGTGCCGAAGGTTCTGAGGATCGGGCGAATCTGCCCGCTCGTGTCCTGATTGAGGAGACTGTACAAGGTGAACCGCGTGGTGCCAATAGTGATCCAGGTACGCAGCCGGAAATACTGTGAATCCGTGCCGATGTGCCTGTCGACGTAATCGTGGCGAGTGCTGGTGACGCTGCTGAGGTACGCGGCCTTGTCGGGATAGCACTTGAACTGCTGGCGTTGCGTGCTCAAGGTCTGCAGGTCGAGCGCGTAGCTGCGCTGGCCGGCGAACGCGTCCAGCACCTCGCCGGGCGCGGTGCAGAGGTTGAGCTTGGTGTCGACCGGCAGCGCCGTGACCAGCGGCGCCAGGCGGTCGTAGCTGTGGCGGTCCATGCCCATCGCCAGCAATTCGGAGACGCTGGTCAGCGGCATGTTCAGGGTGCGGTGCGGCGGTTGCTCGCCGAGGTAGAAATTGTCTTCGGCGCCGCCGGGGAAGCTCGCCTGCGAGTCGCTGTCGATCCAGTCGACCAGTCGCGCGGCGAATTCCGTGTTGATGTCGAGCCCCTCGAGCAGCGCCACGAATTGCTCGACGGCGTCGTGGTTCTCGACCAGCGGCACGCCTCCCAGCGTCGACGGTGCCGCGCCCGCGGCGGGCATGACGACGCTGTTGAGGTTGAACTTGCCGGCCTGGTCCTCGATCGAGGCCTCCAGCACGGCGCCGGCATCCAGCTCCACCGGCCCATAGGGTTTCGCCCAGGTCTGGTTCGGCGCGACGATCCCCGGGTTCTTCTGGCGGCTGTCGCGCAGCGCGTAGGCCGCCATGGCCTCGGCGCCCTGCGCCAGCGCCAGGCTTTGCGCGACCGTGAAGACGGCGATGCCGCGGCGCGCGGACAGCTGGCTCTGCCAGGCGATCGCGGTGGCGGCGATGGTCGCGATCGCGACCAGTATGATCGCGGTCAGCAGCGCGATGCCGCGTTGCGCCGCCTTCATCCCGCGACCTCGACGATGCGCGTGATCACGCCCAGGTCCTTGAGCTTGAGCGTGATCTCCACCGCCACGGGTCGCGCCCGCAACAGCGCGGAAGGCGGCAGCGTCTGCATCGGCGCGCTTGGCCAGCTCGTCGACCAGGTCAGGGACTCGTCCATGAAGCGGAAGCTCAGCGCCTCGATGCCGTCGAGTAACTCGCGCTCGACGACGATCGTGGCCGCAGTGGTATCCATGGTCGGCAGGTGCTGGCGCACGAGCTTGCCGTCGCGCAGCAGGTAGCTGACACGCTGCAATTCGGCGCGTGGCACGCCGGCCGGATTGGCCCAGCCGCCGCGCGTGAAGGTCAGCATCGCGGGACCCTGCTGCCCGGCCATCGAGCTGGCGGGAGTCATGGCGGCGCCGGCCTGCGAGTTCTGGCTCACGACCAGCGGCGCTTCGTAGCCATTGCCAAGCAGGTCGCGCGCCGGCCGCGGTTGCATGAGCTCGAAGTCCTGCTCCATGACGCGCATGGCCTGCTGCAGCGCGCCCAGCCGCGCGCCTTGCTCCTCGACCTCGCGACGGCTGTTGAGCGCCTGCGAGAGCGCGCCGTAACCCATGGCGAAGAGGATCGCCGTGATGAACAGCGCGACCAGCAACTCGACCAGCGTGAACCCGCGTCGGTGTCCGGGCATCGGGCGTCTCATCGGCCGGGCGCCGGCGGTGGAGGCAGCACCTTGCCTGGGCCCGGGATGCCGCCATGAGTGGGCGTGCCTCCCGGCGTCGGAATGCTGCCCGGTGCTGGAGTGCCGCCGGGCCCGGTCGTACCGCCGGGCCCAGGGTTGTCGCCGGGATTGGCGCCGCCCGGGCCCTGGAGGCCACCGTCCCAGTTCGCGAGCACGTCGAGCGGCGTCTGCAGCGCGTCGCCCCGGAATCCCATGATCGTCGCCAGCCAATCGCCCGACTTGTCGTTCGCAGCCTGGGATTGCGCTGTCGTCGTGGCGTCCGCGCGCCGCACGCGGATGACAATGCGCCGCAGGCCCGGGATGTCCATCGCCGTCACGGTCTGCTGCCACCGCCAGCGCGCGGCCGCGAATTCGACCACGCCCCCGGTGTCGCCGGTGGAGGGCAAGCCCGCCTTCAGGCGCGTGGCGGAGAGCTGGTTGAAGCCCACCCACTCGGCGAAGGTCTTTTCGCGCAGGCGAATGATGCTGTCGGCCGCTGAACTGAGCGCTGCCAGCACCGCGCCCATGCCGAAGGCGACGATCACGAGCGCCACCAGCACCTCGACCAGCGTGAAGCCGCGCGTCGGCGCCCGGGCATTCAAGTCGGCTGCTCCGTGACCTCGCCCACCTCGAGCTTGCCGGCCACCGTGCCCGTGAGCACGGCGCTGCGCCCGGTGCCGGAGCGCGCGAGGCGCAGGCGGAAGCTCGTCAGCTCACCGCTCGAGTACAGCATCACCTGCGGCGTCAGGTCGAGCGGAGCCTTGGCCTTCGGGTCCGCGCGCGGCGGCAGCACGATCGCACGGTCCTCGACGCTCAACGTGATCTCGAGCCCGGCCGGCAGGTTGCGCGCGCGCAGCGTGTCATCGAGCGGGTCCTCGCGCCAGGCCGCGGCGCGCACGTCGTACATCACGAAGCGATAGCCGCCGGCGTCGCAGCGCAACCCGTATTCGATGGTCTGCAGCGCCGCGCGCTCGCGCACGTAACCGATCAGTGCCGCCAGCCGGTCACGCTCCTGCTCGAGCTGGCTGTCGCGTCCGCTGCCGCCGAGCGAGAGCAACATGCCGGCGATCACGACGCCGATGATGACGACCACGACCAGCACTTCGACCAGCGTGAATCCCGCGGCGGCGGATTTCGCTGGGGATTGTTGCTTCACGGCTGTGAACGCCCTGGGCCGCACGGGGCGGGAGGGCTATTGGTCGAGGTTCCAGTTGCCGATATCGGCGTCATAGCCGTCGCCGCCTGGGCGGCCGTCGGCGCCGAGCGAGTACAGGTCGTAGTCGCCGCCGTGCGTGCCCGGCACGTGATACTGGTAGTCGTTGCCCCAGGGATCCTTGCTGACATGCTGCAGGTAGCCGCCCGGGCGCCAGTTCTTGACCGTGGCCGCGTCCGGCTTCTGGGCCAGCGCCTTGAGGCCCATGTCGGTGGTCGGGTAGACGAAGTTGTCGAGCTTGAACATCGTCAGCGCCGTCTGCATCGCCTGGATGTCCTGCTTGGCCTTGGACACGCGCGCGTCGTCGACGCGCCCCAGGAATTGCGGCACGATGACCGCCGCGAGCAGCCCGATGATGATGACCACCACCATGATCTCGATGAGCGTGAAACCGCCCTCGCACCGGGGCGTGTTTGTTGTGACGGAGCGGGTGTGCTTGCTCATGTGCTGGCGAAATTCCTAGGCAGCCCCATGGCGGCGCTCCATCATAGCAAAAGCGCGCTGCGGCCCAGCAAGCCGCACCGCGCCGCGTGGCTGGCGTCGCTCAACTGCGACGGACGCTTAGGGCTCGCGCTGCTGGCTGGCCTCGCGCTGCTGTGGGTGCTGCGTGCGGGCGGCGTCGCGGTGGTGATGGCGCTGCGCTACGAGCGCTCGGGCCTGGCCCTGGGTCAATGGTGGCGGCTGCTGGGCGCCCACTGGGTGCACCTGGATGCGCGCCACCTGCTGCTGGACAGCGCCGGCCTGGTGCTGTTGTGGTGCCTGTTCGCGCGCGAGCTGCGCGCCGCGCACTGGTTGCTGGTTCTGGCCTGCTCGACGGCCGCAATCGACGCCGGCCTGTGGTGGGGTAATCCAGACCTGCAGTGGTACCTCGGCATTTCCGGGCTGCTGCACGGCGCCTGGGCGGCCGGGGCGTTGGCACAGGTGCTGCGCGGCGATCGTCGCGGCTGGGCATTGCTGGCGCTGCTCGCGCTCAAGCTGTTGCTTGAGCAGCGCGCCGGAGCGGGTCTGCTGCCGGGAGCCATGCCCGTCGTGACGGCGGCACATGGCTACGGGGCGCTCGGCGGGCTGGTGGCGACGGCGGCATTGGCGCTGCGGCGCAAGCCGTTATAATCCGCGGCGCTTTTCGAGGACGGGCCGCCGATGTCGTTGGCATTCGTATTTCCCGGGCAGGGGTCACAGTCAGTAGGGATGCTCGGCGAGCTGGCCGCGCGGCACCCGGTCGTGCGGCGTACCTATGAGGAGGCGGCCGACGCCCTGGGCTACGACCTCTGGGCGCTCACGGTCCACGGCCCGGCCGAGCAACTCAACAGCACCGAGTGCACGCAGCCGGCGATGCTGGCGGCCGGGATTGCGACCTGGCGCCTGTGGCAGGAGCTCAGCGGCCCGGCGCCCGCCATGGTCGCCGGCCACAGCCTCGGGGAATACGCGGCCCTGGTATGCGCCGGCGTGCTCAATTTCGGCGCGGCCGTGGCGCTGGTACGCGAGCGTGGCCGCGTCATGCAGGTGGCCGTGCCCGCCGGCCGGGGCGCGATGGCGGCGCTGCTCGGCCTCGACGACGCCGCGGCCGAGGCGGCCTGCCAGGAAGCGGCGCAGGGCGAGGTCGTCGAGGCGGTGAACTACAACGCCCCGGGCCAGATCGTGATCGCCGGCGCGGCGGCGGCGGTCGAGCGGGCGATGGCCGCGGCCAGGGCGCGCGGCGCCAAGCGCAGCGTGCTGCTGCCAGTCAGCGTGCCGGCGCATTCATCGCTGCTGGCAGAAGCCGCGACGCAATTCCAACATAAGCTTGCGGCCACCGCGGTTGAGGCTCCCAGCATGCGCTACTTCAGCGCCGTCGATGCGGCCGAGCATGGCACGGCGGCGGGCATTCGCGCGATCCTCGAGCGCCAGCTGGCGAGCCCGGTGCGCTGGACGGCCACCGTGCTGGCGATGACGGGCGCCGGCGCCAGGCTCATCATCGAGTGCGGACCCGGGAAGGTCCTGACCGCCCTCAATCGCCGCATCGACCGCCGTGACGGAGTGAGCTGCATGGCCGTCGAGGATGAGGCCACTCTGCAGGCGGCGCTGGACGCCGCGAGGAGAATGCACTGATGTCGGACAAGGAAGTCGCGCTGGTGACCGGCGCATCGCGCGGGATCGGACAGGCGATCGCCGCAGCGCTCGCGGGCCGCGGCCTGACCGTCGTGGGCACGGCGACCACGGCCGCCGGCGCGGAATCGCTCTCGGCCTGGTTCAAGGAGCGCGGGCTGCGCGGGCGCGGCGCGGTCTACGACGCCGCCGACCCGGGCGCGGCCGCAGCCCTGGTCGCGAACCTCGAAGCCCACGAAGGCTTGCCGACCGTGCTCGTCAACAACGCCGGCATCGCGCGCGACGGCCTGCTGCTGCGGCTCAAGAACGAGGAGTGGGACGAGACCATCAACGTCAACCTCTCGGCCGTGTTCCGCCTGACCAAGCTGTGCCTCAAGCGCATGCTCAAGGACCGGCGCGGCCGCATCATCAATATCAGCTCCGTGGTCGGCGCAACCGGCAATGCCGGGCAGGCGCACTACGCGGCGTCGAAGGCCGGCCTGATCGGGTTCACGCGCTCGCTGGCGAAGGAACTCGCCTCGCGCAATGTGACCGTGAACGCGGTGGCGCCGGGCTTCATCGAGACCGACATGACGCGGGCGCTGCCGGAGCAGGTTCGCGGTGCCTACCAGGCGCAGATTCCACTGGGCCGCTTCGGCACCGTCGAGGACGTGGCGGCCGCCGTGGCCTTCCTCTCCGGGGACCAGGCGAGCTACCTGACTGGCCAGACCCTGCACGTCAACGGTGGCCTGTACATGGGCTAGGGCTGCCGTGTCCTGGCGCCGCGCGACTCGCTGGTAAATGTCCAGATAAATCAATTACTCGCAAAAAATTGGCGGGTGGCGGCGGGCGGGGTGTTCCCCTACAATACGCCGCCGTCAACCGAACAGAGGGTCAGATCACGATGAGCAACGTAGAACAGCAGGTGAAGGCGATCGTTGCCGAGCAACTGGGGGTCAAGGCCGAGCAGGTCACCAGCGCCGCCTCGTTCGTTGACGACCTTGGGGCCGATTCTCTCGACACGGTCGAACTCGTCATGGCGCTCGAGGAAGAATTCGAAATCGAGATCCCGGACGAAGACGCCGAAAAAATAACCACCGTCCAGCAGGCCATCGACTACATCAACGAACGCCGCAACAAGGCCTGAGCGGCATCGAACGCTTGGTTGACCCAAGTTGAGCAAGCGACGCGTCGTCATCACCGGCCTTGGGATCGTGTGCCCGATGGGCAGCACGGTCACCGACGCGTGGGCGGCGATCCTGCGCGGCGAAAGCGGCATCGGGCCCATCACGCGCTTCGACACGACTGCTTTCCCCGTGCGCTTCGGCGGCGCGGTGCGCGGCTTCGAGCTCGGCGCCTACTTGCCGCCCAAGGAAGCGCGGCGCATGGATCCGTTCATGCATTACGGCGTCGCCGCCGGGGTGCAGGCGGTCGCCGACGCCGGGCTCGACGTCGAGCGCCTCGATCGCGAGCGCTGCGGCGTCATCATGGGCGCCGGCATCGGCGGGCTCAGCACGATCGAATCCGAGCATGACGCCTACCTCGCCGGCGGCGTGCGCCGCATCTCGCCGTTCTACATTCCCGGCTCGATCATCAACATGCTCGCGGGCCACCTGTCGATCCGCTTCGGCTTCCGCGGGCCCAACCTCGGCGTGGTGACGGCCTGCACGACCTCGACCCACGCGCTGGGCGTGGCCGCGCGCTGCATCCAGTATGGCGACGCCGACCTCGTGATCTCGGGCGGCGCCGAGATGGGCACCACGCCGACCGCGATTGGTGGCTTCTCGCAGGCCAAGGCGCTGTCGACGCGCAACGATTCACCCACTAGCGCGAGCCGGCCCTGGGACCGCGACCGCGACGGCTTCGTGCTCAGTGACGGCGGCGGCGCGATGGTGCTCGAGGAATACGAGCATGCACGACGGCGTGGCGCGCGCATCTACGCCGAGCTGGTCGGCTTCGGCATGAGCGGCGACGCGTTCCACATCACGGCCCCGCCGGATGACGGCGCCGGCGCCGCGCTGGCCATGCGCAACGCGCTGCGCGACGCCGGCGTCAATCCGGGCGAGGTCCAGTACCTCAATGCGCACGCGACCTCGACGCCGCTCGGCGACCAGGCGGAAGTCGTCGCCATCAAGCACACCTTCGGCGAGCACGCGGCGCGACTTGCGGTCAGCTCGACCAAGTCTATGACCGGTCACCTGCTCGGCGCCGCCGGCGTGGTCGAGGCGATCTTCTGCGTGCTGGCGCTGCGCGACCAGGTGGCGCCGCCGACCACCAACCTCGAGAATCCCGATCCGGCCTGCGACCTCGATTTCGTGCCGAACACGGCGCGCTCCATGCACATCGACGTGGCGGTTTCCAATTCCTTCGGCTTCGGCGGCACCAATGGCACCCTGGTCATGCGCCGCCTCTCCGGCTGACGTCGCCATTCCGGCCGTGAACGCGCGCAGCCTGCTGGTGCGCGATTTTGCCGCTACCCCCGCGCAGTTGCGGCGGCTGGTTGCGTCCCAGCCTGGAACATTCCCGGCCCTTTACGACAGCGCCGCGCTTGGCCCGCTGGGCCGCCATTCGGTGCTGGCGGCGCTGCCGCGCGCCTCGCTGCTGCTGCGCGGCGACGGCCGGCTCGAGAGCCGTGGTGTGAGGCTTGGCAGCCAAGACTTCCTCGGGGCGCTCGATGAATGGTGGGCGGCGGAGCAGGGCAGTGGCCAGGCGGAGGCGCTTGCGGGCGGAGCACCATTCCGCGGCGGCTGGGTCGTGTTCCTGGGCTACGAGATGGCCGGTCGGATCGAGCCCGGCCTGCGGCTGCCGCCGTTGCCGGCCGACGCGGTGTGCGCGCTCGCGGTGCGCGTCGGCGCGGCGCTCGTCTACGACCACGAACAGTGCAGCTGCCGGCTCGTTGCCGAGGCGGAGGCCACCGATGCCGGGGCGCGCATCGAGCGTGCGCTCGCTGAATTGACCGCGGGCGAAGCCGGCGTGGCGGCGGACTCGCGCCTTCCCGGCGTCGTGATCGAGCAGGACCCGGAACTGTTCCGCGCGGCCGTGTTGCGCGCGCAGGAGCACATCGCCAGCGGCGACATCTACCAGGCCAACCTGTCGCGCGGCTGGCGGCTGCGACTCGGCGACGACCCGATCCGCGGCGCGCTCTACGAGAGCCTGCGGCGCGCCAACCCGGCGCCCTTTGCCGTCTACGCCACCTGCCGGCGTTGACGCTGCTGAGCTCCTCGCCCGAGCGGCTGGTGCGGGTCCGCGGTCGGCAGGTCGAGACGCGGCCGATCGCCGGGACGCGGGCGCGGCGCGGCGCGGCCGGCAGCGACGACTGCGGAGCGCAGGGAGCTGCTGCGCCAACGCCAAGGAGCGCGCCGAGCACGTCATGCTCATCGACCTGGAGCGCAACGACCTCGGGCGCATCTGCGAGGCCGGCAGCGTCGAGGTCGACGAGTTCATGGTGACCGAGAGCTATCCGCACCTGCACCACATCGTTTCGAACGTCCGCGGGCGCTTGCGCCGGGAAGTGACGCCCGGTGCCACGCTGCGCGCGGTGTTCCCTGGCGGCACCATCACCGGCTGCCCGAAGTACCGCTGCATGCAGATCATCGGCGAGCTCGAAGGCGAGGCGCGCGGCGCCTACACTGGCTCGATGGGCTACCTCAACGTCAACGGCGACATGGACTTCAATATCCTGATCCGTACCGCGACGCTGGCCGGCGCCGCACTGCGCTTCCGCACCGGCGCCGGCATCGTCGCCGATTCCGACTGGCAGCGCGAACTGGCCGAGACCCGCACCAAGGCGCAGGGACTGCTGCGCGCCTTCGGGGGCGGCGCTTGAGCAGGCCGCCGGCGCTTGTCAACGGCTCGCCCGCGGAGCTGGTTTCGATCCGCGATCGCGGGCTGCAGTACGGTGACGGCCTGTTCGAGACGATGCGCGCCGAACACGGCCGGTTGCGCTGGTTCGAGCGTCACCTGGCGCGGCTCGCACTCGGCTGCGAGCGCCTCGGGCTGCCGGAGCCGGACGGCGCGCTGCTGCGCAGCGAGGCGGAGTCGCTGGCTGGCAAGGCGCCACGCGCGCTCGTCAAGGTCATCCTGACGCGCGGGCCGGCCACGGCGCGCGGCTACCGCCCCGCAGGCGACGAGCGTCCGACGCGGATTGTCAGCGTGTACGACTGGCCCGCACCGGCGCCGGCGGAATTCCGTGCCGGGCTCTCGGCGGTCGGGCTCGGCGCCAATCCGTTGCTGGCCGGCATCAAGCACCTCAACCGGCTCGAGCAGGTGCTGGCGCAGCGCGCCGCTGGGCCGCTCGGGCTGCACGAGGTGCTGATGTGCTCGGGCGCCGGCGAACTGGCGGGCGGCAGCATGAGCAACGTGTTCCTGTGGCGTGGCGATGCCCTGCAGACGCCTCCGGTCGCGAACTGCGGCGTGGCCGGCGTCATGCGCTCGCTGGTGCTCGAGGCCGCCGCGAGGCTGGGCATCGGGCTGCGGGTCGCGCCCGTGCCGGTCGCGGTGCTGGCGCAGGCCGGGGCGATGTTCGTCACCAATGTCCGGCTCGGGGTGCAACCCGTACACTGGTACCAGGGACGGAGGCTCGGCGTGGATCCACGCACCGCGCGACTGCAGGAGGCGATCGATGGCGCGCCCGGCTAACGGCTGGCGCCTGGCCGGAGTGCTCGCCGCGACCCTGGCGGTCGCGGCCGCGCTGCTTTGGCAGCAGCTTGAGGCCAGCATGGAACAGCGTTCCGAGGCGCCAGCGGGCACGCGCGTGCAAATCCATGCCGGCGCGAGCCTGCGCGCGGTGCTCGCCGAGCTGCAGCGGGCGCACGCGCTGCGCGACCCGCGCCTGGTGGAATGGTATCTGCGGCTTCACGGTGAGCCGCTGCGTGCGCAGGCCGGCTCCTATGAACTCGCGCCGGCGGCCACGGTGCGCGAGACCCTGGCGCAATTGGCCGCTGGCCGCGTCGTGATGTCCCAGGTCACGATCGTCGAGGGTTGGACCTTCACCCAGCTGCGCGCGGCGCTCGACGCCAGCCCGGACCTGAACCACGATTGGCGGCAGCTCGACACGGCGGCGCTCATGGCGCAACTCGGCCTGCGTGGCGAGGCGGCCGAGGG
Source organism: uncultured Gammaproteobacteria bacterium (assembly GCA_963778855.1). Lineage (GTDB taxonomy): Bacteria > Pseudomonadota > Gammaproteobacteria > Steroidobacterales > Steroidobacteraceae > FEN-1191. The sequence goes on along the minus strand of CAVZWC010000001.1, from coordinate 577,214 downwards.
CCGCTTCTTCCCCGACACCTACCGCTTCGCCGCGGGTACCAGCGATCGACGCCTCTATGAGCTGGCGCTGCAGCGCATGAGCGAGCGCCTGGCGCAGGAATGGGCCGGGCGCGCGCCAGACCTGCCGCTGCGCAGCCCCAGCGAAGCCCTGGTGCTCGCCTCGATCGTCGAGAAGGAGGCCGGGCGCGAGGACGAGCGCGAGCGCGTCGCAGCCGTGTTCGTCAATCGCCTGCGCCGCGGCATGCGCCTGCAATCGGACCCGACGGTCATATACGGACTCGGCGCTTCTTACGACGGTAACCTGCGGCGCCGTGACCTCGAGGCCGACGGGCCCTACAACAGCTACACGCGCGCCGGATTGCCGCCGACGCCGATCGCGTTGCCCGGGGGCGCCTCGCTGCACGCGACCCTGCATCCGGCGGACTCGGACGCGCTATATTTCGTGGCGACCGGGGAGGGCGACGGCAGCCACCAGTTCTCGGCCACCTACGCGCAGCACAATGCGGCGGTGCTGCGCTTCCTCAAGCGCACCGGGGCGCGACCGGACCGCGCGATGACGGGGAGCGGTCGATGACGGTTGGGACATTCATCTCGCTGGAAGGCGTCGAGGGCGCGGGCAAGAGCACGCTGGCGCGAGCGCTGCAGCAGGAGCTCGAGCGGCGCGGCGTGCCGGTGCTGCTGACGCGCGAGCCTGGCGGCACGCCGTTGGCCGAGCGCGTGCGCGAGTTGCTGCTCGGTCGCGGCAGCGAAGCCATCAGCCCGGTGGCCGAAACTCTGATGATGTTCGCCGCCCGCGCCGTCCACCTCGACAACGCGATGCGGCCGGCGCTCGCTGCCGGCCGCTGGGTGATCTGCGATCGCTTCACCGACGCCAGCTACGCCTACCAGGGCGGCGGTCGCGGCCTCAGTACCGCGCTGCTTGACCAGCTCGCTGCCGCCGTGCACGCCGACCTGTGGCCGGCGAGGACGCTGCTGCTCGACCTCCCGGTCGAGGCAGGATTGGCACGCGCGCGACGACGCGGCGGCGGCGATCGTTTCGAAGCCGAGCAACAGGGGTTCTTCGAACGCGTGCGCGCGGCCTACCTGCGGCGCGCGCACGAAGAGCGCCGCCGCATCCGCGTCATCGATGCCGGCGCCGCACCCGACCAGGTGAATGCCGCTGCGCTTGCAGCCATCGCTGACCTGCTGCCCCGAGCCGTGGCTTGAGCGCTGCGCCCGCGACGACACCGGAGCCAGACCTGTTCTGGCTGGGCCCGCCGTTGCAGGCGCTGCGGCAGGCGCGCGCGCAGTCGCGCCTGCCGCAGGCGCTGCTGATCCAGGACGCGCCGGGGGCAGGTGGTGAGCATCTGGCGTTGCTGGCCGCAAGCGTGGCGCTGTGCCCTGCCGAGGACTACCCCTGCGGGCGCTGTCGCGACTGCGTGCGCGTCCTGGCGCGCTCGCATCCGGACCTGTGGCTCGTCGCACCCGAGGAGGATGCGATCCAGATCAAGGTCGACCAGATCCGGGCGCTCGGCGAGGCGCTGGCGCTGAGCTCGCACGGTTCGGCGGCCAGCGCCGCGATCATCAGCCCAGCCGACCGGCTCAATGCCAATGCCGCGAACGCGCTGCTCAAGACGCTGGAGGAACCGCGCCCCGGCGTGCTGATCGTGCTGGTCACGGCGGTCACGGCGCGACTGCCGGCGACGGTGCTGAGCCGCTGCCTGAGGCTGCAGGTGCGGCCCCCGCCGCGGGCTGACTGCATCCCCTGGTTGCGCCGGCAGCGCGGCGACGCGGACTGGGAGGCGGTGCTGGACGTGCTCGGCGACGCGCCGCTGCTGGCGCTGGCGGCCGATCCGGCCGAGATCCTGGCGCTGCGCGCCGAGACCGAGGAACAGCTCGAGGGCGCGCTGGCCGGGTCCATCGACCTCGCGGCCGCCGCCGGGCGCTGGGCGGAGGGCGACGGCTACGAGCTGCGGCTGCGCTGCGCTGAGAACTGGGTCACACGCGGCCTGGCCGCCCGCATGCATGCTGCCGGCGGGATGGCGGAACTGCACACTGCGGCGCACTTGCCAGCCGGGAATTCATCTATGAATATACGCAGCTTGGTCCGGCTGATGGACGCCCTGTACGAGCTCCGGCGGCTGGCGACGACCACGATCAACAAGGCACTCGCGGTGGAGCAACTGCTGTGGCAACTGCGCGCGCTGCGCAACAGCTGAGTCAATGATGGCCAAGGACAGCCCAGTGCGCCAGACCGAATCCCGCGCCGACATCCCGCCGCGTGCCGACGCGGCGCGCCCGGCGGCGACCAAGCCCGGGCTGCTGACACTCACGATCAAGGACAAGAGCGCGCTCTACCTCGCCTACATGCCCTTCATCGCCAACGGCGGGCTGTTCATCCCGACCAACAGCAATTACCGCATCGGCGACGAGGTGTTCATGCTGCTGAACCTCATGGGCGAGGACGAGAAACTGCCCGTGGCCGGGCGCGTCATCTGGGTCACGCCCAAGGGCGCGCAGGGCAAGCGCACGGCCGGCATCGGCGTGCAGTTCAGCGACCAGGACCGCGGCCAGACGCGTCACAAGATCGAGAACTACCTGGCCGGCGCGCTCTCCGGTGACAAAGCCACGCATACGATGTAGCGTCGGGCCGCTTGGGGCGCATTCGACGCGCTGAGCAATCCCGGGAGCGAGGCAGGCATCTGTCAGGACTTCGCGCCCGCGCGAAGTTGGCGCAGCACTTCGTCCACAGCGTCGATCACTGCTTGTGGCCTTTCCAATTGAATCTCGTGGCCAGATCCCTTGATGACCCGGTGTACCCCGCGCGAGGACAGATGCGCCAGGTCATCGTGCATCCCTATCCAGACCGGCAGGTAAGATCGGTTGAACCGGATGGTGGCGGGTGTGCCTTCATTCCAAGTTTCCCATGAGTTCTCCGCCGACAGCACCACGAGGGGCATTGCGCCAAGGCTGCGGTGATCCACGAAGTCGTACCTGTGTACATAGATCGACGACATCAGTGAGACCTGGCTGGCGAAATAGGCGGCGGTGTAGAACTGCGGCGCCTTGTTCCTGAATGCGGCGGGCGTGTCGACAGGCAGAGGCAACGAACAATCCCTGTATTCGGGCCTGGACGGCTCAAGGGGTCCATGAGCTGCCAACAAGGCGCAATACAACTTGCCGGACGCGTAGCTCTCTCGTCCGATCACCTCGTCGAAATCCGGCTGGTTTTCGTTGATGAGGCCTTCTGCAGCCGGACTGGTATCGTCGAGGATCATGCCTACGACCTCCTTGGGCCAGCGTTGCGCGTAGAGTCGCGCCTCCACGCCGCCCAACGAGTGCCCTAGCAGTACGTATGGTGCGGGTATGGATCCAGCCCCGAGCGCCGCGTGCAGGTCGTCCACCACATCGGCAAGGATCTGCGGCCGGGGTGCCGGGTCGCTGAAGCCGTAGCTGGCTCGATCAAAGGTGCAAACGCGTGTCATTCGCGCGATGCCGGGCTGGGTCTTGTACCAGACCGGCGACCAGCTCGATAGGCCGGCCATCAGTATGACCGTTGGTTCACCGGCGCCCATGCAGTGCAGGTTGATGCGCCGGCCGCCGATGTCGACGAGCTGACCCGGTTGGATGTAGGTCAGCAGCCTCTGGTCCTCGGCCAACGCCGATGTAGGATCCGGTTGGGCAGAAACCACGCCACAAATGCACAGCAGCAGGCCGGACAGGATGGCGCGAACCAGGAGGGTGGGCCTGAGAATCATCCGATTGGCCTCTCGCTCCAGGTTCAGTTGAGACCACCTGGCAGAAATCCATACATAACGGTTCCTGCGCGTTATGGTTTCGAACCGAAGGCAGAAATCACAATTTCGAGCTGGCCAGCGCCGCACGCAAGTCCATCATCGGCTGCTGGCTGACATTGATGAATCCCTGCCCGGGCCGGTCCAGATCCGCGATGATCATGATGACTGCGGAGAACGCGATTGCCACGGCGACCATGACCGGGCTGCGGACCGTGCCTGCCACGCCGCCGTGGTAGCCCACCGAGGAGAACGCAAGGAACGCCACGATAGAGAGAACAAGCCAAAATGCGCCTGGAATCCGGCTGCGTTCGCGAACCATGATGCGCTCCTGCTGCAGGTCGAAGATCCTGGCGGCGTAGGACAGGAAGACATCTACTTGACCCGGATTTTGTTCTCCGACTGCGGCGACGGCCTTCCAAAGTCGATCGAGCAGCTCTGCTGCCGACTTGCCGGGATCGTCCGGCCTGCCCTCAGACCAGCGCAGTCTCTGGTCGACATACTCGCGCAGAACCGTGCGAATCTCAGAACGTTGTGCTTCAGGAATCACGCTGCAGAGCATGTAAGTCATCCGGATTGCATTGGTCTCGTCCACGAGGGCCACTTTTCTCGCATGGAATCCTTCAGCGGCGTGGCCAAAAGTGAAGGCGAGCAGAAACGCGAGCAGACCCAGTGTCGCTCCCCCGATGGCGCCCACCGGCGCCTCCTTTTCCGCTTCCCGGTCTTTTTGCCTTTGCCTTGCCCACCGGTAGCCGGCGTCGACGGAGGCGAGCGCCAATAACAAGGTGCCGACAAACAGGCCCCAAATGGGGATCGCATGGAAAGCCCGATCCATTGGTTCCGCCTGCAGTTGCCGGTAGGTCGCGCGCCGGCGCGCTAGCCGGGGCGGCGCAACTCGGGTTCGGCGCTCGACAGGCCGCCGCGCAGCACGTAGGCATCGAAGCCGCGCTCCAGCAGGATGAAGGCACCCGCGGCGCTGCGCCGTCCGGTGTCGCAATAGACGACGTAGGGCAGATCGCGATCGAGCGTGGCCAGCTTCAGGCGGATGAAGTACAGCGGGATGTTGAGCGCGCCTTCGATGGCCAGGTTCTGGTACTCGGAGGGCAGGCGCACGTCGAGCCAGCGCCCGCCGCGCTGGATGATCTCGCGGGCCTCCGGGTAGCTGACCCACTGCTGCAGCGGCTCGTTCATGAGCTCGCGGAAGTCTTCCTTGCTGAGCCGCATCAGCACGCCGTCGCTGAGCATGGTGACGGTGGCGTTGCGCTTGGACTCGGAGATCAGCGCCTCCTCGCCGAAGGTGTCGCCGACCGACAGCTCCGCGAGCCGGATGCCCTCGCGGTTGAGCGGCGTCTCGCGCGTGACCGCGCACTTGCCGCTGACGATGGCGTAGAAATAGTCGCCGTCGGTCGCCCTGGCGGATGATGACCTCGCCGGCGCGGCAGGGCGCGCGCTGCATGCGCATGAAGATCGCCTGGATGTTGGCCGGCGGGATGCGGTGGAAGGCCTTGGTCTGCAGCAGTGTCGTCATCCAGTCGTCGCCGCCGCCGCCGCCGAAGTGCGCCTGCAGCTCGCCGACCTCGTAGGTGCCGGTCTGGTCCCAGGTGATCATCATGTCGAGCAGGTCGCTGTCGACGGCGAGGTACTCGATGGTGTCGACCGCGCGCGCCGTCACGCGCCGCGGCAGCTTCGGCGACAGCGGATTGCGCGCCTCCGGGGTGCCGCCGCGGATCATCGCCACGGTGCGGTCGCCCTCGCGCAGCTCGACCAGCCCGGCGATCAGCCAGTAGACCTGCCGCGTCGTTGTCGCCCTCCTTGAAGAGCGTGCGATTGGCCGGCAGTTCGCGGATCGCCACCTTGCGGGCCAGCGCAGCCAGGTTGTCCTTCTTCATCCCGTCGAGCGGCGACAGCTTACGCAGCGTCGGCACGTCGGCGGGTCGGCCCTCACTCATGCAGGCATCCTGGGAATCAGCTCTGCGGTCGATGTTAGCACAGCGATCCGGTGGCCCCGCGGAACCGCCGGGCTCAGGCCGGCAAAGCCCTGCGACCATAGCGCGTCCGGGCGGAAGCGCGGCCCGTAGCGCCGCTGCGAGTTCCTCGAGCCGGGCGCGGCGTGGCCTCGATGCCGCGCGTGCGCGCGTAGTGGAGCGGCCCGCCACGGAACGGCGCAAAGCCGGTGCCGAAGATCACGCCGGCGTCGACCAGGTCGGCATCGGCGACGACCCGTTCGCGCAGGCAGGCCGCGCACTCGTTGACGCAGGGCGAGGATCAGGCGGTCGGCGAGGTCCGGCCGGTGGCGCCGCGGTCGCGCTTGCGCGCACGGCCTTGCCGTCCCGCCAGGCGTAGAAGCCCTGCCCGCTCTTGCGCCCGAGCTTGCGTGCCGCCACCAGCTCGCGCAGCCGCTGTGCGAACGGGGGCAGGTCGCGGCCGAGCTCGCGCGTGATGATCTCGCCGACGTGCATGACGACGTCGAGGCCGACCACGTCGGCGAGCTCGATCGGGCCCATCGGCATGCCGAAGTCGAGTCGCGGCCCGGTCGATGAGCTCGCAGCGGCACGCCTTCGCCGGCGGCATACAGCGCCTCGTGCAGGTACGGGAACAGCACGCGGTTGACGAGGAAGCCGGGCGCGCTGCGGCACGGCAGCGGCAGCTTGTCGAGGCGGCGCGCGAAGGCCATGGCCGCCGCCAGCGGCTCGGGCCGGGTTTGCGCCGAGTGGATGACCTCGACCAGCGGCATCTGCGCCACCGGATTGAAGAAGTGCAGGCCGACCAGCCGGCCGGGGTCGGCGAGCTCGCGCAGCGAGCGTCTCCAGCGTGATGCTCGAGGTGTTGGTCGCGAGCACCGCGCCCGCGCCTGAGGCGCGGCTCGAGCTGCGCGTACAGCGCGTGCTTGGCGTCCGAGGTCCTCGAAGATCGCCTCGATCACGACGTCGGCCTGCGGCACGCCGTCGCCGGCGACGTCGGCGCGCAGGCGCGCGCCCGCCGCGGCGCGCTCGGCCGGGTCGCGGATGCGCTTGCTCGAACAGCGCGCTGGCGCGCGTGAGCGCGGGCTGCGACGAACTTCTGCTCGCGATCCTGCAGCGTGACCTCGAGGCCGCGCAATGCGCACCAGGCGGCGATGTCACCGCCCATCACGCCGGCGCCGACCACGTGCACGCGCTTGAGCGCGCCCGCGGGCTTGCCGCCGAGCGCCTTGAGCCGGTCCTGCAGCAGGAACACGCGCACCAGGCTGCGCGAGCCGCCTCGGTCGTGAACAGGCGCGCGATCGAGTGCGCCTCGGCGTCATAGGCGGCTCGGCCGCGCGCGCCATAGCGCACCCACAGCTCGATGATCGCGTAGGGCGCCGGATAGTGATCGCGGCGCGCCTGGCGCCCGACCCGCGCCTCGAGCGAGGGGCGCAGCAGCGCGCGCACGCCCGGCAGGTTCAGCAGGCGGTCGAGCAGCGGGGCGGCGCGCGGGCTGGGGCGCGCCAGCAGGACCTGTCGCGCCGCCGCCAGCAATTCGCCCGTGCCCACCAGCCGGTCGACCAGGCCGGTGGCGAGCGCCCGCTCGGCGCGCATCGGCTTGCCCGGTGAGCATCAGCTCCATGGCCGCGCGCACGCCGAGCAGGCGCACGGCGCGCACCGTGCCGCCGAAGCCCGGGTGGATCCCGAGCTGCACCTCGGGCAGGCCGAGCGACAGCCGGGCGTCGCCGACCGCGACGCGGTAGCGGCAGGCCAGCGCGAGCTCGAGGCCGCCGCCGAGCGCGAAGCCGTGCGATCGCCGCCACCGTCGGGCAGGGCAGGGCCTCGAGCTGGTCGAAGATGCGCTGGCCGATGCGGATGTGCTCGAAGCCGCTCGGCCGCATTGCGGAAGGCCGTGAACTCGCGGATGTCGGCGCCGGCGATGAAGCCGCTGGCCTTGCCCGAGCAGACGATCAGCCCGCGCGGCGGGGCGCTCCGCAACAGCGCCAGCTGCTGCTCGAGTTCGAGCAGCACCGGCTGGCTCAGGGTGTTGGCGCTGCTGCCCGGACGGTCGATGGTCAGCGTGGCGATGTCGTCGGCGTCGCGCGTGAGTCGCCAGGCAGTGTCGCTGTTCATGGGCGTGCCTCCGGTGCAGCTAGTGCTTGCGGATCTCGAAGTCGCAGACCAGTGGACGGTGGTCGGAGTGGCGCACCTCGGGGATGCGGAATGCGGTGACCTCGATGTCAGCGCTCACGAGGATGAAGTCGAGCTCGACGCGCGGATTGCGCGCCGGGTAGGACGGCAGCCCGAGCGCGTTGGCGCTGCGCAGCCCAGAGGCGCGCATGAACAGGTAGATCTCGTGCGTGCCCCAGAAGGTATTGAAGTCCCCGGCGACGATCACCGGCTTGCTCGCGCTCGAGATCAGGTCGTGCAGCGTGCGCAGCTGGTACTGGCGGTGGCGGTACTTGAGCGACAGGTGCACCAGGAACACGCAGACCTCGTCCAGCTCGAGTTCGATGATCAGCCGCTTGATGCCGGTGTCGAAGTAGTGGAAGCGTTCACCGGTGACGCTCGGCGCCGCGAGCAGCGCGTTGGACTGCTTGCGCACGATCGGCACCAGGTGATTGATCGACCCGGACCCGTACTTGCACTCGTAGGCCGTGTAGTGCCCGAGCGAATTGGCGATGTACTCGGCCTGGTTGACCATGCCGGTGCGAATCGAGCCGGTGTCGACCTCGACCAGCCCCACGAGGTCGGGGTTCTCCTGGCGGATGAATCGGGTGATGCGCTCGAGCTCGGACTGGCTGCTGCGCAGGTAGCCGGCGCCGGGCAGTGGCAGGTGGAAGGCCGGGCCAGTGCCGGTGGCGTAGCGGATGTTGTAGAGGAGCAGGCGCAAGCGGGTTCCTTGTGCGAAGTATGCAAGCAGCGGGTGGCACAGTACACTTCAACGCATGTCACAGGCCGATCCCATACGGGTCTTCACCACCCATGCCTGGGAGCAGGGCGACGATTACCTGCGGGTCTACGAGTTCCTCGAGAGCGCGCGTAACTTCTATTATCGCAATTGCAGCAACCCCGAGCAGCGCCCGCTCAACATGTCGACCGAGGGCCAACGCGAGGAACTGCGCGCGCAGATGCACTCGGCCGAGGTGGTGGTGGCGCTCTCGAGTCTGTACGCGGACCACCGCGACCTGCTGGTGTTCCAGCTGCATTTCGCCAAGGCGGGCAACAAGCCGGTGATCCTGCTCCCGGGCTTCGGCTCGGAACTGGTGCTGCCGCGCACCGTCACCGAGCTGGTGGACGCTCAGGTTGCCTGGGACGAGCGCGCGCTGGCGGACGAGATCCGGCGCCAGGGGCGCCACGAAGAAACCACGCGCTGGGATACCATCGAGTTCAAGATCGACTGACGCGACTAACGCGCGTCCGCGCTCGCTGCTCAGGTGCGGCTGGCCTGCTTGGCGCGCGCAGCGGCGCGCGCGCCGCCCTCGAGCGCGAGCAGGGCGGCGAGCGGAGTGCTCTCGCGCGGCGCGCTGGCGGAGCGAGCTGGCAGTCGCGGCGTGGCCGCAAGTTCCGCGATGCGCAGCCGGTACAGGCGCAGTATGAGCGCCGCGTAGCGCTCGGCCTCATCGTTGGAGAACTTGCGGATCGAGGCGCGCACGACGCTGTCGCCCGGCAGCGCGCGCGCGCCGTGCATGACGCGGGTCAGCGCCTCGAACTCATCCTGCGCGTCCTCCGGCAACTCCTGCGCTGACAGGCCGTCGAGGTGTTCGCACCAGGCAGTGCAGAGCCGATCCTTGAGGGTTCCGTTTCCCACCAGCGCCGTCACGGCAGCTTCGAGGTGGACAGAAAGCGCGCTGTGCATCGTGGAGTCCCGGAATTCGCTTCACATCCGCGGCCGCGCCTTGCGCGCGGAACCTCAGGTGCAGCCTTAATTATTCTGCAAGTCCGATGGCTTCATTTACAGAAGCCTGCGCGGAGCATATCGCGCGAAGTCTCCGGATTTCAACGAAAGTTTTCCTGTCAAGCGGGACGTCGTCGATCGGAGGTCAACTCTTGGAAAGTTATCTAAAATCATTTGGATAGATCATATTTCTCATAATAAACATAACATCACGCCTCGAAGATTTGCCGGAGAGGGCGGGCAGCCTGCTGATATCATTAGTCTTTCGTGGGGGGTGTGGGGCGGAACTGTGGAAACCTGGCGAGGGATCTATCCAATCACGAGTTTCGTGCTCGAGGCGCTGCTGCGCAAGCGCGACGCGGCCGTCGACGGCGCGCTGTCGGCCGAGGAGCGCACGCTGCTGACCGCGGTGGAATTCTGGGCGGCCGCCGCGCACGGCACCCTGCTGGAGCACTTGCGGCCCCAGGTCAGCGAGGGCCTGGCCGATGCCCAGCGCGCCTTCGCGGCTCTGGGCGCGGTACGGGTCGTGAGCCTGCTGCGCGTCGCAGGCGATGAATTGAGCAGCCGGCCGCGATTGTCGGAAGCATCCGTGATCGAGCAGCTCGACGAGCGCCTGGCGCGCACCGACGACAACATCGAAGACCTCATCGCCCGCTATGCGGGCGTGATCGATCACTCGACGGATAGCGCCGCGGCGCGATGAACTCCCCGGCGGGCGCTGACCGGGTGCCGGCGCGGCGCGTCGACGCGACCGGGGTTGCGCACGTCGACCAGCGCGCGATCCTGGCCCTGGCCCTGCCCCTTATCGCCAACAGCGCGGTGCAGTTGGTGTTGAACCTCACCGACGTGTGGTTCATCGGCCGCATCTCGACCCGCGCGCTCGCCGCCGTCAGCGCGGTGCACTGGCTCGCGTTCGTCGTGCTGCTGATGCTCTCGGGCCTGGGCATGGCCGTGCAGACGGTCGTGGCGCAGGCGCATGGGGCGCGGCGCCAGGCGCGCGCGGCGCAGGCGGTCTGGATCGCGCTGTGGGGATTGCTGCTGTCCGCGCCGCTGTTCCTGGCGGCAGGATTGTCGATCCGGGGGCTGCTGGCACCATTTAGCCTGCCCCCGGGCATCGTCGACCTGGCGGCGTCCTTCTGGCTGCCGCGTGTCGGCGGTTCGGTGTTTGGCGCAGGCGTGTGGGCATTGCTGGGCTTCTTCAACGGCATCGGGCGCCCGCGCGTGACCCTGCTGGTCACTGCGGTAATGGCGGGCGCGAACGCGGTGTTCAATGAATTGTTCATATTCCATTGGCACCTGGGCGTGGCCGGCTCGGGTCTCGCGACCACCGTGGCCCAGGCCTGCGGGCTGGCCATCGCCATGGTGGCTTTCCTGCGCGGACATTACCGGCATGGATACCGCACCCACCTGACCTGGACGCCGAACCTGCGTCGCATCTGGGCGCAGCTGCGCATCGGCTTTCCGATGGGCATGGTCATGGCGGCCGACCTGATCGGCTTCTCGCTGTTCCAGCTCATGCAGGTGAAGCTGGGCGAAATCGAGGGCGCGGCTTCGCAGATCGTGATGATCATGACAGCGATCGCCTACCTGCCTGGCGTCGGCATCGCGCTCGCCGGCACCACGCTGGTCGGACAGTCCATCGGTGCCGGCGATCGCAACTGGGCGCTGGTGCTGGGCAACCGGGTGATCCTGCTGGCCTCGGTCTACATGGGCGGCGTCGGACTGCTGCTCGCGGCCTCCGGTCCATGGTTGCTGCCGCTGTTCGTGACCGCGCCGGGGCCGGGGGCCGCGGCGGTCATCGTGCTCGGTACCCGCTTGCTGTGGATTGCGGCCGCCTACCAGTTCTTCGACGGGCTGAACCTGGCAAGCGGCTTGTGCCTGCGCGGCGCCGGCGACGCCGCGGTTCCGGCCGCCATGGTGCTCGCCCTGTCGTGGCTGGTGTTCGTGCCGCTGGCCTACATGTGCAGCTTCGCGCCCGGGCAGGGCTGGGTCGGATTTCTGCCAGAATGGGGCTTTGGCGCCACCGGCGGGTGGTTCAGCGTGGTCATCTACGCGATGCTCGTGGGGCTGGCGCTGCTCGCGCGCTGGCGCTCGCGCGCCTGGCAACAACGTTCGCTCGCGACCCGATGAACATCGCCATATTCACCACTGGTGGCACGATCGACAAGGTGTACTTCGACGCCAAGGGCAATTATCACGTCGGTTCGCCCATGGTGCGCGAGCTGCTGGTGCATGCGCGGCTGGCCGAGATCCCCGAGATCGTCGAGCTGCTGCGCAAGGACAGCCTCGAGATGACCGACGACGACCGCGAGCTGATCCGCGCGGCTGTCATGGCCTGCAAGGCCCCGCGGATCCTCGTGACCCACGGCACCGATACCATGGTGGAGACCGCCCGGTCGCTGCAGGGAATAGCGGGCAAGACCGTCGTCCTGACCGGCGCGCTGCAGCCGGGGCGCTTTGCCGACAGTGACGCGGCCTTCAACCTCGGGCTCGCGTTCGGCGCGGTGCAGTTATGTTCACCGGGCGTGTATGTGGTCGCCAATGGCAGCGTTTTCCCGGCCGACAGGGTGCGCAAGAACCTGGATTTGAACCGCTTCGAAGCGCTCTGAGCGCCGGCCCGGGGCCTTTATGCGGCCGTCCTTGCGAACTGGCGACCCCGTTCACAGACCGGCTGGGGCCGGGCGCGCTAGCTTGCCGCCTTATGTCCCCCAACACCCCGGCCGTGTCCCTCAAGACCATGCGTCCGCCGATGAAGGCCGGCACCTGCGGGCAGCGCATCGTGGCGTCCCTGCCGCTGCTGTGGGCCAAGTGGGTCTCGCTGCACGATGCCGCGGGCGAGATCTACTGGCACCAGGGCGAGGTGCTGGGCCCGGCCGAGCGCGAGGCGATCCGGGTCGCGCTCGAGAGCTTCGGCGGCGGCGGCGCGCCCTCGCGCGTCAACCATCCGCTGCAGCGCGACCGCACGGCCGTGTTGCTGCGCGCCGAGGACGACACCAACCAGTTCGTGGGATTCGTCATGCTCGTGGTCGACGACCGCTGGCTGCGCGGCAAGGGAACCGCGGCTCCCGACTTGCCGATCCCGGTCGTACGCGCGGTGCGCGAATGGGGCGCAACATTGGCCTGCGGTGCGCAGGGACCGGCCGAGGGCGCGACACCCGCGGCCGACGAGCCCAGGCTACCGCCAGCGTTGGCCCCGCTCGACTCGGGCCCGCGTGTCGATGACGCCGAGGCCGACCGTTACCTCGAGAAGCTGCGGCTGTTCGCGCTGGAGCTGCACGCCCAGCACCTGACGCCGATCCAGGCGGGAATCCGTGTCCGCCGCTACGAAATCCTGATGCGGGCCGCCGGCCTGCCCGAATCCGCCTCCGCCCCGCAGGAACTGATCGCTGGCGCCGAGGCCCTGGGACTGGGCGCCGTGCTCGACCGGCGCGTCGTCGGCGAGTTGCTGGTCTGGCTGGCCCAGCGCTCCGAGGTCTGGTCAACCGAGCCGGCGCAGTTCTCGATCAACCTGACCACGGGGTCCCTCAGCGACGCCAACTTCCTGCAGTTCGTGCGCCTGTGCCTGGAAAAGGCGCAGCTGCCGCGCGGCCTGATCGCCTTCGAGGCGCAGCACGCATTCTGCGCGCACGCCCCGGTCTATTTCTCGCAGCTCGCCGCGCAACTCGAGCAGGCGGGCGCCGGCATGGTGATCGACAACTTCGAGCTCTCCGCCACCGGGATCGACCTGCTGCTGCAGCCCGGCGTGCGGCTCGTCAAGCTCGATCCCGGGCTCACGCACGACCTGGTCAAGGATCGCGGGCGCCAGGCCCGCGTGGCGGCCATCGCCCAGGCCGCGCGCATCGCGGGCGTGCACGTCGTCGCCAAGAACGTCGAGTCCCCGGAATCACAGGCCCTGCTACAGGCCCTGGGCGTGGACTTCATGCAGGGCTACGGCGCCAGCGCGCCGGCTCCGCTCGATGCCATCGACGCGCGGCTCGAAGAGCGGCGCATCATCGATCCGGTGTTCGGCCAAGAGGAAGTGGAAGTCGTCGAACCCCGATTCGCGGCGACGGGCTAGAGCGTAGTGGCCAGCTCGGGCGACCTGTCCGCGGGAACCGCGGAGCGGCGGCAAAGCGGGGAGCGCCGTTCACAGACCTTGCGCGCGCTGGTCAGCGGCGGTTGGCACGGAAGGCGACGCAACTCCCGGCGCGCCGAGCCGCTGCGACCCGGCCATGTCGACTGGCACGCGCCCCACTGGTTCGCCGCGGCACTGCTCGTGCTGTTGCTGTCCATGGCCGATACCTTGCTGACGCTGGTGCTGATCCAGCACGGGGCGACCGAGGTCAACCCGCTCATGGAGCCCTTCGTCATCGGCAATACGCCCGGCTTCGCCTTCCTCAAGCTCGCGCTCACGGCGACCGCGGTGACGATACTGGTGGCGCTCACCCGCGTCCGCACCTTCGGCAGGTTGCTCGCGGGGCCGATCCTGATCGCCGCCGCCCTGATGTACACGGTGCTGCTGGCCTACGAGCTGTGGATGCTGGACCGCCTCGCCGGTTGAAGGGTACTGTCAAACCCGCATGTTAACGTGGGCGGATGTGGGTTAGGCTCCATAGGGAACCTGAGGAGCAGGTCGCGGTCCCAGCACCATGCCCAAAGAAAGCAAGCCCGGGCTCATTGCCGCACGCATCGGCCGCGTGCCCTGGTGGCGGAGCGCGCTGAATCGATTCAGCTCGCGCCGGCATCGCGAGCACGAGGAAATGCTCGAGCGCCTGGCCGGACGGAACATGGCCGACTCGGTGCGCGAAGAGGACATCCACGCCTGGCTGTCGGCAATCGAGAGCCGGCACCGGCAGCGCAACTCGCCCGGTTCCTGACCGCCCCGCCAGAGCGCGGTCCGCGCAAGTGCCGGCCCCGGCACGGCAATCGACCCGACCCCGGCTGGGGAAACCCCGGCGCCGGAAATTAGCACATAATTGGGCCAGGGCCCGCCCTGGAGGTGCCGGTGTCTGGATTCTCATGGCTGTTGCCGGCCTTGGCCTGCCTCGGGCTGGCCGGGTGCATGCACGTCAAGATCGACGAATCGCGCGAGGTCGAGGCCATGGTCGGCTCCAGCGAGAGCGTCGTGCTGCTGGCCAAGCCCGAGTTGCAGGGCGTGGGCTCGGAGAGCGGCTTCCTCGACTGCCTCGAGGGACAGCTGCTCGGCCACTCGATGCCGAAGGCCGAGCCCGGCAGCCCGGTCGCCAGCTCGCCGGGCCGCCACTTCCGGCTCGTGCCGCATCGCGCCTTCATTGACAGCCTCTATCCCTGGCTCGAGCCGAGCACGGCGCCGGCGGACGTCGAATTCGCGCGCATCCTGCTGGCGAGGCCCGGGGTCAGGGAACGGGTCGCTGCCTCCGGGGTCAGATATGTCGTGGCCATCGAGGGTGGCACCAACGTCGTGGACAAGAGTGGGTCACTGGCCTGCGCATTGGGACCGGGGGGAGGGGGCTGCATCGGCATGGCGTTCTGGAAGAAGAATTCGGAATACCAGGCCCGGATCTGGGACCTTGAGCGCGGCGTGTCGCTCGGTACCGTGGGCGCAGGCGTCCACGGCAATTCGATGATCGTGGGCGCCATCATCCCGCTCCCATTCGTGGCACCGGTGCAGCACACGGCCTGCACGCGGCTGGCGGGCGAGCTCGACCATTTCCTGACGGGCGCCGACATGGGCGCCAAGGGATCGTGAGCACGTGCTGACGGAGCGACGACAATCGGAACGGCTTACACCGCCTGCCGGTCAACGCGGCGGGCGCGTGGGTCGCATCGTGCTGGCGGCGATTCTGCTGCCGCTGGCCGCCGGCTGCGCGAACAGCCCGTCGACGCCGCCGACTCCGCCCTCATTGCCCAGCCCGCCTACGCCGAGCTCCTCTTCGAGCTCCAGTTCCTCGACGGCATCGAAACCGTCGTCGAGCAGTTCGTCACCGGCGTCGAGCAGTTCGTCCTCGTCGTCGAACTCTGCATCGAGCAATTCATCTTCGTCCTCGTCATCGTCGGGCTCGAGCGCGAGCTCCAGCAGTGGAGCCGATGCAGCCTCCAGCGCGAATTCCGGCGGTGCCACCAGTGCGGGCGGTTCCAGTAGCGCCGGTGGTTCCAGTAGCGCCGGTGGTTCCAGTAGCGCCGGTGGCTCTGCAACGACCGGCGGTTCGACCGGTGCGGCGGGTTCCGCCAGCGCCGGCGGTTCCACCACGGCTGGGGCGATGGCCGGAGCGATGGCCGGCAGCATGGGCGGTTCGACTTCCACCGGCGGCGCCCCGAATTCCACGGCCGGACAGGGCGCGGGGGCGGACAGCGGTTCCGCCGGATCGGCGCCCAACGCCGGATCCCAGGCCAACGCCGGGTCAGCGTCGGGCGGGGGCGGAGGCGCGGGCGCCGACGCAGCCTCGAGCGCCGGCGGCGGTACTTCAGCGCAAGGCGGTAGCCAAGGCCCGGCCGGAGGAGTGAAGGCGTCGGCCGGCTCCGGCGCTGGTGGTGGTGCGAGCGGCGGTGCCGGCGGAAGTGGTGGCGCCGGTGCGAACACCGGCGGCGCAGGTGCAGGCGGATATGGTGGCGCCGCTGGCGCCGGCGCGAAGGCGGGCGCGAATGCGGCTGGTGATGGCGGGATGCCGGGCGCTTCGGGTAGTGCCGGCGGTGGTCCGGCTACGACTGACGAGCAGCGCGCCGCGATCAATCGCAGGATCGACGATTCGATGGTCGCCTTCGATCGCCACATCCAGCGCGAGCAGGACGCGCTCAACAAGGAGCGGGATGCCAACGCATCGTCGGTTGGCGGCGGCGCCGGCGGGACAGGCGAGGGCGCGGGCAGCGATCCCAGTGGCCGTGGCGCAGGCGCCGGAAGCGCTGGCGGTACGGGAGGCGGTGCGGGATCGGCTGCTGCAGCCGGTCAGGGCAGGAACGGCACAGGAGCAGGAAGGAGTGGTGGAGCAGCCAGCGGAAACGGCGGCAGTACCGGCGGTAGCTCCGGCAGCAGCTCGGGCGGCAGTGCGGGCGGCATCAACAACGGCCCGTCCCGCGTGCCGGCCGACGTGGGTAACGGCAACGACGATGACATCGTCGCGCGCCAGCTGCGCGAGGCGGCGATGAAGGAGAAGGATCCCCAGCTCCAGGAGAAGCTGTGGCAGGAGTACCGCGACTACAAGGCGTCGGCGAAATGAGCTGGCACGGGTGGCAGGCGGCCGCCGTGGCGGTCATGGCATTCGTGCTGGCCGGCTGCGTGACTCAGGAGACGTTGCCGCAGCCGATGGCGGCGGCGCACAAGGCGGAAGCGGAAGTTCCCGAGCCGCTGCTGCTCGACGTGGGCGTCGGCGTCTTCGATCCCAACGTCCCGGCCACGGAAAAGGAGCAGAGAGAATCCGGGATCGACCCGGACGTGCGCGCGGCCGAGGCGCGCTACATGCCGGTGTTGCTGGCGAAGACGCTGCAGGACACGGGCTTCTGGGGGCAGGTGCGCGTCGTGCCGCGCGGCCTCACGGACTTCGACCTCTACGTGGACGGCAAGGTCCTGGTCTCGAACGGCGAGCAGCTCAAGCTCGCCATCACCGCCACGGATGCGACCGGGCACGCGTGGCTGTCCAAGACCTACAAGGGCGAGCCCGACACCAGGGCCTACAAGTCGGGGGCGTCGACGACGCGCGATCCGTTCCAGAATCTCTACGTGCAGATCGCCGACGATCTCGCGGCGGCACGTGCCAGGCTCAAGCCGGCCGATTTCGAGCGCATCCGCAATATCGCGCGGCTGCGCTTCGATTCCGAGCTGGCGCCGTTCGCGTACCAGGGCTACCTGCAGCAGCAGCGCGACGGCAGCTACAAGCTGCTGCGGCTGCCGGCTGAGGACAGCCCGCTCGACGAGCGGCTGCGGCAGGTGCGCGAGCGCGATTACTCGCTGCTCGATACGCTCGACGACCAGTACCAGCTGTCGTCGGAGCGGATCACCGACTCGTACGTCAACTGGCGGCGCAGCAACTACACCGAGCTCGAGGCCGAGTCGGACCTCAAGAGCAGCGCTGCGCTGCGCATGCTGCTCGGCGCCGCCGCGGTCGTCGGCGGCATTGCGGCGGCCACGAATTCCGGCAGCACGGCCGCGACGCAGGTGGCAGGCACGCTGGGCGTGGCGGCCGGCATCGAGGCCTTCAAGAGCGGCATGGGGCAGCGGGCGGAGGCCAAGGCCCACGCCGAATCCCTCAAGCAGCAGACCGAATCGTTCAGTGCCGAAGTGGCGCCGATGAACGTCGAGGTCGAGGGCAAGGTGGTGGAGTTGCGCGGCACGGGAGAGCAGCAGTTCATGGAATGGCGCAAGCTTCTCAAGGAGCTGTACCAGAACGAGACGGGGCTGGCGGGACCGGCGGCGGCCGACGTGCCCGCGAAGCCTTGAGCCGTGTGCAGCCCGCCATGTTCGAGCCCGGACTGGAGATTGCCGATCGTTTCGTGTTGACGCGCCGCCTCGGCGGCGGCAAGCGCGCGCCGGTGTGGCAGGCGCAGGATCGTGGCACCGGCATGAGCGTGGCGCTCAAGCTGCAGCACGCGCCGGATGCTGGCTTCGAGGCGGAATTCGAGGCGCTACGCGCGTTCGACCATCCGGGCCTGGCGCGGCCGCGGGAACTGGTTCGCGACGGCGAATTGTCCTGCCTGGTCATGGACCTGGCCGCGGCGGGCGACCTGGCGCGACTGCGCGGCGGCGCCTGGCGGGATTTCCTGCCGCCCCTGCGGCAAGTGGCGCAGGCCTTGGGCTACTTGCACGATCGCGGCTTCGTGCACGGCGACGTCAAGGCGGCCAATGTGCTGATCGACGCATCGGGCGACGCGCGGCTCGCTGACTTCGCCAACCTGAAGGCCATCGGCGCCGCGCGCGATTCGTCGGACGCGGTCTCGCCATTTTCGGCGAGCCCGCAGCAGCGCGCGGCCGAGTCGGCGCAGCCAGGCGATGACATCTACGGCTTCGGGGCCCTGCTTGCGGAGCTGCTCTGTGGCCAGCCTCCGGGCTACGCGCGTGGGGCGGACGATGGCGGTACCGCAGGACCGCTGTTGCCAGTGCGACCGGCCCCGCCGGGCCTGGTCGGGCTGGCGCAACGCTGCCTGCGCGCGCAGCCGGCGGAACGACCGGCATCGATGCATGAAGTTGGCGCGGCGCTCGCCGCCGAGCTCACCGCCGCCCGTATGCCCGAGGCGCCGGCCACGCACGCGCCGCCGGTACTGGTGCCGCCCACTTCGGCGGCCGACGCGCTGCGCGCCAACTGGCAGCGGGCCACGAGCGGAGCGGCGGCCGACGCGACGCAGTTGCGGCGCCAGGGCTTCCGCTCGGGAATCGCCATTGCCGCCCTGGTGACGCTGGGACTGGTCGCGCTGGCCTTGTTCATCGTGCCCGCGGTGCGCACGCCAGCGCCATCGGCGGTGTCGCCAGCCAAGGGCGCCGCAGTGCCGGTGCCTGCCGCGCCGGCGAATGCCGCGACCACACCCGAGCCGCCGGCCGACCTGCAGGCGCTCGCCGCGCAGAAGTCAGTCGCCGACGATTTGCGCACGCGCGCAAGCGCGCGCCTGGCGGCGCTCGTCGCCACCGACTCGGGCACCTGGGCCGCGGCCGGTACGGCCGCCGCGCAATCGAGCCTGGCAAGCGCCGACGCGCTCATGCAGAAGCGCGACTACGGCGGCGCGCAGTCGCAGCTGCGCCAGCTTGCGCAGCAGCTCGGCGCGCTCGAGGCGCAGCGCGCACCAGCGCTGCAGGCTGCGCTGCAGCGGGGCCAGCAGGCGCTGGACCAGGGGCAATCCGCGCCCGCCGCGCAGGCCTACGCCGAGGCGCTGCGCATCAACCCCGGCAACGCTACCGCCGTGCGCGGCGCGCACCGCGCAGCAGCGCTCGATGCCGTCGTCGCGCAACTTGCCAAGGCGCGCGAACTCGAGCGCCAGGGGAAGACGGCGCAGGCCGCGGCGGCCTACCGGCAGGCGCTGGCGCTCGACCCTGACGCGCCCGAGGCGCAGCGCGGTGCGGCCCGTACCGGCGGTGAATTGACCAATGACGAATTCGGCCATGCCATGGCCCGCGCCTACGCCGCCATCAGCGCCGGGCGCGGCACCGAGGCGCGCGCCGCGATCGACGAGGCGCACCGCCTCAAGCCCGGAGATCCCGAGCCCGCTCGGGCGCTGGCGCAACTGGCGGCGACCGATGCCGCTGCGCAACTGGCGGGTGCGCTCTCGCAGGCGCACGCGGCCGAGGCGGCGGAGCGCTGGCAGGATGCCGTCGCGCAATACCAGCGCGCACTGTCGCTCGATGCGACGCTGGTCGATGCGCGGCGCGCGCTGTCCGTGGCCCAGGAGCGAGCGCAGCTGAGCCTGGAGCTCGAGCAGCTGATCGCGCACCCGGAACGCAGCTACAGCGATGCGGTCTACGCCGCAGGGCAGGCCACGCTGCAGCGCGCACGCGCCATAGCCACGCCCGGACCCGTGCTGGTGCGCCAGGTCGCGAGCGTGTCGGAGTTGCTCGCGCAGGCCGCGGCGCCCGTGAGTGTCACGCTGCATTCCGACAACCTCACGGCGGTGACCGTGTATCGCATTGGCGCGCTCGGCAATTTCACGGAGCGGGCGCTGCAGCTCAAGCCCGGCCGCTACGTCGTCGTTGGCACGCGCACTGGTTTTCGCGACGTCCGGCGTGAACTCAACGTGTCCCCGGGCCGGGCCGTGCCGACCCTGGTCATCCAGTGCGTGGAGCCGATATGAGCGCGGTGTTGCGGGTCGTCGACTCGCTTGGCGAGCGCCATATCGCGCGCGGGGATTTCCCGCTTTCGCTGGGCGGTCCCGGCTGCGCGCTCGTGCTCGCGGGTGCTCCGGCGGCGCCGATGGCGTGGCTGGCAGTGCGCGAAGACGACCTGTTCCTGCAGCCGTCCGCGCCGGGGCTGTTGCTGCACAACGGCCGTCCGGTCGACGCTTCCACCTGGCTGCATGCCGGGGACGTGGTCACGGCCGGAAGCGCGGTGCTACGGCTCACGAACGCCGAAGGCATGCGCACCCTGCTGGTCGAGGATGGCGGCAGCGGCAACCTCACGGCGCCGCCGGTGATCGAGCGCGGCGGCGTCGTCTCCGGCACCACGGCTGAGGGCTTCGAGAGCGTTGCCAGCACGCGTTATCGCGCCGGGACGGCGGCCACCGGTCCGGCTGGCAAGCGCAGCAAGCGACCGCTGATTATCGGAATCGCGGCGCTCGCGGTCGCCTGGGTCCTGTGGTTCCTCGCCAGCGGGGTCGCCGTGCAGCTGCGCGTGGCGCCGGCCAACGCACGGATCAGCGTGGGCGGCGGCTGGCTGACACCGCGCTTCGGTGCGCAGCTGTTCCTGCGCCCGGGCCGCTACACGCTGGAAGCGCAGGCGCCCGGATATCGAACGCAGAGCCTGGCATTCGCGGTCAGTGGCCAGCCGGGCCAGGTCGTCACGCTCGAGCTGGCGAAACTGCCGGGCGAACTCGAGGTCGTGCTCGGCGCTCCGGGCAGCATGACCGTCGATGCCGGCAAGGCGTATACGGTACCCGGCCGGATCGAATTGGCCGCCGGAGCGCACGATCTACTGGTCGAGGTCCCTGGATTCCTGCCTTACCGGATCCGGGTGCAGATTGCCGGAGGCGGTCGCAGCCAACGGCTGGCGCCGGTGCTCGCGCCGAACTCGGCGGGCCTTAGCATCAGCTCCGAACCCGCGGGGGCGCAGGTCCTGGTCGACGGCAAGCCGGTCGGCCTCACGCCCCTGACGCAGAACTTGGCCGCGGCCACGCACCACCTCGAGCTGCGGGCGGCCGGATTCAAGCCCTGGACGATGGACGTCGTGGTCAAGGCCGGCGAAGCGCAATCGATTGGCCCGGTGCGACTGGGCCTGCCGGACGCGTCGCTGCTGCTGCGTAGCGAGCCTGCGGCGGCGCGCGTGACGATCGGCGGCGTGTACCGCGGCGAGACGCCGTTGCGCCTGGACCTGCGCCCCGAGGTCGAGGTCACGGTGGCGCTGGCGCTGCCGGGCTACCAGGACGCCACGCGCACGCTGACACCGCGACCCGGCGCGAGCGAGCAGTTCGACGTGGCGCTGACGCCGATACTCGGCAACGTGGCCGTCCGTGTCAGCCCCGCCGATGCCGAGATATGGGTCGACGGCACGCGTCGCGGGCAGGGCAGCCAGACGCTCTCGCTGACCGCGGTCGCCCACCAGCTCGAGGTGCGCAAGGGCGGCTACGCGAGCTTCAGCGCAAGCGTCACGCCGCGCCCCGGCTTCGACCAGGCGGTGGAGGCCACGCTGCTGACCGAGGCGCAGCAGCACCTGGCACGGATCCCGCCGGTGGTGCGCGCGCACGGCTCGATCGAGCTGCGCCTCATGCCCGCGGGCCGCTACATGATGGGCAGCTCGCGGCGCGAGCCGGGACGGCGCGCCAACGAAGGCCAGCGCATGGTCGAGCTGCGGCGCCCGTTCTACCTGGGCTCGCGCGAGATCAGCAACGCGGAATTCCGCGAATTTCACCCGGAGCACAAGTCGGGCACCTTTGGCGGGGTCTCGCTCAACCTCGACAACCAGCCGGTCGTCAGCGTCACCTGGCAGGATGCCGCGGCGTTCTGCAACTGGCTCTCGCAACGCGACGGGCTGCCGCTGGCCTATCGCCCCGAGGGCGGCGAACTGGTGGCGGTTTCGCCGATGAATACGGGATATCGCCTGCCGAGCGAGGCCGAATGGGAATGGGCCGCGCGCGGCGCGAGCGCCTCGCACCGCTACCCCTGGGGCGACGCCTTGCCGCTTGCGCCGAATTCCGGGAATTACGCCGACGCCAGCGCGCGCACGCCGCTGCCGGACGCGATCGCCGACTACGACGACGGCTTCCTGGCGTCCGCGCCGGTCGGCAGCTTTGCCGCCTCCGCGCTGGGACTGTACGATCTGGGCGGCAACGTCAGTGAGTGGACCACCGACTTGTACGCGACCTCGTACAGCGCCGAGGGTACGGCGGTGGACCCGATGAACCTGGCGCCCGGCAACCAGCACGCGGTCAGGGGCGCCAGCTGGCGCAGCGCCAGCAGCGTCGAGCTGCGCGTGGCGGCGCGCACAGCGGCGGCCGCGCCGCGCGATGACCTAGGATTCCGGATAGCCCGTTACGCGGAGTAAGCGATGCGAACCCTATTCCAGACCGCACTCGTAGTCATGGCCCTGTCGGCGGCAGTCGTGTTGCCGGCCGCCGAGCCCGCGCCGCCGGCCAAGCCGTCGGGCACACCCACCACGGCGGCGTCGTCGCCCGCAGCGCCCGCGCCGACGACCACTACGCCGGCCAGTTCCGCGCCGGCAACGCCCGGGGCCGCCAAGCCGGCGCCGGGCGCCGCGCAGGCCGCGGAGCCCGATCGCATCGATCCCACCGAAAAGGTGCGGGCCGACTCCGAGATCTCGTTCCCGGTCGACATCTGAGCGAAGCGGCGGCATGAATAAATCGAATAGCAACGAGTTCCTGGTCGAGCTTTTCTCGCTGATCATCATCGTCACGATCGTGCAGGCGTTCTGGGTCACGGTGATCCGCCCGCAGGCGACGGCGGTGCAGGCCGCGAACGTGGCGGCCATGGCCCGCGACAAGGAATTCGTGCCCGAGCGCGACATGTACACGATCCTGCACGACTACGAGCCGGAGACCTGCGTCATCCTCTCGCTCTGGGCCTTCTTCATCATCGCCTACAAGTCGCGCGCCATCATGCGCGCCCGGAAGCTGCTCGACACCGACCTGCTGTCGCTGCCGCCCGGGGTGCGCATCCTGCCGGAGGACAGCCGCGAGTACGCACGCCAGATCGAGGCCCTGCCGGCGGCGCTGCAATCGGAGCTGCTGCCGCGGGCGCTGCTGTCGGGCCTGCATCGCTTCGGCGCCACGCGCAACATCCAGGACGTTGCCTTCGCGATCCGCGAGACCTGCAACCTGGAGACCGACCGGCTCGACTCAGAACTGTCGATGGTGCGCTTCGTGGCCTGGGCCATCCCGGCGATCGGCTTCGTCGGCACGGTGCGCGGCATCGGCAACTCGCTGCAGCAGGCGCACAAGGCGGTCGAGGGCGACGTCTCCGGCGTGGTCGCCGGCCTCGGCACCTCGTTCAACTCGACGCTGGTCGCGCTGTCGCTGAGCATCACCGTGATGCTGTGCCTGCACCAGATGCAGCTGCGCCAGGAACGCACCGTGCTCGACACGGAGAATTACCTGGATACGCACCTGATCCGGCACCTGCAGATGCGCTAGGGCCCCAAGGCAAGGCATGCTGGCACTCGAGCTCAACGACGCGGGGCTGATCCTCGCCGCGGGCACGGGGGCGGTCGAGGCGCGTGTCGTCGCCAGCGCGCCCGGCGTGGCCTGTGTCACCGACGCCGGGCTGCTGACCGGGTTGCCTGCGGCGCAGCAGGCTAAGCTGCAGCCGCAGCGAACCTACAACCGCTACTGGCAGGAACTGTCGGCCGCGCCGCTCGGGCGCGCGCCGCGCCCGCAGCTGTCGGCCGCCGACCTGGCCTTCGAGCAGTTGCGCTCGCTGCTGGCGGGGGCCGGCGGCGACACGCGCCTGCTGGTGGCGGTCCCGGCGGGGTATGCGCGCGAGCAGCTCGGGCTGCTGCTCGGAATCACGGCGGAAGCGGGCATCACCGAGACCGGGCTGGTCGACGCGGCGCTCGCAGCCTGCGCCCTCGCGCCGGTGCCCGCGCACGTGCTGCACCTCGAGCTGCAGCGCCACCGCGCCGTCGTCACGGCGATCGAGCAGGACGGCGCGGCCGCGCGCCGCGCGCGCTTCGAGCTCGACGCCGGCTGCGGGCTGCAGCGGCTCGAGCAGTCCTGCGTGGAGCTCGTCGCCGGCAACTTCGTGCGCCAGACCCGCTTCGACCCGCTGTACCAGGGCCGCAGCGAACAATCGCTGGCGGACGGCGCCTGGGGATGGCTCGCGGCGTTGCAGGGCGCCGAGTCCGTGACCGTGTCGCTGCCGTCAGGGGCCGAGACGCTGCAGGTGGAGCTGACGCGCGCGCAGTGGCTGGCGGCCGCGGAATCCTGCTACGCGGCGATCCTGCAGCTCGTGCAGGGCGCCCGGCCCGCGGGCCAGCCGGTGGAACTGCGGGTCGGCGCGCGTGCGCAGGCGCTGCCGGGGTTGCTCGAGCGGCTGCAGGCGCTGAGTTCCTGCACGGTGACTCCGCTTCCGGTCGCCGCGGCCGCGCTCGGCGCGCTGCGGCAGCACGCGGCAATTTTTCGCGGACCCGAACCGGCCTTGATGTACCGGCTGCCGCTGGAGATCCTCGGCGCGGGAGCCGCGAGTGGAGCTGGCGCGGCGCAAGCGCCGGCCGGGCCCGCGCCCACGCACGTGCTGTACGGCGGGCGGGCCTGGGCGCTGCTCGAATCGGCACTGACGGTCGGCACGCAGGTGCCCGGGGGCGTGCGGGCGCTGCGGCTTGCTGCCGGGCTCGCGGGCGTGTCGCGCGTGCACTGTCGGCTGTGGCTCGAGGACGGAGTTGCCAACGTCGAGGACCTCAGCACCTATGGCTCGTTCATAAACGAGGAGCGGGTGCACGGGAAGGCGAGGCTGCAGCGCGGCGACCGGCTGCGGCTCGGCACGCCGGGCATAGTGCTGGAGGCGATCGAATTCGTCGATGAGCATGCAGCGCCGACGCTTTGACATCTTCAGCATGTCCTTCCTGGACACGATCTGCTGCGCCTTCGGCGCCATCGTGCTGCTGTACATGATCCTCAATGCCTCGTCGGGCCGCGCCAGCGAGCATCGCACCGCCGCGGCTCGCGCCGACGCCGACCGGCTCGAGACGCAGGTGCTCGACGGCTACGAGAACCTCGTGGTACTGACCAATGCACTCAAGTCCGACACCAGCGCCGAGGTCCAGGCGCAGGGGCAGGCGTCCCGCGTGCTCGAGGATCTGAGCGCCAGTCGCGAGCAGCTGGCCGAATACAACCAGGCGACGCTGTCGCGCCGCGAGCACATCAACCAGCTCAAGGCCGACCTCAAGTCCCTCGAGGCCGGCAATAAGCGCCTCGAGGCCGGTTCGCGCAGCGCCGGCACGCCCGGCACGCACGTCGCCGGCTTCAAGGGCGAGGGGGACCGTCAGTACCTCACGGGACTCAAGTTACGCGGGCAGCGCACGCTGATTCTGGTCGACAGTTCCGCCAGCATGATGGACGAGACGCTGGTCAACATCATCCGGCTGCGCAACATGGATCCGGCGCGGCGGCGCGCGGCCGGGAAGTGGCGCAGCACCGTCGCCACGGTCGAGTGGCTGCTGTCGCAGCTGGCCGGCGACCGGCAGTTCCAGGTCTATTCCTTCAACACCACGGTTTGGCCGCTGCTCAAGGATAGCGGCGGCAAGTGGCTCGCGGCCAGCGACGCAACCGCGCTCAGCGGCGCCCTGGATTCGCTCCACCAGCTGGTGCCGCAGAACGGCACCAATCTCGAGGACGCCCTGGCCGTGGCGGGCTATTTCAATCCCAAGCCCGACAGCGTCATCCTGATCACGGACGGGCTGCCGACGCAGGGCAGGGGTGGTCCCGGCCGCGGCAAGACCATCGACAGTGACGGTCGGCTCAAGCTGTTCAGCCAGGCGATCAAGGCCTACCCGACCTCGGTCCCCATGAACGTGATCCTGGAGCCCATGGAGGGAGACCCGCAGGCGGCCAATGCCTTCTGGATCGAGGTGCGGCGCACGCACGGCTCCTTCCTTATGCCCTCGAGGGACTGGCCGTGAAGCGCCGGCGCAGCCGCGAATTCGACGTGTTCAGCATGTCCTTCCTGGACACGATCTGCTGCGCCTTCGGGGCCATCATCCTGCTGTTCGTGCTGAGCAAGTACGGCGAGCCCAAGGCCATCGAGCAGACCCGGGTGGACCTCGCCGAACGCATCGCCAAGATGCAGCAGGAACTGGTCGAGATCCGCGGACGCACCGAGATCCTGAACCGCGACCTCAAGGCGAGGAAGGTCCAGCTCTCGGACGAACAGCTGCGGCTGGCGCGGCTGCGCGGCGACCTGTCCTCGGTGCGCGGCGAGATGGCAGGCTCGAAGCAGGAGGCGGAGGTCCAGAACGCGATCGAGGGCCAGCTCGTGACCGCGCAGCAGACGCTGACCGATGAAATGAAGCGCCTGCTGGGCTCGCAGTACAAGCGCATGCAGGATGCCGCGATAGGCGGCGTGCCGGTCGACAGCGAGTACGTCATTTACCTGATCGACACCTCGGGCAGCATGTACAACTTCCACTGGCCCCTGGTGCTGCAGAAGGTCAGCGAGGTGCTCGAGATCTATCCGCACCTCAAGGGCTTCCAGGTCATGAACGACCAGGGCGTCTACATGTACCCGAGCTTCCGCGGCAAGTGGCTGCCGGATTCACCCACCCAGCGCCGCAACGTCATCGACCGGCTGCGCACCTGGACACCGTTCTCGGCCTCGAATCCGGCCGACGGCATCATTGAGGCCGTGCGTACCTATGGCAATCAGAATTACAGGGTCAGCGTCTACGTGTTCGGAGACGAATTCGACGGCGACTCAATTGAATCGGTCGTGCGCACGGTCGACTCGATCAACCGACCCGGCGCCGACGGCCGCCGCCAGGTGCGCATCCATGCGATCGGCTTCCCGCTCGATCCTTCCTTTCCGCCGGTGACGCAGACGCGGTTCTCGACCCTGATGCGGATCATCTGCGAACGCAACGGTGGTGCCTTTGTCGGACTCAACCAGGAGCCGGGGGCGCCGACGCGATGAGCATGCCGCGCGCAGAAAATCCCTGGTGGCGTACGATCCTGGTCGCGGCGGCGGTCGGGGCCGTGGCGTCCCTGTGCGGCTGCGGGCCGACGCGCCTCACGGTCCAGGCCGACGTGCCGCCGTTGCTGGTGGTGCCGATGCCGCTGACGATGGGAGTGCGTATCCCGAAATCATTCTCGGAGTACGTGCAGAAGGAAAAGGTGCAGGAGGGCCAGTGGGAGATCAAGCTGGGCGGCGCGCAGGCCGAGGCCGTGCGCCGCGTCATGACCGCGCTGTTCGAGCACACGGTGATGCTCGGCGACGAGGCGCCGGGCGCGGCGGGCGCGAAGGGCCTCAACGGAGTCGTCGAGACCACGCTCGACAGCTACGTCTACCTGCTGCCTTCGCCCGGGTCCTCGGAGTTCTACTCGGCCACGATCGGCTTCAAGGTCAACCTTCATGCCACGGATGGCACGCTGCTGGGAAGCTGGGTCTACGAGGGCTACGGCAGCGCGCCCGAACGCGGACTGAGCGCGAGCGAAGGCGTGGCCCTGGTCTCGGGCCTCGCAATCCGCGATGCCTGCGCCAACCTCGCGGTGCACCTCCCGGAGCAGGAACTCATGCGCAACCTGTTGGCGCCGCCTCCGCAGGCGCCGCCTCCGCAGGCGCCGCCTCCGCAGGCGCCGCCAGCCCCCGTGCCGCAGGCGCCTACGCCCGACACGATCACGCCGCCCACGCCCATGCCCGCGCCCACGCCCGATGCCGTCCCGCCGCCGGCGCTGGCGCCGAACGCGACGCCGCCATCAGCGCCGCCGCCCGATGCGCCGGAAGCGCAAGCCAAGACAGGATGACAATGATGCGCGCAACCAGGACCTCGCTGATGCTGCCCGCCCCGATGCTGCTCGCCCCGATGTTGTTGCTGGCCGCCTGCCAGACGGTCCAGACCACGCAGCCCGGGGCCGTCGGCGTGGCCCGCAAGCAGTCCATGTCGACGATGGTGAGCCCGCAGGCGATCGACCAGAGCGCGGCGCAACAGTACTCGGCCGAGCTGGCGCGGGCGCGAAATGCCGGCACCCTCAATCGCGACCCGGCACAGGTGGTGCGCGTGCGCAAGATCGCGGCGCGATTGATCAACCAGACGAGCTCATTCCGTCCGGACGCCAAGGACTGGCCCTGGGCCATCAACGTCGAGACCAGCAAGGAGATCAACGCCTATTGCATGCCCGGTGGGCGCATCATGGTGTATACGGGCCTGATCGATCGGCTCAACCTTTCCGATGCGGAGCTCGCGACCGTCATGGCACACGAGATCAGCCACGCGCTGCGCGAGCACAGCCGCGAGCAGATATCGAGGCTGTACAACGAGCAGATGGGCCTGACCGCGCTGGCCAGCATCGCGCAACTCAACGGCGCCTCGATGCAGCTTGCCAGCCTGCTGAGCGACGTGACCTTCAACCTGCCGCACAGCCGCGTGCAGGAATCCGAAGCGGATGAATTGGGCCTCGAGCTCATGGCGCGCGCCGGCTATGACCCGAACGCGGCGATCACGCTTTGGAAGAAGATGGCCGCGCTGGGGCAGGGGACCTCGGCGAGCTTCCTGAGCACGCATCCCTCGAGTTCGACCCGGACCGCCGACTTGCAGGCCTTGCTGCCCAAGGTCATGCCTCTGTACCAGGCGGCCGCGAAGCCGTGACGCGCGCCGCGGCCGCATTCGCGTCAATCGTCGCGATGCTCGCGGCCTCGAACGCCGCCGGCGCGAACGCGGCCGGCGCGACCGGGGCCGGGCCGGCCGCCGCCGAGGCGGCCACGCATTGGCGCTACGCACACAACGACCTGGAGGTCGTTTCGGCCTCGAGCGCGGGCGACGCAGTGACCGTAGCGCAGCGCCTGTCGGCGCTCGATGCGGCTTTGCGCGGCCTGCTGCACCTGCCCAACAGTGGCGGCACGCCCCCGACCCGCGTCTACCTGCTCCCGGGCGCCGAGCTGGCAGCGATCGACCCGGTGTGGGCCGCGCAGGGAGGCGCCTTCTTCCGGGCCGCGCCCTTCGACGAATACCTGGTGCTCGCCAGCGAGCACGGCGCTGCCGTCAATGCCGAGCTGTACGCCACGCGCACGCTGGCCCTGCTTGCAAGCTGGGGCCTCGCGCGACTGCCGGACTGGTACCGGCAAGGCGTGGCGCAGCTGGCTGCCGGGGTCGTCTTCGGCGACGGCAAGCTCACGCTTGGACAGGACGTCGCCGACCAGGCGGGCCGCCTTGCGCATGGCTGGTACAGCATTGGGAAGATCCTGCGCCTGCCCGCGAGTGACCCGGAGTTCAACCAGAATCCCGAGGCGCTCGCGCTGTACCAGGCGCAATGCTGGTGGCTGGTGCACGTGCTGCTGATCGACCGCGTGCTCGATCCGACGGTTTCGCAGTATGTCGAGCGCCAGATGGCGGGACAGCGCGAGGAGCTGGCCTTCGCCAGCTCCTTCAACGCCAACTACGACCAGGTCGACGAATATTTCAGGAAGGTCCGGCGCAACGTCCAGCTCCGGACCTACAGCGCCGAGATGCCGGGCGGGGCTGAGGCGAGCGCGGTGCAGCCGCTCGGCGAGAATGCCTACCGCGCCAGTGTGGCGGAGCTGGCTCTGGGTCGCAACCCGCAATCGGCGGCGGCGCTGCAGATGACCAGGGACGTACTGGCCGCCGATCCGGACAACGAGCGCGCGCTGCTTGCGCTCGCGCGCGCCGGGATTGCCGCGCGCCATTATGCCGAGGCTGGCGCGATCCTGGAGCGGCTGCACGCGCGCGCCGAGCTGGCAGGCGCCGCGCGTCGCGACCTGGCCACGCAGGAAGCCCTGCTGGCCCGGCAGAAGGAGGACGGGCTGCCGGGCACCCAGGAGCTCGACGCGCGCAAGCTGCGCGCCGATGCGCGCGCGGACCTCCGCCGGGCGCTCGAGGCCGATCCAGCCGACCTGCGCGCCCTCTACCAGCTGGGCTGGCTGCAGGCTACGCTGGGCGACGTCGCCGGCGTGCGCGCCCTGCTGCCAAGCGTGGAGGCGGCGTTCTACCGCCGCCCCGACAGTCCCGAGCTCGCCGCGCTGCTGGTGCGCATGAGTTCGCTGGCCGGCAATACCGCCGAGGTCTTCAAGTACTCCGTCGCGCAACAGCGGCTGGCACCGACCGAGGCGGAGCGGGCCAGCGCGGCCGCGCGCGTCGAGCGACTCCGCCCGCAGCTCAAGGTGCCGCAGTAAACTGGCGGCCAGTCCCGTACCCCAACAAGGAATTGCGTATGGCAAACGAGCACGCGGTGCGCCGCGAAGTGGGCGCCGTGGCCCTGATGTTCACTGGCCTGGGCTCGATCATCGGCTCGGGCTGGCTGTTCGGGGCCTGGCGCGCCGCGCAGCTGGCCGGGCCGGGTGCGATCTACGCCTGGGCCATCGGCGCGATCGTGATCCTGTTCGTCGCGCTGACCTACGCCGAGCTCGGGGCGATGTTCCCGGAATCGGGCGGCGCGGTGCGCTACGGTCACTACTCGCACGGATCGCTGGTCGGGTTCGTGGCCGGCTGGGCGGCCTGGATCGCGATCGTGTCCGTGATCCCGGTCGAGGCCGAGGCCTCGGTGCAGTACATGAGCTCCTGGCCCTTCGCCTGGACGCGGGCGCTCTACGTCCACGCCGCGAACGGGCAGGGCGAGCTGACCATGGCCGGGCTCTCGATCTGCGTGGTGCTGGTGGTGATCTACTTCCTGCTCAATTTCTGGGGCGTGAAGATCTTCGCGCGCACCAACAGCGCGATCACTTTCTTCAAGCTGATCGTCCCAGCGGCGACGGCGGTCGCGCTGATGCTGACCAGCTTCCATCCGGGGAATTTCCAGGTCGGCGTGCATGGCGGGGCGCACGTGGGCCATTTCGCCTCGATCCTGACGGCCGTCGCCACCAGTGGCATCGTGTTCAGCTTCAACGGCTTCCAGAGCCCGGTGAACCTCGCCGGCGAGGCCCATAACCCGGGCCGCAGCGTGCCGCTCGCCATCCTGGGTTCGATCGGCCTCAGCACGGTCATTTACCTGCTGCTGCAAGTGGCTTTCCTGGCGGCCGTTTCGCCGGAGCACCTGCAGGAGGGCTGGGCGGGACTCGAGTACAGCTCGCCGTTCGCGCAGCTGGCGCTGGCCGTCAACCTCAACTGGCTTGCCATGCTGCTGTACGCGGACGCCTTCGTGAGCCCGAGCGGCACCGGCGCCACCTACACCGCGACGACGGCGCGCATGATCTACGCCATGGAGCGCAGCGGCACCCTGCACAGCGTGTTCGGCCGCGTGCACGCAGGCTCCGGCATCCCGCGCCCGGCGATGTGGTTCAACCTGGTCGTGTCCTTCATCTTCCTGTTCTGCTTCCGCGGCTGGGGCAAGCTTGCCGCCGTGATTTCCGTGGCCACGATCGTGACCTACCTCGTGGTGCCCATCAGTGTCATGTCGCTGCGGCGCACGGCCCCAAACGTACACCGGCCCTTGCGCTTGCCGTGGCTGCGAACGCTGGCGACCAGCGCCTTCGTGCTTGCGACCCTGATGCTGTACTGGGCGCGCTGGCCGCACACCGGCCAGATCATGCTGCTGCTGATATTGCCGCTGCCGGCCTTCGCGTATTACGAGTCGCAGCGCGGCTGGCGTGGCTTCTCCACGCACATGCGCGGCGCCTGGTGGCTGATCGCCTACCTGTCGACGATCGCACTGCTGTCCTGGGCGGGCAGCAAGGAATTCGAGGGGCACGACTATATTGGCTATGGCTGGGACCAGCTGTGCGTGGCGTTGGCGGCGCTCGCCTTCTGCTACTGGGGCGTCAGGAGCGGGTGGCGCACGCCCGCGGTCGAATCCGCGCACGGCCACGTTCCCAGGGGCGGCTGAGGCTGGGTTCGCGTCAGCCCGTGGCGGGGCTCGTCCGCGCCATCGGGATGTCGTCCTCGAGCGTGCCGTCCGGCAGGCGCACGCGCCCGGCGAAGCGGCCTTCGGCACGGAACCCAAGCCGCTCGTAAAGGCGGATCGCCGCGGCGTTGCCGGTGCGCGCCACGAGTTCGATGCGCGTGACCGGTGGGGCGGAGCGCGCCGCGGCATCGAACAGGGCGCGGAACAGCGCCGAGCCGACACCGCGGCCCTGCATCCGTGGGTGTACTGCCACCGTCAGGTCGGTCATCACGTGGCTGAATTGTCGCGGGCGCATCCGCTGCGCGTGGATCTCACCGGCCAGAGCCTCCCCGTCGAAGGCGGCGATTGAAAGGCCCTGCGGATCGCAAAGCCCCGCGAACGCTCCGACATAGCCGCGATCAATTTCGTCGTCGTGCCGGGCCAGTCCGGAATTCGGCATCGCCGCCACATCCCGGTACAGGGCCAGGAGCGCCGCCTCGTCGGCGGGTGTCGTCGGGCGCAGCAGCAGTCCCTGCATGCAGGGAATCATGCGGGCCCGTCGCGTGTAAATCCATGATTGCCTTGAACGCAGCGGCTATAGCCTTGCCGCCATGCCGACCGCGCCGGGCCGGGAGCCTTGTTGCAAATATATGGCAACACCCATAAACTCCAGCGGATTATCAATTCGGTCTGTTGCACGTTCGCAACAGGTCTTGCGGGAGAGCTGCATGAAAGCACTGTTGTTATTGGGGACCACTGCAATCCTGACCTTCGCGGCTGGCATTGCCGACGCGCAAACGGCCGGAACGGCGCCTGTCGCCAGCACCGCGGCGCCGGTCGCTGCAGGCGAAGAGATCGTCATCACTGGTACGCGCCGTGTCGACCGCACGGTTGCTGACTCGGCATCGCCTGTCGACGTGATCTCGAACGATGACCTGGTGGCTCAATCCGCCGCGAACATGATGGACCAGGTCAAGTACCTGGTGCCGTCGTTCTTCGTCGGCCAGAACACGATTTCGGACGCCTCGACCATCGTGCGCTCACCTTCGCTCCGCGGCCTGCCGGCGGATGAAATCCTCGTGATGTTGAACGGTAAGCGCTTCAACCGTTCGGCGCTGGTGCAGGTCTACACCGGCGGCGACACGGCGCTGTCGTTCGGGTCGCAGGGTTCAGATCTGTCCTCGCTCCCCTCGATCGGCATCAAGCACCTCGAAGTGCTGCGCGACGGCGCGACGGCCCAGTACGGTTCCGACGCCATCGCGGGCGTGCTGAACTATGGCCTGCGTGACAATGCGGGCCTGGAAGTGCAGGCGCTCTACGGCCAGTACAAGAACAACAGCGACGGCCAGAGCCATCAGTACGGTGCCGACTGGGGCACGCGATGGGACCGGGGCTTCGTCAACATCGCCGGTGAATTCGACAGTGACGGCCAGACGAGCCGGGGCGTGAACCGCCCCATCGCCGTGTCGTTCGCGCAGGAAAATCCGAACTTGGCGAACACGATGCCGAACTACCCGCTGCCGGTGCAGATCTGGGGCCAGTCGCCGACCCACGGCTACAAGTTCCTGCTGAATTCGGCCTTCGATGTGACGGACGACAGCAAGGTCTATCTCTTCGGCAACTACGCCAACAGCCATACGGACGAGAGCTTCAACTTCCGCTCTTCACTTCTGGGGTCACGTACATACGGGCTGGTGGGCGGTGGGACGGGCTCTCAAAGCGGCCGCTCCTTCTTCCAGCACGCGTACTACAACCCGTGCCCGGCCGGCGCTGACGCCGTGTCGAGCTGTCCGCAGGGTGGCTACGTCCAGACGGATGACGCCAGCGCTTTCTGGCTGAAGTCGATCTATCCGGGTGGCTTCACACCGCGCTTCACCGGCGACACCACGGAACTTTTCGGGGCGCTGGGATACAAGGGCACCGCAGGCGCCTTCGGCTATGACGTCTCGGTCTCGCAGAGCAGCAACACGGTGGATCTGGGGATGCATGACTCGATCAGCCCCTCGTTCGGCGCTGAATCGCAGACCGCCTTCAAGTTCGGTGACCTGATCCAAAAGGAGACGGACGCCAACCTCGACCTGACCTACCAGCTCGATGCCGGTCTTGCCAGCCCGCTTACATTGTCGGGCGGCGGCGAGTACCGCAAGGAGCAGTACACCGCAGAGGAAGGCGACCTGCAGTCGTACGGCGCCGGTCCGTACGCTGTGGCGAACCCACTGTATGCGGAGACCAGCCCAGGCTCGGGCAACTACGCGCTGGTGGGCACCAGCGCCGATTGTACGGTGACGGGCGCGGTCTGTACCGCGGTGGAAGGCGCGGCAGCCAGCGGCTACGCCGGCACGGGCCCGACCTATGCGGGTACCGAGTCGCAGGCCAGCCACGCGTTCTACCTCGGGCTCGAGGGTGACGTGCTGCACAATCTCAGCATGGGCGTCATGGGCCGCTACGAGAGCTACGATTCCTTCGGCAGCAAGACGGTGTGGAAATTCAACACGATCTGGCACGTGAACGACATGATCGCGCTGCGAGGCACGATCGGCACCGGCTTCCACGCGCCTTCACCCGGCCAGAGCAACGTCCAGGTGGTGACGACGAGCTTCGTGCAGGGCAACTCGATCCAGCAGGGCACCTTCCCGGTGACCAGCGCCGTGGCGCAGCACTTCGGCGCCGTGCCGCTGAAGCCCGAAACTTCGAAGAACTACGGCGTCGGCATCGTGCTCACGCCGTTCCCGAGCTTCACGGCCACGATCGACGCCTACCAGATCGACGTGACCGATCGCATCGCGCTCTCGCAGAGCTTCCCTGTGACCCAGGCTATAATCGATGACCCTCTAAATGCGGCCATACACACGGAACTCGCCCTGGTCGGCGACGGTGGAACCGTGCAGTACTTCACCAATGGGTTCAACACGAGGACCAAGGGCGTCGACGTGGTCGGTACCTACCACATGGTCCTCTCCGATGCGAGCAAGCTGGGGCTGTCGCTGGCCTACAACTACAACAAGAGCGAAGTCACCAGCTACAACCCGCTCTTCATCAGCACCGATTTCATCATCGACGTCGAGCACCTGGCGCCGCAGAACCGCGGCACGTTGTCGGTGGACTGGGCGAAGGGACCGATCTCCGTCAACCTGCGCGAGAACTACTTCGGCTCGTGGATTGATGCCAACGACTACCCGACGGCTTTCGATACCAATGGCAACATCACCGCCGGGCAGGAATTTGGCGCCAAGATGACGACCGACCTGAGCGGCAGCTACAGCTTCCTCGACCACTACGTGGTCACGGTCGGCGGCAGCAACATCTTCAATACCTTTCCGGACAAGATCCAGTCCACGGCTTCCAGTCCGATTGCCACGATTACTGGCGGTCAGCTGACTGATGGTTCAGTGCTGCCGCGCAGTGGCGGTCCCTTCGGGATCAACGGCGCGTTCTACTACGCCCGCCTGATCATGCACTTCTAACTCCGACTGGGTCGACGGCCCAACGACGGGCGGGCAAGCCTTGGCTTTCCCGCCCGTTTTTTTCTGCGATCCTGCCCATTCTTCCACTGGGCTCGAGGTAATTGCACATGCGCGCAACTCGATCGGCAGCAGTCCTTGTCCTTGGGTTGGTCCTGGCCACGGACGCCTGCCTGGCGGCGGCGCCGCTGCCGGAAGGGGCAGAGCACGGGATGGTGGTCTCCGCGCATCGCCTGGCCAGTGAGGTCGGCCTGCAGGTGCTCAAGCGTGGCGGCAACGCGATCGATGCGGCCGTGGCGACTGCCTACGCGCTCGCCGTCACGTTTCCCGAGGCTGGCAACCTGGGCGGCGGTGGCTTCATGCTGATCCGCATGGCCGATGGCCGGCAGACCTTCGTCGATTTCCGCGAGACGGCACCGGCTGCGGCCACCCGCACGATGTATCTCGATGCCTCCGGCAAGCCGGTGGCGCTGCTGTCGACGCGCGGGTACCTCTCGGCCGGGGTTCCCGGCACTGTTGCGGGTCTTGAATTGGCGCGCGAGAAGTACGGCACGCGAACGCGCGCCGAGCTGTTGGCGCCGGCCATCGATCTTGCCGCGCGCGGCTTCGTGCTCGACCAGAGCGACGCCGAGTTCCTGGCCGAGGGCGCGGCGGACTTCCGCAAGGATGCGCCGGCCAGCGCTGCGTACCTGCGCGGCGGGCAGCCCTACCGCGCGGGCGAGCGCCTGGTGCAGAAGGACCTGGCGCGGATGCTGCGCATCGTGGCCAAGGACGGCGTGCGCGGCTTCTACACCGGAGAGCCTGCGCGCCTGGTCGTCGCGGGCAGCAAGCAGGGTGGTGGCATACTGAGCATGGCGGATTTCGCCCATTACCGGGCGGTAGAGCGCAAGCCGCTCGAGTGCGATTACCGTGGCTACCACGTCATTGCCGCCCCGCCGCCGAGCTCGGGTGGCGTGGTGGAATGCGAGACGCTGAACTTGCTGGCCGGCTGGCCGGCCGATCCCGCCGGCTTCCATTCCGCGCAAGCCGTGCATTACCTGACCGAGGCCCTGCGGCGCGCCTTCCGCGACCGCAACATGGAACTGGGCGATCCTGACTTCGTGCACGCCGACGTCGAGCGCCTGATATCGCCCGCCTATGCCGACACCCTGCGGCGCGGAATCGATCCCGACAAGGCGACGCCTTCGGCGGCGCTGCCGGGTCCAGGCGCGTCGGCCGAAGGCCGCAATACCACGCATTTTTCGGTTGTGGATGCGGCGGGCAATTCCGTCGCGCTGACCTACACGCTCAACGACTGGTTCGGGGCGCGTGTCGTCCCCGCCGGCACCGGCATCCTGCTCAACGACGAGATGGACGATTTCTCGGCGAAGTCCGGTGAGCCCAATATGTACGGCCTGGTCGAAGGCGAGAACAACGCCATCGCGCCCGGCAAGCGGCCACTGTCGTCGATGACGCCCACCATCGTCACGCACGACGGAAGACTGCTGCTGGTCGTCGGCACGCCCGGCGGCAGCCGCATACCGACGGGAGTACTGCAGACGATGATCAACCTGATCGACTACCGCATGACGCTGACCGAAGCGGTGTATGCGCCGCGCGTGCACGCCCAGTGGCTGCCGGATACGCTGTACTACGAGGCCGATGCGCTGAGCGCCGACACCCGCGCGGTACTCGCAGCGAAGGGGCACCATCTCGAGCCGATGGACTACGGGAACCAGATAGCCGCGATCCTGGTTGGTGGTCCCGCGATCGGCAAGCCGCCGCGCGGCCGCTTTCGCCTCTATGGTTCGATCGATCCGCGCCTGCCGACCGGCAGCGTGGCGGGTTACTAGCGCCGCCGGCGGTGCGCGAGTGAAGTACGCGTTGCGGACCGCGACGCCTGCGGATGTACCGGCGCTGCGCGCGCTCATTGCGCGTTCGATCCGTGGCCTTGGGGCGGAGGACTATTCGAGCGCCCAGATCGAGACGGCCCTGGACAGCGCCTTCGGCGTTGACACGACGCTGATTCGCGACGGCAGCTACTTCGTTGCCACCTCGGCTGCCGGTGAGCTGCTGGCCTGTGGCGGCTGGAGCCGGCGGCGCACGCTCTTCGGCAGCGATGGGCGCGCGGACCGGGACGAATCCTGGCTCGATCCGCGCACCGAGGCGGCCAAGATCCGGGCCTACTTCGTCGAGCCGAGGCATGCCCGACAGGGCCTGGGACGGGCGATTCTCGAGCACAGTGAGAGCGAGGCGATGCGGGCTGGCTTCACTGCGTTTGCCCTGATGGCCACGCTCCCGGGCGTCCCGTTCTACGAGCGCTGCGGCTACGTGGCCGGCGCCGCCATCACGCATGTGCTGCCCGGAGGCCTCGAGATCCAATTCGTGCCGATGACCAGGCAGGCCAGGACCTGATGCTGGGCATTCATGACTACGGGCTGTTCATCCTCGCGGGGCTGCTGCTCAACCTCACGCCGGGGCAGGATACGATGTTCATCATCGGCCAGAGCCTCAGCGGCGGACGGCGCGCCGGGGCCGCGGCGGCGCTCGGCATATCGCTCGGCAGCGTCTGCCACACGATCGCCGCGGCGCTCGGCCTGTCGGCGATCCTGGCGACCTCGGCGCGGGCCTTCATGCTCGTCAAGCTGGCGGGTGCGGCCTACCTGGTCTATCTCGGCCTCAGGCTGTTGCTCGCGCCCGCGGCGGCCAACGCTCCCGGGAGTGTGACGGCGCCAGCCCGGGTCCGTCCACGCGCAATATTGCGCCAGGGCATGCTGACGAACATCCTCAATCCCAAGGTGGCGCTGTTCTTCCTCGCCTTCCTGCCACAGTTCATCGATCCGGACAGTGGCACCAAGACGCTGGCCTTCCTGGCGCTGGGGGCCACCTTCATCACGACCGGGCTCCTCTGGTGCCTGGTACTGGCAATGGCTGCGGCGCAGCTCCAGCACTTCTTCGAGCGTAACCCGCGCGCCCGCGTGACCATCGATCGGGTCGTGGGCGGCCTGTTCATCGCGCTGGGCGCGCGCCTGGGCTGGTCGCGATGACTCGTTATCGCGGCGCCAGGCCCACACCGGCTGCCGCCAGTCGCCCGTATATACTTCCGGCACCATGACTGACCTCTATGCCGACGCCGCGCGCCGGGCCGCGCGCTACGCCGCCGCGCTGGACAGCCGCGCCGTGGCGCCCGCGCCCGCTGCGCTCGCGGCCCTCGACGGCTTCGATCGCGCGTTGCCGCAGGCGTCGACTGCCCCTGAAGCGGTGCTCGCGGAACTGGACGAGCTCGGTTCGCCGGCGACGATAGCGAGCACCGGCGGACGCTTCTTTGGCTTCGTGACCGGCGGCGCGCTGCCCGTGACGGTGGCCGCGAACTGGCTGGCAACAGCCTGGGACCAGAACGCCGCCATGGTCGTCACCGCGCCTGTCAATGCGCGCCTCGAGATCGTGGCCGCTCGCTGGCTGAAGGAGCTGCTGGGGCTGCCCGCGCAGGCCGGCTGCGGCTTCGTGACCTGCGCCACGACCGCGAATTTCGCGGCGCTCGCGGCCGCGCGCCATGCGCTGCTCGCGCGTGCGGGCTGGGATGCCGAGGCGCAGGGACTGTTCGGCGCGCCACCGCTGACCGTGGTGGTGGGCGCCGAGGTGCATGCGAGCATGGAGAAAGCACTCGCGATGGTCGGCTTCGGCCGCCAGCGCGTGCTGCGCGTGCCGGCCGATTCCCAGGGTCGGATGATTGCCGCCAGGCTGCCGCCACTCGACGGGCGAAGCATCGTCTGTTTACAGGCGGGCAACGTCAATACCGGCGCCTTCGACCCAATCGCCGAAGTCTGCGAGCGGGCCCGCGCACAGGGCGCTTGGGTGCACGTCGACGGCGCCTTCGGCCTCTGGGCCGCCGCGAGCCCGTCGCTCGCGCACCTGGCGCAGGGCCTGGGAGCGGCCGACTCCTGGGGCACGGACGCGCACAAGTGGCTCAACGTCCCCTATGACAGCGGCCTGGTGTTCGTGCGCGACGCGCAGTTCCTGCGGGCAGCCATGGCCGCGGGCGGCGCCTACCTGAAGCAGGACGAGCCGCGCGTTCCTTACCAGTACACGCCGGATTTCTCGCGCCGCGCGCGCGGCATCGAGGTCTGGGCGGCGCTGCGCCAGCTCGGCCGCGCCGGCCTTGCCGACCTGGTCGAGCGCTGCTGCGCCCACGCACGGCGCTTTGCGGCCGGGCTCGGTGGCGCGGGCTTCGAGGTGCTCAACGAAGTTGTGCTGAACCAGGTCATGGTCTCCTTCGGGACGGCGGAGCGGACGGGCGAGGTCATCCGGCGGGTCCAGGAGGAGGGCAGTTGCTGGTGCGGCGGCACGCTCTGGCAGGGCCACGTGGCGATGCGCATCAGCGTGTCGTCGTGGGCGACCACCAATGCCGACGTCGAGCGCAGCATCGAGGCCATCGTGCGCGTCGCCAGGGAGGTGCCGGCATGAAGACCATCATCGAACCGTTCCGGATGAAGGTCATCGAGCCGATCCGGATGACCACGCGCGAGGAGCGCGAGCGGCTGCTGGCGCGCTGCGACTTCAACCTGTTCGCGCTGCGCTCCGACGACGTGCTGATCGACCTGCTCACGGACTCGGGCACGGGCGCCATGAGCGCCAGCCAGCTCAGCGCGCTCATGCGCGGCGATGAGTCCTACGCCGGCTCGCCCTCGTTCTACCGCTTCCAGTCAGCGGTGCAAAAACTGATGCCTCTGCGACACGTAATACCCACGCACCAGGGGAGGGCGGCCGAGGCCATCCTGTTCTCGCTGCTCGGCGGGCCCGGGCGCGTGATTCCCTCCAACACGCACTTCGATACCACGCGCGGCAACATCGAGGCCACCGGCGCCGAGGCGATCGACCTGCCGACGCCCCAGGCGGCCGATTTTTCCACCGACTACCCGTTCAAGGGCAACGTCGACCTGGCCGCGCTCGAGCGGCTGCTCGCCGAGCGCGGCGCGGCCGTGCCGGTGGTCATGATGACCATCACCAACAACGCCGGCGGCGGACAGCCGGTGTCGCTGGCGAACCTGCGCGCGGTGCGCGCGCTCTGCGACCGTTACGGCAAGATGCTGTTCATCGACGCCTGCCGCTTCGCGGAGAATGCCTATTTCATCAAGCAGCGCGAACCGGAGTTCGCAACCCAGGGCATCGTCGACATCGTGCGCGCCGTGTTCGCGCTCGCCGACGGCATGACCATGAGCGCCAAGAAGGACGGGCTGGCAAACATCGGCGGCTGGCTGGCACTCAACGACGACGAGCTGGCGCGGCAGGCGCGCAACCGGTTGATCCTGACCGAGGGCTTCCCGACCTACGGCGGCCTGGCCGGGCGCGACCTGGAAGCGATCGCGGTCGGGCTCGAGGAGGTCGTCGAGGAGCAGTACCTGCGCTATCGCGTGCGCTGCAACGAGTACATCGGCGAGGCGCTGAAGAAGCTCGGCGTCCCGATCGTCAATCCGGTCGGTGGCCATGCCGTGTTCATCGACGCGCGCGCGCTGCTGCCGCACATCGAGCCGCTCCAGTATCCGGGGCAGGCGCTCGCGGTGGCGCTCTACGAACTCGGCGGCGTGCGTTCCTGCGAGATCGGCACGGTCATGTTCGGGCGGCAGCCCGACGGGCGCGAACTGCCCGCACGTTACGAGCTCGTGCGGCTGGCGATGCCGCGGCGCGTGTACACACAGAGCCACGCCGACTACCTGGTCGAGGTCTTCGCCGAGCTGGTATCGCAGGCGCGGGCGCTGCGCGGCTTCCGCATCAGCTACGAGGCCCCGCAGATGCGGCACTTCACGGCGAAATTCGCGCGGCTCTGACGATCGGTTCCGGTCGCCGATCCGGGGCCTGCCTAATCGTCAGACTTCGGCCACTTTATCGCGGCCGGATCGCGCAGCACCGCGGCCGAGCCTGCGCCCAGCCCCCTGAGGCATTTCATCGCCACGTGCATGGGGATTTCGGTCGCCCGCATCCGGTCCGCACCCATGAAGTAGACCGAGCCCGAAAGCGGGTTAGGGGCACCGGGCACGTACACGGCGCTGTGTCCGCCAGGCAGGCGCTCGACGACGAAGCCGAACTGCCAGGAGTCTTCGATGCGGGCCAGCACGACCGGGTACTGGACCGTGCTCTCGACGCCGAGCGCGCTTGCGCCCGCGCTCTTTAGGAAGGTGTAGCCCGGAATCTTGGACAGCAGCACCGATTCGAGCCAGCCGACGATCAGGCGCGCGGGCGCGGTTACCGCCAGCAGGCCTGCCAGGAAGCAGAACAGCACCAGCACCAGCACCGCGCTCGCCAGCAGCACCGGCGGCGGCGCATCGGGGAACAGGCGGGCGGCCAGCGGGTCGCTGACCCGGTGTGCGACCTGCAGCGCCTTGCCGCTGATGGCGCCCAGAACGACGAGCGGCACCATGAACAACACCCCGCCCACCAGCGTGGTGCGGACGAACTGCAGCAGTCGGTGCATGGGATTCGCCTATGCTTTGTGCCGGCGCCTCAGGGCGCGGATTTATTATCGGCCGGATGCTACTCTCAATCCGAAGGCCGTTCTAGCGCGACGGTGTTCGCGACCGGCCGCGTAGGTTCGTCGGCAAGCTTGATTGACAAGCATTGGCGGCCTTAGCAGACTGGGCTCAAGCGACCGGGAGGGCACGACCATGGCCGATGAAAGCTCGACATTGACGCCTGCGAGCAAGTGGCCACTGAAGCTCGCC
The DNA here is from genome assembly GCA_963778855.1 of uncultured Gammaproteobacteria bacterium. Taxonomy (GTDB): domain Bacteria; phylum Pseudomonadota; class Gammaproteobacteria; order Steroidobacterales; family Steroidobacteraceae; genus FEN-1191. Next base: position 534,866 of record CAVZWC010000001.1, on the reverse strand, counting down.
GCGCTCGTCGCGATCGTGCTCGGCGTGCTCGCGTTGATTTCTCCGTTCCGCGCCGGCATCGCCGCCACGCTGGTGTTGGCCTGGAGCTTCCTGATCGGCGGTTGCCTCGGCGCCTTCGCCGCTTTCCGGGTGCAGCGCTGGACGGGCACCTACGGCCTCATGCTCTTATCGATAGTGAGCATCCTGGCCGGCTTGTTCATCTTCGCGAATCCGCTCATCGGCCTCGGGACCGTGACCCTGTTCTGCATCGCCGGGCTGTTTGCTGCCGGGGTCACCAAGGTCTACTGGAGCTTCAAGATCGCCGCGGGCAGGGGGCGCTGGCTCATCCTGCTGAGCGGCGCGCTGTCTATCCTGGTGGCGTTCATGCTCTACTCGCATTTCCCGTTCGCGGCGGCCTGGGCCTTTGGCGTGCTGGTCGGGATAACGCTGATCTTCGAGGGCGTCACACACCTGGCGTTCCTGTATTCTGCCTCCTGAACCTGGCGCCGGCCGCGTACGGCCGCCACGCCCGTGATGGGTCATGAAGAATAATGAGCTGATCGGCCCGGTACCGGAGACCCCCGAAGAGGCGCTGGCCAACTGGCGTTCGGTACGCGAGCGGGTCCACGATCGCTTCGACAAGGCCAAGTCGGAGGGCGAGCGCGTCGCGCTGCTGGCGCTGTATTGCTCCGCCATGAACCTCGCCGAGAAGGCGATCGCTCCCACCGACCTGGAGAAATTTCGCGAGATCCGCGGCCACGGCTATTCGCTGCTGATCGTCAAAGAGAGCCTTGCCGGCGACAGGCTGCGACTCGACAAGGCCGAGGCGGTGTTGATACGCGAGCTGGAGTCCGGGCGCATGGCACCGGACCACATCCTGCGCGACCGGAAGGAGCTCGCAAAGCTGGCGGGCGAATACGTTCGGACCCAGCAGCAATTGATGCAGCAGCATGCCGAGGAGCAGCGCGGCCTGCTGGACCGCATCCTTTCCTGGTTCCATAGCTAGCCACGGAGGCAACGGGGCGCGGCCGGCGGCCGCGGACATCAGATGAAAATCCGGTTTTGGGGCACGCGCGGCTCGCTGGCCAAGCCAGGCCGCAGCACCATCCGCTACGGCGGCAACACTTCGTGTGTGGAGCTGCGCAGCAAGGCGGGGGCGCTGTTGGTGCTTGATTGCGGCACCGGCGCGCACGATCTGGGCCGGGAGCTCATGAGCAAGCAGGCCGCGCCGCTGCGCGGCCACCTGTTCATCAGCCACACGCATTGGGACCATATCCAGGGCATCCCGTTCTTCGAGCCGTTCTTCCAGCCCGGCGGCGACTGGGATGTCTACGGCCCCAAGGGCTTGCTGCAGAGCATCCGCGAGACGCTCGCCGGGCAGATGGAGCACAGCTATTTCCCGATCGGCGTCGACAAGTTCTGCGCCACGATCCGCTACCACGACCTCGTCGAGGGCACGTTCGACGTCGACGACGTCCGCGTCGCCACGCAATACCTCAACCATCCGGCGCTGACGTTGGGTTACCGCATGCAGGTCGACGGTGCGACCCTGGCCTACTGCTGCGACCACGAGCCCAACGTCGCCACGGCCGCGTCGGGCGACGCCGAGCTCACCGGCCATGACCGCCGGCACGTCGAATTCCTGCACGGGGCCGACGTCGTCATCCACGACGCGCAATTCACGGCCGAGGAATACCCGACGCGGATCGGCTGGGGTCACAGCACCGCCGAGTACGTCGTCAATGCCTGTGGCGCGGCGAGCGTGCGCCAGGTGTTCCTGACCCACCATGATCCCTTGCGCGACGACGACGCGGTCGACAGGATCGTTGCCAGCCAACGGCGACGGCTGGCGGGCGGGCCGCGACCGATGCAGGTCATGGCGGCGGCGGAGGGCCAGGAAGTCGAGATCGAGCCCTCGCAACCGGCCGGGTTGCTGACGCCCCTGGAGCGCCTGCAGGCGGTCGAGGCGCTGAACCTCAGGCGCCCGGTGTTGCTGCAGATCGCTGACCGCGAGCTGCGCGAACTGTTGACCGAGGCGCTGCGGCTCGAGGGTCTGCCGGCGCCGGAGCCGCTGCGGGTTGGGGACGAACTGCGCGGCATCGGCAATGACGACTACTCGTTCGCGCTCATCCAGCACGATCCGCCGGCCATCGACGGGCTCGGGCTCGCGCGCCGCCTCCGCGCCACACGGACCGGAGCCGGTGCGCAGTTGCCCCTGGTGCTGGTCACCGCGGATCGCGAGCAGGCAGTGCTTCACGCCGACTTCGCCGCCGACTGGCTGTTTACGCCCTGCAGCCTGGCCTACGCGCGTACCAAACTGCGCTACTGGACGCTGCGGCTGGCCTGTCGCTGGGTGCGGGCGCGGCTGCCCGCCAACGAAACCCGACGCCTGGCGGAACTGCACGCGCTGGCGATACTCGACACGCCGCGCGAGGAGCGCTTCGATCGCATCACACGCATCGCGGCCGCGAGCCTGGACGTGCCGATCGCCCTGATCAGCCTCGTCGACCAGGACCGACAGTGGTTCAAATCCTGCATCGGGCTCGATGTCCGCGAGACGCCGCGCGAAGTGGCATTCTGCGCGCACGCGGTGGAGCAGGGGGCCGACGTCGTCGTGCCCGACACCCTGCTGGACGATCGCTTCGCCGACAACCCGCTCGTGACCGACGGACCACGAATCCGCTTCTATGCCGGCGCGCCCCTGCTTACCCGCACCGGCAGCTGCCTCGGGACACTGTGCGTCGTCGATACCCGCCCGCGCCAGCTGAGTTCCGACGAGCTGACGACGCTCCATGACCTGCGCGACATGGCTCTGGAACAGCTGACCCGTCCCGCGGCCGTGCCTGCCTGAGCGAGCAGCGCAGCGCCCGCAGCCCATGGCGCAGGCGGCGCATAGAGTGGAATCGCTGAGCTTAGTTACGCTATGATTTCCGCGGCTTCGGAATTCCAAGCAAGAACCAGGCGCGAAGGCCGTTTCAGGAGGGTTTCATGATCGATCGCAAGTTGAGCTTGCTCGCCGGCGTCATGCTCGCTGGCTGCGCATCCCAGTCCGATTTTCTGGACAGCAAGCAGAGCATGGCCGTGGACACGGCCATGGCGCGAGCCAAGTTCGAAATGAATTGCCCGGCCGCGCAAGGCTCCGTCCTGTCGCGACAGTACATCCAGGCGCCCATGGCGGGCCCGCGCATGGTCGAAGTCGGAGTCAATCGCGCTGAGTACACGATTGGCGCGTCGGGATGCAATCAGCGGCTGACTTACGTGGTCGTCTGCAGCGAAGGCACCGAGGGCTGCGTCGCCGGTGACGGTCGGCGCTAAGCACTCCGGCCAGGAATCACCGGCCCGCTTGCAGCAGGCGCTGCAGCAAGCGATGGGGCCCGGATCGGGCCTCATCGCCTTGCTGGCGCTCGCCGTGGCATTGCCGGTGCCCTGCGTGAGGGCCCAGAGCCTCGAGCCGCGCTCCTATTCAAATGCTCCGGTGGGCCTGAATTTTGCGATTGCCGGCTATAACTACACGTCCGGCAGCGTGGCCTTCGACCCGTCCGTGCCGCTGACCGACGCGCACCTGACCACCAACAGCGGCGTGCTGGGGTTTGCGCATTCCTTCGGTGCCTGGTCCAAATCCGGAAAATTCGACGTCGTCCTGCCCATCGTATCGCTGGCGGGCAGTGCCGAACTTGACGGAGCGCGCGTCACGCGCAGCATCACGGGGCTCGGGGATCCGCAGTTCAGGATCGGCCTGAACTTTCTCGGTGCGCCGGCGCTGAACTGGCCGCAATTCCGCAGCTACAGGCAGGATCTGATCATCGGTGCGAGCCTGACCGTGGTCGCGCCTTGGGGCCAGTACGACGACCAGAGGCTGGTCAACATCGGCACCAATCGCTGGTCCTTCAAGCCGGAGCTTGGAGCCTCCAAGGCCCTGGGTCCTTGGATCCTGGACCTCTACGGCGCCGTGACCTTTTACACCCGGAACGATGACTTCATGAATGGCGGCTACGTACAGGTGGACCCGCTTTACGCGACCCAGGCGCACGCGATCCGTACCTTCCCGCGTGGCATCTGGGCGGCTGTCAACGCCAATTACTACTGGGGTGCGCGGGCAACGGTGAACGATCGGCGAACGGACTCGCTGCAAGCAAGCTCGCGGTTCGGTCTGACGCTCGGCCTGCCTGTCAACCCGCGCAGTTCGATCAAGTTATACGCTGCCCGCGGTATCTGGGCCCGCACGCACAGCAATTTCACCAGTGCCGGCATCGCCTGGCAGTATCGCTGGGGGGCTGGGCTCTGAGGGAACCCAGGCTCCGGTGAACTTCGCATAATGTATATTATGTTAAATTATGTGTAGGATACTGATTAGAAGGCTGATTTTCCGACCCAATGCCCTTTCGAGGTTGGACCCCCGCCGCCTCCGCCAGGACTGGGCGCGCGTGACGTCGATGTAGAAATTCTTCTCGTCGCTGCGTGTGTCATGCACCACGCGGCACACGAGGGCGTGTGGTCGACATCGACTAGGGTCGGCGCTGGTCGATGACCAGCTCGTAGGCGGAGCCCGAGCCCGCGACAGCAGACAGCGCGCCCTCGAGATCGCCGGCCTGTCCGCCCCGAGCGCCATTGGCCGACAGCCGCGCCATCACCAGCACGTGCTGCCTGGGGCTGAGGCCGTGGCCGGCAATCATCGAATCCTTGGCCGACAGTACGATGTCCTGCGGCAGTGAAGCCGCGAGCCGCCTGGCCGCCAGCGGCGGGCCGCCACCGGGCGCGCGCACGAAGGCAAACAGCGAGGCGTTGGCCGGGACCTTGCCGGCCAGGGCCGGGGCCAGGCTGAGGTGCAGGTGTATCGCAGTCGCCGGATCGGGCTGCGCCCGGGCGAGGTCGGCGTCGATCGCGGCGATCTGCTTGTCGAGCGCGGCCCTGACCTGTGGCGGCGGGCCCAGGTCACGCAGCGCGGCGAAGCGCGCGCGCGCGATCTCGAGGTGCCCGGCGTTCATTTGCGCCACGCCGGTATAGAACAGCGCCGCGGGCAAATTCGGGTCGAGCTGCAGCGCGCGCTCGAATTGGTCCGTGACGGCGGGCGTCAGTTCGCCATTGTTCTCGAAGAAGCTGGTCTCGGCCAGCGCGCCGAGCGCCTCGGCGTTGCGCCCCTGGCCGAGGCGATCAGCGTGCTCGAAGCTCCGACGAGCGAGCGGCCACTGGCCGATGCGCAGGTAGCCGCGCCCGAGGTCGAGCCAGGCCTGCAGGTCATCGGGACGCTCGTCGGTGGCAGCCAGCAAGGCGGCGATGCCCTCGCCGCCCGGCGCCGTGGCCGCGCGCCAGGATCCGTGGCCCCAGGCGACGTAGAGCGCCGCCGCGCCGGACAATACGAGCAGGGTCGCGGCTGCGCCAAGCAGGAACTGCGGGGCCGCGTTGTCCGTGCGTGCTCGCCACAACGGCACGGCGATAAACGCGGCCGCTCCGAGCGCGCACAGCGCCGCCCAGATGACAAAGCCGGTCATGCGCCGCTGGCGGCGTCGGGGGGCTCGTCATCCGTGATCGGCAGCTGTGCCCTCTTGCGCAGCACGCGCACCGCGACAGCCAACCCGACCAGCAGTAACACGCTGGGCGCCGCCCACAGCCACGCGTTGCGCAGGCTCATGCGCGGGCGGAACAGGATGAATTCGCCGTAGCGGGCGACGAGGTAGTCGCGGATCTCGTCGTCGGTCTTGCCGGCCTTGATGAGCTCGTGGACCTCGAGCCTCAGGTCGGCGGCCAGGCCGACGTTGGAATCGGCCAAGGCCTCGTTCTGGCATTGCATGCAGCGGAACTCGTTGATGAGCGCGATATAGCGCTGCTGCTGGGCCGGGTCGGCCAGCGGCGGTGTGTTGTCCACGGCGAAGGCTGGGAGCGCCAGCCCGAGCGCGAGCAACGCCACCAGGGCCGCCAATGCTGCCGCCGCGCGGGAGCGCGCGTTCATGCGCCGCCCTGCGCTGCGGCTGGTGATCCCGCGGCGAGGTGCGGCAGGAAGCGCTTGCGCCATTCGTCCAGCGTCATCGCCCCGGTCTGCTTCTCGACGACGATGCCCTCGGGACTGACGAGGAAGCTTTCCGGGGCGCCGTAAACACCCCAGTCGATGGCCACGCGCCCGTCGCGGTCCGCGACCACCGTCTCGTACGGATTGCCGAGTTGCGCCAGCCAGGCCACCGCAGCCGTGTCCTCGTCCTTCCAGTCGATGCCGACGATCGGCACCCTGCCCTCGCCCTTGATCTGCAGCAGCGTCGCGTGCTCGGCACGGCATTCCCCGCACCAGGTGCCCCAGACGTTGACCAGGTGCCAGCGTCCGCGCAATTCCGCGCCCGAATACTGCGCTCCGACGTCGATCAGCTTCGGTAGCGTGAATTCGGGCGCGGGCTTGCCCAGCAGCGGTGAGACGATGATCTTGGAGCCATTTTGTGGCGCGTTGTAGATGCCGAAGGCCAGCACGATCACGAGCAGCGCAAAGGCGCCGAGCGGAAGCAGGAAGCGCTTCATGGCCGGACCGCCGGGCTCTCGCCCGCGAGCGTGGAGGTCGCCCGGGCCGCGGCCGGGGCGAAGCGGTAGCGCCGGTCGAACAGCGTGGTCACGCCGCCGAGTGCCATGATTGCGGCGCCCAGCCAGACGAAGCGGATCAGCGGCCGGTATTGCAGCCGCAGGCTCCAGGAATTGGCGCCGACGTCCTCGCCCAGCGCAGCCAGCAGGTCGCGGTTCCAGCGCGCGTCGATGGCGGCCTCGGTCATGACCGAGCCCTGCACGAAATAGTGGCGCTTCTCCGGGCCGAGCACGGCGACGACCTTGCCGTCGCGCATGGCCGTGACGTGGCCGCGGAAGCCGTCGAAGTTCGGGCCGCTGATGCTCTCGCCGCCATCGAACCGGAACGTGTAATCACCCACCTGCTTGGTCTGGCCCAGCGCCAGCGCCACATCGGTCTCGATGGTGTAGGACTTGACGAAGCTGATGCCCAGAACGAACAAGCCAAGGCCGATGTGGGCAATGGTCATGCCGGCCTGGCTCGCCGGCACGGGCATGCGCTGGCGCAGGCGGTTGAGGGGATCGATCAGCGACGAGAGGATGATCCAGCAGCCGACCACCGCGCCGACCGGGGTCAACAGGTGGCCGCCGCCGTAGATGCCGTAGACGAGGGCCAGTCCGAGCAGCACCGCGCCCGCCAGCGCGCCCAGGATTCGCCGCCGTGCATCGCCCAGGGCGCCACGCCGCCAGCGCGCGTGGATACCGATGGACAGCAGCATCACCAGCGGCAGCATCGGCACCAGGAAGCTCGGGTTGAAGTACGGCGGCCCGACCGACAGCGTGCCGAGGCCCAGCGTGTCGGCGATCAGCGGCGCCAGCGTGCCGCCGAACACGACCGCCGCCGCCACGACCAGCAGGATGTTGTTGAACAGCAGGAAAGACTCGCGCGAGACCATCTCGAAGCCCACGCTCGAGCCGAGCGCGGGCGCGCGCCACGCGTACAGCGGCAGCGCGCCGCCGATCATCAGCACGAGGAAGGAGAGGATGAAGATGCCGCGCGCCGGGTCGGAGGCGAAGGAATGCACCGAGACCAGCACGCCGGAACGCACCAGGAAGGTGCCGAGCAGGCTCAGCGAGAACACCGCCACCGACAGCAGCAAGGTCCAGCTCTTGAACAGGCCGCGCTTGTCGGTGACCGCCAGCGAGTGGATCAGCGCCGTGCCGACCAGCCACGGCATGAACGAGGCGTTCTCGACCGGGTCCCAGAACCACCAGCCGCCCCAGCCGAGCTCGTAGTAGGCCCACCAGCTGCCGAGCGCGATGCCGCAGCTCAGGAAAGCCCAGGCGACGATGGTCCAGGGGCGCTGCCAGCGCGCCCAGGCGTGGTCGGTGCGGCCCTCGAGCATCGCCGCGCAGGCGAAGGCGAAGCTCACCGCGATGCCGACGTAGCCGGCATAGAGGATCGGCGGATGGATCGCCATCGCGAAGTCCTGCAGCAGCGGATTCAGGTCGTTGCCGTCGGCCGCCGCCGGTATCAGCCGCTCGAACGGATTGGAGGTCGACAGCAGGAACAGCAGGAAGCCGAAGTTGACGACCCCGAGCACGCCGAGCACGCGCGCGGCGTAGCTGCGCGGCACGTGGTTGGTGCACAGTGCCACCGCGATCGTCCACACTCCGAGCACGCAGATCCACAGCAGCAGCGAGCCCTCGTGTGCGCCCCACAGCGCCGCGACGCGGTAGAACAGCGGCAGCGCCGAATTGGAATGCTCGGCGACGTACTTGACCGAGAAGTCGTTGACGACGAAGGCGTGCACCAGCGTGAAGGTACCGAAGGCGAGGAACAGGAATTGTCCGGCGACGGCGGACGGCACCACGGCGAGCCAGCGCTCGCGCTGGAGCTGCGCGCCGGCAAGGCCGAAGAAGGCCTGCGCCGCCGACAGCGCCAGCGCCAGGATCATGGCGAAGTGTCCGAGTTCGATGAGCATCAGTGTGGTGCCTCCTGGTTGCCGGACGTAGCGGCCTGGCCCTGTCGCAACGAGCGCGCCACCTCCGGTGGCATGTACTTCTCGTCGTGCTTGGCCAGCACTTCGTCGGCGACGAACACGCCCTGCTTGTCAATGCGGCCGTGGGCGACCACGCCCGCGCCCTCGCGGAACAGGTCGGGCAGCACGTTCGAATAGTTGACCGGCACCGTGTGCGCGAAGTCCGTGACCACGAAGTCGACGTCGAGGCTGCCGGGCTTGCGCTGCACGCTGCCCTTCACGACCATGCCGCCGAGGCGGAAGCGCTGGCCGCGCTTGACCTCGCCGGCCGCCACCTTGCTGGGATCGAAGTAGAACATGACGTTCTCGCGGAAGGCGCGCAGCGCCAGCGCGCCGGCAATGCCGACGCCGCAGACGATGACCGCGACCATGACCATGCGGCGCTGGCGCGGCGTCATGGCTCGCCCCGCCCCCGCGCGCCACCCTGCCGCTGCGCAGCGCGCCGCCGCGCCTCAGCCACGGCCGCGCGGAACGCGCGGCGCGCGTAACCGACGTTGAGCGCCACGGCCACGGCGGTCAGCAGGTAGGAAGGCCACACGTATGGCCAGTATCCGCCCATGTAGAGCCAGTGTGTCATGGTCTATGCCCCCGTGGCCTCGCTGATCCAGCGCGCGCTGCGCTCGCGGCGCAGGATTTCACCGCGGGCGCGGATCAGCATGATGGCCGCGAAATACAGCGTGAAGGCCAGCATCATCAGCAGCAGCGGCACCAGCATGCTCGGCGGCATCGAGGCCTTGCCGAACTTCAGCAGCGTGTGCCCCTGGTGCAGGGAATTCCACCAGTCGACCGAGTAATGGATGATCGGCAGGTTGATCACGCCGACGAGCGCGAGTACCGCGCTGGCGCGGTCGGCGCGCGCGGTGTCGTCGATCGCTCCGCGCAGCCCCATGTAGCCCAGGTACAGGAACAACAGCACCAGCTCCGAAGTCAGGCGCGGATCCCAGGCCCAGTAGGTGCCCCACATCGGGCGCCCCCACAGGCTCCCGGTGGCCAGCGCCACGACCGTGAACCAGGCGCCGATGGTTGCGCAGCTCGCCGCCACGGCGTGGGCGACGTTCATGCGCCAGATCAGCCCTACGCCCGAGGCCGTGGCCATGACGGCGTAGGCCATGGTCGAGAGTACCGCGGCGGGCACGTGCACGAAGATGATCCGATAGCCCTCGCCCTGCTGGTAGTCGGGAGGCGCCATTCCCAGGCCGCCGATGAGCCCGGCGACGCCGGCCACGGCGGCCAGCCAGCCGCACCATGCGACGAGCCGGCCGGCCACGCGATAGAAGTATGGCGGTGACCCGAAACGGTGGAACCACGTCCAATCCATGCTCACCTCATTCACTTCACTCGAGGCCGATACGCACGGCGGCCGCTGCCGCGAACGGCGCCAGCGTGGCGCCCAGGACCGCGATGGCGGCCAGCAGGTACATCGGCGCCGCCATCGGCTCGAGCGCGATCGCCAGCGCCGTGGCGCGCGCCCCGAAGATCAGCACCGGCACCGCCAGCGGCAGCACCAGCAGGGCCAGCAGCACGCCTCCGCGGCGCAGGCCCAGCGTTAGCCCGGCGCCGACCGCGCCGATCAGGCTCAGCGTCACACTCCCGACCAGCAGCGCCCCCAGTATCCCGGGGATCGCAGCATACGGGGCGCCGAGGGCCGTGGCGACGAGCGGCGCGGCCAGCACCAGCGGCAGCCCCGTCAGCAGCCAGTGCACGCAGCACTTGGCGAGCAGCAGCCAGGCCAGCGGCAGTCCCGAGACAGCCAGCTGTTCCAGCGAGCCGTCCTGGCCATCTTCCCGGAACAGCAGTTCCAGGGCCAGCAGTGAGGATAGCAACGCGGCCACCCACAGGGCACCCGGCGCCATGTCTCTGAGGCGCGACATCTGCGGGTCCGTCGCCAGCGGAAACAGCGTCGTCACGACCAGGAAGAACACCAGCGGTTGCAGCCACTCGCCCGGCCGCCGCATCGCGAGGCGCAGGTCGCGCCGTACCAGCAGCAGGCCCGCCTCCCAGGACGACACGCTATTGCGACCCGGGGTGCTCATGAAAGTTCGAGCTCCTGCAGGCGATTGCCCGGCAGGGGCAGATTCTGGTGAGTGGCCACCACGGCGAGCCCGCCTCGTTCCAGGTGCGACTGCAGCATTTGACGGAACATATCCTGGCCGCGCGCGTCGAGGTTGGCGGTCGGCTCATCGAGCAGCCACAGCGCGGCATCGAGCAGCAGCACGCGCGCCAGCGCCACGCGCCGTTGCTGGCCCGCCGACATCTGCCGCGCGAGGTGCGGATCGGCCTGCATATAACCCACTGCCGCGAGCGCGGCGTCGATCCCGTCGCGTTCGAGCCTGCGGCGCAATCCGGCCGAAAACAGCAGGTTCTCGCGCGCCGTGAGGTCGGCCTTGAGCGCCGTGCTGTGGCCCAGCCACGCAAGCTCAGAGTGATAAGCGAACGGGTCGCGCTGGGTGTCGGTGCCGCGCCAGCGCACGGCGCCCGATTCCAGCGGCAGCAGGCCCGCCAGCGCTCGCAACAGGGTCGACTTCCCGGCCCCGTTCGGGCCCGTGACCTGCAGGCAGCGGCCCGCATCCAGCGCGAAGCTGAGCTCGCGCAGCACGTGCAGCTCGCCGCGCCAGAGGTGCAGGCGGTCGGCCTCGAGCAGTCGCGTGTCGCTGGGCATGATGGTGCGGACGGCGGGACTCGAACCCACACTCCCCTTTCAGGGAAGCAGATTTTCCTGCCACTTCGGCTTTCGCCGCCACCCGCCGGACCGGCGGGCGTTCGTGGTCTGGACTATCCCTTCGCCTTGGCCTCCTTCGCTGGCTGTAGGCGCCGCCCGTCTAGTCTCTACACCTTCCCCTGCGCGGGGCTTGGCTCGGGATTGGCCTGGGTCGGAACCGTTAGCGTTCCCCGAGTTTGGGCGGTTCTGCACCGCGGGTTTCCCCGTGGGCACTCCATTCAAAGTCTGCTGCGTATACCAGTTTCGCCACGTCCGCAAACGGTCCTGGAGGCTAGGGTCGGAATCGAACCGGCGTACACGGCTTTGCAGGCCGCTGCATGACCACTCTGCCACCTAGCCCTTCATCGGGTGATTGGAGCGGGAAACGAGGCTCGAACTCGCGACCTCAACCTTGGCAAGGTTGCGCTCTACCAACTGAGCTATTCCCGCACCCTGGGAAGGCGGGAATTGTAGGGCGTGTGAGCCCCAAGTCAAGGAAAACTAAGCTAAAACGCGTATCCCACCGATACGACCAGGGTCGTGGGATTGAAGCGCACGGTCGTGGTCCGAATCACGCCCGCCGTGTTGCCGGTGTAGTCGCTCTTGACGTAGGCGTAGTCGTAGGAAGCGTAGGCGCTCCAGCGGTCCTTGATGTGCCACCTGACGCCGGCCGTGACCACGGGCCCGAGCGAGCTGGTCAGCGAGATCGCCGTCGGGCCGCCGTTGGCGGCGTCGCCCGCGGCCGTCGATTGAAGATCGTAGAATTTCGTGTAATTGATGCCGACGCCGAGGTACGGACGCAGCGTCTCCGACTCGTCACGGAACACGTAATTGATGATCAGCGACGGCGAGAACCACTTGGCGGTCGAGACCACCTGCCCGTCGAAGGGAACCGAACCCAGGGTAGCCGGACCCTTGCCCACCGTCTCGGTCTTCGGCGGCACGCCCGCGGCCAGCTGGCCGACCAGGTGCGGTGAAAGCCGGCGCAGGTAGGCGAAGTACGGCGTCGAGACGCTGTTGACGTCGAGGTTCACGCCCGGCGGCACGTAGGGGCCCTGCAGGTCGTCCGCATTGACGTGGTACTGCACGAAGTACATGCCGACGCGGATCTCGTTGTCATAGACGGCGCGCGTGGCGCTGACCGCGACCTGCGCGGAGGCGGCGCCCGTGGCAGCGAAGCCGAGCAGCGTCGCGCATCCCACGATCCAATTGCGGCTGTTCATTGTGGCTGCCACTCTAGAAGCTGCTGAAGTAGCCGCGCGCGGCGGCCGTGCAAAATGGCGCGACATCGTGGTGGTAATCTTGCGCGACCATTGCGCCCCCCCCCTCTTGCCCTTTCAGGTCGGCGTTGACCGTGTCTCCTGGATGGGCATCCAGCCACGCCTTGTGCGCGGCATCGTAGCCTTGCTGGTATTCGGCGGCGATCGTCGCCTGGAAGGCCTCCTCGAACGGGGCGTAAGGATCGTCGGGACCCAGGCCGGTCTCCAGGTCGAGCACGGCCACCAGGCTCGTTTGAAGCGCAAGGGTCGTGTGCGCGACGGAGACACCCTGCGACTGCCACCAGGACGCCATCAGCCCGGTATTGACCGGGTAGAACACGACCGGGTCCTTGCCGCCCCCACACATGAAGACGGGCGTCATGGGCGTCCAGTCGCGCAGGTCATTGGCGTAGAGATCGTGGCGCAGCCCGTTTACGGGAGCTGATGCGGCCAGGCCGAAATTCGGCAGCCCCGGATTGGAACACCCCGGCGCGCTCGGATTGACCGCGCAGGTCAGCGTCAGCAGGCCGAGATCGGGATTCGACGCCATATCCTCCACATAGACCACCCGCGCCTCATTCTTTATGAGGTTGCCGGGTCCGAAACCCGCGTTGAAGATTGCGGTCTCCGGGTCGCCCGAAATGACTTGAGGTACCGCAAGTAAGGCATCCAGCTGGGGATTTCCCGTGACCGGCGGGTTGATGTTGAACAGGGCCAGGGCCGGAATCTTGCCCTGCGCGATCAGCCCGGTCGGGCCGTCCACGGGCGTAACGTTCGGCAGCAGGCCCTCGATCGTGGACGCATACGCCGCCTCGTAGAAGTCGGCGGTCGTCGCGCTGGGGCTGCCGTAGGCGTTGCCATAGGCAAGCTGGAAGCCAGTAATCATCATTGGATAGAACAGCGTCGAAAAAATGCTGACATGCCCGGTGAAGGCAGAATCAGCATAGGCCTCGAGCGCGTACGGACCTGAATTCCCGGCAGCCGCCGTCACCGTCATGTGCGCCGCCTGCATGGCCTTCTGCGTGGCCATGGCCACATAGCCGCCTTCCGAATTCCCCGAAATGAACAGCTTGCCGCTGTCGGTGGTCGCGTTCGACAACAGGCGCGGAAGTGCCGCGCGTGCGGCCGCCAGCGCATCGATCATGTCGCTGGCCTGTGCTGTCTCGTTCACGAACGGGTGGTAATTCGACGAGATGTCGTAGCCGACGTAATTGGGCGCCACGACGATGTAGCCCTGCGCCGCGAAAGTCGCCGCGATCAGGACGCCTTCCTGGTTGTTGGGATTGGTGGGATCGGCGATGTTCATCGCCTGGTCGACCTGCGTGCCATGCGCGTGCAGCACGATGGGGCGCGCGCCGGAGCATTGCGGCGCGGACCCGGTCGGGACCATGAGCGCGCCCGAGACCAGCGCCGCCTCGTTGCTGCCGCCGACGGTCCAGTACTTGATGTAATAGAAGTCGACGCCGCAGGCCGGCGTGCCGGTCAGCGGCAGCAGCGGCGCGAAAGCGCTGTTGCTGAGCTGCGCCGTGAGGTCTGCAGCGTTCAGGGAGGCGATGCGGAACGGTGGATCGGCGACCAGCGTGCCGCGTGCGGTCGAGGTCGAGGTCGTCGATGTCGAACTGTCGCTGCCGCAGGCGACGAGCAAGGCGAGCGCGGCGGCAAGCGCCAGGCGCATGGAGGGTGTATTCATGCCTGCCTGCTGACCCCGTGGGCGGCTGGTTCTAGTGGCTGCGAGTATAGCGCGCAGCGGGGGGATTGCCATTCAAACGCGCCGGCGCGCTTGCCTTGCGCCGTCGCGCCGCGCGCGCACGACGGCCCGGGCGGTGTGCGCACAGCACACCGCCCGGCTACCGGAGACTCAGGGCCGGTGGTCGGTTGCCTATTTGATGCCGCAGGTGTTCTTGATCTCGGCCATCTTCTTGTCGATCAGCCGGTTGTATTCGCCAGTGCCGATTTCGAAACGGGCCTTCTCCTGGCCGCTGACCGTGTTCACGATTGCGCCGACCGGCACGATCGAGGCCACGCCATTCTCGATCTCCTTGGTGACGTGCGCCTTCTCGGAGGCCAGCACGCGAAGGTCGCCCTCAGCCGTGGCGCAGTTCACGGGCTTGGCTTCGCTGATCTGCGCTTCCTTGACATCGGGCTTGGCGCAACCGGCGACAATCAATGCAAGGCACGCTGTGTATATATAAGCTTTCATGATCTTCCTTTACTCCGGATTGGTTCTTATGTTGGTCGGGGCGAGAGGATTTGAACCTCCGACCCCTTGCACCCCATGCAAGTGCGCTACCAGGCTGCGCCACGCCCCGACCGCAGGGGCGATATTAAGTCAACGACGCAGGACGCGCAGGACTTCTTCGAGTTCGAGGCGCACCTGGCGCACGATCTGTTGGCTCTGGCTGATGTCGCTGCGGGCTTCGTCGCCGCCGAGCTTGTTGCGCGCGCCGCCGATCGTGAAGCCCTGCTCGTACAGCAGGCTGCGGATCTGGCGGATGATGATCACGTCCTGGCGCTGGTAGTAGCGCCGGTTGCCGCGCCGCTTGACCGGCTTGAGCTGCGGGAACTCCTGCTCCCAGTAGCGCAGCACGTGCGGCTTGACGCCGCACAACTCGCTGACTTCGCCGATCGTGAAATAGCGCTTGCCGGGAATCGCCGGCAGCTCGTTATTGTTCTTTGCTTCCAGCATACGCCTCGACCCGCGCCTTGAGCTTCTGTCCGGGGCGGAAAGTCACGACGCGCCGCGCGCTGATCGGGATTTCCTCGCCGGTCTTCGGATTGCGGCCCGGGCGCTGGCTCTTGTCGCGCAAGTCGAAATTGCCGAAGCCCGAAAGTTTGACCTGTTCGCCGGTAGCCAGCGCGCCGCGCACCTCCTCGAAGAACAAGTCGACGAGCTCGCGCGCCTCGCGCTTGTTCAATCCGAGTTGGTTGAACAAGGCTTCGGCCATTTCAGCTTTGGTCAGGGCCATCGTCACTATTCTCTTATTCTTGCGTCCAAGCTCAAGCGCAGTTCCGCGCACACCGCCGCGACTAGATCGTCGGCTTCAGCATCCCGTAGGGTTCTGGATAAATCTTGCAAAATCAACCCTAAAGCGACGCTTTTTCGACCAGATTCTACACCCTCCCCCTGGTAGATGTCGAATATGCGCAGTTCGTGCAGCCGGGCTGACGCCGCAACACTAACACGTTCCGCGATGCGCCCAAAGGTCTCGGTGGCGGCCACGGTGAAGGAAATATCGCGGCGGATCTGTGGAAAACTCGACACCGGCTGGAAGCGGATCGGCGCGTTGCGCGTCGCCGCCTGGTAGTCGAGCTCGAACAGCAACGGCGTATATGTAAAATCCAGTTCCCGGACCAGCGCGGGGTGGAGTTCGCCGAGCTGGCCGATGACGCTGCCGTCGCGCAGGATTTGCGCGCTGCGGCCGGGGTGCAGGCAAGACGCGGCCTGGGCGGAGGCGGCGTAACGGATCGCGGCCTCCTGGCCCGTCAGCGCAAGCAGGGCCTGGACGTCGCCCTTGAGGTCGTAGAAATCCGCCCTCGCCGCCGGCGCGCCCCATTGTTCGGGCAGGCGCTCGCCGATCGCGATGCCGGCGATCATCTTCTGTTCGACGATGCGCCCGCTGGCATCGCACCGGAACTGCGTCGCGATCTCGAACAGCCTGACACGCTCGCGTTGGCGCCGCAGGTTCTCGCGCGCCGCCTGCAGCAGGCCGGGCCAGAGCGAGGCACGCAGGACGCCAAGGTCGGCCGCAATAGGGTTGCGAAGCGCAATGGCAGCCACCGGGCCGCACACGCGCCGCTGCAAATCCGGGTCGGTGAAGCCGAAGGTGACCGCCTCGCTGTAGCCCCGGGCGACCAGTTGCCGCAGCACGGTGCGTTCGCTGCTGCGTACGTCGCTGTCCCCCGCAATCGACCGGGCGCCCGGCGGCGTCGCTTCGGGAAATCGGTCCAGTCCGTGGCCGCGCGCCAGCTCCTCGATCAGGTCGGCTTCGATGGCGAGGTCGAAGCGCCACGAAGGGGGCGTGACCCGCCACTCGTCGCTGCCGACCGCAGCGACCGACATTCCCAGCGACGCCAGTCTGGTCGATACCTCCGCGGCGGGCAGGGCCTTCCCGAGCAGGCGCGCGATCTGGGCTGCGCGCAGTCGCACGGCGGGCCGTGCCGGCAACTCGGCGCGCAATTCCTCCAGGCACGCCGGTCCCGCCTGGCCGCCGGCAATCGTGCAGATCAGCTCGCTCGCGCGCTCGATGGCGCGCTCCTGTCCGGCCGGGTCGACGCCGCGCTCGTAGCGTTGGCTGGCGTCGGTCAGCAGGCCATGGCGCCGGGCACGCCCCGCGATCGCGGCAGGATCGAACCATGCGACCTCGAGCAGCAGGTCCGATGTCTCGGCACGGATCGAGCTGCGCTCCCCGCCCATGATCCCGGCCATTCCAACCGCGCCGGCGGCATCGGCGATCACGAGCACGTCCGGCGACAGCACCAGTTCGCGCCCGTCCAGCAAGGTCAGGCGCTCGGCATCCGCGGCGCGGCGCACCCGCAGGCCCGCGCGCAGCCGGCCGAGATCGTAGGCATGCAGCGGCTGGCCCAATTCGAGCAATACGAAATTGGTCACGTCGACCACGGGGCTGATCGAACGCAGGCCCGATCGTTCCAGGCGCTCCCGCAGCCAGGACGGCACCGCGCGGCGATTGTCGACGCCGCGGATCACGCGGCTGGCGAAGCGCGGACATCCTACGCCCGGATCGAGCCGCACCGGGAACCTCTCGCTGGTCGAGGCCTTGAGCGCGGGCACGGTAGGCGCCGGGGCCGGGCGCAGCGTCGTGCCGCCCGCCGCGGCGAGCTCGCGCGCGAGGCCGAGCACCGACATCGCATCGCCCCGGTTGGGCGTGATGCCGATCTCGATCAAGTTCTCGTCGAGCCGCAGGTAGTCGCGCAGCGAAGCGCCCAGCGGGGCATCGGCGTCGAGCTCGAGGATGCCGTCGGCCTGCTCGTTCAATCCCAGCTCGCGCGCCGAACACAGCATGCCCTGCGACTCGACGCCGCGGATCGTGCTGGTGCCGATCGTCACGTCGCCGGGCAGCCGCGCGCCGATCGATGCCAGCGCCGTGCGCAGGCCCGTGCGCGCGTTGGCGGCGCCACACACGACCTGCAGTTCAGCGCCACGGCCGTCGCTCACGCGGCACAGCCGCAGCTTCGAGGCTTGCGGGTGTGGCGTCACGGCGCGGATCTCGGCCACGTGCACGCCGCTGAACGCGGGCGCGGCGGGCGCCATCGACTCGACCTCGAATCCGAGCATGGTCAGTCGCTCGGCGAGCTCGCCATCGCTCCACGCGAGCTCGACCCAGGACCGCAGCCAGGAAATCGGCAGCCTCATCGCTCAACCACGCGCGAACTGCGCCAGGAAGCGCAGGTCGTTGTCATAGAACAGGCGCAGGTCGTTCACGCCGTAACACAACATGGCCAGCCGCTCGATGCCGAAGCCGAAGGCGAAGCCGGTGTAACGCTCCGCGTCGATGCCACAATGCCGGAACACCTCGGGGTGCACCATGCCGCAGCCGGCCACCTCGAGCCAGCCGCTCTGCTTGCACACGCGGCAGCCCCGACCCTCGCACAGCACGCAGGAGATATCGACCTCGGCCGAGGGCTCGGTGAACGGGAAATACGAGGGTCGCAGCCGCATGGAGAGCTCGCGCTCGAACAGCGATTCCATGAACTGGTGCAGCGCAGCCTTCAGGTTCGCGAAGCTGACGTCGGTGTCGACGAGCAGCCCTTCGACCTGGTGGAACATCGGCGAATGGCTGACGTCCGAGTCGCGCCGATAGACGCGCCCGGGCGCGATCAAGGCCAGCGGCGGCTGGCGGCCGAGCATGGCGCGGATCTGCACCGGCGAAGTATGGGTGCGCAGCAGGTGGCCGTCCTCGAGGTAGAAGGTGTCGTGCATCGCCCGCGCGGGATGGTCCGCTGGGATGTTGAGCGCCTCGAAGTTGTGGAACTCATCTTCCACCTCCGGCCCCTCGGCGACCTCGTAGCCGGCGCGCCTGAACAGCTCCTCGATCCGCAGCCGCACGCGCGTGATCGGGTGCAGCGCCCCACTGGCCTCGCCGCGTCCTGGCAGCGTGACGTCGATCGCTCCGGCGGCCAGTTCGCGCGTGACCGCGGTCGCCTCCAGCAGCGCGCGCCGCTGTCTCGACCGCCTCCTGCACGCGGGCCTTGGCCGCATTGATGCGCGCACCGGCCTCCGGGCGCTCGGCGGCCTTGAGCCGCGCCAGGCCCTTGAGCTGCTCGGTCAGCAGGCCCTTGCGGCCGAGCCAATGCACGCGCAGGGCCTCGAGCGAGGCCAGGCTGTCGCTGGCGGTGATGCCCGCCAGTGCCTCCGCGGTCAACGCGCTGAGTTCAGCCATGACTGGCGCTGCCGCCGACCGGTGCGTGCATACGGCCCGTCGCCGGGCCGTCAGGCCGCAAGCGCGGCCTTGGCCTGTGCGGCGATCGTGCCGAAGGCGCTGGCGTCATGGACCGCCAGGTCGGCCAGCAGCTTGCGGTCGATGGCGACGCCCGCCATGCGCAGGCCGGCGATCAGGCGGCTGTAGGACAGCTCATGCACCCGCGCCGCGGCGTTGATGCGCGTGATCCACAGCGCGCGGAAGTCGCGCTTCTTGGCGCGCCGGTCGCGGTAGGCGTACTGGCCGGCCTTGATGACGGCCTGCTTGGCCGCGCGGTAGACCTTGCGTCGCGCGTTGTAATAGCCCTTGGCCTTGCCGAGGACCTTCTTGTGACGGCGCCCGGCCGTCACACCACGTTTAACTCGTGCCATGTCTGGATTCCCTGCAGTTCCGGTTAATGGTTGGGCAACAGTTGCGTGATGCGGCCGACGTCACTCTCGTGTATCAGGCTGCTGCCGCCGGAGCGCGCGTGGCGCTTGCGCTTGGAATCCTTGTGACCGAGATTGTGGCGACGTCCCGACGCATAGCCCTTGAAGCCATTCGCCGTCTTGCGGAAACGCTTGGACGCCGCCCGGTTGGTTTTCAACTTGGGCATGATCTCTCTCCGTTGTATAGCCTAAGGTTCGCAAGGCGGCCTAGTGCCGCCCGCTTGCCCGCGGAACCGCGGCGGCGCTCGCGCGCCGCGACGGTTCACTTCTTTTTTGGTGAAAACACCATGACCATCTGCCGTCCCTCCATCATCGGGAACTGCTCGACGATTGCCGTGCTGGCAAGGTCGGCTTGTACCCGATCCAGGAGCTTGCGACCGATATCCTGGTGCACCATTTCACGGCCACGGAACCTCAGGGTTACCTTGGCCTTGTCACCCTCGGACAGGAAGCGCAGCAAGCTACGCAGCTTGACCTGGTAATCCGCCTCTTCCGTCCCAGGACGAAACTTCACTTCCTTGACTTGTTGCTGCCGCTGCTTACGCTTGGCGGAGTGGGCCTTCTTGTTCTGCTCGAACAGGAACTTGCCGAAGTCCATGACCCGCACTACCGGCGGTTCCGCCGTCGGCGAGACCTCGACGAGGTCAAGCTGGGCGGCTTGCGCCAACTGCAGCGCTTCGAACTTCGTCATCACCCCGGCCTGGGCCCCATCCGCTCCGATCACCCGCACTGACGGCGATGTGATCTCGTCGTTACGACGGATGCGCTTGGTTGCAATGGCTATGCGTCAATCCTCCAACGTGTGGCGCCCGCGGCTTTCGAGCTCCCGCCGCAGCCGTTCAGCAAACGTCTGCGGGCTCATGGTGCCCAGGTCCTTGCCATCGCGGGAGCGCACAGCTACCGAGTTCGCCGCGACCTCCTTATCGCCTGCGACCAACAGGTAAGGAACGCGTTGCAGCGTGTGTTCGCGAATCTTAAAGCCGACCTTTTCGTTGCGCAAGTCGGATTCGACCAGAAGCCCTTGTTTTTTCAACAGATCTGCCGTTTTGACCAGGTATTCCTGCTGCCGGTCGGTGATGCTGAGCAGTACGGCGTGCACCGGAGACAACCAGGCCGGCAGTTTCCCGGCGTGGTGCTCGAGCAGGATGCCAAAGAAACGCTCCAGGGAGCCGAAGATGGCCCGGTGCAGCATGACGGGGGTCTGCTTCTGGCTGTGCTCGTCGATGTAGTGGGCGCCGAGCCTGCCGGGCATGTTGAGGTCCACCTGCAGCGTACCGCACTGCCAGTCCCGGCCGATGGCATCGCGCAGCACGAACTCGAGCTTGGGGCCGTAGAAGGCTCCCTCCCCCGGATTGAGGCTGTAGTCGATGCCGGCCGTGTCGGCGGCCTGCCTCAGCGCGGCCTCGGCCTGGTCCCAGACCTCATCGCTGCCGACGCGCTTGGCGGGCCGGTCGGAGAACTTGATGCGCACCTCGTCGAAGCCGAAGTCGGCATAGATGTCGAGGATCAGCCGCGTGAGCGACACCGCCTCCGCCGTGATCTGCGAGGGCGTCATGAAGACGTGCGCGTCGTCCTGCGTGAAGGCGCGCACGCGCATCAGGCCGTGCAAGGCGCCGGAGGGCTCGTAGCGGTGCACCTTGCCGAACTCCGCGAAGCGCAGCGGCAGGTCGCGGTAGCTGCGGATGCCCTGCTTGAAGATCTGCACGTGGCCGGGGCAATTCATCGGCTTGATGGCGTACACGCGTTCGTCGGGGGTCTGCGTCGTGTACATGTTCTCGCCAAACTGCTGCCAATGGCCCGAAGCCTCCCAAATGCTGCGTTCCATGAGCTCCGGCCCATTGACCTCCTGGAAGCCGGCGGCATTCTGCCGCTCGCGCATGTAGCTGATCAGCCGCTGGAACACGCGCCAGCCCTTCGGATGCCAGAACACGGCGCCCGGCGCCTCTTCCTGCATGTGGAACAGATCCAGCTCGCGGCCGATGCGCCGATGATCGCGCTTCTCCGCCTCCTCGAGCCGGTGCAGGTAGGCCTCGAGCTGCTTCGCGTCGGGCCAGGCCGTGCCGTAGATCCGCTGCAGCATTTCGTTGCGCGAATCGCCGCGCCAGTAGGCGCCGGCCACCTTCATGAGCTTGAAGGCCTTGAGCTTGCCGGTCGAGGGCACGTGCGGCCCGCGGCACAGATCGACCCACTCGCCCTGCCCGTAGAGGCTGATCGCCTCGCCCGCGGGAATGCCGGCGATGATCTCGGCCTTGTATTTCTCGCCGAGCCCGCGGAAATATTCCACCGCCGCATCGCGCGTCATGACCCGCCGCGTGACCGGTTGGTCGGCCCTCGACAGCTCGCGCATGCGTGCCTCGATGGCGGCGAGATCATCGGTGCTGAAGGCTCGCGCGTAAGCGAAGTCGTAATAAAAACCGTCCTCGATCACCGGGCCGATCGTGACCTGGGCCTCCGGAAACAGCTGCTTCACCGCCTGCGCCAGCAGGTGAGCGGTCGAGTGGCGGATGATTTCGAGTCCTTCGGGATCGCGGTCGGTGACGATCGCCAGCGCGGCGTCCGCCTCGATCAGGTGGCTGGTGTCAACGAGGCGGCCGTCGACCTTGCCGGCGAGCGCCGCGCGCGCCAGCCCGGCGCCAATGCTCTGCGCGACCTCGGCCACCGTTATGGGTCGGTCGAATCGGCGCTGGGCGCCATCCGGCAGCGTGATTACGGGCACGGGCACTCCATGAGGAATTGGTAGGCGCGACTGGGATCGAACCAGCGACCACCACCATGTCAAGGTGATGCTCTACCACTGAGCTACGCGCCTGGTTTTGAAGGCGGGCATTCTACCAGCCGCAGCCGCTACGCCGGTAGCGTGCGCCCCTGCCCGCTTCATCCTAGTAATAACGGCGCCAGTCGAACACCACGCGCAGGCCGATCGAGCTTTGACGATGCAGGCTGACGGGCGCCGACCCGCCCGGCATGATGACGCCGCCGCCGCTCGGGATATCGAGGCCGTAGAACAGTTGCAGCAGAACGGCAGAGGCCTGGCTC
The DNA here is from genome assembly GCA_963778855.1 of uncultured Gammaproteobacteria bacterium. Taxonomy (GTDB): domain Bacteria; phylum Pseudomonadota; class Gammaproteobacteria; order Steroidobacterales; family Steroidobacteraceae; genus FEN-1191. Next base: position 512,510 of record CAVZWC010000001.1, on the reverse strand, counting down.
ACGTCGAAGGCGCGGTAGGGCCGGTATTCGAGCAACGGGAAGTCGAAGTACGTCGACTTGTAGCCCACCAGCAGCGGCGTGTTTGCAGGCGGGGCGCCCGGCGCCAGCAGCGTGTCTTGCCCCTGGCGACCGTAGAAGGCGACGCCGATCTCGCGCCCGGCGATGAACTGGAAGCGGCCGAAGCGCGTGGCCCAGCCGAGCTGCCAGGGTATCAGCCCGCCGTTGACGGCAGTGACCGCCATGTTCTGGTAGGTCTTCGGCGCCAGGGCCAGCAGTGGTGACAGGATCAGCAAGTCTCCGGGGACCAGGTAGAAGGGCATGCGCAGCCGCGTGGAAAATCCCGAGCGCGCCGGAATGGCGGCCGCGATGCTGCCGCCCTGCTGAGCCAAGGCGCCACTGCTGAATTTGTTCGTCGATTGCGCGTCGCCCCGGTAGCCCACCCCCAGGAATATGAGCCCGTCGCCCGCCTGGCCCAGCACGCCTTCGAGCCCCAGGCCGACACGAACTGAAAGGTCGGCGCCGAGGATTCCGCCGCTCCCGGTGGCGGCATCGGTGAAGCCGCCGTTCATCCGGCGCGCATCCAGCAGGCCGGCGACGCCGATGAACGGTCCGAGTTCGGCGCGAAAGCGCGGCATGGCGCCCAGGCCCTGGCCCAGGCTCGGCATCGGCGTCGGCCCCACGACCTCCCGGGCCAGCTGCACGACGGCCTCCTTGTTGTCGACCCCGATGGACCTGGGGGGCAGCGAATTGTTCTTGCAAACGTCGAAACTCATGGGCTCGGCCGGCGCCTGGGGCGTATGGGGCAAGCTGCCCGCGTGCGCCCGCCCGGTGGCTTCATCGAGCAGCTGCTCGAGGCTGATGCGCACCGTAGCGGCGGCCCGGTCGGCATCCTCGGGACGCATGTGGGCGTCGCCAAGCAGCACGATCGTCGTGGCGGCGCTGTTCCAGGTCGATGCTTCGAGGCCGTACTCGTTGTAGTAGTCGTGGGTGCCCTTGCGCTGCGAGGCGTTGCCCCAGGTCCCTGCGACGTGACCGGCGGCGTAGGTATCCTCGAGGAAGTGCAGCGCAAAGGCTTCGTCGGCCAGTATGGCGCGCGCCAGCGCCGCACGCGCCTCGGGCGTCAGCTGCTCATGGGCGAGCCGGGTGGCCTGCTGCAGGGCCATTATATGGTAGCGCCCATAGATGCCGATGGCGTTGACTTCGGCTCCTTCCGCGGTTGCCGCGATCAGGTACTCGACGCCGGTCGTGGTCGTGGCGGGGCGCGGCAGCAGGAAGTGCGCGTTGTTCGAGCCCGCGCGCGTTGCATACTCCGGGTCGGCGTGCTGGAGCTGGACGTCGGCGGTGCGCAGCGCGTTGATGCGCTGGGCGCGCACCGCCTCGTTCTCGAGTTGGCGCCGCACGTCGGCGATCAGGTTCTTGCTGCCCGTCGCGCTGCCCTGCGGCACCGTCACGCTGATCCTGGCCAGGTCCGCCTTCAACTGCGCCGCCACCGCGGCCACGTTCAGGATCCAATCGCTGCCTTCCACGCTGTTCATCAGCTGCGCGGCCGAGCAGGAATGGTCGCCGGCGATCGCCGGCAGGGCGGCCCAGTCGATGCATGCGGGATGCAGCGCCTGCGCGCTGTCGGCGGGCGTCGCGCAGACACGGCTCTCGTGTCCAGTGCGCGCCTCGGCCCAGAGCTGGTCGAGCACCGCGCGGCGCTCCGGGTCCAGCTTTTCGACGCCAAGTACTGTGATGTCGCGGTGTTCGGGATAGATCCAGGCGTGGCAAACCGGCGCAACGGCCGCCATCGCGAGCAGCAACGTGCCGAAGCAGCGCATGCCCCCGTGTATCGTCATCGCCCGGTGCCGGTCGATTGCATCTGATGTAGTTGTAGCGCCCCGGAATCCCCGCCTGATCCGCGCTCAAAATAGCGAACGGTGTCGCGTGAAGTCAATCGCCGGAGCGGGCCGGAGCTGTGGGTCAGCGCGATGCGGACGCCGCCGCCGGAGCCGTGGCTTCGCCGAGCTCGAGTTCGAACTTGCGCAGCGCCTCGATCTGGTCGCGGATCGCGGCCGCCTGCTCGAACTCGAGGTTGCGGGCGTGCCGGTACATGAGCTCTTCGAGCCGGCTGATCTCGCGGCCGGCCTCCGCCAGGTTGCGCGGCGTGATCGCTGCCGCCGGCCGTCCGGCGCCCTTGCCGCGCCCGGTTGGCACAGGCGCGGCACGCGCCCCTTCCATGACGTCGGTCACCGGTTTGACGATGCCAACCGGCGTGATGCCATGGGCCCGGTTGAATTCGGCCTGGCGCGCACGCCGCCGCTGGGTCTCGGCCATTGCCTGCCGCATTGATTCGGTCAGCCTGTCGGCATAGAGGATGACGCGGCCACGCAGGTTGCGCGCCGCGCGCCCCATGGTCTGGATCAGCGAACCGGTCGAGCGCAGGAACCCCTCCTTGTCGGCATCGAGGATCGCGACCAGCGCGACCTCGGGCATGTCGAGGCCCTCGCGCAGCAGGTTGATGCCGACCAGCACGTCGAACTTGCCGAGCCGCAGGTCGCGGATGATCTCGACGCGCTCGACCGTCTCGATGTCGGCGTGCAGGTAGCGCACCCTGATCTTGTGCTCGGACAGGTATTCGGTCAGGTCCTCGGCCATGCGCTTGGTGAGCGTCGTGATCAGCACGCGATCGTGGGCGGCGGTGCAGCGATGTATTTCCGCGAGCACGTCGTCGATCTGCGTGCTCGCTGGGCGTACCTCGACCTCGGGATCGAGCAGGCCGGTGGGGCGCACGACCTGCTCGACGACCTGGCTGGCGTGGGCGTGCTCGTACGGGCCCGGGGTCGCGGAGACGAAGATCATCTGCGGTGCGAGTCGCTCCCACTCCTCGAACTTGAGCGGCCGGTTGTCGAGCGCCGAAGGCAGCCGGAACCCATACTCGACCAGCGTCTCCTTGCGCGAGCGGTCGCCGCGGTACATGGCGCCGAGCTGGGGGATCGACTGGTGGCTCTCGTCGACGACCAGCAGCGCGTTGTCGGGCAGGTAGTCGTACAGGCACGGCGGCGGCTCGCCCGGCTCGCGGCCCGACAGGTAGCGGGAATAATTCTCGATGCCCGGGCAGTAACCGACCTCGCGGATCATCTCCAGGTCGAATTGCGTGCGCTGCTCGAGCCGCTGCGCCTCGACCAGCTTGCCGTTGGCATGGAGCTGCTGCAGCCGCTCGCGCAGCTCCGCGCGGATCTGGTCCTGCGCGCTCACCATGCGATCGCGCGGCGTCACGTAGTGCGTGCCCGGATAGACCGTATAGCGTGGCACCCGGCGCAGCACCTTGCCCAGAAGTGGATCGATCAGCGACAGCTGTGTGATGGTGTCGTCGTCGAGTTCGACGCGCACGGCGTCGCGGGCCGATTCCGCCGGGAACACGTCGATGATGTCGCCACGCACGCGGAAGGTGCCGGGCTGCAGGTCGATGTCGTTGCGTGTGTACTGCATCTCGGCCAGCCGGCGCAGCAGTCGGCGCTGGTCGATGCGCTCGCCGCGCACCAGGTGCAGCACCATCGCCAGGTAGGCCTGCGGGTCGCCGAGACCGTAGATGCACGAGACCGTGGCGACGATGATCGCGTCGCTCCGTTCGAGCAGCGCCTTGGTGGCCGAGAGCCGCATCTGCTCGATATGCTCGTTGGTCGAGGCGTCCTTGGCGATGTAGGTGTCGCTCGAAGGCACGTAGGCCTCGGGCTGGTAGTAGTCGTAATAGGAGACGAAATACTCGACTGCATTGCGCGGGAAATATTCGCGCAGCTCGCCGTAGAGCTGCGCCGCGAGCGTCTTGTTGTGCGCCAGCACCAGCGTCGGGCGCTGCACCCGGGCGATCACGTGGGCGATCGTGAAGGTCTTGCCTGAACCGGTGACCCCGAGCAGCGTCTGGTGCGCGAGCCCGGCCTCGAGGCCCTCGGTCAGGCGCGCGATGGCCTGCGGCTGGTCGCCCGCGGGCTGGTAGCTCGATACGAGCTCGAAGGGTCGTGTTTCCATGGTGCGTCGGCTAATATAGCGCAGCTTCCCTGCCCCGTTTTCCGCTGGAGGAATCCTCCGTGGCCGTAGCCGTTTCCGCCCGCGCGCAGCGCGTCAAGCCCTCGCCCACCCTCGCCGTGACCGCGCTCGCGGCGCGCCTCAAGGCCGAAGGCAAGGACGTCATCGGCCTCGGCGCCGGTGAGCCTGATTTCGATACGCCCGCGCACATCAGCGCCGCCGGCGTGCAGGCGATCAACAGCGGTTTCACGCGCTACACCAACGTCGACGGCGTGCCCGAGCTCAAGGATGCGATCATCGCCAAGTTCCAGCGCGACAACGCCATCCGCTACGAACGCAACCAGGTCCTGGTTTCCTCCGGCGCCAAGCAGACCATCTTCAATCTTTGCATGGCGATCCTCGATCCGGGCGATGAGGTCGTCATTCCGGCGCCCTACTGGGTCTCGTACCCTGACATGGCGCTGCTCGCGGACGGCGTTCCGGTCACGCCCTACGCCGGGCCGGAGCAGTCGTACAAGATCACGCCGCAGCAATTGGCCAAAGCCATCACGCCCAAGACGCGTCTCGCGATCTTCAACAGCCCGAGCAACCCGACCGGCGCGGCCTACACGGCAGCCGAGTGGCGCGCGCTCGGTGCGGTGCTGCTCGAGCATCCGCGCATCGTCATCGGCACCGACGACATGTACGAGAAGATCTACTGGGGCAGCGAGCCCTTCAGCAGCCTGCTGACGGCGGTGCCGCAGCTCTATGACCGTACGGTCACAATCAACGGCTGCTCGAAGGCCTATGCGATGACCGGCTGGCGCATCGGCTATTGCGGCGGCCCCAGGGAGATCGTGAACGCGATGTCGACGATCCAGGGGCAGTCGACTTCGAATGCGGCCAGCATGAGCCAGAAGGCGGCGATCGCCGCGCTCAATGGCGACCAGAGTTGCGTGGCGACGATGAACCGCGCATTCAAGGAACGCCACGACTACATCGTCGCAGCGCTCAATACCCTGCCCGGAGTGTCCTGCCGCCCGGCCAGCGGTGCCTTCTATGCCTTTGCCGATGTCAGCCAGGCCATGACCAGGCTCGGCATCAAGGACGACAACGCCTTCGCCGAGTACCTGATCAACACGGTGGGCGTCGCCGTCGTCCCGGGCTCCGGATTTGGCGCCCCGGGCCACATGCGCCTGTCCTTCGCCTGCAGTCGCGAGACGCTCGAGAAGGCGGTGGAGCGCATGCGCAAGGCGCTCGCTGCCCGATAGCTCGTCAGCGCGCGCTTGTTGCGGTACCCGCTTGACGCCGTAGGGCCCAAACACCAGAATTCGCGCCCGTTTCCCCGGTAGCTCAGTTGGTAGAGCGTCGGACTGTTAATCCGTTGGTCGTTGGTTCGAGTCCAACCCGGGGAGCCATCTGCGCCACGCCAGGCCATCCAGCCTCGTATCCTAGAAAAAGCGCATCCGAGGCGTCATTTTCTTTTTGATATCCGCTAGTTAGGTAACACACCGCATTCACGGCGACTTCGCTTGATCAATTGGGTATTTGTGCAGGGAAGGTCTTCGATGCGCGGGGGCCGCCCGGCAGCAGCCTGGTTGCTGCATGGGGCGATTTGCCTTCTGTCCGCAACGCACCCTCTCGGGGCGGCTGCGCAGGAATTGGATGAGTCCAGGGCGCCGAGGAATGCCGCTACGCTGCAGGAGATGCCGACTGTCGTCGTCATCGGCAATGCGCCCCTGCCGGGACTCGGGCTGCCGCCGAGCCAGGTGCCCGCGAATGTACAGACTGCCGACAGCGCCGACATGCAGCGCCAGAACACGCTCGGGATAGCGGAGTTCCTCGACAACAACTTCAGTGGCGTGAACGTCAATGAGAGCCAGAGCAATCCGCTGCAGGTGGACGTCAACTACCACGGCTACACGGCCTCACCGTTGCTTGGCACTCCGCAGGGACTCTCGACCTACGTGGACGGCGTGCGCGTCAATGAATCCTTCGGCGACACCGTCAATTGGGACCTGATCCCCGAGTCAGCGATTTCGACGGTGGTTCTCATGCCGGGCTCGAATCCACTCTTCGGCCTCAACACCCTGGGCGGGGCGCTGGCCGTTCAGACCAAGAGCGGGCATGAAAATCCAGGAACGGAGCTGGAGGCTTATGCCGGATCCTTTGGGCGGACGTCGGCGGAATTTGCCTCCGGTGGTTCGCACGGCGGCCTCGACTGGTTCGTCGCCGGCAACGACATCAACGAGAACGGCTGGCGGGAACTTTCCCCGACCCATGCGCGCCAGCTCTTCGGCAAGGTGGGTTGGCAGACCGAGCGTAGCGACCTGGACCTGAGCTACACCTGGGCCGACAACAGCATGATCGGCAACGGTGCCGCGCCCGAGAGCCTGCTGGCGTACCGTCGCGAGGCGATCTATACGGCCCCGGACCGTACCCATAACCACCTCAATTTCGTCAACCTGGTGGGCAGTCAGTTCCTGGCGGACCGCTGGCTGCTGAGCGGCAACGTGTATTACCGGGACCTCAAGACCAATGGCAATAATGGGGACGTGAACGACCAGAACTACCTGTCCGAGGAGTATCCGGGGCCGCCCATCGACTGTTCCTTGCCGGCAGGCAGCCTTGCGGGCAACGCCTATTGCTCCAACGGCATCAATCGCGCCGCGCAACTGGCGCAGCAGACCAGCGGCGCCGGCGTCCAGCTGACCGACCTGGCCGACCTGTTCGGCGGCAGGAACCAGTTGATCGTCGGCGCCGATTACTCCCATGCCAGCGACGACTACGGGCAGCAGTTCAGCTACGCCACACTGACGCCCGATCGCACGGCTGTTACCAACGACAACCCATTCAATTCGCCGCAAGCGGCAAATTCGGTATCGGGGGTCAACGAAATCTGGGGCCTGTATGCAACGGACACGTGGTCGCCGATCCCGCTGCTGCACCTGACGATCTCGGCCCGCTACAACCATAGCCGCGAAACCCTGGACGGCTACAGCGTCGACACTAACCTCGGCGATTTCGGCAACGGCTTCAATGAGCCGAGCCCACTGAGCGGCGACCACACCTACACCCGCCTCAATCCCGCCGTCGGTTTCACTGTCACGCCGGGCGACGAGGTCACGCTCTACGCCAACTACTCGGAGTCGAGCCGGACGCCCACGGTAATCGAGCTCGGCTGCGCCGATCCGCAGGCGCCATGCGGATTGCCAAACAGCTTCGCATCCGATCCCGACCTCAACCAGGTCATCTCGAGGAATTTCGAAATCGGCGCGCGCGGCAAGCTGCGCGCTCAATCCCTGGATTGGAGCATCGACCTGTTCCGCGCCGTCAACGACGACGACATCCTGTTCATCGCGACGACGACGAGTGCGGGCTATTTCGCGAACGTCGGCAAGACTCGCCGCCAGGGCCTCGATCTCTCGCTCGGCGGCAAGTGGGGCGCGCTGGCCTGGCGCGCGATCTACAGCCTGGTGGATGCGACCTTTCAATCCGGCTTCGGGGTCGCCAGCGAGTCGAACAGCAGCGCCGACCAGTACGGAATCATCCACGTGAGTCCGGGAGATCGCATGCCGCTGATTCCGCGCGATGCCGGCCGGCTGATCGTGGACTACCAGCTCAATCAGGCCTGGGACATCGGGGGAACCCTGGTGGCCACCTCGGGCGCGTACCTGCATGGCAACGAAAACAATGCCAACGTGGCGGGCGGCATCAATGCTCAGGGGTCGATGATCACGGGCTCCGGGCGCGTGGGCGGCTACGCGATCGTGAATCTCTTCAGCACCGTTCGCCTGTCACGGAATGTCGATCTGTTCGCGCGGATCGGCAATATCCTCAACCGCAACTACGCGACCGCGGGATTCCTGGCTTCGAATGCGTTCGAGCCGGATGGGACCTTCCGCGGCGACCCGCAGCAGTGGACCAACGAGAACTCGGTTTCGCCCGGAGCACCGCGTGCGGCGTGGGCAGGCATACGCCTGCACTGGAAGTAGTCCGTCAATGTGCGTTCGATCAGGATCCGGCATCTCGAAGGCCTCAAGAGGCAGCAGTTGTAACAAAGATTCGCGATGTATAATCAATATGATAGGGGTGATACCTAATGTTCAATAGAAGTGGAATGTCGGCGCGACACCTTGTAGTAGCGATGGCTATTGCATCCAGCTGCGCGTCGGCAATCGTTCGTGCGGACGATCGACATGGCACGACCGTCGTCTTTGCCGCCGCATCGCTGACCAACGTGTTGCAGGAGCTCGGCGACGCCTACACGAAATCCGGTGGCGCGAAGGTGGAGTTCTCCTTTGCCGCGAGCTCGATGCTCGCGCGGCAGATCGAGAACGGCGCCAAGGCTGACGTGTTCTTCTCGGCCGACGAGGAATGGATGGATTACCTCGATAAGCGCGGGCTGGTGCAGAAGCTCACGCGGCGCGACCTGCTCGGCAACCGCCTCGCGCTGGTTGCGCCTGCCGACAGCAAGCTGCAGCTCCACATCGAGCCGAAGTTTCCGTTGCTGGCTGCGCTCAATGGCGGGCGACTCGCAACCGGAGACCCGGATTCCGTTCCCGCGGGTCGTTACGCGCGCGCGGCGTTGGCGAAGCTCGGGGTCTGGGACCAGGTGGCGAACCAGCTGGCGCACGCCGACAGTGTGCGCACCGCGCTGGCATTTGTTGCCAGGGGTGAAGCGCCGCTCGGCATCGTCTATGAAACCGATGCCCGGATCGACAAGGGCGTCCGCATCGTCGACTTCTTCCCGGACGACTCGCACCCACCCATCGTCTACCCAATCGCGCTCACGACCGGCGCCAGTGCGGCGGCGCCGGGATTCGTCAATTTCCTGGGTGGCCCGGCTGCCGCGGCGGTGTTCGCAAAGTACGGCTTCAGGGTCCTGGCGTCGCCGCCATAGCCAACTCGCCGCTGTCGTACACCACCTTGCCGCCCACCATCGTCTGCAGCACGCGAACGAGGCCAGGCAGCATCGCCAGCACGGCGGTAGTCATGGAATTACGCATCAATTCGTCCTTGGATTGTCAGTGGGTGCGCGCATGGCCTCATAGCGCTTGCCGAGCGCAAAGGCGACCGGAAACCAGATCGCGGAGGCGATGACGCCGAACACGGCCAGCCCGGTGACGCCGTACGGCAGTATGGCCGCGCTGACCCAGGCGGAGCTGAAATCGCCGAAGCGGTAGATGACGGTGTCGATGACGTTCTTCGCCTTGTAGCGACTTTCCTGGTCGACAACCGTGAACAACATCTCGCGCGTCGGCTTGGCGACGGCGTACTCGGCCACGCGCCGGATGACCTGGATCGTGCCGAGCACCAGCAACACGGGCGAAAAGGCGATGGCGAGGAAGGCAATCACCATGATGACTGGGTTCAGCAGCAGGCCGAGGTTGACGCCAAAGCGCGCGATCAGGCGGCCAGTGCCCAGCAATTGCACCAGCACCGCCAGGCTGTTGACGACGAGGTCGATCGTTCCGTAGGCCTGGGTGCGGGCTTCCTTGCTGCTGAAGGCGTGCGTGATGAGATCGCCGAGCTGGAAATAGACGATCGTGGAGATCCAGGTCATCAGCAGCAGGAACGACGCCAGCAGCATCAGGTAGGGCGAGCGCAGCAGCAGGCGGAAGCCGTCGATCGCGCCGCCGCGCAGGCCATGATCGAGCGTGGTGCGCTGGGACTCGGCGCCGGCGGCCGCCAGCGCCTGCTTCTCGCGCGCCAGCAGCGACACGAGCAGCGCCGTGGCGGCGAATCCGGCGCTGGCGATCAGCAGCAGGTTGTTGTTGCCGATGCGCGTGGCGAGCAAGGTCGCCAGCGCCGGGCCGACGATGCCGCCGAGCGTGCCGCCCGCGGCGATGAACCCGAACAGGCGCTTGGCCTGCGAGCGCGAGAAGAGATCCGCCATGAACGACCAGAAGACCGAAATCGCGAGCAGGTTGAAGGTGCTGACCCAGACGTAGAACGCCGCCGCGACGGACCGCTCCTGTACGCGGGTGGCGCCGAACAGAGCGTAAAATGCCAGCAACGACAGGGCCACGAAGCCGTAGACCCAGGGCAGGAACGCCGACAGCCGGTAGCGCGAAGCCAGTTTCGCGTACAGCGGTGCGCACACGAGGCTCACCAGCAACGTGGCCGTGAACAGCTCCTGCAGGTGCGCCACGCCGTAGACCGTACCCATGGCGTCACGCACCGGCTTGATGACCGAATAGCTGCCGAACAGGCAGAAGAAATACGCCATGCTCAGCACCACGGCCCGGAACTCGAAGGGCTCGACCGCGGCCAGCGACTTGAGCAGGCGCCGGGTCATGGATCGTGGCGGAGCCGCTCGTAACGGCGGCCCAAGCTCATGGCTACGGCGCCCCAGGCGATGGAGGCGCCGAGTCCCACTGCAATCGTGCCGCCAAGGCCAAAGCCGAGCGCACGCAGGCCGGCCTGGACCCAGGCCGAGCTGACGTCGCCGAAGCGGTAGATCACCGTGTCCACGACGTTCTTGGCCTTGTAGCGGCTGCCCTGCTCCACCACGGTAAAGCATATCTCACGGCTCGGCCGCGCGATGGCGTATTGCGCCACGCGCCTGACGACCTGCAGGCCCTGGACAACGAACAGGGTCGGCGACAGCGCCGTGGCGACGAAGGCGAACACCATCAGCACCGGGTTGAGCACCAGGCCGGCCGTGACCCCGAAGCGCTGGACGATGCGGCCGAGGCCCAGCACCAGGATCAGCGCCGTGCAGACGTTCACGACCAGGTCGATGTCGGCGATGGCCTGCGCCCGGGCGGCGATGGCGCTGTAGCTGCGGGCGACGAGGTCGGTCTGGCAGAAGTACGCCACGGTATTGACCCAGGTCATGAGCAGCATGAACGCGGCCTGGTTGCGCACGAACCGTGACTTCAGCAGCTGGCGGAAGCCGTCGAGGGTGTTGCCACTCAGTGAATGATCGAGCGTCGATTGCTGCGCGCCGGCGCTCTCGGTGCGCAGCCGCGCCTTCTCGCGCATCAACAGGTGCACGAGGGCGATGTCGAGCGCGAAGCCGGCCGCAGCCAGCCACAGCATCCCGTCCAGCCCGAGCCGGCCGACCAGCAGCCGCGTCAGCACCGGCCCGGCGATGGCGCCGATGGCGCCGCCGGCGGCGATGGCGCCGAAATGCCGCGTCGCCTGGGCCGGGGAGAAGACGTCGACCATCAGGCTCCAGAACAGCGAGATCATGAACAGGTTGGCCACGCTGAACCAGACGTAGTAGGCGGCGCCAAGCATGCGATTCCCGGGCGCAACACGCAGCAGCAGCACGAACACCACGATGTTGCCAAGCCAGAACCAGAACATCCCGGGCAGCAGGCGCGTCAGGCGCACGCGCGAGGCGAGCGCCGTGTAGGCCGCCGAGGCGAGGATCGTGCCGACGAAGGTCGCGGTGAACAGCTGCTGCAGGGCGCCGACGCCGAAGATGGTCGCCACGGTGTCGCGCACCGGCCGCAGGATGTAATAGCTCGCCAGCAGCAGGAAATTGCAGCAGCAGGCCAGCGCCACGGCCCGGCGTTCGTGCGGGGCGATCTTCACCGGCGACGCACTCCCCGCGCTTGCGCCGCGTGGGTTCGTGCGCTCACTCGACCGTGATCACGACCTTGCCGCGGGTGTGGCCGGCCTCGACGTAGCGCAGCGCCTCGGCGCCTGAGCTGAGGGGAAACTGCCGGTCGATCACGGACACGAGCTTGCCGGTCGCGAGCAGCCCGGCCAGGTATTGGAGATCCTCCGGATTCATCCTGGCGAGGAAGAACCCGACCTTCTGGCTCACGAAGGGCGAGACGACCATCGCCCTGAGCGCCCCGGTCATGCCTCCCAGCCAACGGCCCTTGTCGGTCGCGCCGACGATGACGAGCGAGCCGTGCTCGGTAAGCACCCGTCTGTATTCCGCGATCGAGTGGCTGCCGACGGTGTCGACGATGAGGTCGTAGCGCTGCGGGTCGGCCGTGAAGTCGTCGTGGTTGTAATCGATGACGTGATCGGCGCCGAGCGAGCGCACCAGTTCGGCGTTGCGGCCGCTGCACACGCCGGTGACCTCCGCGCCGAGCGCCTTGGCGAGCTGCACGGCATAGGTGCCCACGCCGCCCGAAGCCCCGTTGATCAGCACCTTCTGACCCGGTTTCAGCTTGCCCTGGTCGCGCAGGGCCTGTAGCGCCGTAATCGCCGCCACGGGCACTGCGGCGGCCTGCCCGAAATCCAGGTTGGCGGGCTTCGGCACGACCGAGCGGCTTTCCCGGACGGTCAGGTACTCACCGAATGCACCGGCGGCCGCGCCGAACACCTCGTCGCCGGGCTTGAAATGCGTGACCTTCGCGCCCACCGCCTCGACGATGCCCGCGAAATCCACACCGAGGCGGATATCTTTGGGAGCGCCAAATCCGGCGGACATTCGCATGATGTAGGGCTCGCCGCGCATGTAATGCCAGTCCAGCGGGTTTACGGAGGCGGCCTTGACCTTTACCAGCAACCGATCATCCTCGAGCGTCGGCTTCGCGACCTGCTCCAGCCTGACCACGTCGGATGAGCCATAGCAACGATAGGTGATCGCCTTCATCGAGGCCGCCCCGGCCACAGGCGGTGGAGTGCCTGGGCAGGCAGAATTATGGCTCATCATCAGCGCCAGCACGACGATGGCGGCCGCCAGCACCGCAAGCAGCGTGCTCAGGATCCTGGATCTCGTGGTCATGGGCTGCTCCCTTTCTTCACGGTGATATATTGCGTCGCCATGCGATTGCCGATGCTACCACCACGCTTGCGTGCCCACGCCACGGCGCCGGCACGCTGGCTGACCCTGGGCAGGAGCCGCGCGCGGCAGCTGGCCGGCCAGCTCGGGCCCGGCCTCATAACCGGGGCCGCGGACGACGATCCTTCGGGCCTGGCGACCTATTCCCAGGCCGGGGCGCAATTCGGCGCCGGCCTGCTGTGGACCATGGCCTTCACGACCCCGCTCATGATCGGCATTCAGCTCGTGAGCGCGCGCATCGGCTGGCTCACGGGCAAGGGGCTGGCGTCCAGCATGCGGCGCGTGCTGCCGGCCTGGCTGACGACGGCCATCGTCGCCCTGCTGCTGTTCGCCAATACGCTCAACATCGCGGCCGACATCGCCGCGATGGGCGAGACTCTGCGCCTGCTGGTCGGCGGCGGGCAGTACGGCCACGCGTTGCTGTTCGGGCTGCTGTGCACGGTGCTGCCCGTGTGGCTGGGGTTCGATGCCATGGTGCGCATGCTCAAGTGGCTGACGCTCTCGCTCCTGGCTTACGTGGCGGTCGTGTTCATGCTGCACGTGAACTGGGAGAAGGTGCTGCACGAGTCGCTGCTGCCGCGGTTGCGCCATGGCAGCGCCTACTGGACCATGGTCGTGGCCGTGCTGGGCACCACGATCAGCCCTTACCTGTTCTTCTGGCAGTCTGCCCAGGAGGCCGAGATGCGCCAGCGCATGGATGCCACGGGAGGCGTCGAAAGGGAGATGGCGCCGAGGCCGACTTACGTGCGCGAGCACCTGTACCGCATCAAGCTCGACACCACGGTGGGCATGGTGTTCTCGAACCTGATCGCCTTCTGCGTGATCCTCGCGACCGCGCTGACGCTGCACGAGCACGGGCTGACCGACATCCAGACCACCGCGCAGGCGGCCGAGGCGCTGCGGCCGTTGGCGGGCGAATTCGCCTTCACGCTGTTCGCGGCCGGTATCATAGGCACGGGCATGCTCGCGGTGCCGGTGCTGGCGGCGTCTTCGGGCTACGCCGTGGCGGACGCACTGCAGTGGCGCTCGGGGCTCGACAACCACTGGCTCGAGGCGCGCGGCTTCTACGCCGTGATCGGCCTCGGCACGGCCATCGGCACGCTGCTGAATTTCACGCGGCTCGATCCCATCAAGGCCCTGGTGTGGAGCGCCGTCGTCAACGGCGTGATCGCGGTGCCGATCATGGCGGTCATGATGTGGCTCGGCACGCGGCGCGACCTGCTCGGCGACTACACGCTCAGCGGGCGTCACCGCGCGCTGGGCTGGTTCGCCACCGCGGTCATGGCCCTGGCCGTAGTGGCGATGATCATCGTATGAAGCCGCCTGCACGGATCACGGGTCGCCCGATCGCAGGCCGCATCGCGGCCCTGATGGCCTGCGTGCCCCTGGCGGCCCCCGCGGCGAACGACGTGTTGCTGCTGCATGGCCATGTCTACACCGGCAATCCGCGCATGCCCTGGGCCGAGGCGATCGCGGTGCGCGACGGGCGCATCGAGGCCGTGGGCAGCGATCGCGCCATTGGCGCGCTGCGCGCCGATCATCGGCAGGTGATCGACCTGCGCGGCCGCACCGTCATACCCGGCATCGTCGATTCGCACGTGCACATGCTGTTCGGCGCCTACGCGCTGCATGGCCTCAACCTGACCACACCCGAGGGCAGCATCACGGCCGCCAATCCGGAACAACTCGTAGCCCGCCTGAAGTCGTACGCCGCGGAACATCCCCAGGATCCCGTGATCCTCGGGCGCGCGGACTTCAGCGCCACGCCGCCTTCGACGCCGACGAAGGAGTTGCTGGACCAGGCGGTGCCCGACCGGCCCGTCGTGATCCACAATTCATCCGAGCACTCGCTGTGGGTCAATTCCGTGGCGCTGCGGCTCGCCGGCATCACCGACTACCCGGTCGCAGATCCGCAGGAGGAGCGCGGCATTGTCCGCGATGCCAGCGGCCATCCGCGCGGCGTGCTGCTCGAGGCCGGCATGGAGGTCATGGAGCGCGCGGTCGCGGCGCTGCTGCCCGAGGAATCGAAGCTGGCGATGCTGGCAGAAGCGTCGCACTTCCTCAACAGCTACGGCATCACGAGCGTCGTCAACGCGACCGGGAGCACGGCGGAGCTCAAGCTCTATGCGATGTTGCGGGACCGCGGCAAGCTCAGCGTGCGCACACGCACTGCCTTCGGCGCCGTCGCCGTGGCCCACCGGCTCAGGCCCGAATTCCTGGCGGAGCTTGAGGCAGCGCGGGCCACATACCACGACGAGTGGGTCTCGGCCAACCTCGTGAAGTTCTTTGCCGATGGCTTCTCAGGGCTCATTCCGCCGCTGGTGTACGAGCCGCACGCCTACGACGCCCTCGTGACCGAGCTCGATCGGCGTGGATTCCAGCTCATGACGCATGCGGCGCGCGACGATTCGGTGCACATGATCCTGGACGCCTACCAGCGCGCGATCGAGCGCAATGGACCGCGTGACCGGCGGCTGCGGCTCGAGCACGCCGACGTGACCGACGAGGCGGACCTGGCCCGATTCGCGCCGCTCGGTGTCACGGTAGTCATGGAACCGAGCTTCTGCTGCGCCGCGACCGGCCTGAATTATGACCTCGAACACCTGCTGCCCTCGGATCGCTGGCGCAGCTTCCTGGACAAGGGCACCGCCCTCGCCTTCGCCAGCGACTGGCCCTGCACGCAGCCACCGGATCCCTTCCTCGGCATCGAGCAGGCCGTGACGCGGGCCGAATGGCGTTCCGCGGACACCGAGTCGATCGTCGGCAATCCCTTCGATGGCGCCGGCCAGGGCGGCGCGAGGCGCACGGGCAAGGTCTACGTGCCCGCGGAACGGATCACCGTTGAGGAAGCCGTCCGCGCCTACACGGCCGGTTCCGCCTACGCCGCCTTCATGGACGATCGGGTCGGCACGCTCGAGGCAGGCAAGGCCGCGGACCTGGTCGTGCTGTCGCAGGATCTGTTCTCCGTGCCGCACGAGGCCATTGGCGCCACGCGCGTCGTGATCACGATGGTCGGCGGGCGCGTCGTGTACCGAAGCGATGCACCGGCCTCCCCGACGCCGCCAGCAACCTAGGCGTTTTGGAACCCTGGCGGTTCAGGACGTCAAGCCGACGATCATCACGACCGTGATGCCGACCGGGCACAGGTATCGCAGGGCGAAGATCAGCAGGCGCCGCGTCAGCGGGGTGAGGCCGCTGAGCTCCTCGTCCGGGATGTGCGCGCGCACGCGCCAGCCCACGAACAGGCTCACGAGCAGTGCGGACAACGGCATCAGTACATTGGCCGAGATGTAGTCCGCCAGGCCAAACAGATTGAGGTGCGCGACCGCGGGCACGGCGGAGAGCGGGTGCCAATGCGCCAGGCGGGCATAGGACTGCACCGAGCCCTGGCCCAGCAGCAGTGCTGCAGCGGCGGTCAGCGACGCGGCGCCCGCGCGCCGCAATCCGGTGCGCTCCGACAGCCAGGAGACCGGCACCTCCAGCAGCGCGACCGAGGGGGTCAGCGCGGCCAGCACCAGCAGCGCGAAGAACAGCGTGCCGAAGATACGGCCGCCGGGCATCTGCGCGAAGGCGACGGGCAACACCTGGAACACGAGCTCCGGGCCCTGCGCGGGATTGAGCCCGTAGCGGAACACGAGCGGAAAGATGATCACGGTCGCCAGCAGCGACACCGCAAAGATCGAGCCGACGACGGCGAGCACGTTGCGCCGCAAGGATTCACCCGGGGCCATGTAGGCGCCGTAGGTGATCATGATGCCGGCGCTGATGCCGAGCGCGTACAGCGCCTGGCCGACCGCCGCGAGCAGCACCGTCGGCGTCAGTCGATGCAGGTCGGGGGCGAAGGCAAAATTCAATCCGCGCGCGACGTCGCCCGCGGTCAGCGAATAGGCTGCCAGGACCAGCATGAGCGCCAGCAGCGCCGGGGCGCGGATGCGATTGATGAATTCGACGCCGCGATTGACACCGCGGGCCGATATGGCCGTCACGAGCAGCAGGAATCCGAGCTGCCACAGCGTGACCGCGCCGGAATCGGCGGTGAAGCGCTCGAATTTCGCCACCGCCGGCGCGACGCCGCCGCGGGCATAGTCGCCGACCAGGAAGTACCAGGCGTAGGCCAGCACCCAGCCGGCGATCATCGAGTAGTAGGTCATGATCAGGAAGCCCGCCAGGGATCCGGACCATCCGACCAGGTTCCAGCGCGTGCTGAAGCCGAAGCGCTGAGCTATGGCGCCGGCCGCGCGCGGCGCGCTCTGGCGGGACCAGCGCCCGATCAGGATCTCGCCAACGAGGACGGGCGCGCCGAAGACCAGGCAGGCCAGTGCGAACACGACGATGAAGGCGAAGCCGCCGCCGGAGCCGGCCAGGTAGGGAAAGCGCCAGATGCTGCCGAGGCCGACGGCCGCGCCCACGGCGCTGAGCGTGAAGCCGAGATTGGTCGACCAGCGCTGGCCGCTCACGCCTGCCCTCCGGCCGACGTCGTGGCGCGAGCTGGCGCCGCGGCGTGGGGCCTGCTCACGGCAGGATCGCGATTACGCGCGCCGGAAAACCGGTACCGCCCTCGGGCTTGGGCCAGCTGACCATGACCAGCGCCCCGGCCTCGGGCACCTTGTCGAGGTTCGCCAGCATCTCGATCTGGTAGTGGTTGGTGCCGAGCACGTAGCTCTCGAGAGAGTAGTCGTCCTTGGTCGTGGCGAGCCCCGGGTCGGTGTCGGTGGTCTCGTGACCCGAGGCCGTGATCTTGCGGTCTTCGTACAGCAGCTTCAGGACGTCCTTGCTCCAGCCCGGGTAATGGGCCACGCCCTTGGCGTCGAGATTCTGCATGGCGGCGTCGTTCGGCCAGCGCCTCGACCAGTCGGTGCGCATCGCCACGAAGGCGTGCTCGGGGATGCGCCCGTGCCGGGCCTCCCAGTCGTGCACGTCCGCCAGCGCCACGACGTAGTCGGGGTTCTTCTCCACCTGCCTGTGGACGTCGAGCACGACCAGTGGCAGCAACATTTCCTTCGGGTCGATCTGGTCGGTCGTGCGCAGTCCCTGGTGGAAGTGCGCCGGCGTGTCGATGTGCGTGCCCCACTGCCCGACGTGCGTGAACTGTTGGACCAGGAAGCCGTCCTTCTTGATCGTGTACAGCTCGACGACCTTCATGTCGCCAAAGCCCTTCCAGTGCGGGGTGTTCGAACTGAAGGTGTGCGTCAGGTCTACGAATGGCCGCGATGCGAGCGCCGCATAGACCTGGTTGAGATTTGGCGCGGCCGCCGGAGCAGACAACGCGCAAGATCCGCCCAGCAGCGCGCACGCCAGCCCGATGGTCGCGGCCTGGATTCTCTTCATGCTGACCTCAGAAGTGGAAGTTCACGTGCGCCTTGAACCAGCGCGGCATGCCCGGATACCGCTGGGCGAGTCCGTTGACGCCGGTATTGTCGAAGCCCATCGTCCCGTAGTGCTTGTCGGCGAGATTCTCGACCGAGGCGCCGATTTCGAACTTGCCGCCCGCGGGCACGAAGTTGATGCGCGCGTTCATGACGCCGTAGGCGTCCTGCTTGACCGCCGGCGCGTCGCCGAGGTTGAACCAGAACTCGGACAGGTAGTTGCCGTCGGCCTGGAACGAGAGGTCCGCTCCGCCCAGGGCCAGTGTGTAGCGGATCAGCGCGTTGCCCGTCCACTTGGGCGCATTGGCCGGAGTGTAATCGCCCACTATGGATGAGGGCACGCCATTGGCATCGTATGCGCAGCACAGCCCCGGCACGTTCTTGACGACCGCGTCGAGATAGGCAACCCCGAGCCCGAATCGCCACGCGCGGTCGGCACCCAGTCGATCTCGGTCTCGACGCCCTTATGCGTGGCATCGGCATTCCTGATCAGCTGGTTGAGGCTGACGGTGTAAATCAACGCCTGGTAATCGTGGTAGTCGTAGTAATAGGCGGCCGCATTGACGCGCAGGCTGTGGTTCAGGAATTCAGACTTGTAACCCAGCTCGTATGAAGTGAGCTCCTCGGGCTTGAAGGTCAGATCCGAGGTGTGAGCGATCGTCCCCGGGAACAGCGGTGCAGTGAAGCCACCGCCCTTGACGCCACGGTTATAGCTAACATAGAGCAGTTGGTCTGGCGCCACGTGGAAGTCGACCTGCGCCTTGCCAGCCCACAGGTCATCGCTCCGGTCCTGGGCGAAGTCCTGGTTCAAGGTCACGGCTTGGGGCCGCGTCAGGATCGTGACCTTGTTGTTCGTGCTCTGCGGGTAGTATTCGTACGGGTACCAGCTGAAGTTGTAGTCCTTCTTGTCGTTGGTGAAGCGAGCGCCGACAGTGAATCCAAGGAGGTCGGTCAGGCGATACTCGATCTGACCGAAGATCGCGTAGGAATTCGTCGTCAGGCTGTATGGGGCCTTGGTCGCAGGCAGGCCGCCGTTCGGATCGGGCGACGCGCCGCCGATCGTATACCCGGGGAATCCATGAGTGTACGGGCACTGGAGCGTACGGCCAAGGTCCCGGAGTAAACGTATACGTTGCGAGCGTAATCCGCAAAGGGATTGCTCGGGTAGTTGAATTCCTCGGCTCCGAAAAACGCGGGACCCTCCCAGCCATCGTAGTACTTGCCGTCGATATGCAGGCCGTACAGTCCGGCCGTCCAGTTGAGCTTCTGTTCGCCGCCGTTGAGCCGCAATTCGAGCGAGCTCTGGTTCACATCGCTGCCGTTGAAGAACTGGAAGATCGTGTACGGCGAGACGTCCGAGTCTTCCTGGTAATTCTTGTTCAGCGTCGAGTAATCGCCGATCGCAGTGAACGTGGTGCCGCTGAAGTCGTAGCTATACTTCCCCGTGAATCCCTTGCTGCTGATTATGGCGAAAGCCCGCCCGGTTGTCGGTGGTCGTGAACTTAGCCGCACTCGGGATGCCGCTGGCATTGCAACCCGGGCACGTGCCCCAGTAGGGGTCTTGCGGGCCGATGAGATAGTTCTCGCCATTGTTCCCGAAGGCGGTGGCGTATTGCTCCCAGGCGCCGGCGTGCACGTCCTCGCGGCTGGCGCGCGCGTTGAGCAGCAACTGTCCGCCGCCCAGGTTCTGGAACAGCAGCTGGCCGCGCACCGCCCAGTCGTTGCCGTTCTCGCTATTCGGCGCACCGCCGGCGATGTTCTTGAACAACGGATCGTAATGGTTACTGAGGAAGGAGATGCGGGCGTTGACGCCATCCGTCACTGCGCCGTTGATCGCACCCTCGACGCGGGTCAGGTTGTATTCGCCAAAACTTACGTTGACATAGCCGCCCGTTTCACTGGTCGGTCGATGCGTCACGAAGTTCGCCAGACCGCCCGTGGCATTGCGACCGAACAGCGTGCCCTGCGGACCACGCAGCACCTCGACGCGGTCCATGTCGTACAGGCTGAAGGCCAGCCCCGACATCTGGCTGACATACACGTCATCGACGTAGATCGGCGGCCGGGCTCTCCTGGTGATCGGCAAAGTCGTTCTGTGTCACGCCGCGGATCGACAGGCTGAAGGAGGCCGGGCCGTTGGGCTGCGTCAGGACCACCGCCGGTACGCTCTTGGTGATGTCGCTGGCTGTCATTGCGCCGAGCGCGGTGAGCTCGGCGCCGGAGACCGCCGAGATGGCGATGCCGACGTCCTGGGAGTTCTGGGCGCGCTTCTGCGCCGTGACGATGACCTCCTCGAGGCCGACCGTCGGCGTGGCTGAAGCGGAGCTCTGTTGTGCGGCGGTGGGCCGCATGGCGCCGAGGGACAGCGCCGCCAGGCAAAGGATCAAGGCCAATGGTCGGTGGTAGTTATTCATGTTAGCTCCGCCCGAGGGTATGCCTCTTCGTATCATAGGTTGGGATCGCACCAGGGACAAGAATGCGGTCCCTTATCACCTGATATCAATTCCTTGTCACCGGTGCCACCTCGGTGATCCAGCCGTAGGGATCGGGCGCGCGCCGCTCCTGGATCGCCAGCAGCCGCTCGCGCAGGTGCCGGGCACGCTCATCCAGGGTCCTGGGCTGGTATTCACGGCCGTCGACGTCAGCGACGGCGCTGATCGGGCAGACGATGGCCGCCGTGCCGCAGGCGAACAGCTCGCGGCATTCGCCGCTGGCGACCTGAGCCAGCAGTTCATCGATCGGCAGCTTACGTTCGATCACCCGCGAGCCCGCGTCGCGCGCCAGTTGGATCAGCGAGTCGCGCGTGATGCCCGGCAGTATCGAATCGTTGAGCACGGGCGTATGGAGCTCGTCGCCGATCACGGCGAACAGGTTCATGCCCGAGAGTTCCTCGACGTCCCGCCGCGCAACCGGGTCCAGCCACAGGGCCACGGTATAGCCGCGCTCGACGGCCCGGGTGGAGGCCTGGAGCGAGGCGGCATAGTTCGCCCCGGTCTTGGCAGAACCGACGCCGCCGCGTGCCGCCCTCACCTGCTCGCGCTCGACCACGACCTTCATCGGGCCGGCGGCGTAGGCCTCGGATGGATTGGCGATCACCATGAAGCGCGCCGTGGTCGAGGCGCGCACCGAGTAGCCGGGCTCGGTGCCGAACAGGAACGGCCGCAGGTAGAGGGACTTCCCCGATTCGTCCGGCACGAATGGCGTGCAGGCGCCGGTCACCGCCTGGATTCCTTCCTGGAACATGGCTTCCGGCACGGGACTCATCGCTATGCGCTCGGCCGAGCGGCGCAAACGCGCGTAGTTGTCCGCGGCCCGGAACAGGTTCGCCCGCGGGCGGCCGACGCGGTAGGCCTTCATGCCCTCGAAGGCCTGTTCGGCGAAGTGTAGCGCCCGGGCGCCTGGCAGGATCTCGATCGGGCCGTAGGGCAGCAGTTCGCCCCGGCTCCACTTGCTGCCCTCGAAGGTGGCGCTGTACATGACGGGCGCTGGGACCAGGCCGAAGCCCAGTGATTCCGGCAGCCGGTAGTCGGCGAGCGCCTTCCAGACCGAATCGTGAATGAGGTAATTGCCCACCGACTCCTCTAGATCGACTGCAGCAGGCCGCCATCGCAGGCCAGGGCCTGGCCGGTGATGTAATTGGCCTGCTCGGAGGCCAGGAATGCCGCCACCGCGCCGAAATCGCGCGCCGTGCCGAGCCGGCGCGCGGGAATCTGGGCCTCGAGGCGCGCCAGGTCGAGCTTGAGTTCGCCGAGTCGCTCGGTCATCGTGTATCCGGGCAGCAGCGCATTGACCGTCACGCCGTCGGCCGCCACCTCCTTGCTGATGCCGTTGACGAGGCCGTGGAGCCCCGCGCGCAGCGAATTTGACAGCAGCAGGTTGGGCACCGGCTCGCGCGCGGCGATCGAGGTGACGACGATCACGCGCCCCCAGCGGCGCGCGCGCATCCCCGGCAGGGCCGCGCGCAGCACGCTCACGGTGCTCATCCAGAGTGAATCGAAGGCCGTGCGCCAGGCCGCTTCGCTGAGCTCCGCGAACTGGCCGGGTGGCGGGCCGCCGGTGTTCACGACCAGGATATCGAGCGGCCCGAGTATTTTTTCTGTCTCTATCACGAGCTTCGCGGCCGCGCCCGCCTCGGTGAAGTCGCTGGGGATGGCGATCGCGCCCAGCTGCTTCGCTACGGCGCCGAGTCTTTGCGCGTTACGCGCGCTGACCGCGACCTGGGCGCCCTCGCCCGCCAGTGATTCCGCCGTCGCCTTGCCGAGGCCGCTCGAGGCGCCCATGACGAGCGCCCGGCGGCCTCGCAATCCGAGGTCCATGGCTACTTTCTCAGGTAGGCGTCGGTGCCGCTCAGCCAGTCCTCGCGCGGCGGGCTGAATACGTCGACGTCTAGGGTATCCTCGATCGCCAGCGCGCGGTGCGGGACATTTCCGGGGATGACGACCACCTCGCCGGCCTGGACCGTGATCTCGCGCTCGTCGTTCTCGCCGAACCAGAGGCGCAGCGTGCCCTCGAGGATGTAGGTCAGCTGCTCGTTATGATGCGAATGCCGCGGCACGTCGTCGCCCTTCTTGAGATAGACGTGCGCGATCATCATCTTCTCGCCGGTCACGAGGCGCCGCGTTATGGTTCCCTTGAGGGGCTCGGCCTTGATCCGGTCCCAGCGGTGATGGGTGACGCTGCTGACGTCGGGCTTGCTCATGGTCGCATCCTGCTTCAGAGAAACTGCCGGTCGATCTCCACGTCGAGCGCGGTCACCAGCCGGTTGGTCTCATTGGCGAGGCCAACGATGGCGAGCAGCTCGGAGTACTGCGCCTCGCTCATGCCGCGCTTGCGGGCGGCGGCCCCATGCGAAGCAATGCAATAGTGGCAACCGTTCGAGGCGCTGACCGCAACGTAGAGCAGTTCCTTGGTGAGCGGGTCGAGCGTGCCGGGGCCCATGACTTCCTTGACGTTGGACCAAATGCGCCGCAGCGTCGGTGGGTCGTGGGCCAGCACCTTCCAGAAATTCCCGACCCAGTCGACCTTGCGCGTCGCCATGATGTCATCGAAGACGGCGCGCACTTCGGGCGAAGCGGCCGCATACTCGATTGGTTCGCGCCTGGCGCCCATGTGTGAAACTAAGCTAGCACCCGGCCCGGATGCTGTAAAGGCGCGCGCCGGGCCGATGCGCGCGGCGCGCGCCCGTTGCCTTGGCCGCCGGCCGTGTCCACAATGCGCCTCAATACGCTGCGGCGGACGCTGCGGAGCAAGGCTTGGGCAAGGTTTCAAACAGCGCGACCGGTGGTGGCTCGCCGCCCTCTTACCTCGATGACTCGGCGCGCGCGGACCGGCTGTCCGGCGGCGTGCGCATGATCCCGGTCACGACTCCTGCCGGCCGCTTCCAAGTGTGGACGCGGCGCTTCGGCAACAATGCGCGCATCAAGCTGCTGTTGCTGCACGGCGGGCCGGGCTGCACCCACGAGTACTTCGAACCCTGCGATTCTTACCTGCCGGCGGCGGGAATCGAGTATTACTTCTATGACCAGCTCGGATCGCATTACAGCGACCAGCCTGACGTGCCCGCGCTGTGGGAGATCGAGCGCTTCGTCGACGAGGTCGAACAGGTGCGCGTGGCGCTCGCGCTCGATGCGTCGAACTTCTTCCTGCTCGGCCACTCCTGGGGCGGGATCCTGGCGATGGAATATGCCCTGCGCCACCAGCAGCACCTCAAGGGCCTGGTGATCTCGAACATGATGGCGAGCATTCCCGCCTACAACGATTACGCGCAGCGGGTGCTGATGCCGGCCATGGACCAGGGCGCGCTGCGCGATATCAGGCAGTTGGAGGCGGCGCAGGATTACGAGAACCCGCGCTACATGGAGCTGCTGATGCAGCACCACTACATCCATCACGTGCTGCGCCGGCCCGCAGGCCAGTGGCCCGATCCGGCCAACCGTGCCCTCAGGCACATCAATCCGAAGGTCTACATACCGATGCAGGGGCCGAGCGAACTGGGCGCCAGCGGCAAGCTCGCGCACTGGGACCGCACCGCCGACCTGGCGCGCATCACCGTGCCGACGCTGACAATCGGCGCGCACCACGACACCATGGATCCGGCGCACATGGCCATGATGGCGCGCACGGTGCACCGCGGTCGCTACCTCGACCTGCCGGACGGCAGCCACATGTCAATGTTCGACGACCAGCAGCGTTACTTCGACGGCCTGGTCCGCTTCCTGCGCGACGTCGAGCAGGGGCGCTAGCGGGCGGGCGATGTCGGACATCGAGGCATTCGGCTACCGCCAGGAATTGCGGCGCGCCCTCAGCACCCGCGACCTGATTGTCTACGGCATGATCTTCATGGTGCCGATCGCGCCGTTCTCGGTGTTCGGCTTCGTCTGGCACGATGCACGGGGCATGGTGCCGCTGGCCTACGCGGTGGGCTTGCTGGGCATGTTCTTCACCGCCATGAGCTATGCCTCGATGTCGCAGGCTTTCCCGATGGCCGGCTCGGTCTATTCCTACGTGCAGCGCGGATTGCACGAGGTGCCTGGGTTCTTTGCCGGCTGGCTGATCCTGCTCGATTACATCCTGGTGCCGGCGCTGCTCTACATCTTCAGCGCGCTCGCCCTGCAGCCGCTGCTGCCGGCCGTGCCGCAATGGTGCTGGCTGGTCGCCTTCGTCGCCTTCAATGCCGTCGTCAACCTGCTCGGCGTGCAGCTCAGCGCGCGCGTCAACCTGTACATGCTCGCGCTGGAACTGGTGACGCTGGCCCTGTTCATCGTGCTGGGACTCGCGGCCTTGCACGCCGGTCGTGGCGCCGGCGGCCTGACGCTGCGGCCGGTCTACGACCCGGCCGTATTCTCGCTGGCGACCGTGACCGGCGCGACCTCGATCGCGGTGCTGTCATTCCTGGGTTTCGATGGCATCTCGACGCTGGCGGAGGAGAGCCGTGGCGGCCGCGGCTCGGTTGCGCGCGCGACGGTGGGTTCGCTGCTGCTGGTGGGCGTCATGTTCATCGCGCAGACCTGGATCGCCACCGACCTCGCCCGCGGTATGAGCTTTGCCGATCCGGCGACGGCGTTCTACCAGGTCGCGGAGCGAGCCGGCGGGCCGTGGCTGCGGGTGCTGTCGCTGTCGGCCGTGGTGCTGGCCTCCGGCGTCGCCAACGCCATGGCGGCACAGGCTGCGGTGTCGCGCATCCTCTACGCCATGGCCCGCGACGGCAAGCTGCCTGCGGCGCTGGCACGCGTGCACGCGCGCTTCCAGACGCCCTACGTCAGCACGCTCGTGGTCGCTGGCATCTCGCTGCTGGTGGGCCTGCTGTTCGTCAGTCGCGCCGACGACCTGAGCCGGATCGTGAACTTCGGCGCGCTGACGGGCTTCCTGCTGCTGCACCTGTCGGTGATCGTCCACTACTTCGTTCGCGGGCGGAGCCGTAATTGGCCGCGTCACCTGCTGATGCCACTGGGCGGCCTGCTCGTGATCGGCTACGTGCTCTATGAGATGGACCGCAGCGCCAAGCTCATGGGTGCCGCGTGGATTGCGGCCGGAGCCGTCTACTTCGTCGTGCTCGGGCGCGTCGGTCGCTCCCGTCCGGCGGCGTAGGAACGCAGCATCGAGGTGGCGGCGTACAGCACGACGCCGAACACCAGCCAGCGCAGGGCCTCGAGCGGCAGCTGGCGCACCAGGTAGACGGCCACCAGCACGCCGCCGATGCCCCCCAGCGCGAGCCCGAGGGCGGTACCGAAGGCGAAGCGGTGCGTGCGGAAGAATTTCAGGCTGGCGATCGGCTGCACCAGGCTGCACGACCCCATCATGATCGGGAAAGCGCTGAGTGGGTTAAGCCCCATCAGCGCCAGCATGATCATGCACGGGGCGTACAGCCCGATGCCGGCGCTCATGAGCGCGCCGAGCACGAAGTTGACCGCGACCGCGAGCCCGAACTTCCAGCCGGTCAGGAACAGCGCCGTGCCGCCAGTGGGCAGCAGCTTGAGGTTGGCCGCCGCGAACACGCAGCTGGCAATCAGCAAAGCCGCTCCCATGAACAGCTGGATCGCACGCCTCGGCATGCGGCTCACGACCCCGGCGCCGAGCCAGGCACCCAGCGCCGAAGTCAGCACCATCGTCGTCAGCAGCACCGGGCTGACGGCCACTGTGGTCACGAAGATCAGCACTTCGGCGGCCGCCGGGGCGTTCAGCCCGACGTTGAGGGTGCCGGGAATCAACTCATCGGGTGGGTCGCCACGCAGTTTCAGGATCGCGGTCGTGGGTGCGAACGAGCCGATGCCGAGCGCGTCCAGGAACGAAACGCCGAAGCCGATCAGCACCTCCTGGGGCGAGGTACGCTTGCGTCCCGGATAGTGGCGCCGGGCCCGCCACCAGGCGATGCAGAACGCGACGTTGGCGGCCGCCACGATCGCCAGCAGGAGCAGCAGCGGAAGACTCACGCCAGCGAACTTGCCACAGCGGGCGCGACCGGGCAAGCGCCAGCGCGGATCCTCACTTGCCCAGCAGCCTGAGCTGCCAGATATCCTTGCCGGTGGCCATCATCAGCGGGCGCAGCATCAGCATGCCGGTCTTGCCGATCGAGCGCTCGAGCTGTCCGACTTCGGCGAGCTTGTCGCGCGTTTCCGCATCGAGCGGCGGCACGTCGAGCCCGCTTTCGTGCAGCAACAGCACGCCCTTGGCGCGCAGTGCCAGCTCGCCGTGCAGGCGCAGCAGGCACAGCATGTCGGCCAGGGTTTCGCCCTCGAAGCGGCCGCGCAGCGACCGCAGGTAGCGGCCCGCGTTGCTGTCGAGGAAGGCGCCGGCATTAATCGCGGATAGCAACTGCAGATTCGAGTCCGAGTCCTCGTCGAGCCAGCTGCGCAGCGTGCGCTCGCTGTGCTGGAACACCAGGTAAATGGCCAGTTGCAGCGCCACCAGCATGGCGAGAGTGGCGATGGCCGGGCGCACCAGCATGAAGTTGAACGCGGTGTGCAGCGCCACGGCAGCGAGGAAGCCGGGCAGCAGGAGCTGCAGGCCGCCGCCGGGCCGCCGCTCGTAGAGCGTCACCGAGATCATGGCGAAGATCGTCGCCGTGCCGCCGTGCATGATCGCGGTGCCGAAGCCGCGGATGACCTGCACCGGCAGTGAAATATCCGGCAGCTGGGCGAGGTAGTACAGGTTCTCGACCAGCGCGAAGCCGGTGCCGACCGCGAAGCCGGCGATGCCCGCATCCACCGGCAGGCCGACCTGGCGGCTGCGTATCAGGTACACGAGCACGCCGGCCTTGAGCGATTCCTCGATCCATGGCGACACGTAGTGCGAATAGGCGCTGAAGTCGCCTGAGAAGTGCGCGTAGGCGTAGTTGCCGAGCACGTAGCTGGCGCCGGCCGCGGCGATGCCGGTGGCCACCAGCAGAAGCACCGTGCGCACGCGCAGTAGCTTGTAGCTGTCGCCGTGGACCAGCACGGCCAGGAACGCCATCACCGGCGCGAGCGCGATCGGGGCGTGCGCCAGCAGCGGCACCAGCTGCATTTACAGCACCTGGAAGGACAGCATGAACTCGGTCCTGCCAAGGCCGCCGCCACCGAAGCCCTGTGCCACGCCGACCGACAGCATCATCGGCAGGCGGTGCATCGCCTGCAGCTGGAAGTCGAGCTGGAAGCCGACGTCGCTTGAGCTGCGGCGATAGCCGGTGTTGTTGGGGTCGGTTACGAGTCCGCCGACGAAGATCTCCGGGCGCGCCCAGCTGACGTAAAACCCCGGCGATCCGAGCGCCGCGAAACGTAACGGCGGCAGGCACCATTCCACCACTCCCTTGACCAGCGACTTGCCGCTGAGGGCGTCGAGGTCGAATCCTGGCATGCTTGTCAGCTCGCGGTAACGCTGCGCGATGCCGTTCTCGCCGCTGTCGACATAATTGTTGCCAAATCCACCGAGATAGAAATTAGCCAGTGGATCCGTGCGGTCACCGCCGGACACGGCTGCTCCGCTGCGCAGCCAGACGGAGGAATGATTGATCGGCAGCGGCAGGCCAAGATCGAAGGTTGCGGTGAGGCTTGGTATCAGGCTGCCATTGCCCTTCTTGGCAGTTGCCATGATCGACCAGGAGTGTCCCGTCTCGTCGTCCACGGCGCCGGGTGAAGCCCGCGTGTCGGCTCCGACCAGTCCAGTGTCTGCCGTGAACAGGTGGCTCGACGGCGAAGTCACGTTTTGCGCGCCGGGCAATGTGTCGAGGTCGCCGTAGTAGGCGACCCTGGCTGAGAAGTCGACGACCTTGGGTAATTCGAAGGCCAACGGCAGGTCGTAGCCAACGTACCCATTGTAGCCGGCGAGGCTGCGCTTCGTTGGGCCAAACAGATCGTAGAAATCCGCGCCGTTCCACGCGACTCCAGTCGACCAACGCGTGTGGTGCAGGTCTGCCGCAAGGTGCACACGCTCCCGGCCGGGAAGCGTGGGGTCGGGACTGTAGCTCGCCTCGATGCCGAGCGAATCGAAGCCCATGGGATCGCTGAAGCGCGCGCTGCCGCCAACCGCCACCGAATTCCTGTAACCCTGGATGATCGGGATCAGCGACTCGAGCGACAACTCGTGCAGGGAATCGTAGCTGCCCTGGCGTTGGACCTGTGATTCATAGGGCATCGTCGACGGCGGAGCCTCGGCCCAGCCCCGCACTTCGGGGTATTTGGCCGATACCCGCTCACCCAGGAAGGTAATCGCGCTCAGATCTTCGGTCGGTCGGGCCTCGATCAACGTTGGCATGAAGCCCTTTGCTGTATACCGCATCACGATGAGCTGCGATCCCTCCAGCGGCAGTGGGCGGAAGAAGCCAATATCGGCGTTGGTCACCGCCTCGAGTTTCCCGGTCTCGATATCGTAGCGGAAGATGTTCGACACGCCGGTGAAGTAGCTGCTGCCATAGAGGAAGCGGCCATCCCGGGAAAAAACGAAGCCCTCCGGCACCGACGAACCCATCGTGAACGAGTGCAAGGGCTTGGCTTCGCCCTTGGTTACGGCCTCGGCGCGCAGGACCCAGACTTGCGTTACCTGGGGCGAGCCGGGCTTGGCGCCTGGAACGACGACGGACATCGAAACGAGCGTCCCGTCGACCGAGAGGTCGAGATCGAATGCCTTCCGGCCGGACGGGAATACATAGAGCGTTTGCCAGTCCTCGTATGGGTAGGGAATCCGCACCAGCATCACGAATCCGTTGTTTTGGCGCAGGCCCCACAGGGAACGATCGGCCCGGTTGAAGACGATGTCGCCGATTCGGGCTGCCTTCAACAGCATTCGCGACTTGCCGGTCTTGAGGTCGAGCGCCTCGAGATCCCGGTGTGAGCCATTGTTCATGGTGTAGAAGAGCGTGTCGGTCTCAGTGTCACACGCCAGTGAAGTCACCATGTAGCCAACGGTGCCCTTCACTTCCTTCAACTCGGTGACCTTGCCGTCGCTGCGGTCGATCGACACCAGGTGCGCGACCTGCCCGGGATACTCCACCCCGACATAGAGCCGGGAGCCGTCTGCCGAAAGGCAGCCACGCGAGACCCCACCAAGGTCCTTCTTCGTAAGATCGTGATACTCGGTGACCGGGTGCTCGTGCACGGCCTGGAGATTCTTCTGCTGGAAGTCCTGTTCCCACTGGATCCACTGATTCCAGGACTGATCGAGCGGCAGGCCATAGACGCGCTCGAAATCGTCGGCATAGTAGCGCCGGCTCTCTGGACCCCGTTGCCACCAGTTGAGCAGCTGGCGTGGGCCGTATGTAAGTGCGAGGTAGTCGGTGAATCGCGTGCCATAGAGATAGGCATTCGCCCCGGTCTTGAAGTCAACCTCCGTGCCCTTCGAGACCAGGCCAAGCGGATCGTAGAATTTCGTCCCGTCCTGCACCATGGCCCGGAACACCATTTCGTCGTAGCCACCCTGGGCCCGGCCGATCCCACCCCTGAGCCAGGTTTCCATGAACACCGCATTGCCCTCCTGATACCAGCGCGGCGTGGTGGCACGCGGTACCGTCAGGTAGTAGTAGAGCAGGCTTTCCGGGTGCGCCGGGTCGACGTCCACCTTGCCGTGGAAAAATCGCCTGTAACGCGCATCGGCCGGGCTTGCGGCATCCCAGAAGACGACATGCGTGAGCTCATGCGCTGCCGTCCAGGCGAACCGATCACCGGGAGCGACGGTCTCGTAGGGTTCGCTCGAGGCGGCAACATCAAAGAATATCCGGTTGCGCGGTGCCGGCATTGCCCCCGCATTCCCGCGATCGCTGAAGTCCTGCAAGAGTATGTTGACGCGGTCAAACGGGGCGTAGCCGGGGAGCAGTCGTTTGTAGTCTTCCAGCGCGCTCAGGAAGCTCTGGGTCGCATGCGGGACGAGGTGGGTTTCCCCGGGGTCGTAGTACACGATCCGCAGGTCCTCGGTCTCGATAAAGCGAACGTCGGCGCGGGCGGGCGAAGCGAGGGCGTACGCCATCATGAGCGCTGCCGCCAAGCAACGCCCATCCGGCCGACCGCTCGGCTCGCCGGTGCGCACGTACCCGCGCCTTATGGAGATCCCCCGCAGACAGTGCCTAGCGCTGTTGTTACAAAAAAAAGCAGTGGCCCGCTCGTGGAGCGGGCCACTTCAGATGCCCTGGACGCCGCGAGAATCGCGCGGCGCGGTCAGGCCTAGTTTGTGCCGCGCGCGCCCTTGGCGCCCTGCGCTCCGTGAGCGCCGTGTGCACCCTTAGCGCCCATCGCACCCTTGGCACCCTTGGCACCCTTGGCGCCATGCGCACCATTTGCGCCATCACCGGCAGCCGCGGCCGCATCGGAAGCGGCGGCCGCATCGTTGCTCGCATCGCCGGCGGCAGCCTGCTCAGCAGCGCTGTTATCGGTGGTCGGCTCGGTGGCGGTCGTTGTCGCGGCACCGTCCGTCACGGCACGGTTCGCCTCGACGATCGTGCCAGCGGCCTGGTTGCCCGCGGGCGGCATGTTGTAGCTCAGGTAGGCGACGGCGCCAACGGCGACGATGACTCCGCCCACAATCCACATCTTCTTGCTAGTCATAAATAATTTCCCCAAAGGTTGTAGAAAAAATGAACGAAAATCCCGTCTCTGCAATAACTACCATTGACCCTAAAAAAAGTTGGTTCGGCAGTAAGAAATAATTCTCAGTTCGCCCCTGTTGCTGCGAGCTGGGCCCCGGCGACCTCATGCCCAGCCACCATGAATCGCAAATTGACCGGCTGCCCTGTCTCCGCGAATCCCGGCAGCGCCAGGACCGTGCGGCCAATGCCCAAGCCATTGATTGTAAGTGTATGTTTGCCGCTCGCAATCCGCAGGTCGAGGGGAGCCCCCGACCGCAGATCTACGGTGAGATGCAACCCGCCGTGGTCCTCGGCCAGGCTGACCTTTCCTGAAGCACCGTCGCCAGAAATGTTCGCTGTATCAATGGTCTTCGCGCTCGGTGAGCCCGCCAGCGTGCCAACGACCTGGCTCGTCGCCGCTCTCTGTCCGTCGCTTACCTGAAAGACAATGGCTCCCGTCAGCAGCACCCCCGCAAGCATCGCCGCATAGCGCCAGCTTGCCGAGGACCCGAAGATCCGCATCCGGCGGGCCATGGTTTGCGGCAACGCAGCAAGCACGCCAGGCAGCAATTCGGCCGGCGGTTCGACCTGCTCCATGGCGTCCAGTCTGGCACAGAGGCGCTGCAATGAGTCGCGCTCGGCACGGGCCTTCGGATCGGCGAGCAGCGACCGCGCAAGCTTCGCGCGCTGCCCGCCGTCGAGTTCACCGTCGATCTCCGCGTGCATGAGGGCAAGGAGTTCCTGGTCCGCCATCAGATTTCTCCTTCCTGTGCGAGGATGCTACGCAGTTGTTGCCGGGCGCTGTACAGCCTCGACTTCACGGTCTTCTCGGGCAGCGACAAGCTCACACCCATGTCCTCATAGCTCAGCTGCATGACATGCCGCAGGACCACGACGGCTCGCAATTCCGGCGTGAGGCGCATCAGTGCGTCCTCGATTGCGCGACTGGTCTGCGCGCCCTCGGCCTCGAGATCAGGACCCGGGGACTCGTCGAGCTCCGCCCCGCTGATCGGTTCGTAAGCCTTGCGCCGGCCCAGCACCGTAAGTGATTCGTTGATGGCAATTCGGTAAATCCAGCTGTAGAACCTGAAACTCGGGTCGTAGTCATGCAGGTGCTCGAACGCGTTCAGAAACGTGGTCTGGGCGATGTCCTTCGCTTCCTCCGGGTCGCGGAGCAATCTCAGGGCCGCGTTGTAGACCGGCTTCTGATAGCGGATGACCAGCTGCTCGAACGCGACGCGATCCCCAAGGATACTGCGCTGCACCAGAGCCCCGTCGTCCTGCTCGGTTACAAATACCATTCAGGCTGGAAAAAGTTGATCAGGCGAAACCCTATCCGGCGGCCTTGGCGGCTTCAACGCAGCCACGCTGTCGGTCTGACCAGGGCCTAGCCCGCTGCCCGGCTGATGTCGAGGACCTGGTCAAATCCGGCGTACCGGAAAATGTCGTGCACCGGGCCGCTGACATTGACGAGCCGCAGGCCCTGCCCCTGGGCCCGCGCGCGCTTCTGCGTGAGCAGGAATACACGCAGGCCGGCGCTGGCTACATACTCGAGCCGGGCAAGGTCGATGACCCCGGGGTGCTCGATGGCGGCGAGAAAGTTCAGCGCCGCGTCGCAATGGCCGGCATCCAGCCGGCCGGACATGATGACTTCGCCCGTTGGACCACGTTGAATCTCGAACATCTGGCTCACCCGAACTTGCCCTGCCCCGTTGCGCCCGGCGCGGCACTTGCCGGCGCCAGGCGCTTGCTCATGCGCAGCCGGTTGTGCGAGCCCTCGCGCACGTAGCTTACCGCGTCCATCATCTGGCGCACCAAGTACACGCCGAGTCCGCCGACGCGACGGTCTTCCAGGCGCGCGTGGACGTTGGGCGCCGGCAGCGTCAATGGATCGAAGGCGGGCCCGTCATCATCGATCGCGAGCGTGAACTCACCGTGTTCCAGCGCCAGGCTGACCTCGACGCAGGCAATCCGCCCCGCCGAAGAGCCATGCGTCGCCACGTTCATGAAAATCTCCTCGAGCGCGACCTCGAAGGGATGGGCCGCCGTCGGCGGCAGCGCCGTCGCGGCCCAGAAGTCGCGCAGGAAACGCGTCAGCGCCGGCAGTTGCGCGGCCTCGGCCGGCACACTGGTGCGGCTGGCGGTCACGCTGGCCGTGGCGCCGCGGAGGCCGCAGCCATTGCCGAGTCACGGTCCGGCAGCACGGGCATGATCCGGCCGAAGCCGCTGAGGTCGAACACTTCACGCACGGCGCTCTGGAGGGCGCAGACGGCGAAGTAGCGCCCGCCGCGCTGCGCATTGCGCGCCGCCAGCAGGAACACACGCAGGCCGGCGCTGGAGACGTAATCGAGTTGCGCGCAATCGATGACCACGGCCTCGCCCTCCCCCGCCAGCACGTGCTCGAGCTGCGCCTGGAAGCTGGCCGCTGCCGAAAAATCGAGCCGCCCGCCGGCGACGACGATCGTGGCCGCGCCGTGCTTCTCAATGCGCGTGTTCATCGTGGGCCCCAGCCCAGCACCGTGAGCGTGATGTCGTCCGACTGCGGCGCGGTGCCGGCAAAGCGGGCGACGCTGCCGCAGATGCGGTCGACCAGCGTCTCCGCTGGTCCATGCCCGTGGGCCCTGATCTCGGCAATCAGGCGTTCGACGCCGTAGGCCTCGTCGGCCGGATTGAAGGCCTCGGTGACGCCGTCCGTGAACAGCACCAGGCGATCGCCGCGCCTCAGTTGCAGCGCGTGTTCGGGGTACTGGACAGCCGGCATCACGCCGAGCACGAGCCCGCCGGCGCCGTCCAGCGTCTCGACGTGGCCGTCGGCGCGCAGCACGTACGGCGGGTTGTGGCCGCCGTTCGCATAGCGCAGCAGCCCCGTGGCGGGGTCGAGGATGCAGTAGAACACCGTGACGAACAGGTCGAGCGGATTCTGCGTACACAGCACGTCGTTGACGCGCGCGAGGCAGGCGCCGGGGTCAGCGTAGTGGTTCGCGGTCTCGCGCAGGTTGGTGCGCGACACGGCCATGAAGAACGCCGCGGGCACGCCCTTGCCAGACACGTCCGCCATGACGATGCCGACGCGGCCGTCCGGCAGCTCGATGTAGTCGTAGAAATCCCCGCCCATGGTCGTCGCCGGCGTCATGCGCGCCGCGCCCTCGCAGCCGTGCCGCGCCGGAAAGGACGCGGGCAGGATCGCGCTCTGCAGCGCCCGGGCGACGTTGAGCTCCTCGCGCAGCTGCGCATGCGCCTTCTCGAGGGCGGCGTTCTGCTGCGCGAGATCGCGCGTGCGCTCGGCCACCGTGTTCTCGAGCACGCGGCGTTGGAGCTTCAGCACCCGCAGCACGCGCAGCACCCGCAGCACGCGCAGGAAGCGCAGGTCGAGGCCGGCGAGGAAGAAGGGTGCGATCGCGATCAGGTCGACGAGTCCATAGAAGCTGAACACGAAGGCGAGCTTGTTGCGGGCGGCGATCAAACGCAGCAGGTATTCGAGCGAGAAGATCGCCACCACCACGACTTCCGCTGCGTACAGCAGCTGCCGGGCCCACGGCGGCAATTGCGGCATGAGCTCGAGCCCGATCGAGACCAGGCTGACGGCGATCAGGACCAGGATCAGGTTCTCGAAGCGGCGCGCCGCCGGCCCATCGCCCTCGACCAGCGTGCTCGCCAGAGCGTGCAGTTGGCCCCAGGCCGAGGGCCTCGCCCGCTCAGGCGCCGGCGCGGTCATGGCGGCTCAGCCCTCCCACCGCTCGAGGCGTTGCACCAGGACTTGCAGGAAGCGGTTCGCGCCCTGCCCGTCCATGCACCCGATGATCGATCGTCAGCGTGACGTAGCAGCGTGGGCGCACGGCGATGACCTCGCGGCCGCGCTCCTCGACTACGACGGCGCGCTTCTCGAGCTTGCCGACGCCGAGAATCGCCGGACTGCGGCTGGTTGATGATGATCGGCGCGGCCAGCAGGCTGCCGCTGACGCCGTGGTTGGAGATCGTGAAGGTGCCGCCGCGCACGTCGGCGGGCAGCAGGCGATCGGCGCGCGCGCGCGTCACGCAGGTCGGCCAGCTCGCGCGCGATGCCGAGCAGGTCGAGTGCACCGACGTCGCGGATCACCGGCACGACGAGGCCGCGCGTCGGCGAGCGCGGTCGCGACGCCGACGTCGATGCGTTCGTAGTATCTCGATCGCCTCGTCGGTCCAGCGGGCGTTGGCCTCCGGCACCGCCCGTAGCGCCTCGACGCACGCGGCCAGGAAGTAGGCGGTCAGGCGTCAGTGGCGTGCCGCGCGCGCTCGTATTCGGCGCGCGCGCCGCGCGCGATGCGCCAGCACGGCACCCAGGTCGGCCTCGAACACCGTGGTCACGTGCGGCGCCGTGTGCAGCAGGCTCTCGACCATGCGCTCGGCGATGCGCCGGCGCATCGGCGAGTGCGGCACCAGGCGCGCCGGTGGCGCGTCCGCGGCCGCCGCTGGCGGCGGCTCGCGCGCCTCGGCTGGCGGCAGCGCGCCGGCCGCGACGGCGCCGCGCGGCGCATCGCCCGCCGCATGCCGCAACACGTCGTCGATCGTGATGCGGCCGCCCGCTCCGCTGCCGCTGACCTCGCTGGCTCGACAGCCCGTGCTCGGCGAGCAGCCGGCGCACCGCTGGGCTCGGGAGGCTGCAGTGGCCGCCGGTGGCGAGTGCCGGCGCGGAGCCGCCGCCGTTCCGGCTCCGGAGGCAACCGCGCCAGCCGGCGTCGCCGGCAACGCCGCCATGGCGGCGGGCGCTGCAGCGGCGGGCACAGGCCACTGCGCGCCAGCACCCTTGCCAATGCGGCCGAGCAGCGTCGCCCGGATCCACGGCATCGTCCGCCGCCTTCAGGATCTCCACGCAGGATGCCGCTGCACGGCGCCGGCACCTCGACCGTCACCTTGTCGGTCTCGATCTCGAGCAGCGGCTCGTTCTCGCTGCACCGGCGTCGCCGACCGACTTGAGCCAGCGCAGCACCTGCGAGCGCGTGCCCTCCTCGGCCTGGTCGCTCGGCACGCAGTACGTCGATGCGTTCGCTCATGTTCTCAGTAGCTCGCCAGTCGGCGGCATCGCCGCGCGTGATGCGCGCGACGCTCGGCAGCACCGCATCGAGCAGCACCGGGCTGTGCGGGACTCGGGATGTCGGGCATCGCCAGCCGCTCGATCGGTGCATCGAGGCCGAAGAAGGCCTCCTGCGCGAGCACGGCCGCGATCTCGGCGCCGAAGCCGGCGGTCAGGTTGTCCTCGTGCACGATCAGGCAGCGGCGCGTCGTGGCGCACCGAGGCGAGCACCGCAGCGCGGTCCCACGGCGACGAGCGTGCGCAGGTCGATCAGCTCCGCGTCGACGCGCTGAGCGCCGCGGCCGCCTGCTCGCAGCGCTCGACCATCGCGCCCCAGGTGACGACGGTGAGCTCGCTGCCCGTGCGCACGCGGCGCGCGACGCCGAACGGGCACGACGTAGTCGTCGCCCGGATAGGGCGGCGCGCCCAGGCGCGCATCGAGCATCGCGCGATGCTCGAAGAAGATCGTCGGGTCGTTGCCGCGCAGCGCCGAGCGCAGCAGGCCGACGGCATCCTCGGCATTCGACGGCATCGCCACCTGCCAGCCGATCGCGTGCACGAACTGCACCTCGTTGGTCTGGCTGTGCCAGGGATCGCCGCACTTGAAGAAGCCGCCCGGCATGCGCACCACCATCGGCGCGGCGAAGCGGTTGGCGGTGCGCCAGCGCATCGTGCCGCAGTCGTTGCAGCTGCTCGGTGGCGGGATCGGCGTACTTGCGGAACTGGATTTCCGGCACCGGCATGAGGCCGGCGAGCGCCATGCCGACCGCGCGGCCGATGATGCCCTCCTCCGACAGGCTGGTGTCGAACACGCGCTCCGCGCCGAACTGCTCCTGCAGGCCGAGCGTCGCGCGCGTGCACGCCGCCCTTGCGACCGACGTCCTCGCCGAACACGAGCATGCGCGGGTTGATCGCGAGCTCGTGCTCGAGCGTGCGCCGGATCGCGGTCAGCATGTTGATGCGCGCGCCGCTCGGGCGCGCCGTCGGTCGTCGCCGGCTGGCGGCGCGATGCCCGCCGCGCGCAGGCCGCCCTGCAGCCTGGAGTTCCGGCTGGCCGTCCGGCGCCGGGCTCGCGAGAACACGTAACGCGTGTCGCCGCGCGCGGGTCCGGCTGCGGCTGCGCGCTCGACGCGCGCGAGCGCAGCGGCGACCTCGTGCGCGTGCCTGCGGCCTGCGAGCGCCGACCAGTCGGCGTCGCTGAGCAGCTGCCGGGCACCAGGTACGCGCGCAGCGCGCGCGAGCGGATCGCGCGCGCGCTCCGCCGCGAGTTCCTCCGCGCGACTTGTAGGCCTGCGTGTCCTGGCCCGGAGTGGCCCGACAAGCCGCGGCACGCGCAGGCGCAGCAGCGCCGGGCCCGCGCCGGAGCGCACGCGAGCGACGGCCTCGGCGATCAGCAGCGCCGCCGCGGCCGGATCGGTGCCGTCGCCGTCGAGACGCGCAGGCTGCCGAAACGCCGCGAGGTTGCGCGGCGATGTTGCCGCCCGGCGTCTGCAGCGTCGAGCGCACCGAGATGCCGTAGCCGTTGTCCTCGATGTAGAACAGCATCGGCAGCCGCTGCGTGGTCGCGATCTTGAGCGCCGACCAGAAGCCGTTGGTCGGCGATCGACGCCTCGCCGCCGTGCACGACGCGCGATGCTGCCCTCGTAGCCGCGGATCGCCGAGCACCTCGCGCGTGGTAGCGGATCGCCTGCGCCCAGCCGGCCGCGGGCGTGTACTGCGTGCCGACGCCGCCGCAGGCGGGCAGCACGCACGGGCCGTCGGCGTTCGGCAGGTTGAACACGACGCCGATGTCGCGGCCGTCGCTGAAGCCGCCGGCGCGCATCATGGTCGAGGCGAGCGCCTCGTTCGAGCGCCGAGGCCCGAGCGCCAGCAAGAGCGGGCGCGAGCGGTAGTACGACGGCGATGCCGTCGCGCGGCCGCGCAGTTGCTGCGCCAGCAGCACCTGCGTCACGTCGTGGCCGCGGGCCGAGAACTGGTACAGCACCTTGCGGGCCGGGGTCAGCACGCCCTCTTCCAGGTCGTCGAGCGCACGCGACAGCAGCGCGTGGGCCAGCGCCCGGCGCCAGTCGACCGGGATCGCTGATCCGCGGGCGGAGACCTGTTGGCGGTTGGCGTTCATGAAATCGGCGGGGACAGTAGCATAGCCATGGCCGGCCGGCCGCGCGCCAGTCGCGACCGGCCCTCAGCCCGAGGGACCATCGAAATCGGCCGGGCGCTTGTCGCGCACGGCCGCGAGGCCCGCGCGGATGTCGCCGAGCCTGAACCCAAGGAATTCGAGCGCCAGCGAGGCATCGAAGCTCGGGCCCGCCAGCCGCAGCCAGTTGTTGAGCGCGTGCTTGGTGAAGCCGATCGCGGTGGCGCTGCCGGCAGCCAGCTCGCGGCAGACCTCGAGCGCGGTCGCGAACACCTCGCCGTCGTCGACGCACAGTGCCACCAGCCCGATGCGCTCGGCCTCGGCGCCGGACAGCGGCCGGTTCGTCAGCAGGTAGTAGCGCGCCTTGGCGAGCCCGCACAGCAACGGCCAGATCATGACCGCGTGATCGCCGGCGGCGACGCCCAGGCGCGTGTGGCCGTCGATGATCCGCGCGTCGCGCGCCGCGACCGAAACGTCCGCGAGCAGCGCCACGGCGAGCCCGGCGCCGACCGCGGTGCCGCGGATCGCCGAGACCACGGGCTTGGTGCAATTGACGAGGTTGTAGACGAGGTCGCTGGCCTCCTTCCAGACCCGCAGCAGCGTCGCCTCGTCCTCGATCATGCGCTCGATCAGCGTGAAGTCGCCGCCGGCGCTGAAGTGCGCGCCCGCGCCGCGCACCAGGATCACGCGCACCGCCGCGTCGTCACTGGCCCCGCGCCAGACGTGCGCGAGGTCGCGGTGCATCGACGCGTCGGCGGCGTTGAGCTTGCCGTCACGACCGATCATTATCTCGAGCACCTGCGGGGCCAGTTCGGCGAAGCCGAGGCTGGGATAATCGCGCCGATAGCGTCCGAGGTCGATGCCCGACATCCTCAGCCGCTCCCGCCCGAATCCGGCACGGCGTGGACGCTCACCATCGTCAGCACCTCGTAGGAGGCGACCGTCTCGCCATTCTGGTTGCTGATCTCGGTGTCCCAGCCGACCTCGCCCCAGCCCTTGTCCGGACGCAGCATCTTCTCCTTGCAGGTCAGCCGCACGCGGATCGAGTCGCCCGGCTTCACCGGCTTGACGAAGCGCAGGTTGTCGAGCCCGTAGTTGCCGAGCACCGGCCCGTAGGCCGGGTCGACGAACAGTCCCGCCGCGGCCGAAATCAGGAAGTAACCGTGCGCGACACGGCCGCCGAACAGCGGATTGCGGGCTGCCTCGGCGTCGTCCATGTGGGCATAGAAGGTGTCGCCGCTGAGCGCCGCAAACCGCTCGATGTCCTCGATGGTCACGAGGCGCGCGGCCGAATTGAAGCTGTCGCCGAGCTGCAATTCGCCGAAGGGAATGCGGAACGGATGGCGCCCGGGATCGCGCTGGGCCGCGCCGCGAACCCAGCGACCGCCAACCGCGGTCAGCGTGTCGGGCGCGCCCTGGACGGCCGTGCGCTGCATGTAATGCAGCACGCCGCGCATGCCGCCCAGCTCCTCGCCGCCGCCGGCGCGGCCGGGCCCGCCGTGGACCAGGTGCGCGAGCGGCGAGCCGTGGCCGGTCGATTCCGGTGCGCAGTGCCGATTGACGACCAGCACGCGGCCGTGGAACGGAGCGAGCCCGAGCACGAGCTCCGCCGCGATCGCGTCGTCGGCCGAGAACACCGAGGCCGCAAGGCTCCCTGCGCCACGGCGCGCGAGCGCGATGGCGTCGGCGACATCCGCGTAGGGCAGCACCGTGGCCACCGGGCCGAAGGCCTCGACCTCGTGCACGCTGCGCGCGCGCTGCGGCGCGTCGCACAGCAGCAGCAGCGGCGGCACGAAGGCGCCGCGCTCGCGCTCGGCGCCGGTGAGGCGCGAAGTCTCCGGGATTTCCGGCCACGAGCTCGGCGTCACGCCGCAGCTCCGCCACGCGCTGCAGCACCTCGCGACGCTGCTCGACGCTGGCGAGCGGACCCATGCGCACGCTCGGCCAGGCGCGGATCGCCGACGACGACCCTGGCGAGCGCGCCCTGCAAGCGCCGTTACCACGTCGGCGAGGTAGCGGCGCGGGACCAGCGCCTTGCGGATCGCCGTGCATTTCTGCCCGGCCTTGACGGTCATCTCGCGCACCACCTCGCGCACGTACAGGTCGAACTCCGGCGTGCCGGGCGCCGCGTCGGGCGCCAGCACGGACGAGTTCAGCGAATCGGTCTCGGCGATGAAGCGCACCGCGTGGCGCATTACGGCCGGATGCGCCTTGAGCCGCAGCGCCGTGCTGGCCGAGCCGGTGAAGGACACCAGGTCCTGGCAGTCGAGGTGGTCGAACAGGTCGCCGAAACCGCCGGCGATGAATTGCAGCGCACCTGCAGGCAGGATTCCGGCCTCGACGATGCGCCGCACGACGCGCTCGGCCAGGTAGGCCGTGCTCGTGGCGGGCTTGACGATCACGGGCACGCCGGCGAGCAGCGCCGGCGCGAGCTTCTCCAGCATGCCCCAGACCGGGAAGTTGAAGGCGTTGATGTGAACCGCCGCCCCTTCCAGCGGTATGCACACGTGCTGCCCGAGGAAGCCGCCGCTGCGCGACAGGCTCTCGACGGCGCCGTCGAGATAGACATGGCTGTTCGGCAGCTCGCGCGTGCCCTTGCTGGCCATGACCAGCAGCGTGCCGATGCCGCCCTCGATGTCGATCCAGGCAT
Organism: uncultured Gammaproteobacteria bacterium; assembly: GCA_963778855.1. Classification (GTDB taxonomy): domain Bacteria; phylum Pseudomonadota; class Gammaproteobacteria; order Steroidobacterales; family Steroidobacteraceae; genus FEN-1191. The sequence goes on along the minus strand of CAVZWC010000001.1, from coordinate 471,544 downwards.
CGGCGCGCGTCGCGCCGGTGGGGTACGAGAGCCGCGTAGAACTCCTCCTTGAGTTCGAGCAGTCGTTTGCCGAGCGCCTTGAGCCGCTGCGCGCGCTCGTGAAAGGTCAGGGCGCGCAGCGCCGGGCCGCCGGTGCGGCGCGCGTGCTCGAGCACCTCGCCGAAGTCGACACCGGAGGAGCTGACCTCGGCCACGACCGCGCCGGTCGTGGCGTCGCGGACGGCGACGCCGGCATCGCGGCCTTCGATCCAGCGCCCAGCGACGTAGCTCGCGAGCTTCACGGCGGCGCCCCGGTGGCGGTGCGAGCCGCGAGCCGGCCCTGGTCCCAATCGACGAAGGAGCTGCCATGACGCGCCAGCTCGACGAGCAGCGGCGCGGGCTTCCAGTTCTGTGCGCCCAGCAGGCGCGCGTAGCGCTCGATCCCCGCGAGCACCGTGGACAGGCCGATCGTGTCAGCGTGGAACATCGGTCCGCCGCGCCGGCGCGGAAAACCGTAGCCGTTGCACCAGATGACGTCGATGTCCGCGGCCGTGGTGGCAATGCCCTCGCCGAGCAGCGCCGCGCCCTCGTTGATGAGCGCGTAGCTGCAGCGCTGGACGATCTCCTCGTCATCGATGGCACGGCGCTCGATGCCGAGCCGGCGCGCTTCGGCCTCGATCAGGGACTCCACTTCGGGATCTGGCAGCGGCGTGCGCGATCCGGGCTCATAGCGAAAGGCGCCGCGGCCGCTCTTCTGGCCGAGTCGCCCCGCCTCGACCAGCAGGTCGGCGACGCGGTAGTAGCGCGGATCAGTGGGGCGATCGGCGCGCTCGCGCCGCACGCGGTAGCCGACGTCGAGCCCGGCCAGGTCGCCGACGGCATTCGGGCCCATCGCCATGCCGAAGGCGCGCAACGCGGCGTCGATCTTCGTCGGGCTGGCGCCCTCGAGCAGCAGCAGCTGGTTCTCGCGGCCGTAGGCATAGAGCATGCGGTTGCCGACGAAGCCGAAGCCGTTGCCGACCACGACGCCGATCTTGTCCATGCGGCGCGCCACCGCCATCGCGGTGGCAATCGCCGCCGGGCTGCTGGCGCGGCCGCGCACGATCTCGACCAGGCGCATCACGTTCGCGGGGCTGAAGAAATGCATGCCGATGACCTGCTGCGGGCGGCCGGTGCAGGCCGCGAGCGCATCGACGTCCAGGGTCGAGGTGTTGGTGGCGAGCACGGCGTCCTCGCGGCACAGGCGATCGAGGGCGCGGAACACTTCCAGCTTGACGGCCATGCTCTCGAACACCGCTTCGATGACGAGATCGGCGTCCGCCGCTGCCGCCAGTTCCCCGGCGCCCGATACCCTGGCCAACGCGGCCGTGCCCGCGGCGGCATCGAGGCGGCGCTTGCCGACCGCGGCATCGACAGTCGCGCGCACCCGCTCGAGGCCCGAAGCCAGAGCGGCCGGCTCGAGGTCGAGCAGCACGACCGCGTGCCCCGAGGTGGCCAGCGCGGTGGCGATGCCGCTGCCCATGGTGCCGGCGCCGACGACGGCGACCTTCTGCACCGGGCGGGCGTCGCGGCGATAAGCCGGCACGCTGGCGCGCTCGGCAAAGAACAGGTGCCGGAGTGAACGCGAGGCAACTGAATCGCGGCACTCCTCGAAGCGGCGCCGCGACAGGGCGAGCGCCTGATCGAAGGGTTGCCGATAGGCGGCGGCGACGCATTCAACGATGGCGCGCCCGGCGAGCTCATCCGTGGCCAAGCGCGACAGGCGTTCGCGCTCGAACAACGCGGCGTCCGCAGCCGCGGGCTGCGGCTTCAGCTCCCGCAATCTGCGCGGCGGGGCGGCGCGCGCCACGAGCTCGCGCGCGTAGTTCGCGCCGATCGCGGCTACGTCGCCGCCATCGACGAGCCGGTCGAGGATGCCGAGTTCCAGGGCGCGCGCCGCCGGGACCTGATCGCCCGTAAGCATCATGCCAAGCGCTGGCGCCGCGCCGACCAGTCGCGGCAGCCGCTGCGTGCCGCCGGATCCCGGGATCAGGCCCAGCTTGATCTCGGGCAGGCCGATCATCGTGCCGGCCATCGCACAACGGTAATGGCAGGCCAGCGCCAGCTCGAGGCCACCGCCCAGCGCCATGCCGTGCATGGCCGCCACGACCGGCTTGGGCGTCGATTCGATGGCCAGCAAGACATCGTTCAGCAGCGGCGCGCGCGGTGGCGCCGAGAATTCACGCAGGTCGGCACCGGCGACGAAGCAGCGCCCGGAACCATGGATCACGATCGCCTTGACCGCGGGATCGTCGGCCGCGGCCTGCACCGCCGCCTGCAGCGCGGCGCGTACCCGCTGCGCGAGCGCATTCACCGGCGGGTTGTCGATCGCGATGATCGCGACCTCGCCTTCGATGCGGGAGCTGATACCCATGCGCAGGCCCTAGGCGCGCTCGATCGCCAGCGCGATGCCCTGGCCGACGCCGATGCACATCGTGCACAGCGCCCGCTTGCCGCCGCTGCGGCCAAGCTGGTACAGCGCGGTCATGGCCAGGCGCGCGCCGCTGGCGCCGAGTGGATGGCCGAGCGCGATCGCGCCGCCGTTCGGGTTGACGTGCGGGGCGTCATCGGCGAGCCCGAGTTCGCGCAGCACGGCCAGCGCCTGCGCCGCGAAGGCCTCGTTGAGTTCGATGACGTCGGCGCTGGCGAGCGGCCAGCCGAGGCGGGCGAGCAGCTTGCGCACCGCCGGCACCGGGCCCATGCCCATGATGCGCGGCGCGATCCCCGCCACTGCGCTGCCGACGATCCTTCCCCTGGGCGCCAGGCCGAAGCGCTTCACGGCGGCGTCGCTGGCGACCAGCAGGGCAGCGGCACCGTCGTTAACGCCCGAGGCATTGCCCGCCGTGACGGTGCCGTTTTCGCGGAACGGCGTCGCCAGGCGCGCGAGCGCCTCGAGACTCGTGGCTCGCGGGTGCTCGTCGTGCTCGACCGTGGTCGACTCGCCCTTCCTGCCCGCGATGACGACCGGGACGATCTCCTGCGCCAGCAGGCCGCTGGCCTGCGCCGCAAGCGCGCGCTCCTGGCTGCGCAGTGCGAAGCGATCCTGGTCGGCGCGACTGACGCGGTAATCCGCGGCCACGTTCTCCGCGGTCTCGGGCATCGAGTCGGTGCCGTACTGGCGCTTGAGCAGGTTGTTGACGAACCGCCAGCCGATCGTGGTGTCGAACAGCTGCACGTCGCGCGCGAAGGCCGCGCCGGACTTGCCCATGACGTAGGGCGCGCGGCTCATGCTCTCGACTCCGCCGGCGAGCACGAGCTCGGCCTCGCCCTGCGCGACCATGCGCGCGGCGATGGCGACGGCATCGAGCCCCGAGCCGCACAGGCGGTTGACCGTCGAGCCCGGCACCGACTCGGGCATCCCGGCCAGCAGCAGGGCCATGCGCGCGACGTTGCGGTTGTCCTCTCCCGCCTGGTTGGCGCAGCCGAGGATCACGTCATCGACGGCGGCGGCGTCGAGCCCCGGGTTGCGCTCCAGCAGCGCCCGCAGCGGTATGGCGGCGAGGTCATCGGGCCGTACGCCCGCCAGCGCGCCGCCGTACCGGCCAAAGGGCGTGCGCACGGCGTCACAGATGTAGGCAGCGGTCACGGATTCTTACCTCGGGCCGCGGTGGTTGGTGGCGCTGGCGTTCGCAGGCGGTGCGAGCGCCCGCGGGCATGGGCAATCGTGGTGCCGTCGGCGCGCGTCACGCACAGATCGTAGAGACCGGTGCGGCCGCCGAGCCAACGCTCACGCGCCACTGCCGTCAGCGCGTCGCCCGCCTTCGCTGGCGCCAGGAAGTCGATCGCGACCGCCGCGGCGACGGTCGGCGGGCCGTGGCTGTTGCAGGCGAAGGCGAAGGCGCTGTCGGCCAGCGCGAAGATGAAGCCGCCGTGGCAGATGCCGTGCCCGTTGCACATGTCGGGACGCACGATCATCGTGACGGTCGCCTCGCCCGGCCCGGTCGCCGTGAGCGTCATGCCGAGTCCCTGCGAGGCACGGTCGTTCGCGTACAAGGCGCGGGCGGCCGCCTCGGCCGCCGGCGCGCTGGTTCCACCTATGCCTGCCTGTCGTGCCATCGCTCAGCGGCCCGTGAAGCGCGGTGCGCGCTTGGCGCCGAAGGCAGCCACGCCCTCGGCGTAATCGCTGCTGGCGCCGAGTTCGCGCTGCAAGTCGCGCTCGTTGTCGAGCGCGGCCTCGAATGACAGGCCCCAGGCCGCATAGATGGCCTGCTTCGTGGGCGCGAGGCCCCGCGTGGGCCCGGCGGCGAGCTGGGCCGCCGTGTCGTCGACCGCGGCGTCGAAGTCCGCGTCGTCGACGCAGCGCCAGATCAGGCCCCACTCCGCGGCCTGCGCAGCCGGGAGCTTGTCGCCGAGCAGCGCGAGGCCGAGCGCCCGTGCGTTGCCGACGAGGTGCGGCAGCGTCCAGCTGCCGCCGCTGTCGGGGACCAGGCCGAGCTTGCTGAAGGACTGGATGAAGCTCGCCGAGCGCGCCGCGATGACGAGGTCGCAGGCCAGCGCGATGTTGGCGCCCGCGCCGGCGGCCACGCCGTTGACTGCCGCGATGACCGGCATCGGCAGTGCGCGCAGCGCGAGCATCAGCGGCTTGTAGTTGCGCTCGATCGACTCGCCGAGGTCGACCGGCCGGGAGCCCGGGGCCACCGCGCGATCGTTGAGATCCTGGCCGGCGCAGAAACCGCGGCCGGCGCCGCTGAGTACCAGCACCCGCGCGCCGCCCGGCGCCAGGCGGGCGAGCGCATCGCGCACCTCGGCGTGCATCGCCGTCGTGAAGCTGTTGAGCCGATCCGGGCGGTTGAACGTCAGCCGGCCGATGCCGTCGCTGATCTCGAACAGTATGCACTCGTAGCTCACGTGCCAGGCTCCGTTTGCGGCCGCTTCATTTCTCGTCGTAGCTCAATTCGAGGCTGCGGCTGGTCGGGCGCGCCTGGCAGGCCAGCATGTAGCCCGCCGCCAGCTCCCAGTCCTCGAGGGCCACATTGTGCGCCATGCTGACCGTCCCGTTGACGACCTTGACGCGACAGGTCGAACAGACGCCGGAGCGGCAGGAGTACGGCAGCTCGAGGCCGGCGCGCTCGGCGGCCGCCAGCACCGACTCGTCGCCGGCGCTCATCTCGAAGCTGCGGCGGCGACCGTCCTGGATCACCGTTATGGTGGCGGCGCCGGCGGCCTGCGCACTGGTTGCGCGCCCGGCCGCGCCCTGCGCTGCGACCGCCGCATCTGTCGCGGCGGCACCGCTCGTGAAGCGCTCGAAGTGTACGGGCGCCGCTATGCCCAGCGCGGCCATGGCCTCGCGACAGGCGTTCACCATGTCGCCAGGCCCGCAGACGTAGACCTCGTCCACCGCGGTGGGTGTGTACAGCCGGCCCGCGAGCTGCCCGAGCTTGGCCGCGTCGATGCGGCCGTTGAAGACCTCCATCTCCTGCGGCTCGCGGCTCATGATGAAGTGCACGGCGAGCCGGTCGAGGTGACGGTTCTTGAGCGCGTAGATCTCCTCCGTGAACATCGTGGTGGCGACGCTGCGGTTGCCATAGATCAGCACCACGCGTGCTTCGCTGTCGTGTTCGAGCGCGGCGCTGATGATCGACAGGATGGGCGTGATGCCGCTGCCCGCGGCGAGCGCCAGCAACACGCGCCCGTTCCCGGCGTCGCGCCGGTAGACGAAACGGCCGGTGGGCGCCAGCGTGTCGATCGGCTCGCCGACGCGGATCCCGTGCGCGAGATGATGCGACATGCCACCCGGCGGCTGCACGCGGATTCCGAGCCGCAGGCGGCCATCCGCGACGCCGTCGATGATCGAGTAGGTGCGCCGCACTTCCCTGCCGCCAAGCGTGGCCCGCAGCGCGACGTGCTGGCCCGGCTCGAACTCGTACTCGGCGCGCAATGCCGCCGGCACCTCGAGCGTCAGGCAGATCGCATCGGTCGCGGCCGGGACGCGTTCGACCACGCGCAGCGGATGGAAGCTCAGATGCACTTGAAATACTCGAAGGGCTCGAGGCAGGCCCGGCAGCGATAGAGTGCCTTGCAGGGCGTCGAGCCGAAGCGGCTCAATTCTTCCGTATCCGCCGAATTGCAGCGCGGGCAGCCGATGGGCGCCACCTCGTGCCACAGCTCGCGTGGCGAGCGGACCGGCGCCGCGGGCGGCGCGATGCCGTAGCCCAGGAGCTTGCGCCGGGCCTGCTCGCCCAGCCAGTCGCTCGTCCAGGCCGGCGAGAGCACCTCGACGATGCGTGGCTGCCCGAGGCCCGCAGCGCGCAAGGCCGAGGCGACCTGCGATTGAATCACCAGCGTGGCGGGACAGCCTGAATAGGTGAGCGCCAGGCCGACCTCGAGCACCTCCGTGCCGCTGCATACCAGGTGGCGCACGAGGCCGAGGTCGACGACGCTGAGGACGGGGATCTCCGGGTCGGTGACGGTATCCAGGACCGCCCAGGCCCGCGCCTCGGTGTCCGGCGGAGTGGCGGCAGCCGCTACCATTGCGCGCCCGGGTAAGTGCGCTGCAGATACTGCATGTCCGCCAGCAGGTAGCCCAGATGCTCGCTGTGCAGGCCGCGGCGGCCGTGCCAGCGGTATGGCGCGCTCGCGGGCCGCGTGAGCGTGGCCTCGCGCAGCACGGCGTCCACGCGTGCCGACCACGCCGGCTCGAGAGCCGACGGTTCCGGGGCGATGCCGAGGCGGGCCAGCGTCCGGTCGGCGTCCTGCACGTCGAACAGCTCGCGCGTATACGGCCACAGCTGGTCGAGCGCCGCTTGCGCGCGCCGTCGGCTCTCGTCCGTGCCGTCGCCGAGCCGGACCAGCCAGTGGCCACTGTAGCGGAAATGGTAACGGGTCTCCTTGAGCGACTTGGCGGCGATGGCGGCCAGCTTCACGTCGCTCGATTGTTGCAGTCGCTCGTACAGCTCGAGCTGCCAGGCGTCGACCAGCAGCTGCCGGACGATCGTGCAGGCAAAGTCGCCGTTGGGCTGTTCGGCCAGCGCGAGGTTGCGGAATTCGTCCTGCGTGCGCAGGAAGGCCAGCTGGTCCTCGTCGCGGCCGCGCCCCTCGAGCTCGCCCGCATGCGACAGCAGCAGCCGTGCCTGCCCGATCAGGTCGAGCGCGACATTGGCGAGCCCCAGGTCCTCCTCGAGCGCCGGGGCGTGGCCGATCAGTTCCCCGAGCCGCTGCCCGAGCACCAGGCAAGTGTCGGCGAGCTGCAGCAGGTAATCGAAGTGCGCGGCCGTCGCGCCGTCGCCCGCCACCGGCCCGGCGGCGCTCACAACGTCTTCACCTCGTGTGGGATGTCGTAGAAGGTCGGGTGGCGGTAGACCTTGTCGCGCGCCGGCTCGAACAACGCGTCCGCGTCCTGTGGGTCCGAGGCGACGATGTCGGAGGAACGCACCACCCAGATGCTCACGCCTTCCAGGCGCCGGGTGTAGACGTCGCGCGCGTGCTCGAGCGCCATGGCGGTGTCGGCCGCATGCACGCTGCCGACGTGCTTGTGGTCGAGTCCGCCGCGCGCGCGAATGAAGATCTCGTACAGCGGCCAGTCCTGCGATGCGTTCATGTCGCTGCTCCTGTCGTGCTCAGGCCGCCCTTTCCGGTTGCCGTTGTGCCAGCCTGGCGGCGTGGGCCGCGGCCGCCTCGCGCACCCAGGCGCCGTCGGCGTGTGCCTCGCGGCGAGCCGCGAGGCGTTCGCGATTGCAGGGTCCGTGGCCCTTGAGTACCTCGTTGAACTCGTTCCAGTCGATGCGGCCGAAGCGATAGCTGCCGGCCGCGGCGTCCCAGCGCAGTTCCGGGTCCGGTACCTCGAGCCCGAGGAAGTCGGCCTGCGGTACCGTGAAATCGACGAACTTCTGCCGCAGTTCGTCATTCGAGAAGCGCTTGATCTTCCAGCGCATCGACTGCGCGCTGTGCGCGCGAATCGCGTATCGGTGGGCCCGAACATCATCAACGACGGCCACCACCAGCGCGTCCAGCGCCTCCTGCGCCATGCGGCGCTGCGCCGGCGATGCCGCGCGCGAGCCTGAGCATGATGTCGTAGCCCTTGCCGCTGGTGAAAGCTCTCTTCGCTGCAGATGCGCACCATCGCGCGCGCGTAGGGGCCGTAGGAGCAGCGGCACAGCGGGATCTGGTTCATGATGGCCGCGCCATCGACCAGCCAGCCGATGGCGCCGATGTCGGCCCAGGTGGGCGTCGGGTAATTGAAGATGCTGGAGTACTTCGCCTTGCCGCTCAGCAGCTGGTCGATCAACTCGGCGCGCGCGACGCCGAGCGTCTCGGTCGCGCTGTACAGATAGGCGCCGTGGCCGCCCTCGTCCTGGACCTTGGCGATCAGGATCGACCTTGCGCAGCAGCGTCGGCGCGCGCGTGATCCAGTTGCCTTCCGGCAGCATGCCGACGATCTCGGAATGCGCGTGCTGGGACATCTGCCGGATCAGCGTCTGCCGGTAGCCGTCCGGCATCCAGTCCTTGGGCTCGATCTTCTCCTCGGCGTCGATGCGCCGCTGGAAGCGCGCCTCGAGCTCGGCGTCGTCCGGGATCGCCGTGCCCGGCTTGCCCTGGTCGGCGGCGTCGAGTCCCTGGGTGTACATGTGCGCGCTCCGCCTCAGGAACGCAGCCGCTGGTTGGCCGGATCCCAGGCTGGCGCCGCCAGGGCTCGCGCGGCGCAGCGGTCGCCGCGGATCACGACCTCGAGGCGCTCATTCGCGCCGCGTGGCTTCGGGTCGAGGTAGGCGAAGGTCAGCGATTTCTGGACCGCGAATCCGTAGGCGCCGCCGGTCGTGAGCCCCGCCAGGGCGCCGTCACAATAGACTGGCTCGTTGCCGAGGCACTCGGCGTCCCGGGCATCGACCTCGAGGTAGCTGAGCGCGAAGCGTGGACCTTCCTGCTTCGAGCGCAGCGTGCCTTCCTTGCCGATGAAGTCCTTGTCGTAGTGCACGAAGCGTTCCATGTCGGCCTCGACCATCGTCACTTCATTGGTGAGCTCCGAGCCCCAGCCGCGATAGGCCTTCTCCATGCGCAGCGAATTCATCGCGTAGGTGCCGAACAGCGCGAGGCCGTGGGCTGCGCCGGCGGCCATGAGCGCGTCGTAGACCTGCGGCATGCCCGCCATCGGCACGTGCAGCTCCCAGCCCAGTTCGCCGACGTAGTTGACCCGCAGCAGCCGCACGCCGGCAACGCCGGCGACCTCCGCGACCTGGCCGGTCAGCCAGCGGAACGCGGCATTCGACAGGTCCTGGCGCGTGACCGCGCCCAGCACCTCGCGCGCCCTGGGGCCGGCCAGCACCAGCGTGCCGAAGTCGTCGGTGACGTCGGTGACGGTGAATTTCTCGCCGGGCTGCCGGCGCCATTCGAACTGGTCCCTGTCGTGCAGCTGCGCCACCGCGGCGGAGAGCACGTAGTAATGGTCGGCCGTCAGTCGCGTGACCGTGATCTCGCTCTCGATGCGGCCGGCCGGCGTCAGCAGGTGGCCGAGGATGATGCCGCCGTCGCGCGCCGGGATGCGATTGGCGCAGGCGCGCTCGAGGAAGGCGTGCGCGCCGGGCCCCCTGAGCTCGTACTTCGAGAAGGTCGATAGATCCATCAGGCCGACGCGCTCGCGCACCGCGAGCGCCTCGCGGCGCACCGGCTCCCACCAGTTGGATCGCAGCCAGGAGTAGCGCTCGCCCTCGCCGCTCGTATCGTACCAGCGTGGTCGCTCCCAGCCGTAGATCTGCGCGAACTGCGCGCCCGCCTGCGCGAGCCGGTCGTAGAGCGAACTCTTGCGCAGCCCGCGCGCCACCGCCTGCTGCTCGCCCGGCTTGTAGCAGTAGTACATATGTTCGTAGTCTTCGACCGCCACCGCCTGCGTGTAATCCGTCGTGGCCCAGTCACCGAAGCGGCGCGGATCGAACTCGCGCATGTTGATCTCGGATTGCCCGTGCACCATCCACTGGGCCAGGTACTTGCCGGCGCCGCCGCCCTGGGCGATACCGATCGAGGCGCCGCAATGCATCCAGTAGTTGCGGGCCCCGGGCGCGGGACCGGACAGGTAGACGCCGTCGGGCGTGTGCGTGATCGCGCCCGAGACGACCGTCTTGAGCCCGGCCTCGTCGAACAGCGGCAGGCGCTTCGCCGCCCGCTCGAGGAAGGGCACCATGCGCTCGAGCTCCGGCGCCAGCAATTCGCTTTCGAAGTTCCAGTCCGGCGGCAGCCCGCCCCAGCAGATATGCGCGGTCGAGGTCTCGTAGGGACCGATCAGGATGCCGTTGGTCTCCTCGCGCAGGTAGGCATGCGAAAAGGGATCGCGCACCACCGGCAGCTCCTGCTCGAGCTCGATGAGCTGCTGCAGCGGCTCGGTGATCACGTAGTGGTGCAGCATGTTCACGATCGGGACCTGGTGGCCGGTCCAGGAGCCCACCACCTGGGCGTAACTGCCCGCGCTGTTGACGACGTGCTCGCAGGCGATGCTGCCCTGGTCGGTGACCACCTGCCACTCGCCGCTGGGGAGGCGCTTGATGTCGGTGACGCGCGTGCGCCGGTAGACATCGGCGCCGAGAGCGCGCGCGCCGGCCGCCATCGCATGGGTGATATCGCTGGGCGAGACGTGACCGTCGGTCACCGTGTGGAACGCGGCCTTGACGCCGAAGCAGTCGAGGTAGGGATGGAGTTGCGGTATCTCGGCCGGCCCCAGCAGGTGCGCCTCGTAGCCCGCGAGCCTGGCAATGCCGAGCACGTGCCTGCACCACAGCACTTCCTCGTCGGTGGTCGCAAGCCGCAGGCCGCCGCAGCCGTGCCAGCTCACGGCGTGGCCGGTGAGCTCCTCGAGCCGGGCGTAGAGTTGCGTGCCGTAGAGGTGTACGCGCGCCATGTTGAGCGAGCCGTTGAAGTGCGGGCACTGGCCGGCGGCGTGCCAGGTCGAACCCGAGGTGAGCTCGCCCTTCTCCACCAGCACGACGTCGGTCCAGCCCTCGAGCGCCAGGTGGTACAGCAGCCCGACGCCCATGGCGCCGCCGCCGACGATCACGACGCGCGCGTGCGAGCGCACTATTTCATCGTCGGCATGACGAAGTCGGCCCGCACCGCTGACGGCTCCGGCCAGCGCTGCGTCACGGTCTTGAGGCGGGTGTAGAAGCGCACGCCCTCGGGCCCGTGCATGTGATGGTCGCCGAACATCGAATGCCGCCAGCCGCCGAAGCTGTGGAAGGCCATCGGCACGGGCACCGGCACGTTGACCCCGACCATGCCGATCTCGACGTCGCGCGCAAAGGCATGGGCCAGCGCCCCGCTGCGCGTGAACACCGCCGCGCCGTTGGCGAACTCGTGGCCGTTGACGAGCGCGAGCGCCGCGGCGTAATCGGCGACCCGCACCACCGACAGCACCGGCCCGAAGATCTCCTCGCGGTAGATGCTCATGTGCGGCGTCACGTGGTCGAACAGCGTCGGCCCGACGAAGAAACCGCGCTCGCGGCCGCCGACGCTGACGTCGCGGCCGTCGATGGCCAGCGTCGCCCCGGCGCCGAGCCCGGCCTCGATGTAGCCGCGCACGCGCTCGCGCGCCTGCGCCGTGACCAGCGGCCCCATGTCGGTGCCGGCGGCATCCGGCGCGCCCACCTTGAGCTTCGCCACGCGCGCGCGCAGGCGCTCGATCAGCGCGTCGGCGGTGGCGTCGCCGACCGCGACCGCCACCGAGATCGCCATGCAGCGCTCGCCGGCCGAGCCGTAGGCGGCACCGACGATGGCCTCAGTCGCGGCATCGAGGTCGGCATCCGGCATGACGACCGCGTGGTTCTTGGCGCCGCCGAGCGCCTGCACGCGCTTGCCGTGGGCGACGCCCTGCGCCTGGATGTAGCGCGCGATCGGCGTCGAGCCCACGAAGCTGACCGCCGCGATGCCCGGATGCTCGAGCAGCGCGTCGACCGCGGCCTTGTCACCCTGCACGACGTTGAACACGCCGTCCGGCAATCCCGCCTGGTGCAGCAGCTCCGCCAGCAGCAGCGACACCGACGGGTCGCGCTCGGAGGGCTTGAGGATGAAGGCGTTGCCGCAGGCCAGCGCGACCGGGAACATCCACATCGGCACCATGGCCGGGAAGTTGAACGGCGTGATGCCGGCGACGACGCCGAGCGGCTGGCGCACGCCGTAGCTGTCGACGCCGGTGCCGACGCTCTCGCTGAACTCGCCCTTGAGCAGTTGCGGCGCGCCGCACGCGAACTCGACGACTTCCATGCCGCGCGTGATCTCGCCCTCGGCGTCGGCCAGCGTCTTGCCGTGCTCCTCGGACAGCGTGCGCGCGATCTGCTGCGTGTTTTGCAGCAGCAGTTCCTTGAAGCGGAACAGCACGCGTGCGCGCTGCAGCGCCGTCATGCGCCCCCACGCAGGCTGCGCCGCGCAGCGCACTGCGTACCGCCGCGTCGACCTGGGTCGCGTCGGCGAGCAGCTACCTCGCGCACCGGCGCGCCCAAGTGCAGGATTGAACACCGGCGCGCGGCGCGTGCCCGCGCCTGCGACGACGCGCCCGTCGATCCAATGGCCGACGAGGGCGGATGGAGCGGCACCAGGCCTGGGTTCGGCGACCACGGCGCGGCAGCCTCAGGCGGGCACGGCGCGCAGCGCGCGCCGCAGGCCCTCGATCATGGCCGTGATCTCCTCGGCCGTGCTGACGAACGGCGGCGCGAGGGCGAGGCATTCGCCGCCGAAGCGCACCAGCAGTCCCTCGTCGAGCGCGCGCTCGAACACGCGCACCGCCCGCAGGCCCGGGCTGGCCGCTGATCGGCGCCAGCTCGATCGCCGCCGCCAGGCCGAGGTTGCGGATGTCGGTCACGTGCGGCTCGCCCTTGAGCGAGTGCACGGCCTTCTCGAGCACCGGCGCGAGCTCGCGCGGCGCGCTCGATCAGCCGCTCCTCGGCGAGCACGTCGAGCGTCGCGTGCGCCGCCGCCACCGCCAGCGGATGCGCCGAGTAGGTGTAGCCGTGGAAGAACTCGATCGCGTGCGCCGGGCCCGGTCATGAACGCCTGGTGGATGTCGTCGCGCGCGATCACGCCGCCGAGCGGCACCGTGGCGTTGTTGACCGCCTTGGCGAAGGTGGTCAGGTCCGGCTGCACGCCGAAGAAGTCGGCGCCGAAGGGCGTGCCGAGGCGGCCGAAGCCGGTGATGACCTCGTCGAAGATCGAGCAGGATGCCGTGCTTGCGTGCAGATCTCGCGCAGCCGCTCGAGGTAGCCGCGCGGCGGCACGACCACGCCGGTCGAGCCCTGCATCGGCTCGACGATCACCGCCGCGATCGTCGAGGCGTCGTGCAGCGCCACCAGGCGCTCGAGCTCGTCGGCGAGATGCGCGCCCCAGGTCGGCTGGCCGCGGCTGTAGGCCATCTCGGCCGGGTTCCAGGTGTGCGGCAGGTGGTCGACGCCCGGGATCATCAGCGGCGCGAACATCTTGCGGTTGGCGACCATGCCGCCGACCGAGATGCCGCCCAGTCCGACGCCGTGGTAGCCGCGCTCGCGGCCGATGATCCGCGTGCGCGACGCCTCGCCGCGCACGCGGTGGTAGGCCGACCGCGATCTTGAGTGCCGTGTCGACCGCCTCGGAGCCCGAATTGACGAAGAACACGCGGTCGTTCGGGCGCCCGGCGAGCGCGGCGATCCGCGTCGCGAGCCGGAATGCGGGCTCGTGGCCCATCTGGAACGAGCGGCGCGTAGTCGAGCGTCTCGACCTGCTGCTTGATCGCCGCGACCATCCGGGGATGCGAATGGCCGAGCGGCGAGCACCACAGGCCCGACAGGCAGTCGAACAGCCGCCGGCCGTCGGTCAGCGTGAAATAACAGCCCTTGGCGGAGGCGATCAGCCGCGGTGCGGCCTTGAAATAACGGTTGTGGGTGAAGGGCATCCACCAGGCGCGCAGCTCGGCCTCGCGGTTGTCGGGATGCAATGGAGTCGCTGCAGTCATGGCGAAAACCTCGGTCCAAAGATTACCACAGGCATGGGTCCGGATCCGGGGGCGGGCGGGCTCGATTGCGGCGCCGATCCGACGGCGGCCGCCGTCGGGATGAGGGTAATAATTCTTTTCTAGATCAGATTATTAAACAATTTGTCTAATGTGATTTATCCTTATCGGGAATTGCCTTGTACACCTTGCCGGCCTTCATGACGAACACGGCCTTGCCGAGCGCGCCAACGTCGTCGAGCGGATTGCCGTCCACGGCCATCAGGTCCGCGTAGGCGCCCGGCGCGATCACACCGATTTGCCCGCCCATGCCCAGCAAATCCGCCGCCTTCGTCGTCGCCGACTGGATCGCCTGCATGGGCGTCATGCCGAATTCGACCTCGCGGCCGAACTCCTGCGCGATCGGCTCGCTCCACGGGAAGCCGCCGACGTCGGTGCCGAAGGCCATCCTGACCCCGGCGCGCAGCGCCTTCCTGAAGGAGACACCGTGCACCGCAATGCGCTCGCGATCGCGACGGCCGCTCGGCGTGTCGGGCGGGTCCAGGTCGCCGTAGTAGACCGCGAGCGTAGGCACGTACCAGGTGCCCTGCCGGAGCATCTGCGCGATTTCATCGTCCGTGATCTCGAGCCCGTGCTCGATCGAGTCGCAGCCGCCATCGAGTGCGCGCTTGAGCCCGATGCCGTTGTAGGCGTGGCAGGCCACCTTGCGCCCCCAGCCGTGCGCTTCGTCGACGATCGCGTGCAACTCTTCCACCGTGAGCGTCGGTTGTGACACTAGGTGACCGTCGGGTCCGATCCAGGAACGATGCGTCATGTAGACCTTGAGCCAGTCGGCGCCTTTGTCGAGCTGCTCGCGCGCGGCACGCCGTGCCTCGGCCGGTCCGTCGATCAGCTGCACGCCCTTGGGGAGCGAGAGTTCCGGCGCGTAGCCCTCGAGCGGGTAGCCGCCGGTGCTCGAAATGGCGAGCGTCGATACGAACAGCCGGGGACCGTCGATGTAGCCGCCTTCGATGGCTTGCTTGATGCCGATGTCTCCGTAGCCCGCCCCTTCGGTGCCCATGTCGCGCAGCGTCGTGAATCCCTGCTCGAGCGCGCGCCGCGCCGAGGCCGCCGCGCGCGCGGCGCGGAAGGCCAGCGGCTGCTTGAGCAGCTGCACGTCGTAGCCGCCTTCGGCTGGAACTTCGCCTTGCAGGAAGATGTGGGTGTGAGCGTCGATGAGCCCTGGCAGCAAGGTGGCGGCGCCGAGGTCGATGCGGCGCGCGCCGGCGGGCAGGTCCGGAGCGTCGCGACTGGTGACGGCAACGACGCGTTCGCCGCGCACCACGACCGCCACGTTGCTGCGCGGCGCGGGGGCCAGGCCGTCGATCATCGTCGCCGCCGTAATGACCGTCAGTGTGTCGGCAGCAGCGGCGACAGCAGGGGCGGATTCAGCCGCGGTCGTGCCACGGGCGGCGAACGTGGCGCACACGCCCAGCAGCAGTCCAATCCGCATCGACCTGGACGAGATGGTAGTCATGGAGTCCCCCGCTTGCTGTCTTGTCGAGGCGCGGTGCCGTTGCCGCCCGCGGGCCCAGAATACGGCTTTCTGTGGCAGAATTCGACGCATGGACGGGGCTGTGGACTGGCGTGACCTGGGAGCTGTTGCCGAACTGGCCGGGCAGGCCTTGCAGGAGCTGCGCCTCGGCGGCAAGCGCATTGCGCTGAGCTTCAAGGATGGGCAGTTCGGCGCCATCCACGGCGTCTGCAACCACGTCGGTGGCCCGCTCGGCCAGGGAAGGCTCGACGGCGAGTACGTCGTCTGTCCGTGGCACAACTACAAGTACCATTGTCGCGACGGGCGCGGCGAACCCGGTTACGAGGAGGAGGCGGTCCCGAGCTACAAGCTCAAGACCGAGGCCGGCCGGCTCTGGATCGACCTGAATTCGGCGACGCCGCGCCGCCCCCTGCCCCATCCGCCGCATCCGCTCGCGCGCGCCGTGACCACGCATGACGGACCGGTGCGCGTGCTCGGCATCTCCACCACGGTCATGGACCCGGCCAATCCACGCTATTCGACTTCCGAGGCGCTGTTGCAGGTGGCGCTGACCCACGCTGGCGATCGTGGCCATCCGACGCAGCTGCAGCGGCTCGCGGAGCTCAAGTTCCGGGCCTGCGAAGGCTACTACTCCAAGGCGGCGCGCGCCTGCACCTGGCCCTGTTCGATCACGCAGATGGATCCGCACGACCAGCTCGAGCGTGTCTACGAGGCCTTCGTGCACTGGGCCGACGTGGTGCTCGTCGCGACGCCGATCCGCTGGGGCGCCGCCAGCTCGCTCTACTACAAGATGGTCGAGCGCATGAATTGCATCCAGAACCAGGTCACGATCCACAACCGCGTGCTGCTGCGCAACAAGGTGCTCGGATTCATCATCACCGGCGGCCAGGACGGCATCCAGGCCGTCGCCGGCCAGATGCTCGGGTTCTTCGCCGAGCTCGGCTGCGTGTTTCCGCAATTCCCGTACATCGCGCACAGCCGCGGCTGGAGCGCGGAGGACATGGAGCAGAACGTCGCCTTCGTCCAGCAGAGCGAGGAGCTGCGCACTGGTGCGCGGCAGTTGCTCGAGCGCGCGGTGGAGATGGCGGCGACCTTGCGCAATTCGGCGTGCACGCAGCCGCGGGTGCAGCGCGGTGGCCGCAAGGCCGACGGCATCGGGGCGCGCTCTGCCGGCACGGCGTCGCCCGCGACGGGAGCATGAGCATGAATCAGGTTACCGACCTCAAGTCCCATCGTCCGCTCGACCCTGGGCTGGCATCGCTGCGCGTCGACCTGGCGGCGGCCTTTCGGCTCGCCGTCGAGATGGACTGGCACGAGGCCGTCGGCAATCATTTCAGCCTCGCGGTCTCGGCCGACGGCAGGCAGTTCCTGATGAACCCGCGCTGGGTCCACTTCTCGCTGATCCGTGCCAGCGACCTGCTGCTGCTCGACAGCGGCGATGCGCAGACCATGAACCGGGCCGATGCCCCGGACCCTTCTGCCTGGTGCATCCACGGGCGCATCCATGCGCCTTGTGCCGCGCGCGCGTTGCGTGCTGCACGTCCATCCGCCCTATGCCACGGCGCTGGCCGCGCTGGCCGATCCGACGATCAAGCCCATCGACCAGAACACGCGCGCGTTTCTTCCAGCGCGTGGCGATCGACCGCGATTTCGACGGCATCGCCGACCAGCGCGAGGAAGGCGAGCGCCTGGTGCGCGTGCTTGGCGACCACAGATCCATGATCATGGGCAATCACGGCGTGCTGGTGACCGCCGCCACGGTCGCCGAGGCCTTCGATGAGCTCTACTTCCTCGAGCGCGCCGCGCGAGACGCTGGTGCTGGCCTATTCCACGGGCCAGCCGCTGCGACGTGCTGTCCGACGAAATCGCCGAGAAGACGGCGCGCAGCTGGGATGATTACCGCGACTCGGCATGCGCGCACTTCCGCGACCTCAAGCGCCTGCTGGATCGTGCAGATCCCAGTTACCGCGACTGACCGGCCACGGGCGGGCGTGCGTAGTCCCTTGCGGTTCGAAACATTGCTGCGGCGCCCGGAGCTGGGCGTCAGGGCGGCCGTGCTCGTGCTCGCCGGGCTCGGCTGGTTGCAGCTTGCGGCCCCGGTCACGGGGAGCGTCGTCGCGGCACACGGCGCGCACGCGGCGGCGCACGGCAGCGCGGGTGGGTTCGGTCTCATCGTGCTGATGTGGCTCAGCATGACCGTGGCGATGATGTTGCCGGTGGCGGCGCCAGCGATCCTGGCCTTTGCCGGCATCACGGGCAACGAGGCACCAGGCAGCCAGCGGTCCGCGCCGCTCGCTGCCTTCGTCGGCGGCTACCTCGTGGTCTGGGCGGGCTTTGCGCTGCTGGCCAGCGCGCTGCAGTGGATCCTGGCGGCGCTCGCGCCGCGCGTGCCTGCGCTCCAGGTCCATGGCTCCTCGGCGTTCGCCGGCGCTTTGCTCGTGGCGGCGGGGCTCTACCAGTTCTCGACGCTCAAGAGCCGCTGCCTGTCGCAGTGTCGCAGCCCGCTCGCGTTTTTCCTCGCCCACTGGCGCGATGGTATGCGCGGGGCATTCGATCTCGGCCGGCGCCACGGAATTCATTGCCTGGGTTGCTGCTGGGCGCTGATGGCACTGATGCTGATCGGCGGCGCGATGAGCCTCGCGTGGACGGCGGCCCTGGCCGCGCTGCTGTTGACGGAAAAGCTCGCGCCGCGCGGCGCGATGTTGGGGCGCGTGGCAGGCGCCGGTCTCGTGTGCTGGGGCGGCGCACTTGTGATTGTTGCCTTGGGCAATCGGGTTTGAACGACGGAGACACGGCATGACGACTAACTGGAACATCAAGGGCGAACTCATACTGAACTGCAACTGCGACGTGTTCTGCCCCTGCGTCGTCTCGCTCGGCCGGCACGCGCCCACGCAGGGCCAGTGCCATGGATGGGCCGGGGTCGACATTAGCCAGGGAGCGTACGGCAGCGAGCGGCTCGACGGACTCAAGGTCGGGCTGTTGCTCGACATCCCTGGCAGGATGACCGACGGCAACTGGACGACGGCCGTGTATGTCGACGAGCGCGCTTCGCCCGCAGCCTTCGACGGACTGAGCGCCGTGTTCACCGGGAAGGCCGGCGGCACCACCGGCCTGCTGAGGCTGCTCGTCGGGAATGTCCTCGGAATCCGGCGCGTGTCGATCAGCTTCGAGCGCGACGGCAAGGTTCGTCGCTTCAGCATTCCGAAGGTCATCGACGGCAGCGTCGAGCCGGTCGCCGGCAAGCAGGCTGGCACCGATGTAGTCATCACCAACAGCGAATACTGGATCGGCTCCGAGATCACCGTGTCGCGCGGGCTCAACAGCAAGCTGCGCGATTTCGGGCGGGTCTGGGACCTGGGCGGTCGCAGCGCGGAGATCGTGCCGATCGAATGGCGCGGGCCATAGGCCGGCCCAGGCCCCGCGACCAGTCCGCGACGGTGCCCCTGCGTTCCACTCCTTTCTATATGTGTCCCGATCGGCTAGCCTTACGCGGTTTTACGTAACACCGGCAGGATTCCCTTGGCTCAGCCCGCAGACGTCTTCATCAGCTATTCGCGCGAGGACAAGGACAAGGTGCTTGAGCTCGCCTCGAGGCTCCGCGCTGCGGGCGTGAACCTTTGGATCGACCAGGGCGGGATCGATGGCGCCACGCTCTGGGGCGAGGAGATCGTCAATGCCCTGGAGGGCGCCAAGGTCATGCTGCTGGCGATCACCGGTTCGGCCGCCCGATCGCACAATGTCGCGAAGGAAGTCACGCTGTTCAGCGAGCGCAAGGGGCACATCCTGCCGGTGCACCTGGAACAGACGACGATCCCGCCTGCGCTCAGGTACCCGCTGGCGGGCATCCAGCACATCGAGTACTACCACGGCGATCCAGAGGAGAATCTCCGGAACATCCTGCGCTCGCTCGAGCGCGCGGGCGCCACGGTTGTGCGTGCGGCCGAGGCACGCAGCAGCGCGGCCGCCGCGACCGGCGCCACGGCCGCGGACTCGCGTGCGCCGCACGCGGGCGGTGCGGCAGGAGGCCAGGCGGGCCACGGCTCAGAGCCGGGCCTGGTACAGGGCGCGCTTGCCGTGCTGCCCTTCGACAACATCACCACGGACCAGGAGACCGACTACTTCAGCGATGGCCTGACCGAGGAGCTCATCGCCAGGTTGTCGCTGGTGAGTGAGATTGAGCTGATTTCGCGCTGGGCCTCGATGCAGTACAAGGGCAAGAAGCAGGACATCCAGGCTATCGGCCAGGAACTTGGCGCGCGCTACATCATCGGCGGCAGCGTGCGGCGCTTCCAGGATTCGGTACGCATCACGGTGCAGCTCGTCGATGTGGGCAGCAATCGCCAGCTCTGGGGCAATACCTACAAGGGTAAGCTCGATGACATCTTCGACATCCAGGAGCAGGTCGCGCAACAGATTGTCGAGGCGCTGAAGCTCAAGCTCAGCTTTTCCGAGAAGGTTTCGCTGACCAAACGGCAGACGCTGAACGCCCAGGCCTACGACCTGTACCTGCGCGGCCAGGCTTACCTGTACCGGCTGTCGAAGAAGGGCACCGAGTACGCGATCCAGCTATTCGAGAAGGCCATCGAGCTCGACCCCCGCTACGCGGCGGCGTACGCCGGCTGTTCCTGCGCCTACGGGCAGATGTACGGCTGGTTCTCGCGCGAGGAGCATTTCCGCGACAAGGCGCAGGAGTTCAGCTTCAAGGCGCTCATGTACGACAACACGCTGCCGGAGGCCTACACGGCGATGGGCCTGTCGTACTTCATCTGGGGCAAGCTCGACGAAGCCCTGGCCTCAGTCGGCAAGGCGATCGAGCTTGATCCGGACGATTTCGTGGCCCGCTGGACGCTCGGACGGGTGCAGTTCTCGACCGGAAAGTCCGAGGAGGCCGTGGCCAATTTCGAGCGCGTTATCGAGATCAGGCCGATGTTCTATACCGCCTACAGCGACCTGTGCCAGACGCTGGAGGGCCTGGGGCGGCACGCGGAGGCAAGGGCCGCGGCCGAGCGGATGGTCGAAATGATGCCGACCTACCTGCTGCAGAATCCGGATGATGCCCGTGGCCGCATGATCTATGCACACATGCTGAGTTCCATCGGCAAGACCGACCTCTCCAAGGCCGAGGCCGAGGCCGCGATCGCGGCGGGGCCGGAAGATTCGGTGATGCTCTACAACGCCGCCTGCCTGTACGCGAAACTCGGCGAGACGCGGCGCGCGCTCGATACCTTGCGCCTCGCCATCGAAGGGGGCGTAAAGAATTTTCAGTGGATGAAGCATGACCCGGACCTCAATCCACTGCGCGAAGAACCGGATTTCATCGAGATGACCAGAGGGTCATAGTCACTGCGGACGGCCGGCCCCGGCTCCGCGAGCCTGTCAAAAATCCGAGCGTGTCACGCCCTGCGTGATATTTGCCAGGTCAAAGGGCGTGACCTGGTAGACGTAGTAGTTCAGCCAGTTCGCGTACAGCAGGTTCGCGTGGCCGCGCCAGCGCACGCGCGGCGGCAGCGACGGGTCATCATCGGGGTAATAATTGCGTGGCACCTCGATCGGGGCGCCCTGCTCCCGGTCGCGGTCGTACTCGCCCTTGAGAGTCAGCGGGTCGTACTCCGAATGTCCAGTCACGAACACCTGGCGGCCGTCGGCAGAACAGAGCAGGTAGACGCCCGCTTCCTCGGAATCGGCGAGGATGCGCAAGCCGGGCACGCGTTCGATGTCGGCGCGGCGCACTTCGGTATGGCGCGAATGCGGCGCCAGGAAGCGGTCGTCGAAGCCGCGCAGCAGGCGTTCCCTGGGCGCCAGCACGCGATGCTCGAACACGCCGAACAGTTTGCGCGGCAAGGCGTGTTTCGGGATGCGGTAGTGATGGTAGAGCGCCGCCTGGGCTCCCCAGCAGATGAAGAACGTGGAGACCACGTCGGTGGCAGCCCAGTCGAGGATGCGCGTGAGTTCGGACCAGTAATCGACGGCCTCGAACGGCAGGTGCTCGATCGGCGCGCCGGTCACGATCAGGCCGTCGAATTTCTCGCCGCGCACGTCCTCGAAGCTGCGGTAATGCTTGAGCAGGTGGTCGGCGCTGGTGTGCCGGGCCTCGTGGCTGCTGGTGCGCAGCAAGGTCACGTCGACCTGCAGCGCGCTGTTGCCGATCAGCCGCAGGATCTGGGTCTCGGTCGCGATCTTGGTCGGCATCAGGTTAAGGATCGCGACGCGCATCGGCCGGATGTCCTGGTGCGCGGCGCGCTCCTCGCCCATCACGAAGACGTTCTCGCCCTCGAGCGTCGCGCGCGCCGGCAGGCTGGCCGGAATCTTGACGGGCATCGCCGGTGAACTCGCGGAGCGCCGGACCCTAGGCCTGGAGTGCCTGGTCCAGGTCCCAGAGGATGTCGTCGATATCCTCGAGCCCGACGCTGAGGCGGACGAAATCCGGGCTCACTCCGGCCGAGGCCTGCTGCGCCTCGTCCAGCTGGCTGTGCGTCGTGGAAGCCGGATGGATCGCCAGGCTCTTGGCGTCGCCAACGTTGGCGAGATGGCTGAACAACCGCAGGCTCTCGATGAACTTCCGGCCGGCACTCACGCCGCCCCTGATGCCGAAACCGAGGATCGCGCCCGCCCCCTTGGGCAGGTATCTCTGAGCGCGTGCGTGGTCGGGATGGCTCTTGAGGCCCGGGTATTTGACCCAGCCGACCTTCGGGTGCTTCTCGAGGAAGGCGGCGACGGCTTGCGCGTTCTGCGTGTGGCGCTCCATGCGCAGGCTCAATGTCTCGACGCCCTGGAGCGTGGCCCAGCTGTTGAACGGCGAGGCGCAGCCGCCGATGTCGCGCAGCACGTGCACGCGCGCCTTGATCGCGTACGGTGGCAGGCCCATGCCCGCCAGGTCGGCGTACACCAGGCCGTGATAGGACGGATCGGGTGTGGTGAAGTTGGCGTAACGGCCGCTCCGCCAGTCGAAATTGCCGCCGTCGACGATCATGCCGCCGATGCTGGTGCCATGTCCGCCGATGAACTTCGTGGTGCTGTGGACGACGACGTTGGCGCCCCACTCGATCGGCCGGAACAGGTAGGGCGAGGCGAAGGTGTTGTCGATCATCAGCACGATCCCGTGCTGCTTTGCAGTCGCCGCAACCTCCTCGAATGGGAACACGGCGATGTCCGGATTGCCGAGCGTCTCGCCGTAGATGATGCGGGTGTTCTTGCGGATCGCCGCCGCGAAGTCCCGCGGCCGCGACGGATCGACGAAGCTGACCTCGATGCCGAGGTTGCGCAGCGTGTGGTTGAACTGGTTGTAGGTGCCGCCGTAGAGGCGACTGCTCGAGACGATGTGATCGCCGCTGTTGCAGAGCGTGAAGATGGCCTGCGCCTGCGCGGCGTGCCCGGAACTAGCCGCCAATCCGGCCACGCCACCCTCGAGTGCGGCGATGCGCTGCTCGAGCACGTCCGTGGTCGGATTCATGAGGCGCGTGTAGATGTTGCCGAGTTCCTTGAGCGCGAACAGGTTGGCCGCGTGCTCGGTGCTGCGGAACTGGTAGCTCGTGGTCTGGTAGATCGGCACGGCGCGGCTGCCGGTGGCCGGATCCGGGACCTGGCCGGCATGCAGCTGCTGCGTCGCGAATCCGTACTTGCGGGGCTGGGTGCTCATCGTCGCTCCTGGCTATGGGCAGCGCCGCCGCGGTCGCTCAACGCGACAGCAAGCGCCGGACTTTCGAGGCGGAGAGGATGCCGCGCAGGCGCTGCGCGCCGTGCTCGTCCAATTCGGTGACCACGATATGGGTCAGCAGCGTGTCGTCGAACAGCCTGGCGACCGCTGCCACCGCGTGGCGTTCGACCAGCCTGACGTCGACGACCCGCAGGTCGGGCAGCCGCGTCATCAGGTCCTTGACCAGCACCTGCGATCGGGCGGTCGAGGTCGCCTGCATGTGGCGCATCGGCTTCTCGCCCATGATGTCGTAGGCGGTGATCAACCCGACCACGAGGCGCTGCGATTCATCCACGGCAAATGCGCAGCGCACGCCGGTGTGCTTCATGTGCTCGAGCGCGGCGTCAATGGTCAGCGTCTCGCTGACCGTCACCGAGCTGCGTTCGCGGAAATCGGTCATGACCGACAGGGCCGGATCCTCCGGGCTCGCGTACCAGCGGTCGGCGCCGGGGATCTGCAGCGTGGTGGCGGTCAGGGGCGTCAGCGCGAGTCTGGGCATGTGTAACCTCGGTGCGGTGGCATTCATTGTACCTGCGCAGCGGCCGCCCGCCAGCGCACGGGCGGCGCACGGGCGGCGCACGGACAAATGGCATTACAATCAGCCGGCCCGAGGGTCCAAGGCCGCGGGGCATGGCAAGGGGGAATAGCGCATGACTGCAGCGGGAGAGCGGCCTGGGCCAGGAGTCGCGCGCGCGCTGGCGGGCGTGATCCGGCAGCTGGGCCCGGCCTGGCTGGCGATGGCGGGCGCCAGCCTGCTGTGCAGCCTGCTGGCGACGGCGGCCGTAGTGCCTCTCGTGGGCGTGTTGCTGCGTTGGTTGGTGGCGCTCAGTGGCAGGCTGGCGGTGGCGGACGTCGATATCGCAAGTTTCCTGTTCACGACGCGATCCGGCGTCGTGGCGCTGGTGCTGGTCAGCGCGCTGCTCGTCGCCCTGGCCGCGTTCGAACAGTCCTGCATGATGATCCTGGCGCTCTCGCACCAGCAGGGCGCGATGCTGCGTGTCCGCGCGGCATTCGCGCTCGCGGCGACGCGCGTGCCGGCCATCCTGCGGCTGACGATCAGGCTCGTGATCCGGCTGCTGGTGCTGCTCGCGCCGTTCGCTGCCGTCGCCGGGTGCATCTACTGGGCGCTGCTGCGCCAGTACGACATCAATTTCTACCTCGGCCGCCGCCCGCCGGCGTTCTGGGTCGCATGCGCGCTGCTGGCGCTCGACCTGCTGGCGCTGGTGGTGGTGGTCGGCCGGTACCTGGTCGGCTGGCTGCTCGCCCTGCCGCTCGTAGTGGTGGCGCGGCATCCGCCGGCGACGGCTATGGCCGAGAGTGCCCGCCGCATGCGCGGTCGCCGGGCCGACGCGGCAGCCCTGCTCGCGGCCTGGGCATTGCTGGCGCTCGCATTGTCGCTGGTGGTGGTGGCGGTGTTGCAGGCCCTGGGTCGTGCGGTGGCCCCGGCCTTCGGCGAGACCCTGCCCGGGATGTTGATCTTCTCCAGCATGGTCGCGCTGGTTTGGGTGGCGGTGAGCTTTGCAATCACGGTGACGACCAAGGGGCTGTTCGCCCTGATCACGGCGAGCTACTACGCGACCAACGCACCCGCGGACGAGGGCCGGTTTCGCTCGCGCTGGCAGCAGCCCGAGACTTCCCCGCCCATGACGCGGCGCCGCTGGGGGGTCGTGGTGGCCGCGATCGTCGCCGTCGGTGCCACCGGTGCCATCCTCGGCCACGCCCTGATGCAGGACTTGCTGTCAGACCGAACGGTGCTGGTGTTCGCGCACCGCGGGGCGTCGGCGGTGGCACCGGAGAATACCCTGGTCGCCTTTCGCCGTGCCGGCGCCGAGCACACCGACTACGTCGAACTCGACGTGCAGGAGACGGCCGATGGTGTCGTGGTCGTCGCGCACGACAGCGACCTGATGAAGGTAGCGCGCTCGCCACTCAAGATCTGGAACTCGACCGCCGCGCAGCTGCGCAGCGTGGACATCGGCAGTTTCTTCTCGCCCGCCTACTCCGACCAGCGGGTGCCCACGCTGGCCGAGGCACTGGCGGCGTGCAAGGGCATCAGCCACGTCGACATTGAGCTCAAGGATTACGGGCACGATCAGCGGCTCGAGGAGCGGGTCGTGGAGTTGGTCGAGGCCGCAGGCATGCAGGACCAGATCGTCACCATGTCGCTCAGTGAGCGCATGGTCGCGAAGATGAAGCAGCTCAGGCCCGATTGGACTTCCGGCATGCTGATTGCGCGCGCATTTGGCCGGGTGAACCGGCTGCCCGTGGATTTCCTGGCGGTCGAGGCGAAGATGGCAACGCCGGGCTTCGTTCGCTCCGCGCACGCGTCCGGCAAGCCGGTCTACGTCTGGACGGTCAATGACGCGCAGCGCATGATCCGGCTCATCGGCCTAGGCGTCGACGGCCTCATCACGAACTATCCCGATCTCGCGCGCGAGGTGGTGGCGCATTACAGGTCGGCCAGCCCCGGGGAGCGCCTGTTCCTGTTCGTGATGACGCGCCTGGGCGTGCGCGAGGAAATCTCGGAGCCCGAGAATGACCTGCGGCCCTGAACGCGTGTCGCGCACATGGGTGGCATTGCTTGCCCTGCTGGCCCTGTCGCCGTGGGCGCCGGTGCTCGGCGGATCGGCGCCGGACCGCCACTGCCTGTGGGAGCTCCATGGCGACCGCAACACCGTGTTCCTGCTCGGATCCGTGCACATGCTCAGCGCCGCGGACGGCGCCTTGCCGCAGGTGATGACCGACGCTTATTCGAAGTCGGCCGCGCTGGTCATGGAACTCGACCTCAATGACGTCGGCGCCGAGTCGATGCTGGGCTCCGCGTTCGAATCGACCATGCTGCCAGAGGGCCAATCGCTGGCCTCCGTCCTCGGGTCCTCGCTGTACGCGGACTTCCTGGCGCGCGCCGGGCCACTCGGCATCGAGCCCGCAATGGCCGACCGGCTGCAGCCGTGGTTCGCGGCACTGATGCTGGAGCAACTCACGCTGGCGCAGTCCGGGCTGGCGGCCGACGCAGGCGTGGACATGCAACTCGCCCGTCGCGCGCAGCTCGACCACAAGCCGATCATCGCGCTGGAGACGGTGGCAGACCAGCTCGGCTACTTCTCGCGGCTGACGAGCGCGCAGCAGGTCGATTTCCTTCGCACCACGCTCAGGGAGCTGGATACGGAGGGCAGCGACACCGCCAAGGTGGTACTCGCCTGGCGGCGCGGCGACACCGCGGAGCTCGAGCGGCTCATGCACAAGGACGCCATCGAGTCGCCCGAGCTGTTCCGCGTGCTGACGACTGATCGCAACAGGAAATGGCTGCCACGGATCACGGCGCTGCTGCATGACAGTCGGGATTACCTGGTCGTCGTCGGCGCCCTGCACCTCGTCGGCCGCGACGGCATCGTCGAGCTGCTGCGGCGCGACGGTCACGAGGCCGTGCAACGCTGAGCCCGATCGCGGCTACTCAGCCGCTGACGACCTCGGCCACGAGTTCGCGCGTGGCGCTGAGCGAATTGGAGATCAGGCAGCCGTGCTCGGCCTTGTCCAGCAGCAGTCGCGCCTTGTCCGTGTCCGCGCCGGCGGCGAGCCGGAGCGTGGCGTGTGTCGCAAAGTGCGTGAACCTGGCTGTTCCGTCGACGCGATCGAGTGTACCGACGACGCGACAGGCCAGGTGCTGCCAGTCGAAGCGCGAGGCGCGGGCATAGGCCCGGAAGCTCAGGATGAAGCAGTCGGCTACCGCGCCGCACAGCAGCGTCTCGGGCGACCAGCGACCACCGGGTCCGTCGAATTCCGGCGGCGCTGCCGTCGCCAGGTCGGGCAGCGTCGCCGCGCCGAGTATTACGTCGCCAGCGCCGCCCGCCTGCGCGCCGACCATATAGACATGTGGGTACGGCTGCACGGATTGGTCACTGCGCCGGACCTGCGTGCCCCGGGAACTGCGTGAACATCTGCGCGATCACCTTCTCGATCGCCGGTTGCGGGTTCTTCATGACCGCGTCGGTCAGCTCGCCTTCGACAACCCCGGTCCACAGCAGCTTCTTCCCGCGCGCGTCGACGATGTCGACATTCGCCGTGCCGACCTTGTAGCGCACGGTCTGCACATCCGGCTGGCTGTAGACCGGCACGGTGGCGTACATGCCGCCGCGATAGCCGTAATATCCGGTACCCATCGTCACCGAGCTGCTGGGTGTGGAGCGCACGTCGGTCTTCTCGACCGCGTTGGCCATGAAGTTGATCATCAGGTCGGGGTTGGCCTCGACCTTCTGGTACCCCCGCATGGCCATCTGGGCGTCGATCGCCTGCTTGAAATGCTGGGTCGTCAGGGTGGAGTACCCGGCCTTGTCCGTGCCGACCGGATTGAAGTAGGCATAGGTCCGGTAGGTCGAGAAATTCGTCGAGTGATCGTAATCGGTGCGCAAGTCGGGCTTGGCCGGGGCGCAGGCACTGACCACCAGCGCCGCGCAGGCTGCGGCAGACAAGGCCTGGGACAAGATTCTTGAATTGCTCATGCTGACCTCGAACATCCGCTACGCTGCTGGCATCCTATCACCGGGCCGTTGCGCAGTCTCGGTTCAGCCCGATGCCGCTCCGGACCCAAGTGGCCTCTCCCCAATTGATACAGTATTCTGCGTCACGACCCTCCGGCCAGCCGGACTCGAAGCATTCCAATACGCATATACCGCGATACAGCTGCGCCAGCTCCCCAATCCCCGTCGGATGGGCATGTCCGGCTTGACCCGTCACTGAGGCTGCGGGGCATGGATGACTCGGCCCAAGTCCGGCGAGCTCCGCGATCCCTGCGCGCCCTGGCCAGCCTGGCCGCGATCACCTGCGCCGCACCGGTTGCCGCTGCGGTAGGCACCCCGCGGCAGTCGCAGCAACCGGTCGCGAATTTTTCCTTTGCGAGCCAACTGGGCGCCGGTGTCTACAGCGTCAACGGCCGCACGGTCCAGATCTACCGCCTCCCCTTCGAGTGGGAGCTGCGGCCGCCAACCGAGGAACGCGTGGGCTGGGACCTGACGCTGCCCGTGACGATGGGGTTTTTCGGTTACCGGGTGCAGGACGTCGTGGAGCAGGGACTGCCCGGCCACGTCGACACCTACAGCTTCCTGCCCGGCATCGAAGTGTCGAAGTTGTTCGACCCGCAGTGGCGCCTGGCCGCATTCGCGGAGCTCGGCGTGGCCAACGTCCCTTCCGACTCGAGCGCCAACCTGATCTATGCCACCGGCGCGCGCGCGCGTTACCTGTTCCAGCTGGGCCAGTTCCACCTGCGTTATGCCAGCGAACTGCTCTACGCCGGTTCGCAGGTCGACCACCACGCGGACGACACGATGGTGCGCGTGACCAACGGCATCGACGCGCTGCACTCGACGCGCATGTCGATGCGCGGCGAAGTCGTCGATTTCGGGCCGTATGCCGTGAACGAGTGGTTTCCCAAGCGGCCCGACGCACCGGCCGGAGGGCCGGGTCCGCCAATGAGCGCGCTGCAATGGGAGCTCGGCGTTACGATCGGGACGGTGAACACCGCCTACGTGTGGAAGGTGCCGGTGCCCCGGATAGGGCTCGGATATCGCTTTGGCCAGGATCTTTCAGTGGTCCGGCTGGTCTTTGGCTCCGCGTTCTAGCCAGCGTGGCGAATGAGATGGCTTGAATTGGCGGGCCTCGGCGGTTGATACTTGCGCGGGCCGGGCCCCGCCGCTCCAGTCAGGCTGAGTGCCAGGCGAATCGACGGCTGCCAGGAGCAGCCCGCCACGAAAACTTTAGTAACAATTCAAATGAGGAGAGCGAACATGAATCATGAGGATGCCGGCATGCCGAGACTGCGGCGGGCCACGGGAAGTCTGGCAAGCGGCCTGGCGCTGGCCATGGCCTTTGCAGGTTGCGGCAGCGCTGCCTGGGCGGATCAGGCAGAAGCCACTGTAGCCCCCAAGGCGGCGGCGGCCGACAAATCAGGACCCTTCGTCAAGGAGTCGCTCCACCAGATGACGGCGACGGTTGAGGCGATATCGATGGCGACCCGCGAGGTAACCCTGCGCGGTGCGGGTGGTCAGGCCGAGACTATCAAGGTTGGGCCTGAAGCCCGTAACCTCGACCAGGTGCGCGTGGGCGATCGCGTCACCGTGAGCTATTACGAGAGTTTCACGGCGCAGATGCGCATGCACGACAAGCCAAACGAGGGCTTCATGAGCGCCGCGGGTGCGGTGCGTGCCGCTCCCGGTGAGCGGCCGGGCGGTGCGGCGGCGCAATCCACGTCGAGCACCGTGACCATCAATTCGGTGGATACGAAGAACCATACCGTGACCTTTCACCGGCCGGACGGAGTCGTGGCCACCATTCCGGTGAAATCGGCTCAGGGACGCGAATTCGTCGCCAAGCTCAAGCCTGGTGATGTCGTCGACGTCATGTACACCGAGGCGGTCGCGGTAGAAGTCGCGCCGGCGCCGAAGAAGTAAGTCGCCGCCATCGCCACGCGTTGCGCACGGCTGGTGGCCGTGGCCGGCCTGCTGCTGGCCGCGGCCACGAGCGTGGCGCAGGCGGCCGGGCCGGCCGAGGCCGCTACGGCCGCGGAAGCCGATGATTCCACGGTGCTTGCCGGCAAGGGGCTCACGCTCTATGCCGGCTACCAGTTTGGCGGCAGCTTTACCGACGCGAACACCGGTCAGTCCGTGGACTTGCGCGAGGGCGGCAGCTACGCGGTGTCGCTCGATTTTCCGCTTGATGCCTCGAGCGAATTCCAGGTCTTCTACGGCCATCAATCGACGGAGTTCACTCCCTGGTCGTACGCCGGGACCTCCTCGGGGCTGCGCGTGGACTACCTGCACATCGGTGGCACGTACTTTCCCGAGGAATCGGTTCGCGGCGTCTACGTGGTCGGCGGGCTGGGCGTCACCCGCATGACTCCTGACGGGGCGGGACTCGATCCGGCGACCCGGCTCTCGCTGAACATCGGCGTCGGTTACCTGCTGCCGCTGACGAGGAGCCTGGGGGTGCGGTTCGAGGCGCGGGGCCTTGCGACCATGCTCGGCAACAACGTCACGATATTCTGCTCCGGCGGCTGCGTGGCTCACCTCACCGGGAGCGGCGTGTTGCAGGGCGAATTACTGCTCGGCGTCTCGGCCCACCTGCACTGAGGGGGTCAGGGGAATGGCCTCGGGGCCATTCCCCTGGGAATCCTACGGCCCGAGCGAGCGCAGCAGCGCCCGCGCTTGCGGGTCGTCAGGCGCCAGCGCCACAAGTTCGCGCGCGTAGTTCCGGGCAGCCGCGAGCCGTCCGCGATCACGCTCCATCGTCACCAGCGCCTGCAGGATGTCGGCGTCGCCGTTGAAGCGCGCCTGGGCAGCGGCCAGCGCGGCGATGCCGGCGGCCTGTTGCCCGGCGCTGTGCAAGGCGACGCCATAGACGTAGGCGTAGCGCGCCTGGTCGGGCGCTCCACGCGTCGCCAGCTTGAGCTGCTCGAGCGCGTCGGCCAGCCGCTGCTGGCGCGCGAGCGACAGGCCCAGCGCGAAGTGCAGCGCCGGGTCATCGTGGCCGGCCTGCAATGCGGAGCGCAGCGTCGAGTCGGCCCGCGCTTCGTCACCGCGCAAGCGGTACAAATCGGCGAGGTTCACGACGGCGGGCACGAATCCCGGGTCGATGGTGAGCGCCCGCTCGAACTCGGCCAGCGCGCGCTCGTGTTGGCCAACCCGGGCGTAGTAGTCACCAAGGTTGGCGTGCGCTTCGGGCCGATCGGCGTTGAACTGCTGCGCGGCGAGGTACTCGTCCGTCGCGGCAGCGAGCGCGGCCCGTTCAGCCGGGCTGGCATCGTCCATCGGCACGCCGGCGAGTTCCGCGGCAGCCGCAATCCGCACGGATCGCACCGGGTCGGCGACCACCGGCAGCAGCCAGCGCCTGCGCTGCTCATTGGCATCGCCAGACAGCGCGCCAGTCGCGGCGAGGCGCATCATGGGACTCGGGTCGACCAGGGCGGCGTGCAACAGCTCGTCGCTGGCCGGTCCGCGATAGCGCTCCAGCCGGCCGATGGCGCTCGCGCGCGCGATCGCAGGCTCCTCCGGATCGGAGGCGACGCTGCGCAGCAGTTCCGGGGCGCCCCGCGCCACTCGCGCCGCGGCATACAGCGCCTCGGCGAAACCCTGGTGACCCGGTACGGGTCGTGGCCACCAGCCGCGAAGCTGCGCGACCGCCCAGCCGGCGCTGCGGTCGCGGTGGCATTGGTTGCAGGCATTTGGCACGCCCATGGCGATGGAACGGTCGGGACGCGGGATACGCAACGAGTGATCATGGCGCGGATCGACCTGCATGTAAGTGCTCGTCGGCATGTGGCAGGCGGCGCACTGGGCGCCCGGTGATCCGACGCGGTGATGGGTATGGCTCGCAACGTCGAAGACCGCGGCGTCATGGCACTGCGCACACACGAGGTTGCCGGGTGCGCGCAACTTCTGCGTGTGCGGATCATGGCAATCGGCGCAGGTCACGCCCCTGGCGTACATCCGGCTCTGCAGGAAGGAGCCGTAGTTGTAGACCTCGTCGCGCATCTGGCCGTCCGGCCAGTACAGTCCTTCGTCCAGCAGGGCTGGCCGATAGGCGTCGGCAAGCGGCCGGCCGTAGTGATAGTCGTCAGTCAGCTGTCCGCGGCGCGCATGGCAGCGCGCGCAAGTCTCGACCTCCGTGCTGCCGGCGCGCGGCGTGCTGCGCGTCGCGGTAGGACTTCCAGGCGGGCGATTCCAGCTCACGCCGCGGCGCTCGTCGAGCGCGACATCGAGGCCCTTGTCCGCCAGCTTTCGCCACCCACCCTGCTTGCGCGCCCACGCGAGGTGGCGCGAGCCTGGGCCGTGGCAGGCCTCGCAGGCGACGTTGATTTCCGACCACGTCGTATGAAAGGCATTAGCCTGCGCATCGTAGTTCTTCTGCAGGTGGGTCGAATGGCAGTCCGCGCACTGGTAGTTCCAGTTCTGGTCGATCCCGGTCCAGTGCAGGCGATCCCCCGCCCTGATCTCCTGTCCGGGGTAGAGATGGAACCAGCGCTGACCGCCCTGCTCCCGCGGCCGCGAGTCCCAGGCGATCGACAGCGCCTGCAGGCGGCCGCCGGGCATCGCGATCAGGTATTGCTGCAGTGGGTTGAGGCCGAAGGTGTACTGGATCCGGTAGTCGTGCAGTTGCCCGTCCGGGCCATCCGTCGACACGTGAAATTCATCGCCGCGCCGACTGAAGGTCGAGGTGGTCCCCGCATACCGGAATGATGCATTGGCGAAATTGCCGAGTACGGTCGCGGAAGTGGGCGTCTGCATGGCCTGCCGGTGCTGCGAGCCGCGCCAGGCTGCGTATTCGCGTTCGTGGCAGGTGGCGCAGGCCGCGGCACCGACGAATTGAGCGCGCGACTCATGCGGGCGCGTGGCCTCGGACGCCCCGGGTGCGTGATGTGACAGCCACCACGCGGGCAGGAACGCGGCCACCGCCAATGCAGTGCCAGCCAGGATCGCCGGCAGCAACCAGCGCGAACGGCCAGAGCCCTTGAACACTGTCAATGGCCCGCTCCCGGGCCGGGTATCACCAGTTGAACGCAACTCCCAGCAACGGGCCGTTGAAGTTCAGCGAGTCGACCTTTGAACTGGACTTGAACTGGTAGTCGAGATAACGCCAGGAGCCAATGATCTCGCCCCAGTGGAAGGCATAGCCGAGACCGGCCATGGCCTGCCAGGTCAGGTCAGAATTACCGGTACCAATATCACCGTAGTATGGGACGAACCACTTGAGATCCTTGCCAAATGCGAGACGGCCCTTGATGCCAATGATGGCGTCGGTGTTGTGATCCTTGGCCTCTTGCGAGCCGGCACGGCCCGGGGCCGGGAACTGTCCGACGTTGCCGTTGAGGGTCCAGTCCAGCTTTTCCTTTAGATCCAGCAGCCGCGCGCCCGCGAACACGTCCAGTGCCGCGTCATTTGCTGTGACCAGCCGGTAAGTGCCGGCGAGCGTCCAGATCGTAGCCTTAAGGTCGAAGTTGGCGCTGGCCGAGACGTCGGCGGGCAGTCCGACATTGCCGATCGTCAAGTTGCGATATCCGGACCGGAACTGGCCGAGGTCCATGTAGATGAGGTCGGAAAACATGCCCCATTCACCCTTGCGGGCTTCGAAGGCGCCTATGAAGGCGAACTTGAGGTTGCTATAGATATCGCTGGCGTCGACCGTGACGTCTGACGACGTGCCGTTTGGAAAGGTAGCCTTGCCGCCGAGGTCTGGATACCAGGCATAAAGCACGGCGGTAAATTGCCAGGCGTCGGGCCGCGTCGCGCTGATGGCTACGGGTTCAGCCGCAACAGCGATGGGCAGGAAACTCGCGGACACGCACACCGCCGCGACAGCCAGGGAAAACATGCGCTTCATGACAACCTCGTGAATTTTCAGGGAACCCGCATCGCCGTGGCGCCCACGCGGCTCGCCGCATGCGCCAGATCGCGCGCCGGAACCGGCCCGGCCGCAGCCGCGCAGGCTACCATGAAGTGACGGTCCATGCCATTGACGGGGGCTTTCGATTCCGCACGCGCTGCATCGCGGCGCTATAATTCATTGTCCGTTTTCCTTTGATCTCCGCGCCGCAGGAGTTCGCCATGACCACGCGCCATGCAAACCGCCCGCTTCTGGGCCTGGGCATCACCGCCCTGCTCTGTCTTGGGATTGATGCGACCGCGATGGCAGCCAAGGAGCCACCGCAGACCACCGAGGATGGCCTCGAGCTCAAGAAATCGAAGAAGGTCGACCTGCTGTACGTGCTCCCGGGTGCAACGCTGAGCGGCTATACGAAGATCATGATGGACCCGGTGCAGGTGGCATTCAGCAAGAGCTGGGATCCACGCGATTACGGCGGCACCTTCGGCCTCAAGACTTCCGACGTCGAGCGCATACGCAACGGCATTGGCGAGCTGGCACGCGACACATTCATCAAGGTACTCGGGGAAGGCGGCTACCCCGAGGTCAAGGCCGCCGATGCGGGCGTGCTGCGCATGTCGGTCTACATCCTCGATCTCTACGTCAATGCGCCCGACACCATGCAGGCCGGACGCAACCGCACATTTTCCGCCGAGGCCGGCCGCATGACCCTGGGCATCGAGTTGCGCGATGCCGTGACCGGTACGCTCATGGCGCGCGCGCTCGATCGATCGCGAAGCACGGATACCGGGCGCTTCACCTGGTCCAACAGCGTCTCGAATCGGGCCGAGGCCGAACGCATCCTGACCGGCTGGGCCGGCAGGATGAAGGACGCGCTCGATGCCGCCAAGGCTCCGTGACGCGCTGACGGCCGCTTCGATCGGGTGTATAATGCGACCAGCCTCACCGCTTTCGCTACTGGAGCCCGCCCATGAAAAAAGAATACAAACTGACATTTGCACTTCTCGGCTTGCTGGCGTTCATGACCGCACCGGCGCGCGCCGACGAATGGTCAGACACGCAAGCGTTGTTCAAGAATGCGGGCCAG
Source organism: uncultured Gammaproteobacteria bacterium (assembly GCA_963778855.1). Classification (GTDB taxonomy): domain Bacteria; phylum Pseudomonadota; class Gammaproteobacteria; order Steroidobacterales; family Steroidobacteraceae; genus FEN-1191. The sequence continues at coordinate 436,944 of CAVZWC010000001.1, read as the reverse complement.
AGCGGCAAGTACTTCAGCAGCGCTTATGGCTACGCCCTGTTTCCGACCATCGGCAAGGGCGGAATTGGTATCGGGGGCGCCCACGGGTCAGGTCGCGTCTATGAGAAAGGCAAGTACGTCGGTGACACCAGCATGACGCAGCTCACGGTGGGCCTCCAGCTGGGCGGGCAGGCCTTCAGCGAAGTCATCTTCTTCGAGGACGACCGTTCGTTCAAGGAATTCACCTCCGGGAATTTCGAATTCAGTGCACAGGCCAGCGCCGTGGCCATTACCGCGGGCGCATCGGCCAGCGCAAGCACGGCGGGCAACACCGCCGGTGCCAGCGGTGGCAAGAATGACGCCAGCACCTCGGGCGAATACAAGAAGGGCATGGCCGTGTTTACCATCGCCAAGGGAGGGCTCATGTACGAGGCCGCCTTAGGCGGGCAGAAGTTCAACTACAAGCCGCGCTGAGTCGCCAGCCAACGGGACTTGATGACCAGACCCGGCCGCCGCCGTGCGGTAGCGCGCGGCCGGGGTCTAGCGGAACGGGCTTTTGTCCAGGATCGAGCCGTTGCCGATCGGTCGGCCGAGTGACAGCCAAACGCTCCAGGATTGAGTGGCCCAGGCGCCGCCCAGGGTGAGTGCCCCGATCGATGTCTTGCCGCCAATATAGACTGAGCCGCCGTAGACCGTAGTGTTCGGAACTGGATCGACTCGGTCATAAACCCGCCCGGCCTGCAGCGCAAATCCGCCATAGACCGCATTGTTCTTGATGGGCATCAGGTCCACGAGGCGCCAAAGAAAACTGCCGCTGGCAGTCCAATAGCTACGCATTCGCAGCTCATCGAGCTGAAAGCCGGGGAATGTCGTCCCTCCCAGTGCGAACGCGCGATCCGCCGGCAAGGTACTGCCCAGGTCAGTCCCGCCGGCGATCGTGGCCCACATGAGATTCTTACCGATGGGGACGGCTGTGCGGAATCCGGCCTCGACATATTCCCAGTCACGATCGGCCCCCATTGAAGTATCCGAGCGACGGTAGTCGACTTCGGTCGCAAATCCATGGGTTGAAAAAGTGGGCTCGTTGCGGGTGTCGTAGAGCACGGTCGCCGTAATTCCGGCGTCTCTGTAGTCGGACTCAGGCAGCAGCGAGATGCCTGTCGTAATTATGGTGCGGCGCTTCTGGTTCCAGTAACCGAGGCGAATCTGTCCGTCTTTTGCCAGCTCCGCACCCAGGTCGAGTTCGCCGCCGGCGTCGATGAACTTGTAATCGGCGACGTGCTCGCCGTCATTGTAAATGGGCTGCTGAGTACGCTCGAGCAGCAGGCTGGGTTCGACGAAGAAAGTCTGGGCAACATCCAGTGGCTGGTAGAAGCTGGTCAGGATGCCCGTTTGAAACCCCAACTCCAGATTATTGCGCCACTGACCGCCGCGTTCATTCAGCCACCGGCTCACATGCTGTACGCCCACTACCAGGCCGAGGTCGCCGCCGCCGTCGCCATAGATGCCGAGACTCGGCCTGATGAAATTTCGCCCCTCTGCCCGCTCTTTCGGCACCCACACGAGGTCGGGATGCTCGGGATCGCCGATCAATCTGTATTCAACGGAGTCCAGGCCTTCAACCGCTCCCAGTCGCAACGCATCCCGGCTGATTTTCTGGGTATCGACGACATCGCCGGCCTTGACGCGCGTCAGCGTCCGCAGGTACTCGCCGTTGACGTGCTTGAGTCCCTCGAAGCGCACGCTTGCTACCCTGACTTCCAGATTCTGGTGAGTCGTCACTCTCGCACGCCAGGCCGTGTATTCCTGCGGTGACACCGAATAGCGGGCCAAGCGGTCGGCCACCGCCCGCGCCGCCGCCTCGCCGAGCGGAATCGCGTCTGGAGTGCGCTCGAAGTCGCTCGCGCCGATGTCACCCATGGGCACGTCGATGCGAACGTCTCGGTCCGTCAAGGTATCCAGCTGCGCGTTCTCATTGGCCTCGACCATGACGTCCATGGTCCGGCTCAGCAGCTGCGGTGCGCTGCGCAGGCCCTGCGGATTCGCGGGCGGTGAGACGAGCTTAACCACGATCACGACATCGGCGCAGGTCTGGCGGGCGACGTCGACCGGAATATTCCGCACCACGAAACCATCCGAGAGGATGTACGGGTCGCTGACAACCGGGGCAAAGGCCCCGGGAATGGCCATACTCGCGCGCATGGCCATGGCCAGATCGCCGTGGTCCAGCACCACCATCTGGCCCTTGATCATGTCCGTGGCCACCGCGCGAAAGGGAATGGGCAACAGGTCGAAGTCCGGCTCCAGGCGCGCTTCGGCGACGTAGCCGCGCAGCAGATCTTCAATGGCGCCTGTATTGATCAGCCCGGCCGGCAGCAAGACGCCGCCTTCTGCGACGGTCAGTTCGGTGATGGCGCTGGCCGCGTCGGCATTGCGTCGCTGTTCGATGGACTCACGCTCGCGCTGGCCTACGCCGCCCACCACGGCTTTCCAGTCGACCCCGCGAACGAAGCGTTCGATTTCGGCCGCAGGCAGGCCGGAAGCGTAGCCGCCGCCGACCAGGGCGCCCATGCTGGTGCCGGCGATGCAGTCGATCGGCACGTGCAACTCTTCGAGTACCTTGAGCACGCCAATGTGCGCGCCACCCTTGGCACCACCGCCGGCGAGCACCAGGCCGATGCGCGGGCGTGTGGCTGGCCGGGCAGCCGGCGCGTTGGCGATCGCTGCCGCGCTCTCTGCGCCCGCCCCTTCCGCGCGCAATGGGCTCGACATGGCAGTCGCGGCCAGCGCCAGCGCGCACAATAGCGACACGCAAGCCGAAGCCCGGCGCCCGCGCACGAGCCGGGGCGCCGGTAATGGGACCTGGCCCACTTCGAACCCGCTAGTTGGCGGCTTTGGCGTTCTCGCGCGCGTCGCGAGCGGCGGGATCCATGCAGTTGATCTGCTTGGCCACGGGTCCCGCCGCGTTGTCCAGCCGACAGCGCAGGCGCTCACCGAACTCGTCCATGTTTTCCTTGACCTTGTCGAAATTGATGCGAGCCGGCTTGTCGCCGCCGCCGGTCACCATCACGTACTGCCCATACACCTCGTTGGTCACGCTATCGGTGATTTCCGCCTGGAGCACCATCTTCAGGATGTCGAACTTGTTCTGGAAATCCTTCATCGCATTGACGCCGAATCCGACCACGGCGCCCACGGGCGTGTATTCGAGGAGATTGCGCTTCTTCTTCTCCAGCCGCAGGTCGGTCAGCGCGATGCGCACGTAGATGATGCCCGGGCCCGGCTTGTCGACGACGTTATAGTTGCCGGCCTTGAGCCGCGCATCCATGGCATCGCGCATGCCGTTGGCGATCGCGAGCAGGTTGTCGGGCTTGGCGCCCTTGTACGGGGAGTCGGGGCTCATCAGGACCTCGGGCTGGTCGACCATGACGCCCTCGTACTTGACGACCTTCTCCACGGCTTGCGGCGCAACGTAGATGAATTCCGACCCGCGGTCGCTCTGCCTCGGTGCGAGGCGACTGTAGTCCGTCAGGAACGTCTTGTCGAAAGTGACATCCTGCGCGGCCGCGATGGCCGGCAGGCCCAGCGCCGCGCTCAGCGCGCTCGCCAGCAGTGCAACTCGTATGCTACGCATGGTAACCCTCACTACGGACGATTCACGCCGGTTAATATCCGTTCCCGGGGCGATTATCTGCAGTACCCTGCGGAAAAGCAATTACGTACAAACCACAAGTGGGCGCTGGCGCAGGCAGCACGATGACGGAGTCACCCGCAGTGCGGCGCATCGGTTGGCGCCGGTGGCGCGCGACATTGCTTTGCGCGGTCGCCGTGGCGGCACTGCCTGCCGCCTTGCTGTTTGCGGCGGCGCACGGTTACCTGACGCGGCCGATCACGCGGCTGGTCAGCGAAGGACTGGGACGTCAATTCGCGGCTGACGGCGGAGTGCGCATCGAGCTCGGGAGCGTGATCCACATCAACGCCATGCGACTGCGGCTGGCCAACAGCGCCTGGGCGGGGCCGGGCGACATGCTGCGTGCCCGCCGCGTCGATATCGAGATTGATGGTCGTTCGCTGTTCCACGAGACGGTCATCGTGCGGAGTCTGACCGCGGACGGCGTGGAGCTGCGTCTCCAGCGCAATGCCAGGGGTGAAAACAACTGGCGCTTCAGGGTCCACCCCGGGGGTCCGTCAACGGTCCTGCCTGTGGTCTTCGAAACGGTCTCGATCCCTGGGGCTCAGGTGTCGTTCGCGGGTCCGCGGCTCGAGCGTCCGCTCGAGCTTTCCCTGGTTTCCCTCGCGCAGCGGGAAGGCGCCGATGGCATGCTCGTGCTACGGGCAATCGGCACGGCCAACGACACGCCGCTGGAACTGCGAATCGATTCCGGGCCATTCGCCAGCCTGGTCTCGGCACGAAATTTCCGCATCAGGGCGCGCGGCCGCCTGGGGGACATCGCGCTGGGACTGGACACTCGCATCGATTCGCTCGCCACGCCCGCCGACACGGAGCTGATGTTCAGCTTGAATGTACCGCAGGCCTCGTACCTCGCCTCCCACTTAGGGCTGCGGGATCTCGGCACTGGACCGGTCGCGTTGGCGCTGGCGATCTCTCCGGGACCGGCCGGCACCGGCGTGACGGGGCGCCTGAACGGCCAGATCGGCGAGTTCGACCTCGGGGCACAGGGTTCGCTGGCGTTGAACGATGGTGTTCCCGCCTTCAGCGTGCAGGGACATGTAGCCGGGCCGGATCTGTCGCGTATCGGTGGGCTCGCGGGGCTGCGTGGTCTGCCGGCGGAATCCTTTCGCCTGCAGCTCGACGCGCAGCGCAGCGGTCCCATGCTGCAGGTGCGCAAGGCGGTGCTCGAGCTGGCGGATGCCCGCCTCGAGGCCGATGGCGCCCTGGGTTCCGCGCACGACATGGCCGGCAACGAGCTCTCTGTCAAGGTCAATGCGGCCGACGTTGCGAAGCTCGCGCAGCGGTTCAGGCTCGAGTTGCCGCTGCGCGGCCCGCTCGAACTGAGCGGAAAGCTTCAGCTGCCGCGGTCGCGTGAACTGCAGGTCAACTGCAGCGGCACGACGAATTACGGAAGTTTTACCGCGCTCGGCCCGATCCAGCTGGTTCCCGGCGGCCACGGCACGCGGCTGGCCTGGACCGCAGCGGGCAAAGACCTCGGCCCGTTGGCTCTGGCACTGAATTTGCCAGACCCGCCTCGCGGCACGTTCAAAGGCAAGGGCGATCTCGAATGGACCCGCGAAGGAATACTGTTGCGCGGCGTCAGGCTCGAGAGCGAAGGCGAAGCGGCGTCGATCTCGGGAAAGCTGGGCCGTCCGGCATTCGGCCGCGGCGCTGACTTGCAGCTGGATGTGAGTGGCCCCAACGCGGCGCGCATGGCTTCCCGCTTCGGCTACGCGGGATTTCCGGCCGCCCGCTACCGTGTCACCGGCAGGATCCAGCGCCAGACGGACCGCACAGTGTTCTCGGCCGTGAGCGCGGAGCTTGCCGCTGCCAGGTTTCAGCTCGATGGCACGCTCGGCGCCGCACCGGGATTTGCCGCCACCAACCTCGGCTTTACGATGAGCGGACCGGCGCTGGCGGATTACGCTGGGCTCCTGCCAGAAGTCACACTGCCGCGTGGCCCCTTCTCCGCCACCGGGCGTCTGGTCAACACAGCCGAGGCGGTGCTGCACCTCGACAAGCTGCAACTTGCGGTGGGCAACGCCACGGCGACCGTCTCCGCGGATGTGGACGTGCCTGTGGCGCGCCACTCGCTGCGCTACGAACTCGACGCCACGGTGCCCGAGCCCACTGCCCTGCTCCCGGATTCCAACCTCGCCGGGACGTTCGGTCATCAATTGCAGCTCAGCTTGTCGGGTGCACGCACCGGCGAGACCTGGAGCATCGATCGACTGCAAATCAGCAGCGATCGCGGACTGCTCAGCACGCAGGGCGCGCTGGTGATCCTGCCGCGGCTCTCGAGCGAGGGCGCGCAGGTGCAGCTGCGCGCTCCCAGCCTCAGGGTGCTCGGCACGGCCTTCAATCGGCATTGGCCCGATTTGCCTGTCGAACTGCATGGCAGGTTGTCGAAGAGCGAGCAAGACCTGCAACTCGATGCGCTGGGCGGTCGGCTCGGTGGCACGGCGTTCACTGGCCGCGCGGCGACCCACGGGCTGCAGGGAAAGCCCGACCTCGACGTGGAAGTGAACTTCGTGCAGTTCGACCTCGATCGGTACCTGAATCCGCCGGTCGCCACCAAGGCCGGCAGGAGTGAAGCGGCGAAAAGCGGCCAGGCGCGCGGCCGCGTGATTCCCGATACCGAGGTCGCCATTCCGGAACTGGGCTCGTACACGGGACGGCTGGCGGTGCGCGCCGACAGCCTGCGATTGTGGGGTAGCGACCTGAAGGACTTCCAGCTGCAAGCCACGCTGCGCGACGGACGATTGACCGTGGGTCCGCTTGCGGCCACTGGCGCCAGCGGCAGCGTCAGCCTCAAGGGCGCGCTGGCTGCCAAGGGCAAGGGCATCTCGGTGCAATTGACCGGCACCGGCAGCGACCTGCTGATGCGGTTGGTGCCCTTTGGCATTGGTGGCGCCGATGCCAGCCGGTACACGGCCCGAGTCGAGCTGCAGGCTAACGGAAGCCGTTGGTCCGAGCTCGCTGCTACACTCAATGGCCGGGTTCGCCTGGTGGGGCGCGGCGGGCGCTTGAAGAATTCGCTGTTGTTGGCGAGTTCCAGTGGCTTCGTGCAGCAGTTGCTCACCGGGCTGAACCCGATGGCCACGAGGCAACCGACGACGGATGTGGATTGCTCAGCCTTTCTGTTGCGAGCGAGGGACGGCATCGTCACGACGGATCCGGCCCTGGTAATACGCACCAGGGAAGTCGACATCGTGAGCGCCGGCTCGGTCGACCTGCATACGGAGAAGATCGATTTCAACTTCAAGGTCAGGGCGCGCACCGGGCTGGGGTTTGGCATCAGCCAGCTCGTCAATCCTTACCTGAAGGTCAATGGTACCCTCGCCAGTCCGGGCGTGACGCTCGATCCGACCGGCGCGCTCGTGAACGGGAGCGCGGCAGTTGCGACGGCGGGACTGTCGGTGGTGGCCACCACGCTCTGGGACCGCTTCGTCCATGAGAGCGATCCCTGCGGCGCAGCGGTCGCGGAATCGGACCGACGCGCTGCGCAGCAGCCTGGAACCCCGGCGCAGCCCTGACAAGGAGACCCTTGCATGTCGCGGACCCTGAGAATTCTTGGCCTCCTGCTGCTGGCGTTGCTGGTGCTGGTGGTCGGTGGCTGGAGCACGCTGGCGCTGCGGTATTTCGACGGCGCCAGTGAATCGTTGCGCGGCACGCTTGCCGCGGCGTTCGTGCTGGTCACCGTCACCACGCTGGCTGGCCTGTGCTCGCTGCGGTGGCGCCGGCGCGCATTGACGGCCTTTCTGGCGCTGTTTGCGCTGTTGCTGGCGTGCTGGATTGCGCTCAAGCCGACCAACGATCGTAACTGGCAGACGGAAGTCGCAGTGCTGCCCTACGCGACCATCGAGGGCGATCGGGTCACGCTGCACCAGATCCGCAACTTCGACTACCGCACCGAGACCGATTACACCGTCGGCTATTACGACCACAGCTTCGACCTGCGCCAGCTCGATTCGGTGGACCTGATCGCGGTCTACTGGATGGGCCCGCAGATCGCCCATATCTTCCTGAGCTTCGGCTTCGCGGGCAAGGATTACCTGGCTATTTCGATCGAGGCGCGCAAGCCGGCCGGCGAGGGCTTTTCGACCGTCAAGGGATTCTTCCGCCAGTACGAGCTGTACTACGTAGTGGCCGACGAGCGTGATGTGATCCGCCTGCGTACCAACTACCGCAAGGACCCACCCGAAGAAGTGCACCTCTATCGCCTGCACGGCGAGATCGCGGATGCCCGCCGGCTGTTCGTTTCCTACCTCGACAAGATCAACTCACTCAAGGAGCAGCCAGAGTTCTACAACTCGCTGACGACCAACTGCACCACCAACATCTGGCTGCAGTCGCGTGTCAATCCGGATCACCTGCCCTTTTCCTGGAAGATACTGGTCAGCGGTCACGTCCCCGAGTACCTGTACGAATCGGGCCGACTCGATACCTCGGTGCCGTTCGCGGAGTTGCAGCGACGCAGCATCGTCAATGTGCGCGCACACGCGGCGGACCAGGCGAGCGACTTCTCGCAGCGAATACGCGGCGTTGGCGTGGCGGAAGTTGCGCAGCCTTAAACGGGCTCGCGCCTGATCCTGGGCCTGGCCGAATTGTGGCCACGGCCGCACGGCGCTTGTATAGTGAAACGTCCGGATCCGGCTTGCCGGGGCGGAAACCTGGCTCGCGGTGGTCACCACGGCGATCGAAGGCAACGAGGAGATCCGATTATGCACAGGAGATATGCGGCGTGGCTGCGAGCGCTGACGAAGTGCGGGCAGCCGGGGAATTGCGCATTGCTCGTGCTCGCCATGAGCGGCAGCCTCGTGGTTCATGCCGCGGAATCGGCGGCGCAGGCTGATTCCGCGACCGAGCTGGCCAAGAAGCTCGCGAACCCTGTCGCCAACCTGGTCAGCGTTCCCCTGCAGTACAATCACGACGACAATATTGGTTCGTCCGACGGCTCCAAGGATTACCTCAACGTCCAGCCTGTCATTCCACTCTCGCTGAACACGGACTGGAACCTCATCACACGCACCATCGTTCCGCTGGTCGACCTGCACGACCTGCCGCGGCGCGGTGACAGCGCGTCTGGATTGGGTGACGTGACCGCCAGCCAGTTCTTTTCGCCCAAGAAGCCTACCAGCGCCGGTTGGATCTGGGGCGTCGGGCCGGTCGAATTGTTGCCCACGGCGTCGGACCGTACGCTCGGCAGCGGCAAGTGGGGCCTCGGGCCGACATTCGTGGCGCTGAAGCAGCAGGGACCGCTGACCTATGGTGTCCTCGCCAACCACATCTGGTCCGTGGCCGGAGACAGCGACCGGAACAACGTCAGCTCGACGTTCGTGCAGCCGTTCTTTGTCTACGTTACCAGGACACATACCTCCTTCACCCTCAACACGGAGTCGACCTACGACTGGCGAACTTCGAGCTGGTCGGTGCCGATCAATATCGGGGTCGCGCAGATGCTGAAGGCGGGATCGCAGATCCTGCAAATCCAGGTTGGCGCCCGATACTGGGCGACGGCGCCGGCCAGCGGGCCGGAGGGCTGGGGCTGGCGGGCGGTGGTAACGTTGCTGTTCCCGAAGTAGCGGCAGCCGCGCGCCCTTCAGGGCGCGCGCAGCGTTGATCAAGACAGGGAATTCGAGGACCAGGTTATGCAAAGCGTGCTGACGGCATTACTGGTGTTTGCGTGTGTATTTGGCGGCGCGCTGGTCGGCATGTGCATCCGCCGGGTGCTCCCAGCAGAACACTTGCGGGACGACACCAAAGCGGTTGTCACGGTCAGCATGGGTCTGATCGGGACCCTCACTGCACTATTGCTGGCGATGGTGACTTCCTCTGCCAAGGAGACTTTCGACTTCGAGGGCAACCAGCTCAGGCAGGCGGGCATCAACATCATGATGCTCGATCGAGTGCTGGCAGATTACGGGTCCGAGACCATTGATATCCGGGCGGCGCTACGGCGTGGTCTCGAGCAGCGCGTGGCGACGATTTCGTCGGACGCCAAGGCGGGGCTGCCGGTGTTGCCGCCGACCGCGGCAGGGGCACCGTACCAGATCATGACGCGCGTCCGGCAACTGGTACCGCAAAATGAGCTGCAGCGAGACTTGAAGTCCCAGGCGCTGCAGCTGGTTGGCGAGATACTGAAAGCGCGTTGGGTCCTGGCCGAGGAAACCACTGCCACGATTCCGGTGCCCTTTCTGGTCATCGTGGTCTGCTGGCTGACGCTGATCTTCTCGAGTTTCGGGCTGTTTGCGCCCAGAAACGCCACCGCCACGGCTGCGCTGCTCATCTGCGCAACCGCGGTCGCCGGCTCGGTATTTCTCATCCTCGAGCTCAATACTCCGTTCAGTGGCCTGATGAGGGTGTCGGTCGCGCCATTGCGCTTCGCGCTGTCGCAGCTCGGCCAGTAATTCCGGCGGTAGCTCCAGTTTGCCGCGCTATTTGATCCTGCTGACTCTGGCTGCGCTGTCGGCAACAGACGCACACGCCGCGCCCAAGACCGACGTCATCATGCTTCGCAACGGCGACCGGTTGACCGGTGAAGTCAAGGAAATGGTGCGCGGCCAGCTCATGCTGAAGACTGACAACGCCGGCACGATTTACGTCGAATGGGACAAGATAACGAGCCTGCAGTCAGGACAGCGACTGCGGGTGGAGCTCAACGACGGCACGCGTTACTTCGGCTCTGCCCTGACGCCTTCGGAGCCGGGCCAGCTGCAGCTCAGCGACCCGCAATCAGGCACGAGCGCAAAGCTGGCGCTGCGCGAGATAGTGGAAATTTACCCGGTCGAACAGGGTCTCCGGCTGGCCACCATCGACGGCTACCTCACGGCCGGTTACAGCTACGCCAAGGCGAACAACCTGCAGGAATTCGCCTTTACCGGCGGCGTGAGCACCACGCAGGAGAAGCGCAAATGGTCGCTGGACGCCTCCACGGCCGTGACCACGCAGGACGGCGCCAACGACACCCAACGCTTCGACATCATCGGCCAGCTGCGCCATTTCCTGCCGCAACGCTGGTTCCTGCAGGAGACGCTGCAGTTCGAGAGCAATGACGAGCTGGCGCTGGACCTGCGCACCAGCCTCGGTGCGGCCTACGGGCGCTACCTGATGCAGTCGCGCGACCACGAGTGGTCAGCTTACGTCGGCGCCAACCTGACGGACGAGCACGAGGTGGCACAGTCCAACTCGCGGAATGTCGAGGCCGTGATCGGCACCCAATATGCATTCTTTCGCTACGACACGCCCGAGCGCAACGTGCTCGCCGACCTGGTGGTGCTGCCGAGCCTGACTGAATCGGGCCGCGTGCGCACCGCGGCCAAGCTCCGGTTCCGGTGGGAGATCGTCAAGGACTTCTTCTTCGAGTTGTCGGCTTACGGCGTCTACGACAACAAGCCGGGCCAGGACGCGCTGTCGCACTCCGACTACGGAACCGAGACCTCGCTCGGCTTCACGTTCTAGCTCCGCCCGGGCGCGCGATTGCGCGTCGGTGGTGCGTCGAAGCTGAGCTCCAGGGCATCGGGCCGGCGCGCGCGCCGCGCCAGCCACATGACCCCGGCGGTGTCGACGATGCCGGCCCAGAGGCGGTTGAACAAGCCGTAATGCGAGCAGCCGCGCGTGCGCGCGCGGTGGTTGACCGCTACCGAGTGCACCTCGCCGCCCGCGCGCTGCGCCAATGCCGGCATGAAGCGATGCATGTGGTCGAAGTACGGCAGCCGCAGGAACAGTTCGCGCGAATAAACCTTGAGGCCGCAGCCGGTGTCCGGCGTGCCGTCGCGCAACAGTCGTGAGCGGATGCCGTTGGCCACTCGCGACTGCGTGCGCGTGTACCAGGTGTCGCGCCGTCGGTTGCGCCACCCGGCGATCAGGACCGCGTGGTCGCCACGCTGGCGCGCCAGCGCCTGGGCGTGCGCCAACAGCGCCGGTATGTCGGCCGGATCGTTCTGGCCGTCGCCATCGAGCGTGGCGATCCAGCGGCCACGTGCGGCCAGCACCCCGGTTGTCAGGGCCGTGCTCTGCCCCATGCTGCGCGCGTGCCGCAGCACCCGCAGCACCGGCGCGTGCTGGCGCGCCGCCGCCAGCGCTTCCAGCGTCGCGTCGGAGCTGCCGTCATCGACATAGACGATCTCGAACGTGGTCACGCCGGCCAGCGCGGCTACGATCTCGTCGATGAGCGGCCGGATGTTGGCGGCCTCGTTGTGCACCGGCACGACCACCGACAACTCCGGCGCCGACGCCGCCGGGCCGGGCGCGGGCAACGCCGCCGGCCCCGCAGCCTCGCGTCCGCGGTCGTCATGGTCGGCAAGCCGGGCAACTTCGGCCACCTGCATTCCCCCTCGCAGCGTTCAACCGGCCTAAATTAGGGCATCGTCGGGCGGCGGTCAATCGGGCGCGCCGGGAGTGGCGGTCCTATTGCAGGTTGTTCAGGGCGGTGATGTTGAAGACCGGGGTGGGCTGCGTGATTCCCTTCAGCGTACGCTCGCCGAGCGCCTCGGCGACGACCGTGTCCTCGATGCGCGCCAGCGTCTTGCGATTGGTCAGGATCTGGCCGCCCTGCGCTTCGCTGCACAGCCGCGAGGCCAGGTTGGACACGCTGCCGATGCAGGCGTAGTCCCAACGTCCCTCGAAGCCGATCGCGCCGAGGGTCGCGTAGCCCTGGTTGAGCCCGATGCCGAGGTCGAGGTCGTAGCCGCGCTTGGCCCACATGGCACGTAGCGGCAGGAACCGCGACTGCATCTCGAGCGCCATGCGCACCGCGTTGACGGCCGGGTTCGGGATCTGCACCGGGTCATTGAAGAACACCATCATGCCGTCGCCGGCGAAGCGCTCGAGCGTGCCCTCGTGCGCCAGTATCAGCGGGCCCATGATTCGGTGATACTCGGTCAGCACCGTCATCACTTCCTCGGGTTCCGAATGGTCGGTGAAGGCGGTGAAGCCCCTCATGTCGAGGAACGCCACCACCACCTCGCGACGATGGGTCTTGAGCAGGTCCTCGCCGCCACCGTCGAGGATCGAGGCCACGACCTGCGGCGAGAAGAACCCCTTGAGCTTGCCGAGGCGGTCGAGCTGCGCCAGCTGCTCGTGCACGCGTCGCTCCAGGTCCTGGTTCCACTGCTCGAGTTGCGCGGCGTGCGTGCGCACGGCGTCGCGCAGCCTCTTCTTCTCGAGGATGGCGTGCACGCGCGCGCGCAGCAGCGTCGGATCGAAGGGCTTGGACAGGTAGTCGTCGGCGCCGAGCTCGACACAGCGCACCACGCTCTCGGTCTCCTCGATTGCCGAGATCATGACCACCGGCACGTCGCTCAGGGCGGGATCGGCCTTCATCTGCTCGAGCACCTGGTAGCCGTTCATCTCCGGCATGGTGATGTCGAGCAGCACCAGGTCGAAGGCGCGGCTGCGCAGCATCTCGAGTGCCTGGCGGCCGTCGTTGGCGGTGGCGACGTCCCGGTAGCCCTCGCGCGTCAGCCGGCGCGTCAGGGTGTAGCGGTTGTTCTCGTTGTCGTCGACCACGAGCAGCGCGGCGTCGAACACATTCACGTCGTGCCGCCCCCCGGCCACAGCGCGCGGATCTTGGCCAGTAGCCGCGGCAGCTCCAGTGGCTTGGTGTCGAAGTCGTCGCAGCCGGCCGCGAGCGCCTTCTCGCGGTCGCCGGCCATGGCATTGGCGGTCAGGGCGATGACCGGGATGTGGCGCGTGGCCGGCGCCGACTTGATCTGGCCGGTTGCCTGCCAACCGTCGAGCACCGGCAGGCTCAGGTCCATGAGCACGAGGTCGGGCTGCTCGCTGGTCGCCATCTTCACGCCCTCGGCGCCGTCGCGCGCGACCAGCACGGTGTAGCCGTGGCGCTTGAGGCGGTTTTGCAGCACGTACACGTTGTCTTCGTTGTCCTCGACGTACAGTATCTTCACGCCAGTATCTCCCGGACCTTGGTCTGGTGGCCTCGTTCAATCGAGCGCGGCAGAACCCGGCCGAGTTCGCGCAGTAGCTCGTCCAGTTCCGAAGCATTCTTCTGCATCACCCGCTCGACTTCGCCCTGCAGGCGCTTGTGCTCCTCGGGACTCAGGTCCTTGGCCGTCACGACCAACACCGGGATCTCGCGCCAGTCCGGGTTCTGGCGCATCGTCGCCAGGAACTCGAAGCCGTCCATCTCCGGCATCATCAGGTCGAGCATGATCACGTCCGGGCGCTGCTCGCCGAGCTGCTCCAGCCCCACCTTGTCCGTTCTCCGCCTCGGTGACCTTCCAGCGATCCTGCTCGAGCGCGCGGCGCACGCTCTCGCGCATGATCCCGTCGTCGTCGATCACCAGGATCCGGCGATCGGTCGAATTGCACAGTCCGCGCAGCACGCTGACGAGGCGATCGCGATCGACCGGCTTGGTCATGTAGTCGGCGGCGCCCAGCGCGTAGCCGCGGCTGCGGTTGTCCTCGATCGTCACCAGCACCACGGGGATGTCGGACAGCAGCGGGTCGCCTTTGAGTGCGGCCAGCACCGTCCAGCCGTCGAGGTCGGGCATGTGGACGTCGAGCGTGATCGCCGCCGGCCGCAGCTCGCGTGCCAGCGCCAGTCCCTCGTGACCGCCGCCCGCGGTGCGAACCACGAAGTGCTCGCGCTCCAGGAAGCGCGACATCAGGTCGCGCACCGTGGCGTCGTCGTCGATGACCAGGATCACGGTGCCGCTGGCCGAACCGGTCGCGCGCCGCGCCGGCCGCAGCAGGCGGGCCGCGGGCAGTTCCGCCGCCACCCCGGCCTGCGCCGGCAGGCAGATCGTGAAGGTCGAGCCCTTGCCGAGCTCGCTCGTCACGGTGATGTCGCCGCCCATCATCTGGCAGAAGCGGCGGCTGATCGCCAGGCCGAGGCCGGTGCCGCCGTACTTGCGCGTCGTCGAGGCGTCAGCCTGCACGAACTCCTGGAACAGGCGGCTCATCTGCTCGGGCGACAGGCCGATGCCGGTGTCGCGCACGGCCAGCGTAATCTCCTCGAGGCCATTGCTGCGGCTCCGCGCCACGTCGACCGTCACGGTGCCGTGCTCGGTGAACTTGTTGGCATTGCTCATGAGGTTGAGCAGCGCCTGCCGGATGCGGGTCTGGTCGGCATTCATGCTGCCGATGTCCTCCGGGCAGTTCACCACGACCTGGTTGCCGTTCTTGCTGGCCAGCGGGGCGATCGTGGTCACGACGTCGTCCACCATGGGCTTGATCTGGAATTGCTCGATGTGTATGTCCATCCTGCCGGCCTCGATCTTCGACAGGTCGAGGATGTCGTTGATGAGCTCCAGCAGGTGACGCGCCGCTCGCAGCACGCGATCGAGCGGCTCGATTTCATCCTCGTGCTTGAGCTCGCGCGCGTCCTCGAGCAGCATCTCGGTCACGCCGATGATGGCGTTCAGCGGCGTGCGCAGCTCGTGCGACATGTTGGCCAGGAATTGTGACTTGAGCTTGCTGGCCTCCGCGAGCTGCTCGCTCTTGGCCTGGCTCTCGTTGAACAGCCGTGCGTTCTCGATCGCCAGCACCGACTGCGAGCCCAGCGTCTGCAGCAGCTTCAACGTGGCTGGCGAAAAATCACCGGCGCGGTGGCGGCGGATCACCAGCGCGCCGGTGGCGCGCTCGTCGCGCAGCAACGGCACGGCGACCACGGCGCGGATGCCGTCGTGCAGCCAGATCTTGCGACCGCCGTACTCGGACGCTTCGACGTCGGCCACCTGCACCGGCGCGCGCGTGCTGGCGCAGGTTCCGACCGGGCCGTCGCCCATACCGATGCGCGCCTCGCGCAGCATGGTGATCATCTCATCGCTGACGCCGAAGTTTGCGCGCGGCTCGAACACGCCCTCGGCCTCGTCGAACTCGTACAGGGTGCCGGCGTCCGCCTCCGCCAGCCCCACCGCCCGGGCGACGATGGTCGACAGCACGGTCTGGAGATCGAGCGATGAATTGACGGCCTGCCCGACCTCACCCAGGGTCTGCAATTCGGATACCGAGCGCGAGAGCTCGCGGGTGCGTGCCTCGACCTCGGCGGTGCGGTCCGCCACGCGTTGCTCGAGCTGGCGTTGGTCCTCCTCGATCTCGAGCTGCGACTGCCGCAGCTTTTCGCTCATCAACTGCAGCGAGGCGAGCAGGTTGCCCAGATCGCGCCGCGGCAGGCGGCCGGCCACGCTGGCGAATTCACCGGCGGCAATGCGTTCGGCGAGATCCACCGCAGCGTTCAGCGGCACGGTAACGTCAGTGATCATGCTGTAGATGAACCAGGCCGCGATCAGCAGCGTGAACAGCGTCGCGACCGCGACGACCTTGCCCTGCCGCCGCGCCGATTCGACGGACTGGGCGATGGCAGTGCTTGGGGCGCGCTCGTAGCTCTCGTCCATGACCCGGATCGCCTCGCGCGCCTGGTTGATGGCGCTGCGCACGGTCAGCAGACGCTCGAGCGGCATGCCAACGGAGACCTGTCCCGCAAGCGACTGCACGTCCGCCGCGGCGGTGCGCGCTCCGGCATCCATGGATTGCAGGGTGCCGAGAGCGGTCTTTGACTCGCTCAGGGCCTCGAAGGCGTGCTGCCCGAGGCTGCCGGTATCGACCGCATCGGCCCCCAGTGTCACGAAGGAATCGAAGTCTTCCTTGGCCTCCCGGGACAGCCGCTGGTGCTCAAGCACCTTTTCCATCGCCGCCGCGCGGCGCTGGTCCGAGACAGCCTGGTAAATCAGCACCAGCGTGAAGGGCGCGATGATGATCAGGAACTGCGCGAAGATGCGCAGTTTGAGCTGCTTGACCTTTACCACCGCGACTGCACCCCACACCGCGCTTTAGGCTTGCGGTTGCCGCTGTTGTGCGATGCCACTTTCTACGCGGTGCGCACGGGCCCGTCAATTGCACTGCCGCCGCGGCGGTGCGCGCGGGCCAGCGTCGGCGCTGGAATCCGGCGTTCGTCGCCAGCCATCGGGACCGAGGCGTCGATCTCGAGCTCCAGGGGCGGCGTGGGTCTAGATAAAACAATGTTGTAGCGATAACATTGCCAGTAAAAACGAGGAATCAATTCACGCTGCGGCCGCCCGCGGCGATCGGACGGAGCCGGTTCCGCGGCGTGTTACATTTCCGTAAGGCTCATGGGTTATTCGCGCCACACCGGTGCCGTCCCAGTGGCTTGCCGGTTCGGCTAATGAGGAACTCCAGTGAGTCCAGTACAAGCTAAGGCCCCGATCGCGGCTGCCGCGGGTGGCACCGGCGTCTGGCCGGCTTCCCTGCTGGCGGTGCTCGCCGGGGCGCTGCTGCTGTCGATATGGACCGCGCTGCGCTTTCCGCTGCTCGATCCCGACGAAGGGCGCAACGCTGAAGTGGCGCGGGAGATGGCTGCCAGCGGCGACGTCGTCATCCCCCACCTGGCGGGCGTGCCCTACCTCGATAAGCCCCCCGCGCTGTTCGCCGCGGCGGCCGCGGCGGTGCGCGTCATCGGTCCCCGCCCTATCGCGGCGCGCCTGCCGGCTATGATCGCCAGCCTCGCCGCGCTGCTGCTGCTGGCGCAGCTGTCGCGCAAATTCGCCGGTGACGCTCAGGCGCTGCGCGCCACGTTGCTCACGGCGGGCGCGCCACTGTATGCGGGCCTGACGGCCTACGTCATATTCGACATGCCGCTGGCGCTGTGCGTGACGACCACCTGGCTCGGACTGGCTCGCGAATTGACCGCGGGCGTATCGAACCGGCGTCGCGGCTGGATGTATGCCGCGCTCGCGCTTGGCGTGCTGTTCAAGGGCCCGATCATGTTCGGCTGGGCGCTGGGTGGCAGCCTGGCGACGGCGCTGGTCATGCGCGAGCGCGCGCCGTTGCGTTGGCTCGCCTGGTGGCCGGGTTGGCTGCTGGTGCTGCTCTTAAGCGGCGGCTGGTTTGCGCTCGCGTTGCAGCGTCATCCGGAGTTCGCACACTATGCCCTGGTCGAGGAATCGGTCGAACGATTGACGTCCGGCTCGTTCCACCGCGAGCAACCGTGGTGGTTCGTGCCCGTGGTGCTGGTCGGCGGCACGCTGGCGTGGTCGGTGATCACTCCCTGGCGTTGGCCGCAGTCCAGGCCCGGGCAAGTGGCGGCGGGCTTCGTGGTCTTCGCCGCCGTCTTCTTTTCGTTGTCGCATTCGAAGCTCGTGACCTACCTGTTGCCCGTGATCCCGGCCGTCGCCTACATCGCCGCCGAGAGCTGGGGCCGCAGTACGCCGCGCTTGCCAGCCCGCTTGCTGGTCGCGCTGGCGTTGGTGCCGCTGCTGCTTGTGGGCGGCGCGCCGTGGATCTCGAATTACATGCAGCGTCATTCAGGCGCGGCGCTGGCCGACGCCATCCGCGCGAGCGGTGGCGGGCAGGTTCGCTACGAGGATTGCTATTCCCCCGGAACCGACTTCCTGCTCGATCAGCGCTCCGCCGTGGTTTCGGCAACAGGCGCGCCGCTGACCAGCAACTACGTCGTTCGGTATCGCGAACTGCTTGGCCAGCGCGGCCAGTGGCGCCTCTACGCCACGCCGCAAGCTGCACCACCGGCCGCGGTCATCGTGCGCTCGACCAAGAATCCTGCCGAGCCCCCGCCAGACGGACGGTTGATCTTCCGCGACGAGCGCTTCACGGCCTGGCGACTGGCCGGCGCCAAGAGCTGAATCGCATGTGCGGGATAGCCGGCATCGTCGCCCCCGGGCTGTCAGCCGCTGAGCGGCTCGGTCTCGTGCGCGGCATGGTCGCGCGGCTGCGCCACCGCGGCCCATCGGGCGAAGCCACCTGGGACGATGGCGAGTGCGCGCTCGGGATCGCGCGGTTGGCGATCGTCGCGCCGAACCAGCCAGCGAGCGTGCTGGTCAACGAAACGGATGACGTGCACGGCGTTGTCAATGGCGAGTTCTACAACCACCAGGCGCTGCTGCACGATCTGCGCCGCGGCGGCCATGAGATCGCCGACGGCCCTGACACGGCGCTGTTGCCGCACCTTTACGAGGAGCGCGGGCTCGAATTTCCCAAGGCGATCGACGGCATGTTCGCGGTCGCGCTCTGGGACCAGCGCTCGCGCACGCTGGTGCTGGCACGTGATCGCGCCGGCGAGAAGCCGCTGTTCTACGCCCAGGCGCCGGGCCGCTTCGCCTTCGCCTCGGAGCCCGGGGCGCTGGTCGCACTGCCCTGGGTCAGCCGCGAGCCGGCGGCCGGCGCGTTGGCGCGCTACCTGCTGCATGGTTATTTCGCGCGTGGCGACTCGGCCTACGCGGCGCTGCGCCAGTTGCCCGCGGGCCATACGCTGGAGTTGCATGCCGGGCGCGAGCAATTGCGCCGGTACTGGCGACCCTGGGACCGCCTCCGTCCCGGCACGGCAAGCGCGAGCGTGGCCGAGGCCGGGGCGCGCGCCGGCGAGGCGCTCGCCGCGGCGGTCCTCTCGCGCGTGCCGGGAGAAGTCCCATTCGGCGTGTTTCTGTCGGGCGGCGTGGATTCCGGGCTCGTGGCGACGCTGGCGGCGCGTGGCCTCGGGCATTCCTTCCCGACCTTCAGCATGCGCATCGACCACCGGGGCTACGATGAGTCTGGTTTCGCCCGCCGAGTGGCCGCATCGATCGGCTCGGAGCACCATGAGCTCGTCATGGGTGCCCGCGAGGGCGAGGAGGCGCTGCACGCCTGGGCCGCGCGCATGGACCAGCCACTCGGCGACCCGAGCGTATTGCCGACCTGGGCGCTGGCGCGGCTGGCTGCGCGCCACGTGCCGGTGGTGCTGACGGGCGAAGGGGGCGACGAACTCTTCGCCGGCTACCCGACCTATCTCGGCCACCGCTATGCCGGCTATGCGAATCGCGTGCCTGGACCGCTGGCACGCGGCGCGGTGGCGCTGGCGTGGCGATTTCGTCCGCGCCATCACCACGTCACCATTGCGCACCTTTTGGAGCGCTTCCTGTCGGTGCGTGGCCTGAGTGCCTTCGAGCGCCACCTGGCCTGGTTCGGCACCACGCGCGCGCCCGAGGCGCTGGCATTGCTCAGCCCGGAGCTGCGCGCTGCGGCGGGCGCGCAGGCCCCACTTGGGCACGCCCACGAGCTCGAAGCGGCGTTGCGCCCGCTGGGACTGCTCGGCGCAGGTGGCGCCGCGCCGCTCACGGCCTACCAGCTGCTCGATTTCGAGACCTATCTATCGGGTGACCTGCTGACCAAGGTCGACCGCTGCACCATGGCGCACGGCGTCGAATCGCGCGCCCCGTTCCTGCGGCCGGCGCTCATCGAATTCGCGCTCGGGCTGCCCGACGCCGCAAAGCTGCAGGGCACCAGCGGCAAGCATGCGCTCAAGCAGGCCGCGGCGCAGCTGCTGCCGGCCGACTTGCTGGCGAGGCGCAAGCAGGGATTCTCGCCGCCGTTCTCCGCCTGGGCGCGCGGGCCGCTGCGCACGTACCTTGGGGAGATCCTGTCGGCGGAGCGGCTGCGACGCGCGGGCGTGCTGGACGTGGCCGCGACCACGCGGCTGCTCGACGATCACCTGAGCGAGCGCATGGACCGCGGCCGCACGCTCTGGACCGTGCTGAGCCTGCAGTGCTGGGCCGAGAGCTGGCTGCTGACCGCACCCGCACCGATGCCGGTCGCTGCATGAGCCGGGCGGCCACGCCTCGCCACCGTGGCCGTTGGACCCTTGTCGCCGTGGCCCTCGGCGCGGCTGGCGAAGTGAGTATGTCCTGGGCAGGGCCTGCGGCCCCCGATCCAATGTCGGCCGATCCGCTGCTGCGCCCAGGCGCACCTGTCGACATTCATCGTCCCTACGAGCAGGAGCTGTCGGACGGCACCGCGCCAGATCTTGCGATCGTTATCGGCGGCGCGCTCGCGATATCAACGCCCGCCGGCCAGCTCCCACCCTGGGATCCGCGGATCGAGGCCCTCATCGGCGGCGCCGATGCCCCGGGCGAGCCCACGTTGGCGATGGCCGAGCTCGAGAGCTCGTTCTTCGACCCGCGGGGATTCAGCGGCTATCCGTACCCTTGGGGCAAGGCGCCAGTCTATGGCGCTGTTCCCGGCATCGCCGCCGACCTGCGCCATCGTGGGCTGTCGATGCTGGCGCGGGCGAATGCGCACGCACTCGATTGGGGTCCGGAGGGCATGCGTGCCACGGGCGCCGCGCTGGACGAGGCCGGCCTGTACCACGCCGGCGCCGGCGAACGCGAGGGACTGGCGCGAATGGCCGCGTATACGGAGACGGCAGACGGAGGCGGTCGCGTCGCGTTGGTCGCGGCCGCCCTGGGCTTCAGGCCCACGACCAATGCCCTATCCGAGCACGGTGCCGCTCCTGGCCGGCCGGGCGTCAGCGCGCTGGCCTGCGCGCTGCAGCGCCTCGTGCCGGCCGATCGGCTCGATGAGCTCCGGCGTGTGAGCTGCTACTTCCGGCACCCCGAGGATCCGGCGCGATGCGACCTGTCCTCGCCCGCCAGCGCGCCGATCTTCGCACTCGGAAGCCGCTTCAGCGTTGCCGACACGCCGGCCGCGAACTACACCAGCCGCTGTGAATTCGACGGCGCCGATTCCGCCGCCCTGCTGCGATCGCTGCGCGAAGCCAGGCAGGACTCCGACTTCGTCGCGCTGCTGCTCGGAGGTTCCCTGCCCGGCCATGCCGATGCCGAATCGAGCACGCCGCCGCCAGGTCTCGTGCAGCTTGCGCACGCCGCGGTCGACGCCGGCGCAGGAATCGTGGCGATGACCGGTGGCGCGGGCGTGGGCCCGATCGAGATCTACCGGTCCGGCAGCGGGCTCGTGCGACCAATCCTCTACCGGACGGGATACCTGTATTGGAGTCCCGCCGCGGCGCCGCCGGAAACGCCGGATTCCTGGCAGTCGATCCTGGTGCGCAGTCGCGGGACGGCGAACGAGCTGAACGTCGAGATCTACCCGCTCGACTTGCGATCCAGCGCCGGGACTGAGGCGGGCACGCCGCGGCTCGCCGACCGGGAAGTCTCCCGCGCCATACTCGGGACAGTGCAGGAACGGTCGGCAAGCTTCGGCACGAAAGTGCAGATCGAAGCCTACGGCGACACGCTTCGGGGCCGCATCATCGTCGCGCCTGTGGTATCAGCGGCGGCTGCGGCGCCCGCCGCCGCCGGCGGCGCAGAGGGCCGCGAATGAGCTTCGCTGGGCATGGATTTGCGTGGCGGCGGGCGACCATGGGACTGTGCGTGCTGGGCGCCGTATTCGCGCCTGACACACGGGCGGCACCGGCCGCGCCTGACGCACGGACCGTGACCGTGGTGGCGGTTGGCGACCTGATCATCTCGCGGCCACTGTCGCAGCTGCAGCAGCCGGGAGCGCTGCCGGGCGCGCGGGAGTTCGCCGACACGATCGCGCTGCTGAAGGCCAGCGACGTGACCTTCGGCAACCTCGAGACCACGATCGCTGACATCCGGAATTTCGCCGGCGTGCCTTATTCCTGGGAGGGCGACTGGTTGCTGCTCAGCGATCCGGCCGTGGCGGCGGACCTGGCGCGGATGCATTTCGGACTGGTCGCGCGCGCCAACAATCACGCGCTCGACTGGGGACTCGAAGGCATGAGGGAGACGAGCCGGCACGTCGCCGCGGCGGGCCTCGTGCAGGCCGGCGTGGGCGAGGACGCGGCGCAGGCCTCGGCCCCGGGCTACTACATGGCTGCGCCGGGGCGAATCGGACTGGTTTCGATGGCATCGACCTTTCGCCCAACGACGGAGGCCCTCGCGCAAGGCCCGGAGGCGCCAGACGGCCGGCCCGGCATCAATGGCCTGCATGTGGCGGAAAGCTACCTGCTCGACCAGGCAACCTACGCGCGGTCCGCGGATTTGGGTTGCCGCTTTGCCGCGGCAAGTGCCTGCCCGCCACAGCCGCTGCCGGCGCAGACGCAGCTTTTCGAGACCACGGTGCGACCGGCTGGCACCGGCGAGCGTGCCTTCACGCACGCGTATTCCATGGATCCGGGCGATCTCGCACGCATCATGGATGGCATCGCGTCGGCCAAACCGGCCGCGCGCTACCTGATCGTGGCGATCCACGCCCATGAACAGCGCACGGACGAGGATCCTCCGGACAGCTGGGATTCCCCGGGCGACTTCCTGCGCGAGCTCGCGCACCAGGCCATCGATCGCGGCGCGGACCTGTTCGTCGTGACCGGGATCCATCACGTCGCCGGCCTCGAGCTCTACCACGGCAAGGCCATTTTCTACGGCCTCGGAAATTTCTTCTGGAGCGACATCCAGTTGCCCTTGCCGGCGGACCTGTACGCCTCGGACGCCAACCGCAACCTGCTCGAGAGCGCGTTTGCGCATCCGGCGCGAGCGACCGACGCCGACCTGACGCTGCTCATGAACGCCAACAGCAGCTTTGCGATGCGGGGCGACCCCGTGCTGAACCGCACCTTCCATGGCGTGCTGACGCGGACTGTCTTCGATGACGCGACACGGCGCGTGAAGGAGATCCGGCTCTGCCCGGTGGACCTCGGCTATGGGCGCAAGCTCACGGCCAGCGGCATTCCGCGGCGCGCCGGACGGGCCGTGGCCGAGCTGGTGCTGGACCGCATGATCGCGATGTCCGCGGGTTCGGGCCTGCGCTTCCGCAAGCTCATGGATGGGCCCTACCTGGTCGGAGTGGCGACGCCCGATACCGGGAGGTAGCCGCGGCCGACGGCGGCCTTGCCGTATCATAGGGCGCAATACGAACAAGGGGGTACGAGTGCGCAAGCCTGCAACGTCGAGCTTCATGGCTGCCCTGCTGCTGGCCACGGCTCCAGCACTCGCAGCGTCGGTCGAGACCGGACCGGACGTCGCCGAGCCCGGCTCCATCGAGGAGATCGCCAAGGCCACGACCGAGGCGAGATTCCTTTCGCCCTGGGTCAGCTACCTGCCCGCCTCGGCCACGGTCCCCTCGCCGCGGGCCTTCCTGCACCGCATTCCCGGCGCGCCGGGGGAACTGGCCAACACCGAGACCGCCGCCGCCTACCTGCGCGCGCTCGCGGGCGCCTCGCCGCGAGTGCGTTTCTACACGATCGGTCAGATCCGAGGAAGGCCGCGACATCGTGATGGTGGCCATCGCCGACGAGCAGGGAATCGCCGAGCTCGACCGGTTGCGCGCGGCCACGGCCGCCCTGGCCGACCCGCGACTGACCGACCCGGCCGCGGCCGAGAAGGTCATCGCCACCGCGCGTCCGATCTATTACCTGAACGCCGGCACCCATTCCGACGAATCCGGGTCCACCGAATCGATGCTGGAGCTCGCTTATCGCCTGGCGGTGTCCGAGCAACCCATGATCCGGCGCATCCGCGAGAACACCGTCGTGCTCATCAATCCGGTGCTCAACGCCGACGGCCGCGACAAGTTCGTCGACTGGTTCTATCGATATCTGAAGGGCAAGACCGATCCCTTGACGATGCCGCGGATGTCGCCGCCGTACTGGTCGAAATATACTTACGTCGACATCAACCGCGACACGCACCAGATCACGCATGAGGCGACCAAGGCGCTGAATCGCATGTTCTTCGACTGGCATCCGACCGTGGTGCACGACCTGCACGAGAGCATCGCGCTGCTCATGACCTGGAACGGCACCGGCCCCTACAACCCCAACGTCGATCCCCTGACCTTCGATGAGATGCTCGAGCTGAGCTTCCACGAAGTGCAGACCATGACCGGCTTCGGCATGCCCGGGGTCTGGACCTGGAACTTCGGCGAGTCCTTCTCCGAGCTCTACGTGGACTCGGTGGCGATGAACCACAATGCCATTGGGCGTGGTTACGAGACCTTCGGCAACGGCACGGCCGAGACGCTCACGCACTTCGCTGGCTCGGGCCTGCCGGAATTGTCGCCGGAATCGCTGACTCCAGAGTGGTACCGTCCGCTGCCGCCACCGAGCGGGACTTTCAGGTGGTCGGCGCGCGACAACGTCAATTACAACGAGACCGGCGTGCTGGCGGCGCTCGATACGGTGGCCGTGCAGTCCAAGGCGCTGCTGCGGAACTTCTACCTCAAGGGCTACCACTCCTGGCGCAAGGGAATCGACCAGCCGCCGTACGCAATCCTGATCCCGGACGGCCAGGGCGACCGGCTGCGGGTCGCGCAGCTCGTGCAGCGCCTCATGAGCCAGCACATCGAGGTGCAGCGGGCCACCGCCGCGCTGGCGCTCAAGGAGGGCGAGTTTCCGGCCGGCACCTACGTAGTGCGGCTCGACCAGCCCTACCGCAACTATGCCGTCGACCTGTTGCTGCCGCAGGACTACCCGAAGGACAAGGGCGCGCCTTACGACGATGTATCCTGGGAGTTGCCGGCCAACTACCACCTCAGGGCCGTGCCCATCGCCGATCCCGCGGTGCGCGCGGCGCCGCTCGAGCTGCTGACGCAGCCGCCATGGCCAACCAGTGCGCTGGCCGGCAGTGGTCGCGTGTACCTGCTCCGGGACACGGGGCAGGAATCACTCATGGAGGCGCGCTACCGGCTCGCCGGATTTGCGGTCTCGATCGCCGAGCGCGCGTTCATGGCGGCGGGCGAACAGTATCCGGCCGGCTCCTGGATCATCGCGGATCAACGCGGCCTTGCACCGGCGTTGCAGTCGGTGGCCCACGACCTCGCGCTCGACTTCGTCCCCGTGGCCGAACTGCCTCAGGTCGCGCGCCACGAGGCGAAGGCAGCGCGGCTGGGGCTGTGGGTGCCGTGGGCAGACACCGACTCGATCGGCTGGGTCCGTTACAGCCTGGACCAGCGCCACATTCCCTATACCTACCTGCGCGATGAGGACATCCGCGCCGGCCACCTGCTCGAACGCTGCGACGTGCTGCTCTACGGGCACGTCGACCTCGAATTGGCCGAGCAGATCCACGGCATCCCGAAGTCCTGGGGACCGATGCCCTTCAAGAAGACGGCACTGACCCCGAGCTTCGGCACACCGGCCGAATCGGATGACATCACCGGCGGCATCGGTTGGGCCGGGCTCGATGAAATCCAGAAATTCGTCGAGGGCGGAGGACTGATGGTGACGCTCGGCAGCGGCACGGTGCTCGCGCTCGAGGGTGGCATCGTTCGCGGCGTGCGGCGCGACTCGGGCGGCCCGCCACGCAGTGCGGCCGGCACCGGCGGCGCTGCTGCGGAATCCGCGCTCGACGCCGAGACGCGCACCCCCGGATCGCACCTGCGCGTGAGCTTCGCAAGGCCTGAGCATCCGATCGCCTACGGGTATCCCGCCACCACGCACGTGTTCCGCCAGAATTACCCGCTCTATGCACTGCCGCGGCAATCGCTGCAGATGGCCTACTGCACGGGTTGCCTCGACCGGCCCTATGACCTGCGCAGTATCGTGCTCGAGTGGGGTGACCGCACAGGCGCCCCGCTGCTCGTCAGCGGGCAGGTATGGGGCCCGAATGGCCTGGTCGGGCGTCCGGCCATCCTCGACATGCCCGAGGGACGCGGGCATGTCGTGGCCTTCAATTTCAATCCATTCCACCGCGACCTCAATCGCGGCGACCAGCGAATGGTCTGGAACGCGCTGCTCAACTGGCAGGCAATTATCCGCGGCGTGCCGGCAGCGCCAGCTTCTGCCGACGCCGCTGCCCGTCAGCACTGAGGCTCACCCGCAGGTGGCCAAAGTGTCTCGAGAATTCCTCAGCTGGCTGCTGCAGGGCGTGCTCTGCGTCAGCTCGGCGTTCCTGACGGTGGCGCTCGTCGCGGCAGGCCCGGTGCAAGCGGCGGCCGCACCGAAGTCCACGACATTGCGCGTTGGCAGGCTGACGCTGGAGCGCTGCAAGACACCCGGGGCCTGGTGCGGCGCCTTCTCCCGGGCATTGGATCCCACCGGCGCAGTGCCGGGCACGGTGCCGATCTACTTCGAGTACTACCGGCACCTCGACGCCGGGCCCTCCGCGGGCACGCTGGTGGCGACCGAGGGCGGGCCGGGATATCCCGCGACCGGCACGCGCGCCAGCTACCTGGCGCTCTACCAGCCGCTGCGCGGCCATCGCGACGTGTTGCTCATGGACAATCGCGGCACCGGCGGGTCGGGCGCCGTCGACTGCCCGACTCTGCAGCGCCAGACGGTGCTGACCGAAGACGCGGTCGCGGCCTGCGGCGCACTGCTCGGTCCGCGCGCGCCGTTCTACAGCACGACCCTGGCGACGGACGACCTCGCCGCCCTGATCGACGCGCTGGCGCTGGGCCGCGTCGACCTGTATGGCGACTCCTACGGCACCTTCTTCGCGCAGGTGTTCGCCGTGCGCCATCCGGATCGGCTGCGCTCGCTCGTGCTGGACGGCGCCTACCCGCTCGGCGGCAAGGACTACGCCTGGTATCCGGCCTATGCGCCGGCGATGCGCGACAAGTTCAACCTCGCCTGCGAGCGCGCGCCCGCCTGCGCCGCGCTGCCCGGGGATTCGATGAGCCACATCGCGCCCACCCTGCGGCTGCTGCGCGAGAAGCCGATTCCGGCGACGGCGCAGGACCTGTCAGGCAAGCCGCGCCGCTTCCTCGCCGATGCCGGGCAGCTCGCGACCGTCATGTTCGGCAGCGCCCCGGCGCTCGCCACGGTCCGCGAACTCGACGCCGCGGCGCGCGCCTTCGCGGCGGGAGACCGGCTGCCGCTGTTGCGCCTGATGGCGGAGGCCCAGGTCAGCGTGAGCGGGACCGCCGACAGCCCGCCGCCGCGGAGCTTCAGTGCGGGACTTGCCGCTGCCGTCATGTGCCAGGACGCGCCGCAGGTGTTCGACATGAGTCTGCCGCCCGCGCAGCGCCGGGCCGATCGGGACCGCGCCATGGCCGAACGCCAGGCGCAGGCGCCCGAAACTTACGCGCCATTCACGATCGCCGAATACCGCCAGATGCCGCTCGACTACTCGTTCGTCGACGAGTGCGTGGCCTGGCCTGCGCCGCCCGCCGCGTATCCGGCCGGTCGGCTGACCGATGGGCCGATGCAGTACCCTCCGGTGCCGACGCTCGTGGTGTCCGGTGATCTCGACAACATGACGCCGTTGGCGGACGGCGCCGCTGCCGCCGCCAGCTTTCCGCACGGCAGGCAACTGGTCATACGCAATGGCTTCCACGTCAATGCGCTGGCGCATGCGCGCGCCGACTGCGGTGCGATCGTCGTGCGCCAGTTCGTCGCCGACCTGGCCGCGGGTGATACGAGCTGCGCGCAGGCCGTCCCTGCCGTGCGCTTGCTGCCGGGATTCGTGCGCCGCGTCGCCGAGCTCGAGCCCGCCACCGCCGGGACGGGCAATGCCGCCGGGCGCGGCGCGCTGCAGGCGGTCCTCGCCGCGCTGCTGACGGCTGGCGATGCCATGGCGCGCGCGCCGGAGATCGCCCCGGGCCGCGGCGTAGGCCTGCGCGGCGGCCGCTTCAGCGTCAGCCAGACGGCCACCGGTTACCGGCTGAAGCTGCGCGGGGCGCGCTGGGCCGAGGACCTGGCCGTCAGCGGCAGCGTCGATTGGCCGTTCCGCGCAGGTCCGGCGCAGGCGACGCTTGATCTCGCAGGCGTGGCCGGCCTGACGGGCCGGATCGAGGCACGGTGGACTGAAGGTCAGCCGCTGTCGACGGCCCAGGTGCGCGGCCTGGTCGGCGGCCAGGCCGTCGTCGCCGAGCTCACAGCGCCCTGACGCGAGATCAGGCGGAGGCGTCGCCGCGCAGCACGGCCTGCGCCTGCTCCATGGCCAGGCGTCGCAGGTGTGCTTCGTAGATCGAGGAGACTGCGAGCCAGGTGCCCGTCGCCAGGGAGCGGGCAGCGGAGACGCTCGTGGGCAGCGTCGCCCGCGCCATCAGTCCGCGCTGGCGCAGCGCGCGCGCGAAAGAGGGCCGGTTCAGCAGCCTCATGCCGCCCGCGGGCGGCAGCCGCTGTTCAGCGATCTCGGGGATTCCGGTGATGTCAGTCGGGCGGGTCATGGCGGCACCTGTATGCGGCGACGGAACTCCTCGTCATCAATGGAGAGTCTGCGAGGCGCATCCAGGTTCCGTCAAATTGTGTCGGCCTGGGGCGACAAGGCCCTCCGGTCGGTGCGCATTCTGCGCGACCGGTGTTGCATCCTGATGACGGAACACTTCAGGCGGCGCGGCGGCGCCGATACTCGTTGGTCGCGTAGGCCGTGCCGACCGCGGCAATGAACACCAGGGCTGTGCCGAGCTCCTGGCCCGTGAGCGTCGAGAGCATCCACACGATGATGGCGCAGGCGCCGACGGGAATGATTGGTCCAAGGGGCACCCGAAAGGCCACGCCATCGGCCGATACATCCAGGGCGCGAAGCCGCAGCACCCCGAGGCAGCAGATCAGGTAGAGGATCAGCGTGCCGGCGCTTGCCATGGTCGACAGTTGCCGGAAGGTTCCGGACAGCGCCAGGGCCGCGCAGATCGCGGCGTACACGCCGATCGCGACGGCCGGCGTGCCGTAGCGCGGATGCACCATCGCGATCCGGCTGGGCAGCTGGCCCTGCTGCGCGAAGGCGTGCAGCACGCGAGGCGTCGACAGCAGGTCGCCGGCGATGCAACCGGTGGTCGAGATGATGACCGCCAGCACCATGAGGCCCCCTCCCCAGCTCCCGAACATGATCCTGGCCACATCCACGAGCGGGGCCTTGGAATGAGCGAGCGCACTGCCCATCGTCCCCTGCGCCACGACCTGTAGGCCGACGTATAGCGTGGCGATGATGAGCAGACCCAGCAAGATGCCTCGCGGGACCGTGCGCGATGGTTGGATGATCTCGCTGCTCATGCTGAGCGCGGCCTCGAAGCCAAAGAAGGCATAGAACAGCACCACCGAGGCCTCACCGATGCTGCGGACAGGAGGCACGGCGGTCCAGGCCAGCTTCGCCGGATCGATGAACAGCAGTCCCCCGATCACGAGCAGCGCCAGCGGCGCGATCTTGACCACGGTCAGGGTCATGGACAGGCGCAGGCCGTGGTTCACGCCACGGATATTGATCGTCGCGACCGTCGCGAACACCGTGAGCAGCACGACGGCGCGAACCCAGGGCACAGCAAACACTGGGGATACGGCCGCGAGCGTATCGACCAGAAGGCTGGCGATCGCCGCATCGGCGACCGAGCCGCTCGCAGTCCACAGCAATGTGCCGGCGATGCCGCCGATGATCGGGCCGAAGGGCACGCTGGCGTAGGCATACAGCCCGCCGGCGCTGCCGACGCGGCTGCCGCTCTCTGCCATGCACAAACCGACGAGCCCGAACAGCGCCGCGCAGACGAGGTAGGCGAGGATCGCCTGCGGGCCCAGGATTCCGGCGATGATGGCGGGCAGGCCGAAGATGCCGGCCGCGATCGTCAGGTTGACGATATTCAGCCCGAGGGCGGTTACGCCGACCACGCGCCTGAGCGGTGCGGCTGGCGTGGGCTCCTTCATGCAGCGGTCGTACTGGATTCCCGCTGGCCCTTCGCCTGGCGCCAATCGAGCGGCCGGACGTTCGGCAGGATGAAGACCCAGCCCGCGAGGCCGAGTATGTTGACTGCGCTGGCCAGGGCGAAGGCGCTGCCGAAGCCGCCCGAGGAGTCGACGAGCAGGCCCGTGAGGGCGGGGGCAATGATGCCGGCGATGTTGCCGCAGGTGTTCTGCACCCCCACCCAGCGACCCGTGGCGCTCGGCCCGGCGACGATCTGCGGAATCGCGTACACGCCCGGGGACTGGATGCCGCACACGAATTCGTAGGCGAACAGGCAGGCGATCGAGCCCTGGACCGGCAGCAGCGCCATGCCGGCAATGCAGCCGATGGCGGCCAGGTGAGTCGAGCCCATGAGGCCCTTGTAGATGACGTCCGGCGAGCGGCCGGAATTGCACCAGCGATCCGTGGCCCAGCCAGTGACCAAGGCGCTGAAGGCGTTGATGAGGTAGGCGCCGCCGGCAATCCCGGCCATCGTCGCCATCGAGAAGCCACGTACCTTGACCAGGTAGACCGGCAGCCACGCGAGGATGAAGTAGAAACTATAGTTGCTGGCGAAGTGCCCGAGCGATGCGCCCCAAAGTCCGCGCTGCCGCAGGATCTGCGAGAACGTCGGTGCGCCGGATTGCTGTTGCGCACGCACCGGCGCCGCAGGCGCGGGCAGCCGCAACCACGGCCACAGCCACAGCAGCGACAGGCAACCGAACAGCACGAACACCGCCCGCCATCCGAACCGGGCCATCAGCAACCCGCCCAGCAGCGTTCCCACCGCCGGCCCGACCAGGTATCCAAAGCTGAACACGCCGTTGGCCAGGCCAAGCTGCTGCAGCGGCACCTCGGCGGCCAGGATTTTCGAACTGGACGGGAAGGCCGCGCTCTCGCCCAGGCCGAGCAGTAATCGCAGCAGCAGCAGTGCGGCCAGGCTGCCGGCGAGCCCGGTCAGCAACGTGGCAATCGACCAGATCGCTACGCCCGCTGCCAGCACCCGGCGGGCCCCGAGTCGCTCGGCGAGCCAGCCGGCGGGCGCCATGGCGGCCACGTAGGTCCAGAAGAAGGCCGACAGCAGCATGCCCAGCTGCGTTGCCGACAGCTTGAGCTCATCCTGGATCAGGGGCGCGGCGGTCGCGAGGTTGCCGCGATCGATGTAGTTGATGCATACCGCCGCCGCCAGCAGCAGCACCATGCGCGGTGCCGTGGCGGGTGCGCGCAAGGGTTCGCCGGAAGACAAGGAAACTGCGCCTGCCTGCGACTGGCGCCGTTACGGCGCCGCCAGCACTTCGGGCAGCGGCTTGGCGGCCTGCGGCGCGGCCGCGCGGTAGTCCTCGCCGAGCAGCGTGGCAATCGTCGCGGCGATCTGCGCCTGCGTCACGGTCGCCACGTTGTGACGCTCGCCCCGCGCTGCGGTGTCGGGGCCAATGACGGCGATCCAGATGTACTCGGATCCTTTCTGCTGGACGCCATGGTCCTTCCAATCGACCGGTCCGTGGCCGCGTCCGTGATCGGCCGTGATGATGAAGGTCGTCTTGTCCTTGTATTCCGGCAACGACTGCATCCGGTTCCACAGGGCGGCCACGTACGAGTCGAAGGCCTGCGCGCCCTCGAGCACGTTGTCGTAGCGGCCCGAATGGGCCCAGTTGTCGGTGTCGCCGTAGCCGATGAACATCACCCGCGGCCGATGGCTCTGGAGATGATCGAGAACGCTGGTGTTGACGAAGGAATCGTAAGGATCGGTGCCATCGAGGCGGGTGGTGTTCTCGTAGAGCTGCCTGAGCAGCTGCCCGCGCGGGCTGTGATCGCTGGCGTCGACGAGGTTGGCGCCCGCGCGTACCGGCAGGTGGCTGCGCTTGTCGTTGAAGATGTCGTGGAAGGTCTCCCAGTTGCCGAAGATCTCCACCTTGTCCTTGAATCCGGGCCGGTCGGAAAGCCACTCGAACACCGTCATGTTCGGGTTCGGCCCGTACTGGTTGCTATTGATGCGCGGGTCCGGAGCGCCGGTCGACATTTCGTTGTAGCCCGGATATGAAAATGCGAAGCCATTCGTGACCTGCGCCTTGCTGCCCTCGGGCCCATTGCCGAACAGCTGACCCTGGGACGCGATCGTGGTCCACAGGAACGGCATCAGCAACTTGCGGCTCTTCTTCGGATCAGGGTTCCAGAAACGGGCCCGCAAGGCGTCGGGCGAATACCAGCCTTCGGGATCCGACTTGTTGATGAGCTCGAGCTCCGCTCCGTTGAACACCTCTTCCCAGCGCAGGCCGTCGCAGACCAGCAGCACGACATTGCGGGTCTTGCCCGCGACGGCACTACCGGCGCACGCCAGCGCCAACACGGCCGCGGCCGCAACCACCAGGCGTCTACGCATGTCTCCCCCTCCTATTGGCGATTCACGGCCTTATTCCTGGCTAGCATACCGCAGGTCGGGCCCAGGCTCACAGCGAGCGCGCGATCAGTTCCTTCATGATCTCGTTGGTGCCGCCGTAGATGCGCTGCACACGGCTGTCGGCGAACAGGCGGCACACGAGGTATTCATTCATGTAGCCGTAGCCACCGTGCAGCTGCACGCAGCTCGTCCAGGACCTGCTGCTGCATGTCCGAGATCCACCACTTGGCCATCGAGGCCGTCACCGTGTCGAGCTCGCCGGCGACGATCCGTTCGATGCAATCGTCGATGAAGCTCCGCGCCACGCGCACGATGGTGGCGAGCTCGGCCAGCCGGAAGCGGCTGTTCTGGAATTCGAACACGGACTGGCCGAAGGCCCGGCGCTGCTTGGCGTAGTCGATCGTGGCCGCCAGCCCGCCTTCCATCGCCGCCACGCCGCACACGCCGATGATCGCGCGTTCGTACGGCAGGTCGCCCATGAGCTGATACATGCCCTTCCCTGGCTCGCCACCCAGCAGGTTGAGGGCCGGCACGCGTACCTCGTCGAAGAACAGCTCGGCGGTGTCCTGTGCGTGCAGCCCCATCTTGTCGAGCACGCGCCCGACCCTGAAACCGGGCAGGCCCGTGGTCTCGACCAGCAGCAGCGACAGGCTCTTCGACCCGGGCGCGGGGTCGGTGCGCACGACCAGCACGATGAGCTCGGCGAGCTACCCGTTGCTGATGAAGATCTTGGAGCCGTTGACGACGTAATGCTCGCCGTCGCGCTCCGCCCGGGTGCGGATCCCCTTGAGGTCCGAGCCGGCGCCGGGCTCCGTGAACGCGATGGCGCCGATGAGCTCGCCGCGCGCCATGCGCGGCAGCAGGCGCTGCTGCTGTTCAGGCGTGCCGTGATTGAGCAGGTAGTGGGCGGCTATGCTGTGCACGCCCTGGCCGAAGCCCGATCAGGCCGCGGCGGTTGAGTTCCTCGTAGACGACCGCTTCGTGGCGGAAATCCCCGCCGCCACCGCCGAAGTCGGCCGGGACGTCGGTGCACAGGAACCCCTGTTCGCCGGCACGTCGCCAGATCTCCTTGCCGACGCTGTGCTGTGCGCGCCAGCGCGCCTCCTGCGGCACCATCTCGGCCTCGGCGAAGCGGGCCACGGACTCGCGCAGCAGCTGCAATTCCTCGTTCATCCAGGGCGGGCGCCGCTCATCCATCGAACCGCTCCACGGGGCCGGGTTGGCCCATCTTACTGTGCGGGCTCAGGCGCCGGCGAGCGGCGTGAAGGCGCCGTACTGCCGGTCAAAATACAGCAGCGGCTCGCCGCCGAGCGCACGTGCGCCCTCGACCAGCCCGACGACGATGGCGTGATCGCCACCCATGACGATCTCGTGGGTCCGGCATTCCACCTGCGCCAGGGATCCGGGCACCAGCGGCACCTGCAGCTGTCCGCCGGGCTCGAAGTCGATTGCGCGTGCGCGGTCGCGGTCGCGTCCGGGGCCGGAAAAAAGGCGCGCGACCTCGGCCTGCCCGGCGCGCAGCAGGCTGACGCCGAAGCGGCTGCAGGTCACGATGGGCGCGTAGCTCGCGGTGTGGTGCTGGATCGCGAACATGACCAGTGGCGGCTCGAACGATAGCGTGACGAACGAGGAGACCGTCAGCGCGATGATCTCGCGGCGGTCGGGGCCGTGCGCGGCGACGATCGACACGGCGCCGGCCGCGGCCCGGCCGACCTGGCGGTAGATTTCACCCGAGATCGGCACCTGAGTGGCTAACCTGCGGTGTCGGGCGCGAAGTCAACGAGTTCCACGCCCTCGCCGACCTGCTCGCCCGCCGCCACCTTGAATCCACGCACGATGCCGGCTTCGGGCGCCACGATCGTGTGCTCGATCTTCATCGCCTCGAGCACCAGCAGCGCGGTGCCCTTGGCCACCTGGGCTCCCGCCGCGGCGAGCAACTCGATCACCCTGCCGGGCATGGGCGAGCTGAGCCCGGACGTGCCGGCCGCGGCGGCCGCACCCATGTGCATCGGGTCTTCCTGCGTCAGCACCTGGCAGTCGCCGTCGCTGAACACGTGTAACCGGCTGCCGGAGCGGATCACCGGCAGCACCAGCCGCAAGGCGTCGATAGTCAGCTGCAGCATCCCCGCTTCCGCCCAGCGCGCGGAAACAAGTGACTCGCTGCCGTCGAGCGACAGCGCCCAGCCGGAGGGCCGGTACGAAGCCGCGATCGCCACTTCGACCTCGGCCGCGCGCAGGCACAGGTCGCGCTGCGCCCGCCCGCCGAGGCGCCAGCCGTCGCTCGCGGCCCAGGGCGAGGATTCCTTGCCGGCCGTGCTCGCCAAGCAGGATCGCCACGGCGGCGGCCAGCCAGATCTCGCGGCGCGGCGTCTGCCGGGCGGGAAACAGGAACTCGTGTTGCCGCTCGATCAGCGCGGTGTCGAGGTCGGCGGTGGCGAAGGCCGGCGAGCCCGCCAGGCGATCGCAGGAAGCAGACGTTGTTGGCGACGCCGACGATGCGCACTTCATGCAATGCCGCGTGCAGCCGGGCCAGCGACTGTTCGCGAGTCTGGTCCCAGACGATGAGCTTGGCGATCATCGAATCGTAGTACGGCGTTATCTCATCGCCCGCAGCGACCCCGGCGTCGACGCGCACGTGGCGCGAGTCCGGCGGCAGCGCGAAGTACTCCAGTCGGCCGATCGCGGGCAGGAAGCCGCGCGCGGGATCCTCGGCGTAGATGCGCGCCTCGATCGCGTGGCCGGAGATGCGCAGTCTGTTCCTGCTTCAGGGGCAAGGGCTCGCCGGCCGCGACGCGCAGCTGCCACTCCACCAGGTCGAGCCCGGTGATCATCTCGGTGACCGGATGCTCGACCTGCAGGCGCGTGTTCATCTCCATGAAGTAGAATTTGCCGTCAGGCGCGACGATGAATTCCACGGTGCCGGCGCCCACGTAACCGACGGCGCTGGCCGCGCTCACGGCCGCCGCGCCCATCGCCGCGCGCCGCTGCGCGCGTCATGCCCGGCGCCGGCGCCTCCTCGAGCACTTTCTGGTGGCGCCGCTGCACCGAGCAATCGCGCTCGTACAGGTGCAGGCAATGGCCGTGGCCGTCGGCGAACACCTGGAACTCGATGTGCCGCGGTCGCAGCAGGTACTTCTCCACCAGCACCCGGTCGTCGCCGAAGCTGGCCGCGGCCTCGCGCTGGCAGCTGGCGAGCGCGGCGGCGAAATCCTCGTGGCGATCGACGCGCCGCATGCCGCGGCCGCCGCCGCCGGCGCTGGCCTTGATGAGCACCGGGTAGCCGAGGCGATCGGCGGCTTGCTGCAGCCGCCGCGGGTCCTGGTCCTCGCCGTGGTAGCCCGGGCGTCAGCGGCACGCCGGCGCGCGCCATGCAGCGCCTTGGCCGCGGACTTCGAGCCCATCGCGCGGATCGCCGCCGGCGGTGGGCCGACGAAGACGAGGCCGTGCGCGCGCGCAGTCCTCGGCGAAGGCGGCGTTCTCCGACAGGAAACCGTAGCCGGGGTGGATGGCCTCGGCGCCGCTGCGCTGCGCCGCCTCGAGGATGCGCGTCGGCGCGCAGATAGCTCTCCGCGGCCGTCAGCCCGCCGATGGCCGACGGCCTCGTCGCAGGCAGCGCACATGCCGCGCATTCGCGTCGGCGTCCGAGTACACCGCGATCGTGTGGATGCCCATGCGGCGCGCGGTGCGCGCGATGCGGCAGGCGATTTCGCCGCGATTGGCGATCAGCAGGCGTTGCGGTAGCGACATCGACCTAGTCTTACATGCGAAATATGCCGAAGCGCGTCGGCGGTATCGGCGCGTTGAGCGTCGCCGTCAAGCCGAGCGCCAGCACGCGCCGCGTGTCGGCGGGATCGATCACGCCGTCGTCCCAGAGGCGCGCGGTGGCGTAGTACGGATGGCCCTGGCGCTCGTACTGCGCGCGGATCGGTGCCGTGAAGGCCGCCTCGTCCTCGGCGCTCCAGCTCCTGGCCCTTTGCCTCGAGCGCGTCGCGCCGCACGCGCGCGAGCACGTTCGCGGCCTGCTCGCCGCCCATGACGCTGATGCGCGCATTGGGCCACATCCACAGGAAGCGCGGGCCGTAGGCGCGGCCGCACATGCCATAGTTGCCGGCGCCGAAGCTGCCGCCGATGATGACCGTGAGCTTGGGCACCTGCGCGCAGGCGACCGCGGTCACCATCTTGGCGCCGTGCTTGGCGATGCCCTCGTTCTCGTACTTGCGCCCGACCATGAAGCCGGTGATGTTCTGCAGGAACACCAGCGGAATGCGCCGCTGGCAGCACAGCTCGATGAAATGCGTGCCCTTGAGGGCGGACTCGGAGAACAGGATGCCGTTGTTGGCGACGATGCCGACGGGTATGCCCCAGATGCGCGCGAAGCCGGTGACCAGCGTGGTGCCGTAGCGGGCCTTCCATTCGTCGAAGTCGCTCCCGTCGACGATGCGCGCGATGATCTCGCGCACGTCGAAGGGCTTGCGCGGATCGGCCGGCACGATGCCGTACAGCTCCTCGGCCGGGTAGCGCGGCTCGACTCGGGCGCGCTGGTTTCCACGGCGCGCGGGCCGGCGGTATTGAGGCCGGCGACGATGCGCCGCGCAATGCCGAGCGCATGGGTGTCGTTCTCGGCGAGGTGATCGACGACGCCCGGACAGGCGCGTGTGCACGTCGCCGCCGCCGAGGTCCTCGGCGCTGACCTCCTCGCCGGTCGCGGCCTTGACCAGCGGCGGCCCGCCGAGAAAGATCGTGCCCTGGTTGCGCACGATGATCGATTCGTCGCTCATCGCCGGCACGTAGGCGCCGCCGGCGGTGCAGCTGCCCATGACCACCGCGATCTGCGGGATGCCGGCGGCCGACATCGTCGCCTGGTTGTAGAAGATGCGGCCGAAGTGCTCGCGGTCGGGAAACACCTCGTCCTGGCTCGGCAGGTGCGCGCCGCCCGAATCGATCAGGTACACGCAGGGCAGGCGGTTCTCGCGCGCGATCTCCTGCGCCCGCAGGTGCTTCTTGACCGTCATCGGGTAGTAGGTGCCGCCCTTGACCGTGGCGTCGTTGCAGACGACGAGGCACTCGCGGCCGGCCACGCGGCCGATGCCGGTGATCAGGCCGGCGCCGGGAGCTTCGTCGTCGTACAGGCCTCCGGCCGGCGAGCTGCGAGAACTCCAGGAACGGCGTGCCCGGATCGAGCAGCGTCTCGACGCGCTGCGCGCGGCAGCAGCTTGCCGCGCGCGAGGTGGCGCGCGCGGGCGGCCTCGCCGCCGCCCAGCGCCGCCGCGGCCAGGCGGGCGCGCAGGTCCGCCACCAGCGACTCCATCGCCGGGCGGTTGGCCTGGAATTCCGCGCTGCGGGGTCCGAGGGCGGACTCGATCGTCGGCATGGTGGCCTTGCCTTAATAGTCCGATTGTCCGATAATAGCACCATTGTCTCAGTCGGGAGCAAGAGCATGCACGCGCTGGATTCCTGCGACTTCGACTTTGGCCTTGGCGAGACCCTCGATGAGGTGCGCGCGCAGGTGCGGCGCTTTGCCCGCAGCGAGATCGCCCCGCTCGCCGACGAGATCGACCGCAGCAACCAGTTTCCGGCCGGGCTGTGGCGCAAGCTCGGCGACCAGGGCCTGCTCGGCCTCACGGTGCCGGAGCGCTGGGGCGGCGCCGACCTCGGCTACCTCGCGCACATCGTCGCCATGGAGGAGATCTCGCGCGCCTCGGCGTCGGTCGGCCTGTCCTACGGCGCGCATTCGAACCTGTGCGTGAACCAGCTGCGGCTCAACGGCAACGACGCGCAGCGCGACCGCTACCTGCCCCGCCTCGTCAGTGGCGAGCACGTCGGTGCGCTGGCCATGTCCGAGCCCGGCGCCGGCTCCGACGTGGTGTCGATGCAGCTGCGCGCCGACAAGCGCGGCGATGGCTACGTGCTCAACGGCCGCAAGATGTGGATCACCAACGGCCCGGACGCCGACGTGCTCGTCGTCTACGCGAAGACCACACCGGCGCGGCCGCGAAGGGCATCACGGCCTTCATCGTCGAACGGGGCTTCGCCGGCTTCTCGAGCTGCGCAGAAGCTCGACAAGCTCGGCATGCGCGGCTCGAACACCTGCGAGCTGGTGTTCGAGGACTGCGTCGTGCCGGCCGAGAACGTGCTCGGCGAGGTCGATGGCGGGCGTGCGCGTGCTCATGAGCGGCCTCGACTACGAGCGCGCCGTGCTGGCCGCCGGCCCGCTCGGCCTCATGGCCGCCGCGCTCGACGTGGTGCTGCCCTACGTGCACGAGCGACGCCAGTTCGGCGAGCCGATCGGCAGCTTCCAGCTCATGCAGGCCAAGATCGCCGACCTGTACACGCACTTCAACGCGGCGCGCGCCTTCGTCTACGCCGTGGGTCGTGCCTGCGACGCCGGCGCTGCACGCGCCAGGACGCCGCCGCCGCGATCCTGTTCGCGGCCGAGCGCGCCACGCTGGCCGCGCTCGACGCGATCCAGATGCTCGGCGGCAACGGCTACATCAACGACTACCCGGCCGGCCGGCTGCTGCGCGACGCCAAGCTCTACGAGATCGGCGCCGGCACCCAGGAGATCCGCCGCCTGCTGATCGGTCGCGAGCTCTACCGGAAGTCGGCATGAGCGTCGAATTTCGCGCCGCTCGAGTTCGAGCCCGCCTACCGCAAGGTGGCGGCGGCGCTGCTCGAGCGCATCAGCGACCGCAGCCTCAGCGCCGGCGATCGCCTGCCGCCCGAGCTCGAGCTCGCGCGCCAGTTCGGCGTCAACCGCTCCACCGTGCGCGAGGCGCTGCGCGAGCTGGAGTCGACCGGAGTGCTGCGCCGGCAGCGCGGCTCCAAGCTCATGATGGTGAGCCGGCCGGAGCGCGCGGTCGTCGCCGACGGCGTGAGCCGCGCGCTCGCCCTGCACGATGTCAGCATCCGCGACGTCTGGGAGGCGCTGACGATCCTCGAGCCGCCGATCGCCGAGGCGGCGGCGCGGCACCGCCGCGCCGGCGACCTGGAGCTCATTGACGCCAAGGTCGGCCAGGCAATGCAGGCCGATGCCATCGCGGCGGGCCGCCAGGCCGCGGATTTCTTCCGCCTGCTCGGCGAGGCGACCCACAACCGCGTGCTGATGCTGGCGCACGAGTCGCTGCTGCAGCTGCTGGCGCCCTCGCTGTGCACGATCATCGACGAGGTGGCGGCCGCGCGCGCGCGCATCGCCACGGCGCAGCGCAAGATCACCGAGGCCGTCCGCGCGGGCGATACGGCGGCGGCGCGTGCCTGGTGCGAGAAGCACATCCGCGACTACCGGCGCGGCTTCGACCTCGCCGGCATCGACCTGGGAAGCCGCGTTCAGCTCTGAGAATCCGTTGGCCGCGCCGCCTGGTGTGGCCGCCATGTTGACCTGTTCGGGTCGGCAAATCTAAGCTGCGTCCATGGGGATTGGAACATTGCCCTCGGGCCGCCGCGTGCTGGCCTGGGTGGCCGCGCTGAGCCTGATTCCGGCCGTGTCGCCGGCGCTCGATGCCGGGGCGAACAAGCCCCGGGCGCGCGAGCTCGGCGTGCCCTTCACCGGCCAGCCCGGCCCGTGGAACGCGATCACCGACGTGCCCGGCGTCGAGGTGGGCGAGGTCACGCTGAACTCGGGCTCCGGCAAGCGGGTGCGTGGCCAGGGGCCGGTGCGGACCGGCGTCACGGCGATCCTTCCGCGTGGCAAGCTCGCGCCGATCGACCCGGTGTTCGCCGGCTGGTTCGCCCTCAACGGCAACGGCGAGATGACGGGCACGACCTGGGTCGAGGAGTCGGGGCTGCTTTACGGTCCGGTCATGATCACCAACACCGAGAGCGTCGGCGTGGTGCGCGACGCCGTGATCGCCTGGTCGCTGGACCGCTACCACGTCGACCTCGCCGACACCTGGCAGCTGCCGGTCGTGGCCGAGACCTCGGACGACTGGCTCAACGACATGGACGGGTTGCACGTCAAGGCGCAGCACGCCTTTGCCGCGCTCGATGGCGCGCGCACGGGCCCGGTTGGGGAAGGCAACGTCGGC
The DNA here is from genome assembly GCA_963778855.1 of uncultured Gammaproteobacteria bacterium. GTDB lineage: Bacteria > Pseudomonadota > Gammaproteobacteria > Steroidobacterales > Steroidobacteraceae > FEN-1191. Next base: position 396,552 of record CAVZWC010000001.1, on the reverse strand, counting down.
GGCGGCACCGGCATGATCTGCTATGAATTCAAGGGCGGTACCGGCACCGCCTCGCGCCGGGTCGCCGATCCGTCGGGGCCGTACACGGTCGGGGTGCTGGTGCAGGCCAATTTCGGCACGCGCGAGCAGCTCACGATCGCCGGCGTGCCGGTGGGCCAGGAGATCCGGGACCAGAAGGCCTACGACTTGCGTCGCGGCCCGCACGCCGACAACGACGTGGGCTCGATCATCGTCGTGCTGGCCACCGATGCCCCGCTGCTGCCGCACCAGCTCAAGCGGATCGCGCGCCGCGCCTCGATGGGCATCGCCCGCACCGGCGGCACGGCGAGCAATTCCTCCGGCGAGATCTTCATCGCCTTTTCCACCGCGAATTCCGGGGCCGGGGTGTCGACCGGCCTGCCGCCGCTCAAGATGCTGCCCAATGACCGCATGTCGCCCCTGTTCCAGGCGGCGGCAGAGGCCACCGAGGAGGCTATCGTCAACGCGCTGGTGGCGGCGGAAACGATGACCGGCGCCAACGACCGGCGCGCGATCGCCCTGCCCCACGACCGGCTCGTGGCGCTGCTCGCGAAGTACAACCGCCTGGCGGCGCACTGAAGGCTATGGCAGTCGCGAGCATGAAGCGCTATGACGCCATCGTCATCGGCGCCGGCCACAACGGCCTGGCCAACGCCGCCTTCCTGGCGCGCTCCGGCCTCAAGGTGCTGGTGCTCGAGGCGAATCCGTACATCGGTGGCGCCACGGTCAGCCGCGAGCTCTATCCGCACTGGACCTACTCGAACTGTTCCTACGTCTGCGGCCTGCTGCGGCCGGAGATCTACCGCACGCTGGAGCTGTCGCGCCACGGCCTGCAGATCGTGCCCTACGGCGGTGGAGTGACCTTCACGCGCGATGGCGACATCCTCGGCGGCTACATCGACAAGGACATCAAGCGCCGCGAGATCGCGCGCCACAGCGAGCGCGACGCCGACGCCTACATGCGCTATGCGCGCGACACCATGCGCCAGTGCCGGCTGATCCGCGCGCTGCTGATGCGCACGCCACCCGACCCGAGTTCGCTGAGCTGGCGCGACCTGCGCGAGATGGTCCACCTTGGCCGTGAATTCGCCAAGCTCGGCGAGGCCGGCATCTCCGACACGATCCGCTTCTACACGCTCTCGATCGCCGACTACCTCAACGAGTATTTCGAGAGCGACGTCGTCAAGGCGACCTTCGCCGGCAGCGGCATCATCGGCACCGCGCTCGGCGTGCAATCGCCGGGCACCGCCTACGTGCTGCTGCACCACTACATGGGCGACGTTGACGGGCAGATGGGCGCCTGGGGCTTCGCCCGCGGCGGCATGGGCGCGGTCAGCGACGCCCTCGCCGCCGCAGCTGCGCGCCCACGGCGGCGAAATGCTCGTCGACGCGCCGGTCACAGCGAATTCTGGTCCGCGGCGGTCGCGTGCCGCGGCGTGGCGCTCGCCAACGGCGATGAGTACCAGGCCGACGATCGTGGTCTCGAATGTCGATCCCGAAGCGCACCTTCCTCAAGCTGCTCGACGCCGCCGACCTGCGATCCGGAGATCGTCGCGCGCGGCGCGCAACTTCAAGATCCGCGGCTCCTCGGGCAAGCTCAACATCGCGCTCGACGGGCTGCCGGATTTTCCCGCGCTCGGCGCCGGCAATCCGCTGATCAGCGGCGACATGCACTTCCTCGATTCGCTCGAGCGCTATCGAACGCGCCTACGACGACTGGAAGCACGGCACCTGGTCGAAGGACCCGTACCTCGACCTGCTGATCCCGTCGCTGACCGACCCGACGATGGCGCCCCCGGGCAAGCACATCATGTCGGTGTTCGTGCAGTACGTGCCGCCGCTGGTCCATGGGCGTGAGTGGACCGACGCCGATCGCGACGCGTTCAGCGAGACGGTGTTCGACCAGATCTCGCGCTACAGCCCGAATTTCCGCCAGCTCGTGCTGCACGCCGAGGTGCGCACGCCGCGCGAGCTCGAGGCCGAGGTCGGCCTGACCGAGGGCAACATCTTCCAGGGTGAGCTGACCTTCGACCAGTTGTTCTTCAACCGCCCGTTCCCGGGTTACGCGCAGTATCGCGGCCCGGTGCGTGGCCTGTACATGTGCGGGTCGGCGACCCACCCGGGCGGCGGCGTCATGGCGGCTCCCGGTGCCAACGCCGCGCGCGAGATCCTGCGTGACCTGCGACGCGAGGCGACGGTGCCGGACGGGTGGAGCGATGACTGAGGGCGCGCCCACGGTCGATCATCGGCGCCGGCCACAACGGCCTGGCGTGCGCCGCATACCTGGCGCGCGCCGGCCGCAAGGTGCTGGTGCTCGAGGCCGCGGACCAGGTCGGCGGCGCGGCGGTCACGCGCGAGTTCGCGCCAGGATTCAAGGTCTCGGCCGTGGCGCACCTGCTGCCGCTGCTCGACCCGGTGATCGAACGCGAGCTCGCACTCGGCCGCCATGGGTTGGCCTACGCGCGCACTGGGCTCGCCACCGTCGCGCTGTCGCTCGAGCGCGCGCCGCTGGTCTTCGTCGGCGGCGAGCTGCGCGCCGGCGAGCTGGCGCCGGCGGAGCGCGCGGCGCTGCGCGCCTTCGAATCGCGGATGCAGAAGTTCGCGCGCTTCATCGCCCGCCAGCACGGGCGCGCGCCGCCACGGCTCGCCTTCGGCAGCTGGCGCGACGCCCTGCCCGCGGCCGCGGTCGCGCTCGACCTGCGGCGGCTCGGGCAGCGCGACATGCGCGAGTTCCTGCGCGTCGCGACCATGAACATCCAGGACGTGCTCGACGAGGCCTTCACGGACCCGCTGCTCAAGGGGGCGCTGGCGCTCGACGGCGTGCTCGGCGCGCGGCTGGGCCCGCGCTCGGGCAATTCGGTCTACAACGCGCTCTATCGCCGCAGTGGCGGCGGCGGAGCGGGCGCGCTCGCCCTGCCCCGCAGCGGCATGGGCGCGGTGACCGCAGCCCTGGCCGCGGCGGCGCGCGCCGCCGGCGTCGACATCCGCTGCGGGTCGGAAGTGAGCGAGATCCTGGTGCGGGATGGACACGTGGCCGGCGTGCGCACCGTGGCCGGAGCCGAGATCCCGGCTGCAGCCGTGGTCTCCAATGCCGATCCGCGCAGCAGCCTGCTGCGGCTGCTCGGGGCGCGCCACCTGGAGACCGAGTTTGCCCGCCGCATCGATCACGTCCGCAGCGACGGCAACGCCGCCAAGCTGCACCTGGCGCTCGGCGGACTGCCAAAGTTCCGCGGCCTGGACGCGCAGCTGCCCGGCGAGCGGCTGCTCATCGCCCCGGACCTCGACTACATCGAGCGCGCCTTCAATCCCGCCAAATACGGGGACTTTTCGCCGCAGCCGGTGCTCGAGATCAGCCTGCCTTCGGTGCACGACGACAGCCTCGCGCCCGCGGGCTGCCATGTGCTCTCGGCCATCGTGCAGTACGCGCCCTGCGAGCTGCGCGACGGATGGGCGGCGGGACGCGCCGCCTTCGAATCGACCGTGATGGCGGTGCTGGAGCAACATGCACCTGGCATCGGCGGCCTGGTGCGGCACGCCGAGCTGCTGACGCCAGCCGACATCGAGCGACAGTTCCGGATCGCCGGCGGCCACTGGCACCACGGCGAACTGGCGCTCGACCAGTTCATGATGCTGCGTCCGGCGCCTGGTGCCGCGCGCTACGCCATGCCCGTGCCCGGGCTCTACCTGTGCGGCGCCGGCTGCCATCCCGGTGGCGGCGTCATGGGCACGGCCGGGCGCAACGCCGCGCGCGCGGTACTGCAGGAGCACTGAACGATGCTCGCCCGTGACCATTTCCGCCAGGCAGTGCTGACCACGCCGTTCCATGCGCGTACTTCCGCGCTCAACCAGCTGAACCTCTGGCACCGCTGGCGCGACCATACCGTGGCCGACGCCTACTTCGACGTCGGCATGGAATACAACGCGATCCGCAATTCCTGCTCGGTGTTCGACCTGTCGCCGATGACGAAGCACCTCGTGACCGGCCCCGACGCGCTGGCCTACATGAATCGCCTGGTCACGCGTGACGTCGCGAAGATCAAGCCCGGGCGCGTGGGCTATTGCCTGTGGTGCGACGATACCGGGCAGGTGATCGACGACGGCACCATCTTCCACTTGCGCGACGGGGTCTACCGCCTCTGTTCGCAGGAGCGGCAGCTCGATTGGCTGCTGGCCTCGACGCTGGGCTTCGATGTGCGCGTGGTGGAGGAGACCAACGACGTCGCCGGGCTGGCCGTGCAGGGACCGACCAGCTGCGCGGTGCTGAAGAAGCTGGGCCTCGCAGGCATCGAGACGCTGCAACCCTTTGCGATGCGCGGCTACCGTTACGCGGACACGGAACTGACAGTCTCGCGCACCGGGTACACCGGCGACCTGGGCTACGAGCTGTGGATCGACCCGGAGCGGGCGCTGCAGTTGTGGGACGGCCTGTTCGAGGCCGGGCGCGATCACGGCATCCGGGCCATCGGCACGATGGCGCTCGAGTTGAGCCGCATCGAGGCAGGCTTCATCCAGGCGGGGGTCGACTTCCTGCCTGCCGATCGCGCGGTCAGGGTCGATCGCACGCGCTCGCCCTTCGAGCTCGACCTGGGGCGGCTGGTCGACTTCGGCAAGCCCAACTTCACCGGCCGGCGCGCACTGCTGGCCGAGCAGCAGCGCGGCTCGCGCTACCGCCTCGTGCGCCTCGACATCGAAGGCAACAAGACCGCCAAGGATGCCTACGTGTACGATCGCGAGCGCCGGCACATCGGCGTGGTCACCTCGGCGATGTGGTCGCCGGCCGCCAAGGCCAGCATCGCGCTGGCCTCGGTGGCGATGCCCTGGGGCCGGGCCGGGGACGAGATCTTCGCCGAGATCTATTACCAGAAGGAGCTCAAGTGGAGCCGCTTCATGGCGCGCTGCCGCGTGGTGCCGGGCGCCTTCTACGATCCGCCGCGGCGCCGCATGACGCCGGCGCCCGATTACTGATCGCAGCCTTGAGCACGGGCATGCAGCGCTTCTGGACCGGGGCCGCGGGCGCGGGCCCGCCCGTGATCGACCATGCGCGCGGCGTGCACATCTGGGATCGGTCGGGCAAGCGCTATATCGACGTGACCTCCGGCCCGATCGCCGTGAACATCGGCCACGGCAATGAGCGCGTGCTCGAGGCGATGCGCGAGCAGGCGAGCCGGGTCTGCTTCGCCTACCCGAGCAACTTCGAGTCGCCGGACAGCACGCGGTTGAGCGAGCTGCTGGCGAGGCTGGCCGGCCCGGGACTCGACTGCGCCTTCTTCGTCTCGGGCGGCTCCGAGGCGGTGGAAAAGTGCCTGCAGTTCGCGCGCCGCGTGGCGCTCGCGCGCGGCCAGGGCGCGCGCTACAAGCTCATCAGCCGCAATCCTTCGTACCACGGCAGCACGCGCGCGACGATGAACCTGTCGGCCGATCCCGCCTACGCACCCTACCTGCAAGGCATGGCGCCCGGCATCCACGTCGACGCGCCCTGGAGCTACCGCCTGCCCACTGGGCTGGACGCCGAGCAGCACGCCCTGCAGTGCGCGGGGCAGCTGCGCGATCGCATCGTTGCCGAGGGCCCGGACACGGTGCTCGCGTTCATCCTCGAACCGGTCATGGGATTCTGCGGTGGCGCGACCCATGCCCCGGCGTCCTACTACCGGCGCGTGCGCGAGATCTGCGACGAATTCGGCGTGCTGCTGATCCACGACGAGATCGTCAGCGGCGCCGGCCGCAGCGGTACCTTCCTCGCCGCCGACCACTGGCCCGGGGCCCGCCCCGACCTCGCGATACTGGCCAAGGGGCTCGGCGGCGGCTACGTGCCGCTGGCTGCGTTCCTTGCCCCCGCCGCGCTGGTGGACGCGGTCGCGGGCGCCGGCGGCTTCCACGTCGGCCACACGCACAAGGCCCATCCGCTCGCCTGTGCCGTGGGCTTAGCGGTGCTCGCGGAGACCGTTGACAATGGGCTCATCGGGCGCGCGCGCGACACCGGCGCCTACCTGCGCGCGCGGCTGAATGCCTTGCAGGAGCGCTGCCCGTTGATTGGCGACGTCCGCGGACTCGGCATGCTCAACGCGGTCGAGATCGTCGCGGACCGCGGCGATCGCAGCATGTTGCCGCGTTCCATGGACGTGATCGGCCGGATCCAGGCGCTGGCCCGCGATGCGGGCCTGCTGATCTACGGCCGTCGCACCCACGCGGGCCGCTTTGGTGACTGGATCATGGTCGCCCCGCCGCTGATCGCCTCGCGCGCCGACGTCGACGAGATCGTGGCCGGCCTGGGAGATTGCTTCGAGGCGTACGCGCGCGAGCTGCCGGCGGCGCGCTAGCGACGCGACTCGAACACCTTAATCGGGGTCGGCGCTGCGACGGTCACCGCCCACGGGGATGGAGCGCAGTACCTTGCCCTGCTGGAGCAGTTCGAGGTGGTCCATCGGCACGATCGAGCGCATGAACCCGTGGATGTGAAACTCGGCGCCGGCCGGGAGAATCATGGAATTCCCGCAGATGACGCGTTCTTAATGAGCCCGGCCGCTGCCGTCGACCTGCCTCCCGGCAAAACGATCTGAGGGAACTTGCCGCGGCCGGCGCGTTCCAATGATGGCCCCGTCAATCGTTGCAATGTGTATTCCCCTGAGCGATTGATTTGCCAGCGATCAGGCGTCTAACCAAGGTACACCATGCGCGCATGCCTTGAGGCGCCGCCCAATTGCCCTTTTGCAGCAATGTCACCAATTCGTCCCAGCGCGGCCTTGCGCCTTACGGGCCATCGGCGTGTTCGGTGGCCAGCTTTGGCACGGCGGTAGCGCGCACTCTTGCAACTGTCTGCAGGGCCACTTCATGCGCATGCTGATTGCCGAGGACGATGCATCGATCGCCGTGGCTCTGGCGGGCGCGTTACGCAACAGCGGTCACGCCGTGCAGCGCGTGGGAGATGGCCTTGAGGCCGATCAGGCGCTATGCGATAACCAGTACGACTTGCTAGTGCTTGACCTTGGTCTGCCGAGACTCGATGGTGGCGAAGTATTGCGGCGGTTGCGCGCGCGAGACGCTCTGTTTCCGATTCTCGTCATCTCCGCGCGCGATGCGTTACGCGAGCGTGTTGCAGCACTGGATCTGGGCGCCGACGACTATCTCGTAAAGCCATTCGCCCTGGATGAGTTTGAGGCACGCGTGCGTGCCCTGCTCAGGCGCGCAATCAGCAAAGGAGCGAACGAGTTGCGGGTCGGTCGACTGCGAATTTCGACCTCTGGGCATTGTGTCTTGCTGGACAATGCCCCGCTTGAACTGACGCCGCGCGAAGTGAGCCTGTTGAAGGCGCTCGCGGTCCGCCAGGATCGCGTCAGCTCTCGAGCGCATTTGATCGACTCATTGTGCGGTTGGCATCAAGAGCTCACGGACAATGGCTTGGATATCGCCTTGCATCGCCTACGGCGGAAACTGCAGGACTGCGGCGTGAACGTTCGCACCGTGCGCGGCCTCGGATATCTGCTTGAAGAAACTCCGGGTGCCTGAACTCGCGGCTCAGCGTGTCGGGCGGCCCAGCTTGCGACTTCGCCTGCTGACCTTTCTGATGATTCCCATATTGATGTTGATGTTGCTCGATGCCGCGCTCACCTATGGCATCGCGATGCGCTACCTCAACCGCATGCACGATCGCGATCTGTCTGGGGACGCGACCTCACTGGCGGCCCTGCTCAATACTCAGCATCTGGCCAGTCCGCTGTCTGCACAGACTCAGGCACTGCTTGGCTTCACCATTGACGGCAGCTATTTCTCGGTAACCAGCAGAACCCATGGCGTGCTCGGTGGGAACATTCACCTTCCCAACCGGGCTCAACCCCCTCTCGGTACGCTGCCGGTGCTGGCGAGCGTCAACCTGGGCGCGCTGCCGCTGCGTACCGCCTCGGTCAGTTTCAAACCAGACAACGACGCCGGCGATGTCGTTACGGTCACAATCGCAGAATCGTTGCGGGACCGTTGGCTGAGCGCGCGTGAAATCCTATTGATTGCGATTCCGATGCAGGCCGTGCTGATTGCCTGCCTTGTCTCGCTGGTGTGGTTCGGAGTTGGGGCGGGCCTGCGTGCCTTGCACCCGCTTATGCGCAAGCTCGATTCGCGCGAACCCGGTCTGAATCCTATCACCGACGCCGAAGTGCCAAGGGAGATCCTGCCTCTCACCAGGACAATTGATGCGGTGTTTACACGCCTGCGCGAGGCGATGGCGGTGCAGGAGCGCTTTATCGCGGATGCCGCACACCAGCTGCGAACGCCACTGTCGGGGCTGCGTCTGCATGTCGATCGCGCATTAAAGGATCCGCGCTGCGCGACGATACACGACACGCTCGGGCATGTGGCCCATCTGACCGCCCAGACCAGTCGCACCGCGACGCAGTTGCTCGCTCTGACGCGGGCTCAATCGCCGCTTGAGCCGTTCGATGACAGTGCCGCCGTCGCGCTGACCACTCTAGTCCCCGAAGTGATCGCGGGCCGCATCCACGATGCGATCCGCGCGGGAGTGGATCTTGGCTATGAAGGCACCGACGCGGAGATCAGGGTGACTGGTGAGACCGCGGGTTTGCACGAGCTCATCGATAACCTGGTCGATAACGCGGTGCGCTACGCCGGCGGTGGCAGTACCGTTATGGTCGCCGTTCTCCCACCCGCCGACGGAGCCGCAACTCTCGTGGTCGAGGATGATGGTCCCGGTGTGCCGGAAGCCCTGTTGCCACGCTTGGGCGAGCGGTTCTTTCGGGTATCCGGCGGCGGGGACGGCGGCACGGGCCTGGGGCTGGCCATCGTGCGGCGTATCGCCCAACGCCACGGCGCGGCATTGCAGTTTGCGCGCAGTGTCAAGGGCGGCCTGCGTATATCGGTGGCATTCCCATTGCATGCGGCTCGTACATGAGTCGGATTAACACCGGGGCATATGCCGTTGTGTTGCTCGTTACCGCCACCCTCATCGCCTGCGCCGCCGCACCGCTCCCGGCGCTGGCGCCGCCCACTTCGGCGCTGTGGCGCCACGCAGTGCCGGTCGGCCCGGCGCCCACCGACCTGCACGGTTGGTGGCGGGATTTTCACGACCCGCAGCTCGATGCACTTGTCAATCAGGCACTGGCTAATAATCTGAATGTGGCGCAGGCGCTTGAGCGCCTGCACGCCGCGCGTGCCCTGCGGCTCCATGCCAACGACCACTATCTGCCGCAATTGAATGCACGCACCGTCGATGCGATCGATTACAGCGCCGGCGACCCCTATCGCGTTGGCGGTTTTGATGCCGGTTGGGAACTGGGGCTGTTCGGCCGATCCGAGGCGAACCGCCGGGTGTTGCAGGGCGAGGTCGACTCAGCGGCGGCTCAGCTTGATCAGGTCAGGGTGTCGCTGGTCGGCGAAGTCGTCGCCGATTGGCTCGCTCTCGGCGCTGCGCACGAGCAGATCGCACTGCAAACACAGATCCGCGACCAACGCCAGCAACAACTTGAACTGTTGAAAACTCGCGAAGGCCTCGGCTTTGCCACCTCCTTGCAGCTGACCGAAGCGGAAATTGCGCTGGCACATTCCGGCAGCGCACTGCTCGAGGCCCAACAGAGCGTCGACGCCACCGCACAACAACTCGCCGTGCTCCTGGGTCGCGCTGAGCCGGAGGCCCTGTGGCTCCAAAGCGGTGAAATGCCACACTTGGGCGACTGGTCGCTCAGCGAATCGCCCGCCGACCTGCTGCGAACCCGGCCGGAAATTGTGCGTGCTGAGGCTGACGTCCTGCGCGCCGCGGGTGAATCCGGGCTGGCCCGTTCAGACCTGCTGCCTAGTGTCGGCATAGGCGGGACTCTCGTTTGGGCTAAAAACCTGGAGCACACCCAATCCCAGCGGACTACGCAAATCGGCACGATCGGGCCCCTCATCGATATACCGCTGTTTGATTGGGGCTTGCGTATGGCGCAGTCGAATGCCAAAGCGTTCGAGTTGCAGGCGAGCGTGCTGGCCTATCGCCAGGCCGTTCTCGAGGGGGTTGCTGAAACGGAGACTGCACTCGGGAACCTGCAGAGGCAGCGGGAACGTGAGGTACTTGAAGCCACCGCGCTTAGCGCGGCCAAGAGGTCCAGTGCGGCTGTTGCGCGGCGCGTGGAACTCAGGCTCTCGAGCCCGATGGATCAGCAAACAGCGGCCATCGTCCAGGACGAGGCGCAATTGGAGCTGTTGCACGCGCGCGCCGCACGCGGCGTGGCGTATGTGGCACTGTTCAAGGCGCTGGGCGGTGCGCCACGGCCCGCGACGGACGCGCAGACTCCGGTACCGCATCCATGATCGCGCTGGCACGCAAGAGCTTGATCTACGAACGGCGGCGCTTCCTGCCCGTCGTGTTCGCCGTCGGTTTCGCCTGCCTGCTGCAGCTTTTGCAGGCCTCACTCGTGCTCGGAATCTTCAGAAGCGCCAGTGTGCAGGTGATCGGCTCGTCGGCGCAGCTGTGGGTAGGTTACCCGGGTACCGCGACGGTCAACCTGGGCCGGCCAATTCCGGACGGTGTCGAAGCGCTTTTGCGGATGGACTCGGCTGTGCAACGGGTCGAGCCCTTTCAGTGGCTCGATGGGAACTGGCGGGGCGCCAAGGGAAACGTAGCGGTCTCGGTCTCTGGGATAAATCCTCAAGCCGACGGTCAGCTGTATGCGCATGTATTGGACCCCGCCGTGCGCACGCAGCTAAGCGAGCCCGACTCGGTGATCGTTGACCGGGCCGATCTTCGCACGCTCGGGGTGCGCATGGGTGATACCGCGAGCCTCAACGGGCATCGTGTACGTGTCGTCGGGGAGAGCCGTGGCCTGCGTTCGCTGAGTGGCATCAACGTCGTGACCTCACTTGACACCGCACGGCGGCTGGACGCCGATGCCATTGAAGCGAACCGGCCGACCTACCTGGTTGCCCAGCTCCGCGAGCCGCGCGACTCCGATGCAGTGGCCGCCCGCTTGTGCTGCCGGGCGGCGTTCGGTCCCTATGAGGTGTGGACAGCGGAGGATTTTGCCCGCCGCTCCGAATTGTATTGGCTACTCGACACCGGTGCCGGTGCCGGAGTGCTGTTCCTGGCCGTGATTGTCTTTGTGGCCGGTGCGGCCATTAGCAGCCAGGCGCTGCGGGCGGCCGTCGCGAACTCGGTGCGCGAGTACGCCATGCTCAACGCACTCGGCGTAGGAGCGAGGAGCCTGCGCTGGGTGGTGCTCGAACAGGCCTTCTGGGTCGGTACGGCGGGACTGGTTGGGGCCGCGATCCTGGGCACACTGTTGCTACTGATTGCTCAAAGCCAGGACGTCCCAGTTGTATTCAGCGCCCCGGTGACTCTGACGTGCATGTTCGTAGCCCTGGGCGTAGCCGGCATCTCGGGCCTCACCGCGGTGCGGAGCCTGCGGCACGCCGAGCCGGCCATCTTGCTGCGATGAGTTGCCGATGAACAATTCACACGCACCGGCCGCCACGCTTTGCGCCCAGGGGATTAGTAAGGCGTACACCAGTGGGCAGGTGCGCACGCCGGTACTTGAGGACTTTTCGCTCAGCGTCCAGTCGGGCGATCTCACGCTGATCTCCGGACCGTCGGGCTGCGGAAAGAGCACTATTCTGATGATCCTCAGCGGCCTGCAGGGCGTGGATGCCGGCCAGATTCATGCGCTCGGCCATGATCTTGGTCAGCTCGACAGATCGGCACTGGAGCGCTTCAGGCTGCAGCACACCGGATTTGTCTTCCAGGATTTCGCACTCTTCCCTGCGCTCAGCGCGTGCGAGCAGGTGGAACTGCCGCTGTACTATCTCGGTCTGTCACGCTCGCACGCCCAGAAGCGCGCGCATCGCGCGCTCGATGAAGTGGGTTTGTCCTCCCACCGGCGACGCCGGCCCGCGGAACTTTCGGGTGGTGAAAAACAGCGGGTCGCAATCGCCCGGGCCATCGCCAAAGAGCCCCGATTGCTGTTTGCCGATGAGCCTACCAGCGCACTCGATGCCGCGAACGGTCAGGCGGTGATCAATATTCTGCACGGCGTGGCGCGCAGGCATGGAACCACCGTTCTTTGCGTAAGCCATGATGCGCGTCTCATCCGCCATGCCGATCGCGTGGTCTATATTGAAGACGGCCGCGTGCTGCGGGATTTGCGTCCAGCCTCTGTCACCGGACGCGGGGACTCCGGCCCATGAGCCAGAACGTGCTCATCGCGCTCCGTACTACGGCCTGCCTGCCCTGCGTGGCGCTGCTGCTCGCGGCCTGTTCGCACGATTCCGATCCAGCCCGCGAGGCGCACAATAACAGTTACGTCGCGGTGGCAAAGGGGCGCATCGCCGTCGAGGGAGGACTGCTGCTGCTGACTTCTCCTCGAGACGGTACTGTGACTGCGGTCGCGGCCCATGAGGGCGCGCGAGTGCGCCGCGGTGAGTTGTTGGCTCAATTGGACGACAGGGAAGCAAGGCTCGCCGTACGTGGCGCCGAGGCGGAGCTGAAGCAGGAACTTACCAAGCACCAACTTCTTTCCCGTGAGCTCGCGACATCTCAACAGCGTGCGGAGCGTTTCGTGGCCGCCGCGCGTGCGGGTGCCGGAGAGATGCAGGCCGCTGACGACGCCCAGGCGGCTGCGACCGAACTGGCGGGCCAGCTGCAAATGGCGCAATCCGCCGTTGAAATGTCGCGGTACAAGCTTGATGCGATGCGCCAGGAGCTTGAGTTCCGGGCGCTTCGTGCCCCGCTGGACGCACTGGTAGTGCGCGTCAGCGTACAGCCCGGTGCACGTGCCTCCCCGCAATCACCACCGCTCATCACGCTGCTCCCCGACGGCTCGACCATCGTGCGCGCCGACCTGAACGAGACCTATGTCGACGCCGTCCGTGTCGGCATGCCGGCGACCGTGAGTACTGAAGACGATCGTGGCGCCACCTGGCCCGCTCACCTGCTACGCATCAGCGCTCTGGAAGGTACCTTGCCGATCGACGAGGCGCCTCCATCGCAAATGACGGTCGGCACCGTGGAATGCGTGCTGACCCTTGACGCGCCGACGCCCCTGCGCATCGGTGAACGCGTACTGGTGCGCTTCGGCATGGTCGGCAAAGGCTGACCTGTGAACGCTTCGAAGTCTTGCCCTATCGAGTACAGGACACCTAAATGATCCAGGATCGCAGCTTCTTCTTCCAGGGCGGCCGCCGCGGCGTACTGCTCATCCACGGACTTACCGGCACGCCCATGGAGATGCGCCTGCTCGGCTTAGGGCTCCACGCGCGTGGCTTCACGGTGTCCGGCATGCAGTTGGCGGGACACTGCGGCGACGTCGAGGACTTGCTCGCCACCGGTTGGACCAACTGGTATGAGAGCGTGCAGCGCGCCGCGGACCGCTTGCGCGCGCAGGTGGATCATCTGTTCGTCGGCGGATTGTCCATGGGCGCCCTGCTAGCACTGAAGCTGGCGGCGGACAGACCGGACGAAGTAGCCGGTGTCGGTGCCTATGGCGCCACCTTTCGTCACGATGGCTGGGCCATACCTTACCTGGCGCGACTGAGCTTCCTGCTGCCGCTGCTTAAGCGCCTTGGCATCGGCCGATCGCGCATGTTCATGGAGCAACCACCTTACGGGTTGCGCGACGAAAGCCTGCGGGCGCGAATCAGCACGGCGATGCTGGGTGGCGACAGCGGCGCGGCGGGACTGCCGGGCAACCCCTGGCACTCGCTCGCGGAGCTCTTTCTACTGTCGCGGTCCGCGCGCCGCGCCTTGCCGCAGGTGACGGCACCCTGCCTGATTGCCCATGCCAGCGATGACGACATTGCCAGCCTGAGCAACGCGAAACTCGTGCAACGACGGGTGAGCGGGCCGACCGAGCTGCTGCTACTCAAGGACAGCTACCACATGATTACGATTGACCGCGAGCGACGCACGCTCATCACTCAGAGCGCGCGCTTCTTTGACGCCATTGCCAGCACCCGATCCCATGTGCAGATTGCCGCCCGAGCGCGTCGCGCACCCAGCGCCAGCGGCCTTGCAAGGCAACCCGCCAGGGCGTTGACTCCGTCGCACGCCGTCGCCTCACGCAAGACCTGAAGCCGTCCGTACGCTCACACTTGTGCTACCGCCAGAACGGCGTTCAACCCTCCAAAGGCGAACGAGTTACTCAGAGCGGCACGAACATTGCGGGCGCGAGCCACATTAGGCACATAGTCCAGGTCGCACTCGGGATCCGCGCAATCGAAGTTGGCCGTGGGCGCGACCACGCCGTCGCGCATCGCACCCAGTACTGCCACCAACTCCAGGGCACCGGCGGCGCCCAGCGCATGGCCGTGCATCGACTTGGTGGACGACACGACCAGATGCTCTGCGTGCGCATCGAAGACCTGGCGAATCGCACGCGTCTCAACCACATCGTTGGCTCGAGTACCCGTGCCGTGAGCATTGACGTAGTCGATCTCATCCACCCTCAAGCGCGCATCTTCCAGTGCATGAGCCATGGCCGTGCTGGCGCCATTGGCATCAGGCGCGACAATGTCCCGAGCGTCGGAGGACATGCCAATGCCGGCCAGCTCACCTAAGATATGGGCACCACGGGCCCGCGCGTGCTCCAGGGACTCCAGCACAAATACGGCGGCCCCTTCGCCGAGCACGAGCCCGCGGCGGTTCGCACTGAAGGGTCGGCAGGTGTCATCGGCAAGGACTCGCATCGCCTCCCAAGCGCGCAGGACACCGTAGCTGAGACACGCCTCGGTACCTCCGGTGATCACCACATCCGCAAGTCCGGCACGGATCAGCTGCACGGCCTGTGCAATCGCATGATTTGACGAAGCACAGGCGCTGGCCACGACGAACGACGGTCCGCGCAACCCGTGAGCGATACTGATCTGGCTGGCCGGCGCGTTGGGCATGATCCGGACAATGCTGAGTGGATGCAACCGAACCGCATTGTCCCGATAGAGCCGTCGGTCTTGTTCATCGTGCGTCGTTTCGCCACCGACACCGCATCCGATGACCGCACCGCTGCGCGCACCGAGCTGCCCGGCCGAAAAATCAAGGCCTGACTGGCTGATGGCCTCGTGCGCGGCGATAAGAGCGAACTGGGAGGTGCGATCCAGCATGCCCAGCGTTGGTTCAGAAATGTAGGCGGCCGGGTCGAACGTCGTCGGTACCTGCGCGGCCACACGCACCCGCAGTTGGTCCGCCTCGGTGTGCCGCAGCGGCCCAATGCCGCTCGCTCCGGCACGCAGCTGGCTCCAGAGCAGTTCGGCGCCCACACCAAAGGCGCTTACCGCGCCCATGCCGGTGATCGCAATGCGCTGCGAGAGTTCCCGTCTCACCCCGCGGGCGCCTGCGCTCCCGCCTTGCTTGACAGCACGCCGTGGACCACGTCAAGCAGACGTTGCAGGTTATCCGCGCCGAGGTTGGCCTCCTGGTCGGGAAATGTGATGTCGAAGCGCTCCTCGATTTCGAAGATCACCTCGATGGCGGTAAGCGATGATATCGCAAGATCCTTGAAGGTCGCTTGCGGCGTCAAGGTGCGGATATCGACCTTGGCGTGGCGCGCGACGATCTCAAAGATCCGGCTTTGAAGCTGCGCCACGGATGGTACGGTACTCACGCGCGCTTGGCCTTCGTGATCAGCTGGTCGAGCAGCGAGAGCGCCATGTCGGTTTCCTCGCGTGTGATATTGAGACACGGTGCGAAGGTGATGACATTTTTATACCAACCGCCCACATCCAGAACCAGGCCCATGCGCTTGCCGTGGTAACTGAGCTCGGCCCCTAACCCGATGTCGACCATCTTGTCGAGCAAGGCCTTGTTGGGGGTATAGCCATCACCCGTACAGATCTCGGCACGCAGGGCGAGGCCGAGGCCGTCCACGTCGCCGATCTCCTGGTGGCGTGATTTCAGATCCTTGAGTCCCTCGAGAAAATAGGCCCCCTTATAAGGCACGCTTGTCTCGTACTCCATCTCGCGGCCCATTTTCAGGACCTCGACACCCAGCGCGGTGCCCAAGGGGTTGGAATTAAAGGTGGAATGAGTGGACCCCGGCGGAAACACCTCCGGGCTGATCAGCGCCTCGCGCGCCCACAGGCCCGACAAGGGATTCAGTCCGTTGGTCAACGCCTTGCCGAACACCAGCACGTCGGGCGTCACGCCAAAGTGCTCGATCGACCACAATTTGCCCGTGCGCCAGAAGCCCATCTGAATTTCATCGACAACCATCAAAATGCCGAACTTATCCAGCACGGACTTGAGGTCGCGGAAGAAGTTCCTTGGCGGGATCACGTAGCCGCCCGTTCCCTGGATGGGCTCGACGTAGAACGCAGCGTACTCGGCCTGCTTCGCCCTGGGGTCCCACACGCCATTGTATTCGCTTTCGAACAGTCGCTCGAACTGGCGCACGCACGAATCCCCGTACTCTTCAGGCGTCATGCCCTTGGGTCGACGGAACGGATAGGGGAACGGGATAAACATCGCACGCTCGCCGAAATGCCCAAAGCGTCGGCGATACCGATAACTCGAAGTGATGCCAGAGGCCGCCAGGGTACGACCGTGGTATCCACCTTCAAAGGCGAACATCAGGCTCTTGCCCTGGCGCGCGTTGCGCACCAGCTTGAGTGAGTCCTCAATCGCCTGTGCGCCCCCGACGTTGAAATGCGCACGTCCCTTGACGCCGAATTTCGACTGCATGTCCTGTACTATGGCCTTTGCCAGCGCGATTCTTGTCGGGTGCAGGTATTGGCTCGCCACCTGAGGCAACTCATCGATCTGGCGCTTCAACACCTCATTGAGGCGCCTGTTTCCATACCCGAAATTGACTGCCGAGTACCACATCTGCAGGTCCAAATAGGGAATGTCAGCACTGTCATACATGAAGCTGCCATCACAGCGGCGGAATATCTTCGGCGGGTCGACGTAGTGAACGGTATCGCCAAAGGAGCTGAATTGCGCCTCATCAGCCAGCAGCTGAGCATCATCCGTCACCGATGGAGTGGGTTTGGAAAGCGCGTGCATGCTGGATACCTGCTCAGACGGGGGATTGAACGCGGGACTTGGTCCGCGGCAGTGCCGGAGCCGGATCGGTCAAAGTCGGCAGCAGTTCCAGGGCATCGGCAAATCCGGCAATCGAGCGATGGGGAATTCCGTGGAGCAGGCAATAGTCAACAAGGTGGCCCTTCGCAAATACAAAATCCGCCTTTTCGGCGACACAGAAATCCGAGGCACCGTCGCCGACCAGCAGCGAGTACTCGAATCGCCGGTCGCGCGTCGCCGATAATTGTCGGCACTTGCACGTGCCGCTACGGCAGCCCTCGACCGCAAAAGGTGACTCAAGTCGCCACCGATCGGGAGCATCGCCGCGCACCAACCTGTTGGCGATGACGGGCAGGTCCGCAAGGCCATGGCGTGAAAGAATGCGCTGGATCACATAGTCCAGTCCGTCACTCGCGACCCGAATGGGCATCGCCAGGGACCGCGCCTTGGTCACAAACGCCGGGAACGCCGGATCGATCTGGACCTGATCCAGGTAGAAGTCCAATTCCCTTGGGCTAACGTCCAGCAATTCGACCTGCCCGCGCATACATTCGAGTGAGCCTATTTGGCCAGCGCGCCAGCGCCGCTCCAGCTGCTCCCAGCCCGCCATGCCGTATCTCTCCAGCAGAGCATCAACGACATCATCCAGGGCGATGGTGCCATCGAAATCACACAGAATGCTCCATCCAGACTGGACGACGTCTCGCTGATAGGCGGCGTGCATGGCTGTCATTGTACGCAGCGAGGCTTTCAACTTCCTTTCACTGGCCCGCTTTCGTATGCGAGACCTACTATCCACCGTGGAGGCTCCGGCGTCCGCGACATAAGCGGACCTCGGTCGTAACGGCGACGGCACTAGAGGATGTCCGTGAACATGAAACCTACACCGTAGCGCGTGACGCTTTGGTTGTAGTCGATCAGGCTGTCCCCGTAGCCGTTGAAGTACTGCGCATAGCCGCGGATTCGATGGTATAGGGGAAAGGACACGCCGAGTTCAATCGCGCCGTAGTTGTTCGTGGTACGCAAGTTGTTGCGCGCCAGGACGGAGAACTCGAACGCCCTGTACCTGAGGGCTGCCGTCAGGTCGAAGTAGCCCATGTAGGTTTCGATGTCTGGATTGTCATCGCCCGAGTAATCCGTAGGCGACGTGTTCTTGGACTCCGGAATCCGATACCAGGGGCGCACCGCAATCATGTAGTTGTCCCTGGCAAAGATGAATCGTGCGTAAATGCGATTCCAGGCACGACTGAGATTGACTCCGCTGCTGTGCCCAAGACCATTGGACTCGTGCTCATAGCCAAGCTGTACGGCCGTATCACCGCCCAAGGGGCGAAGGCTTAGCGGCATCGCATAGAAAATCTCCGGGTTGTAGTCAGTCTCCCGGAACGGCTCGGATTGTTCCGAGTTAAAGGTCTGCCAGAAGGACTTCTGCGTATACGCAAAATCCAGTCCGTCCCCGTGAACGAACAAATCATCCTGGGTGATCGCGTAGCGAAAGCTGAACTGATATTTCATTTCCTCATGGTCCATGTGTATGCCGGCTTGCGCATACAGCGGGTTCTCCCGGCTGGCATAGGTAAACGGCAGCACGTAGTTCTGCTTGTACGCCGTCAGTGAATAAGGGTTGCGCTCCGTGCGGTTCTCGCTTTGCGCACGACGCTTCGCAAGCGACTCGGGTAGCTTTTCCACGATTACGGCTCCTGCACCGGTCTCGCGCCGACACGCCGCGCGCAGATCGCGCACGGTCGCACCCTCTGGGGCGGTCTGAACGTTCTTGGCAAGGCAGTCCTCCAGGACTCCGGCACGAGCCGGCACAGGACTTAGACCGGTGGGAGCCACGAGAACCATCGCCAGAAGGATGTCCGGCTTCACAAATAGACCTCGGACCATGGGGAATGCTCGGAGGAAGACAATGGATAGGGGGTGATGTGGGCGGAGTCACGACTAAGGTCGGCGCACTGTTGGGTCCCGGATAGAATGTACCGGTGCCATTGGCCTCACAGAGCTATGTTCACGCTGGCGCGAAGCACATCTCGCCGATGAGTCAACTGAACAGCTGTGAGTGTACGCGGTGAATCTTTCAGGTTCCTTTCGTGGGCTCCTGCACATATTTGTGGGGCCTCACCATGATTAGGCCGGTTGGTGCCGAAAGATTTGCATGTAACCGGCCGTCTGGGGATGTGTGCACAATTCGCACAGGAACCGACATGGACTTAGGAGGACGGGCAGCGATGCCAGGCCCTGATGCATCATGGCTGCATACGTCCGTACCGGGAGGGATGCCCTGGTTGGTTACGTCACAAATGGAACTCGCGATCTCGCACGAGGCGCCAAGTTTTACGATCCGATCGGCAAGGAGCTGGGTGTTGGCCGCATGATGGAGACTGAGCGATTCATCGCCTGGGGCAAGCCGGGTGGTGGTGCCGGTCTTGCCCTGACGTGGCCCTATGACGGCAAGCCCGCCACCGTCGGCAACGGCGTCGTGGTGGCTCTCAAAGCCGAGGACGATGAGCCCGAACTGGACCGGCGCATCCAGGCGCTGGCCCGCGATGCGGGCCTGCTGATCTACGGCCGTCGCACCCACGCGGGTCGCTTTGGTGACTGGATCATGGTCGCCCCGCCGCTGATCGCCTCGCGCGCCGACGTCGACGAGATCGTGGCCGGCCTGGGGCAATGCCTCGAGGCCTTCGCGCGTGAATTCCCGGCGCTGGCCTAGGGACCGTTAACCGGTCCTAGCGCCGCGACTCGAACACCTTGCGCGCGGCGGCGATTTGCCCGAGCGTGGTCTGTCGCTCCGCTTCGCTGTTGTAACCGCCGTGCGAGCTTGCGGCCGTGGCCAGGCCGTCGATCCAGACGATGAAGTAATCGGCATCGGCGCCGCAGTGCGTGGCGACTGCCGGATTCACCAGGTACACCGGGCTCGTGGTCGCGTACGGCGAATCGTCGAGGATGTCCGCGCTCGAACCCTCGCTCCAGGCCCGTAGCAGCAGCCACCCCGAAGCGCTAACCCGGATGCTGAAATCGAGGTCGGCGCTGCGACGGTCGCCGCCCAGGGGGATGGAGCGCAGCACCTTGCCCTGCTGGAGCAGCTCGAGGTGGTCCATCGGCACGATCGAGCGCATGAATCCGTGGATCTGGAGCGTCGCCCCGCCCGCCGGAACATCAATCTCGCTCCCCGGCGGCTGGCCGTTGACCTCGAGGCCGAGTAGCGCGCTGTTGGTGGCCATGCTGTGCCCGGCCTTGAGGCCCGCAAGCCAGCGCGCCAGCCGGGCGCGGGCTCCATCGCCGTTGGAACGCGCGTCGTCGCCGGCAGCGGAATGGGCGGGCTGGTCGAGCACGTACACGCGGTTCATGCCCACGGGACCGCGCAGCGAGGCGAAGTTCGCCATGGCGTCGGTACCCGCCGCGGCGGGAAGGTGGAAGCCGCAGTTGAGCAACCGGTGCCAGAGCGCGGCGGTCGCCGGGTGATTGTTCGTGAAGGCCACGACCTCGTAGTAGTCGACCTTGCCCAGCGCCACGTCCACCGGCAGCTCGCTCGTCAGGTCGGTGTCATGGTACGGATCGGGTGCGACGTGGTCGATCGGGTGTACGTAGCCGACCAGCGCCGACTGCTCGTGGGCGAGGTCGGCCACGGCGGCATTGGTCGGGTACAGGCTCGCCGCCGCCGTGTGCGCGTAAGCGGCGTAGCCCGGTAGCAGCACGTGATCGTCCAGGCCCAGCAGCCCGAGGTGCCCCCAAAAGCCGGTGTGGAATTCCTGGCCGTGCGAGAGCAGCACGGAGTCGTTCGAGGCCGGGTCGGGGCGCGGTGAAAAGTAGCTGATGTCCGGGACGCGCTGCTCCTTGTTGACGACGAGGTTGAAGACGAAGTCGAGGTCCTCGCCTTCGGCCTGGCGCACGAGGCGCTCGGGCGTGTTGCGATAGGTGCCGGCGTAGTTCATGTGCACGTGTACGTCGCCGCTGTGCCAGCTCTGCCGCCATGCGGACGGCAACGCCAGCGATTTGAGCCGCAACCGGACCGTGGTCGTCCTGCCCGCCTCGACCTGGACCGCCTGGTGGACGACCGCGGTCTTCAGCCCGCGCCACACGGTGAGGCGCGCCGGCCCCGGCGGCAGCGTCAACAGCGAGCGCCCGGGACTATGGAAATAGTGGATCTCAAATGGCGCGAGCGAACGATCGAACTGGTCGTCGGCGTGCATCCACGCGTCGGACGGCGCGTAGGCGCGGCCGTCCGAGCCCACCACCGATACCCTCGCCGCCTGGCCGCCGCCTCCCGCGGCCGTGACCTGCAGTTCCAGCTGGCCCATCGGCCGCAGGTACTTGCGCTCGCCGATCGTGAGCACGCGGTCGTGCGCGCCCGGCAGGTCGAGCACGTGCGCCTGCAGGTCGCCGCTGGCGTTGCTGAGGTAGGCGATCCTGAGTCCATCGGTGGACCAGCGCGGCCCGGTGGCGTCGTATTCCCCGTAGGTCAGGGCCAGCGGGTAGCCGTTGGGCGCGGCCGTGGTCAGCCAGAGCTGGTGCCAGTTGCGGCCGGCATAGGACGCGTAGGCGATGCGCTTGCCGTCCCGCGCCCAGTCCGGTCGCGCACGCCAGGTCGTCTCCTCGTCGCGCACCAGCCGTGGCTCGGCGCCGGGCTGCAGCGCGCGGCGCCAGATCGCCCCGGTGCCGTACACGGTCTCGGGATTGCTGACGTAGGCCAGCTCCTTGCCGTCCGGCGACCAGCTTGGCGATATCTCGTGGTCGAAGGCGCTGTAGTAGACGCGTGGCGTGGCGCTCTTGTGCTCGGGCCAGGCGGGGCCGCCGCGCAGCACGCCGCCATCGAAGCCGCCGACGAAGATGTGGAAATGCCCGCTGCCCTGCGTGGAGACCCAGGCGACGCGCTTTCCGTCCGGCGACCAGCGCGGTTCGCAGTTTACGGCGCCGCCGCTGGTGAGCGCGGTCACCGCGCCGGTGCGCCAGGTCGAGCAGCTGCAGCTCGAGGGCGTCGCCGGCGTAGCGCGTGAACACGACGTGGCGGCCGTCTGGCGCCACGTCGGGCTGGTAGTCGTAGCCGGGCCCGGCCGTGAGCTGCACCGCCGTCGTCGAGTCGAGCCGCTGCTGCCACAGGCTCCCCTGCATCGAATAGACGAGCGACCGGCCGTCGGGCGCGAAGGCGAGCGCGGCCGGACCGCTCGTGAGCTGCGGCAGGTACATCTCGCGGAAGTAGTAATTGTGCGGCAGGTCGATCTGCCGCAGCACTGGCAGGCGCTGCGCCAGCGCGCCGGAGGCGAGGCCCAGCAAGGACATCGCGGCCGCGCAGCCCCTGATCCGGCGCGGCAGGCGCTTCATCCCGCGATCGCTTCCTGGAATGACCGGTGCAGGATGTCCAGCCCTTCGTCCAGCACCTTGGCCTCGATCATGAGCGGCGGAATGACGCCGCAGGCCGCTGGCGCCGCATTCAAGCAGCAGCAGGCCGTTCTCGTAGGCGCGCGCGACCAGGCGGGTGGCGAACTCCTTCGCCGGGGCCTTGCTGGCGCGATCCTTGACGAACTCCATGCCAATCATGAGGCCGGTGCCGCGCAGGTCGCCGATCACGGGGAACTCCTGGGCAAACTGCCGCAGGCGCTGCATGGCGCGCTCGCCCATGAGGCGCGCGTTCTCCGTGTAGCCGCCGTTGACGAGCTTGAGCGTGGCGAGCGCGGCCGCGCAACAGACCGGGTTGCCGCCGTAGGTGTTGGCGTGCGAGCCGGGCGGCCACTTCTCCATGTTCTTGCGCGCGCCGACCATGAGGCCGATCGGCATGCCCGAGCCCAGTGCCCTTGGCGAGCGTCAGCATGTCGGGTCGCACGCCCGAGTGCTGCCACGCGAACATCTTGCCGGTGCGCCCGATGCCCGACTGCACTTCGTCGAAGATCAGTACGATCCCGTGCCTGTCGCACAGCGCGCGCAGCCCGGCGAGGAACCCGGCGGCGGCACGACGTAGCCGCCCTCGCCCTGGATCGGCTCGACCAGGATCGCGGCGACCTCGTTCGCCGGCAGGTTGCGCTCCATGAGCTGCTCGATATAGCGCAAGCACCGCCTGCCCTGGTCATCGCCCGCGAACAGCGGGCGATACGGATTCGGGTAGGGCACGTGCACGACGCCCGGCATGGTCGGGAAGTAGCCGCGCTGCTGCGTGTGCTTCGAGGCCGTGAAGGCCAGCGAGCCCATGGTGCGGCCGTGGAAGGCGCCGAGGAAGCCGATGAAGCGCCCGCGCCCGCTCACCTGGCGCGCCAGCTTGAGCGCGGCCTCCACGGCCTCGGTGCCCGAATTGGCGAAGAAGCTCATCGCCGGGCCGCTGACCGGATCGAGGGCCGCGATCGCCTCGCCGAGCTCGACCTGGCCCTCGTGCCAGTAGTCGGAGGAGATGTGCAGGAAGCGATCGGCCGCCCCCTTGATTGCCGCCACCACGTCCGGATGGCTGTGGCCGGTGGAGCACACGGCAATGCCGGAGGCGAAATCGACGAAGCGATTGCCGTCGACGTCCCAGACTTCGGCGCCGCGCCCGCGGTCCATGACGAAGGGGTAGTCGCGCACGTAGCTGGGCGAGACGACCGCGCGGTCGCGCTCGATGAGCGCGCGCGCCTTCGGGCCGGGCAGCGTCGACGTCGGCGGGATTTCGGGCTTTGGATACGCTGTTCATGCTGATTCCACCCGTGTTTGTGACTGCTCGCGCTGGTACAGCGCCAGATAATAGGCCGAGGCAATGCCCTTGCCGGTGGTGCCGGAACCCTTCCAGCCGCCGAAGGGCTGAAAGCCCGGCCAGGCGCCGGTGGTCGCGCCCTGCGGGCGGTTGGCGTACGCGACACCCGCCTCGACGTTATCGAAGAACCAGTCCACCTCGTCCGCGGCCGCCGAAGAATCCGGCGGTCAGCCCCAGCTCGCTGTCGTTGACCAGCGCCATCGCGGTGTCGCGGTCGGCACGCGCGCGAGCATCGCGATCGGCAGGAACATTTCCTGCCGCCACAGCGGATGCTGGAGCGGCGCCTCGGCCAGCGTCGGCAGGCAGATATATCCGGCGCCGAGCCCGTCCGTCGGTCGGGCGTGCGGCCGCCGACGAGGATGCGGGCGCCGTCGGCGTGCAGCATGTCGCAGTAGCGCCGGTAACTGTCCTGCGCGCCGATCGTTGATGACCGGACCGAGCCAGTTCTCGCGCACCGTGGGATCGCCGACCTTGATCGCCTGTCGCCTCGACCAGCGGAGGCCGATCAGAGCGTCGGCCACGCGCTCCTCGACAAAGATGCGCGACAGCGCCGAGCACTTCTGGCCGCCCATGCCAAAGGACGAGCGCACGATGCCGGCGGTGGCGCGCTTGAGGTCGGCGCCGCGCCGTGACGATCGCCGCGTTCTTGCCGCCCATCTCGGCGATGCAGGGCCTGGGCACGGGCCCGGCCACCATGCGGCGCGCGATGCTCATGCCCACCTGATGTGATCCCGTGAAGGTGATGCCGGCGATGTCCGGATGTTGCACCAGCGCCTCGCCCGCTTCCGAGCCGCTGCCGTTCACGTAGTTGAACACGCCGGCGGCAGTCCGGCCGCGTGCACGCAGTCGGCCAGCAGCCGCCCCGACCACGGCGTGTCGGTGCGCGCACTTGAGCACCACGGTGTTGCCGGTGACCAGGGCCGCGGCCACTGGGCCGCCCGAGAGCGCAAACGGAAAATTGAACGGTGAAATGACGGCCCAGGGCGCCGTAGGGCTTCATCACCGAACGGTTGCGGCTGCGGAAGCCCTGCAGCGGATCATCGGGCAGGGTGTGATCGAAATTGCCCTTGAGGAAATCGTCGCAATAGAGCGCAAAGAAGTCCGCCGTCTCCTGGGCCTCGCCCAGGGCCTCCATGCGATTCTTGCCGACCTCGAGACTCAGCGCCGCGGCGATGTCGTACACGCGCTCGGAGATGATCTCGCCCACCCGCCGCAGCAGGCGGACGCGCTCGCTGACCGGCAACCGGCTGCCACGTTGCGTAGGCCCGCTTGGCCGCGGCCACCGCCCGGCCCACGTCGGCGGCGCTGGCCTCAGCGAACCGGCCGAGCAGCTTGCCGTGGTCAATCGGCGTGAATTTCTCGCGACTTACCGCGGCGGCCTGATCGCGGCCGTCGATATACAGGGAATGGCTCTGCGGGGGTCGGCTGCGGATTCGCTCCAGGGCCGCCTCGAACGCCTGGTGGAGCGATCTCGGCGGGTCGATACATCGTCGCATAGGTGAGTTTAAAGCCCATGCCGGACATTCTGGCACAATTTCCGCACGCCGGAGTCTGTGGGCCCGCCGAGCGCGAGTCCGGCCCCGTGACCGGATCGCCCTTGCGCCCTCGCACGGATCGAATCAGCGCTTGCGGCGCCGTCGCGCCGGCGCGCGGCGCTTCGCCGCCGCCTTGGATTTGGACCTGGCGGCCGCGCGCCGCACGGCGCCGCACTGCTGGCCAGGTCTTGGGTCAGGCGCAACAGGTAAGCGTGAAAGGAACGGCTCAGGCCCGGGTGCGCCAGCGCGTATTCGACCGTGGCCTGCAGGTAGCCGAGCTTGCTGCCGCAGTCGAAGCGCTTGCCTGCGAAGCGATGCGCGTAGACGGCCTCGTGGCTGAGCAGTCGGGCGATGCCGTCGG
Organism: uncultured Gammaproteobacteria bacterium; assembly: GCA_963778855.1. Classification (GTDB taxonomy): domain Bacteria; phylum Pseudomonadota; class Gammaproteobacteria; order Steroidobacterales; family Steroidobacteraceae; genus FEN-1191. Next base: position 370,933 of record CAVZWC010000001.1, on the reverse strand, counting down.
TGAGTTGTATCTCGCCGCCGGCACCGTGGCCGACCTGGCGGAGCTGGTCGAATATCGCCGGCAGTCAGGACGTAGCGGCCCACCACCGCCAGCGTGGATGGGGCAACGGCCGGCTTGGGTTTCTCGACGATGCTGCGGATGCGGCTGACCGGCGCGCGCGCGGCGTCGACTTCAACGATGCCGTACTTGTCCGTATCGCGGCGCGGCACCTCCTCCACGCCGAGTACGCTGCCGCGGTGGAAGGCAAAAGTGGCCGCCATCTGTTTGAGGCAGGGAACTTCGGCGTCGATCAGGTCGTCGGCGAGGTGGACGAAGAACGGCTCCTGACCGACGGCGGCCTCGGCACACAGCACGGCGTGCCCGAGCCCGAGAGGGCGCCGGCTGGCGTATGTAGATGCAGGTGGCGTAGCTCGGCAGGACGCTGCGGATCTGCCGGGCCAGGTCGGTCTTGCCCTGTGACTCGAGGAGCTTCTCGAGTTCGGGATCGGAATCGAAGTGATCCTCGATCGCACGTTTCGCCGCGCCGGTGACGAACACCAGTCGTTGCGCGCCAGCCGCCAGGGCCTCTTCCACCGCGTACTGGATCAACGGCTTGTCGACGACCGGCAGCATCTCCTTGGGGCTGGCCTTGGTCGCCGGCAGGAACCGCGTGCCTCGGCCGGCGACCGGGAACACGGCGGTCCTGATTTCGGGCTTCATGGGCGTCTCCTTCGAATCGGAGGGTCCATTATAGAGGTGTGTCGCCGGACCGCTTCGTGCGCTAGCACACGCCCCGGGGCTTGACCCGACGCGCACTCCCGCAGCCCGGCGGCTGGCAGGCCAGGCCGCTTTCAGTTATGTGACGCCGGTTGGGTGGCGGGCTTTGCGGCCGGTCGCGCCGGCGCGCCGGTGGCAGTGGCGACTGGCACCCGGTCGATGCGCAAGTCGGCGCGATTACGGTTGATCAGCTTCTGGCTGATGCCCTTGACCTGCCCGAGCTCGTCGACCGAGCGAAACGCGCCGTGCTTTTGCCGGTAGTCGACAATGGCCTGGGCCTTGACTGCGCCGATGCCGTTGAGGCTGGCCGCGATCGTGGCCGCATCGGCGGTGTTGACGTTGACGGGCGTGCACCAGGCGGCGGCCGCTCCGGTGGCCAGGAATGCGAGCAGCAGGGTCTGGAATGGAGTTGTCATGGCGGGTGCCTCCTCAGGGGGCCGGTTAATTGGAACCGGGCCCAAGATAGGCACGCGCCGTCGCCGGAGCGATCGGTGAATCTGCCGCGTTGGCCTCGAATACTGTCGGCAGCGCCCGCCCACGCCCACCGCGTGGACGGGGTCAGGCGCCAGTCGCGCCTGTCAATCGCGGATCGGCCGGTCGGTGCCCTCGTTGACCCGCTCGCGCAAGTCCTTGCCGGGCTTGAAATGCGGCACGTACTTGCCGTCGAGCGCGACCGCCTCGCCGGTCTTGGGGTTGCGCCCCTGGCGTGGCGGGCGGAAGTGCAGCGAGAAACTGCCGAAGCCGCGGATCTCGATGCGGTCGCCCTGGGCGAGCGCGTCGCTCATGATCTCAAGCATCTGCTTGAGCGCGAGCTCGACATCCTTGGCCGGCAGATGTTTCTGCTTGGTCGTGATGATCTCGATCAGTTCAGACTTGGTCATGCCACGTCCTGCCGCAAGCAGGATCAGTCGCGCTCCGTGGTGTTCATCTGATCCTTGAACAGGTCGCCGAAACTGGTACCCGAGGACGGCTGCTCGGAACGGTAGTTCTGCACCGCCTCGGCTTCCTCGTGCACTTCCTTGGCCTTGATCGACAGTGAGATCGAGCGCGTCTTGCGATCGACGCCGACGAACTTGGCCTCGACCTCATCGCCCACCTTCAGCACCTGGCGCGCATCCTCGACGCGGTCGCGGCCGAGCTCCGAGGCGCGCAGCTGGCCCTCGATGCCGTTGCCGAGGTCGATGATCGCGCCGCGCGCGTCGACCTCGCGCACCGTGCCGCGCACCACGCTGCCCTTGGGGTTGTCGGTGATGTAGCCCGAGAACGGATCCTTGGCGAGCTGCTTGATGCCCAGCGAAATGCGCTCGCGCTCCGGGATCGATCGCCAGCACCATCGTCTCGACCTGCTGGCCCTTCTGGTAATTGCGCACCGCCTCCTCGCCCGGCACGGTCCCAGGAGATGTCGGACAGGTGCACCAGGCCGTCGATATTGCCGGCCAGGCCGATAAAGATGCCGAAGTCCGTGATCGACTTGATCTGGCCGCCGACGCGTGTCGCCGCGATTGTTGTTCTCGGCGAATTCCTTCCACGGGTTGGCCGCGCACTGCTTGAGGCCGAGCGATATGCGGCGCCGCTCCTCGTCGACGTCCAGCACCATGACCTCGACTTCCTGTCCGGTCTGCACGACCTTGGCCGGATTGACGTTCTTGTTGGTCCAGTCCATCTCCGAGACGTGCACCAGGCCCTCGACACCGTCTTCGATCTCGACGAAGGCGCCGTAGTCGGCGATGTTGGTGATCTTGCCGAACACGCGGGTATTCGGCGGATAGCGGCGCGCGATGTTTTCCCACGGGTCGGCGCCGAGCTGCTTCAGGCCGAGCGAGACGCGCGAGCGATCGCGATCGAACTTGAGTATGCGAACGTCGATCTCGTCGCCGACGCGCACGACCTCCGAGGGGTGCTTGACGCGCTTCCAGGCCATGTCGGTGATGTGCAGCAGGCCGTCGATGCCGCCGAGGTCGACGAAGGCGCCATAATCGGTCAGGTTCTTGACCGTGCCCTTGACCACCGCGCCTTCCTGCAGGTTGTCCATGAGTGCATTGCGCTCGGCGGAGAATTCCTGTTCCACGACCGCGCGGCGCGACACGACGACGTTATTGCGCTTCTGGTCGAGCTTGATGACCTTGAATTCGAGCGGTTTATTCTCGAGGTAGGCGGTGTCGCGCACCGGCCGCACGTCGACGAGCGAACCGGGCAGGAAGGCGCGCACGGTCTCGATGTCGACCGTAAAGCCGCCCTTGACGCGACCCGAGATGATGCCGGTGACGATCTCGCCTTCGTTGAAGGCCTGCTCGAGGCGGGTCCAGGTGCGCGCGCGCTTGGCTTTCTCGCGCGACAGGCGCGTCTCGCCGGTGCCATCCTCGACGGCGTCGAGCGCCACCTCGACCTGGTCGCCGGCCTTGACCTCGACTTCACCGTGCTCGTTCTTGAACTGGTCGAGCGGCACGACCGCTTCCGACTTCAGGCCGACGTTGATAATGACGACGTCGGGCGTCACCTCGACCACCAGGCCCATCAGGATCATGCCGGGACGAATGCGCTGGTTCGCCAGGCTCTGCTCGAACATCTCGCTGAAACTTTCGCTCATGGTCTCTCTCGCGCGCTCCTCAAGGAGACGCGCTCTGTTGGCCGCGGACGCATCTCGCGCCGCGCGGGTTGGTTGATAATCGGTCTCGGGCTTCCATGCCCTGCCCCGCCCCTTGCCTACGCCGTTACTTCCACAATTCGCGCTGCCGTCCGAGCTGCCAGACGCGTTCGACGACCTCCGTCGCGCTCAGCGACGTGGAATCGACCACGACGGCGTCTTCGGCAGGCACCAGCGGCGCGACCGGGCGGGACGCGTCCTGCCGGTCCCGAGCCGCGATCTCGCGCGAAAGGGCGGCAAGGCTAACACCAGAGTCCTTTTCTTTCAACTGGTTATAGCGCCTTCGGGCCCTTTCCTCGGCCGTGGCGACCAGGAATATCTTCAGGGTGGCGGCCGGGAAGACCACCGTGCCCATGTCGCGTCCGTCGGCCACCAATCCGGGGGGGCGCGCGTAGGCCCTTTGACGCTCCAGCAGGGCCTCGCGGACCTCGGGCCAGGCCGCCACGCGCGAGGCGCCGGCGCCACTGCGTTCCGAGCGGATCTCGGCCGTGACGTCCCGGCCGCGCAGGAGGATCCGCTCCGACCCATCCTCACGGCTCTCGAACCGGCACTGCAGGCCGCGGGCCAGGCCAGCGTGACCCGCCCGATCATCGGCCGCGAGGCCGGAATCCGCGCCGGCCAGTGCGACCAGGCGATACAGGGCGCCGCTGTCGAGCAACTGCCAGCCAAGCCGCGCCGCCAGCAGCCGGCTGACGGTGCCCTTGCCCGCACCACTGGGACCGTCGACCGTCACGATCGGCACGGCGCCGCTCATGCGCAGATCTGCTCCTCGAGCCGCAGTCCCACGCGACCTGCCGCGGCAACGAAGCCCGGGAATGAAGTGCCGACGTTGGCGATGTCGTCGACCACGATCGGCTCCGAGGCGCGCAGGCTGGCCACGGCGAAGGACATCGCGACGCGATGATCGCCGTGGCTGGCAATGCGCCCGCCACGCATGGGGCCACCCTGGATCCGGATTCCGTCCGGGAGCAACTCGCAGCGCACGCCCAGCGTGCGCAGGCCCGCGGCCATGACGGCCAGCCGGTCGCTCTCCTTGACGCGCAGCTCCGCGGCGCCCGTGACGACGGTTTCGCCACGCGCGGCGGCGGCGGCGATGAACAGCACCGGCAGCTCGTCGATCGCCAGCGGCACGAGCCCGGGCGGTATGACGGTCCCGGTCAGCGGGCAGGCTTGAACGCTGATGTCCGCGCAGGGCTCGACGCCGGCCTGCGTCACCGGCGTCACGCTGATGCGGGCGCCCATGAGCCGCAGCGCGTCCAGCAGCCCGGTGCGCGTGGGATTGACGCCGACACGGCGCACGGTCAGGCCATCGCTGGCGCCCAGGCAGCCGGCGACGATGAAGAAGGCGGCCGAGGAAAAATCACCGGGCACCTCGATGTCGGCGCCGTGCAGCGGCTGGTCGCCGGCGATCTCGATCGTGTCGCCGTGCCGAGCCAGCTTCGCGCCGAGCTGCGCGAGCATGCGCTCGGTGTGATCGCGCGTCGGCGCCGGCTCGGTCACGCGCGTCACGCCGCGCGCACGCAGCGTGGCCAGCAGGATCGCTGACTTGACCTGCGCGCTCGGCATCGGCAGCCGGTAGTCGATGCCGGCCAGGCCGGCGGCGGCCTGCAGCCTGACCGGCGGCCTGCCCGCGCGTGTTTGGATCTGCGCACCCATGAGCCGCAACGGTTCCGCCACCCGCTCCATCGGCCGTTGCGTCAGCGACTCGTCGCCCACCAGGATGCTGGCGAAGCCCTGGCCGCACAGCAGGCCCATGAACAGGCGCATCGCGGTGCCGGAATTCCCCATGTCGAGCGGCTCCGACGCCGGGCGCAGTCCCGAGGTGCCGGAGCCGTGGACGAGCACCTTGCCCGCGTCCGGTCCCTCAATGCGCACGCCCAGCGCGCGCAGCGCGACCAGCGTGGCGCGGCAGTCGGCGCCGTCGAGGAAGCCGCTGATGCGGGTGTCGCCCGTGGCGACTGCGCCCAGCATCAGCGCGCGGTGCGAAATCGACTTGTCGCCCGGCACGGAGACGACGCCGCCGACCTGCGTCGCCGGCGCGACGTGGTAGCTCCTCTGGCCTGCGCTTGTCATGCCGGACGTAACAGCGGCTCAAGCTGCTGCAGCAGCCGGTCGTTCTGCTCCGGCAGGCCGATCGAGACGCGCAAGTGCCGGGGCAGCCCGTAGCCGGCCACCGGCCGCACGATCACGCCGCCGCGCAACAGTCGTTCGTAGACGCTCGCCGCCTGCCCGACCTCGACCAACAGGAAATTGCCGGCCGAGGGCACGACGGTGGCGCCGAGTTCGCGCAGCCTCGCGCCCACGCGCTCGCGCTCGTCGACGATGCGCCGTGCGGCGCGCAGCACGTGTGCCTGGTCCGCGAGCGCGGCGATCGCGCCGGCCTGGGCGATGTTGCTGACGTTGAACGCGGGCCGTACCCGGTTCATCGCGTCGGCCACCTCGGGATGCGAAAGCGCATAGCCGATCCGAACCCCGGCGAGACCGTAGGCCTTCGAGAAGGTGCGCACGATGACGAGGTTCGGCTGGCTGGCCAGCCACGGCAGGCCGTCCTCGAGTCCGCCCAGCGCGGCGTACTCGACGTAGGCCTCGTCGAGCACGACCAGCGCGTCGGCCGGCGCCGCGGCGATGAAGGCGCGCAGGCGCTCGCGATCGACCCAGGTGCCGGTCGGGTTGTTGGGATTGGCGATGAAGACCAGGCGCGTGTCGCCGGCCGGTGCGCGCGCCATCGCCTCGAGGTCGTGGCCGTAGGCCATGGCCTCGTGCGGCGCGAGCGCCGGCACTTCGATGCAGCGCGCGCCCGTGGCGCGTATGACCAGCGGATAGATCGCGAACGCGTAGCGCGAACAGACGGCGCTGCAGCCCGGGCCCAGGAAGGACTCGGCCAGCAGCAACAGCAGTTCGTTGGAACCGTTGCCGACGGTGACGCACTCGGGCGGCACGCCGTGGTGCCGGGCGAGCGCGCGCTTGAGCTCGTGGGCGCTGCCGTCCGGATACAGCCAGCAGTCGGCAACCGCGGCGCGCATGGCATCGAGGGCGGCGGGGCTCGGGCCGTAGGGGTTCTCGTTCGAGGCCAGCTTGACGATGTCGCTGATGCCATACTCGCGCTCGAGCTCGCTGATCGGCTTGCCGGGCACGTAGGGCGCGAGCGAGCGCACCGCGGCGCTGGCCAGCCGCCCCGGATGTGCGCGCGGATCGGCGTGCTGCGCGCTCACGTCAGGGCACCACGACCAGGGCGCCGCGCATCAAAGCACCGCACATGGATAGGAGCCGATGACGCGGAACAGCGAGGCGCGCGCCTTGAGGCTGCGCAACGCGCGCGCCACCGCGGGGTCGCTGGCATGACCCTCGATGTCGATGAAGAAGACATAGTCCCACTTGCCGCGGCGCGAGGGCCGCGACTCGATCCGGGTCATGCTGATCCGGTTGCGCGCCAGCGGTTCGAGCAGGCGATGCAGGGCGCCCGGCGCCGCCGTGCTGCTGGTCGACACCAGCAATGTGGTCTTGTCCGCACCACTGGGCTTCAGGATCTTGCGGCCCACGACCAGGAAGCGCGTGGTGTTGTCGGGCCGGTCCTCGATCTGGCTCGACAGCAGCCGCAACCCGTAGACCTCGGCGGCGGTCGCGCCGGCGATGGCCGCGGTGCCAAGCTCGTCGCGGGCCCGGCGCGCGCCCTCGGCGTTGCTGCTGACCGGCACGCGTTCCACGCCCGCCAGGTGCTCCTCGAGCCACAGCCGGCACTGGGCCAGCGCCTGGGCGTGGGCACAGACGCGCGCGACCCGCTCGAGCGATTCCATGCGTCCCATGAGGCAATGGTGGATTCGCAACTCCACCTCGCCGCAGATGTGCAGCGGGCTCGTGATCAGGCGGTCGAGCGTGTGCGTGACTGTCCCCTCGGCAGAGTTCTCGACCGCGACGACGCCGAAGTCGGCGTTGCCCGCCTCCACCTCCTGGAACACCTCGTCGCCGGTGCCAAGCGCCAGCGCGCGCACCGAATGGCCGAAGTGCTTGAACACCGCGGCCTGGGTGTACGTGCCCTCGGGGCCCAGGAATGCGACCTTGAGCGGCTCCTGCTGCGCCAGGCAGGCCGACATGATCTCGCGGAACAGGCGCGCGATTTCCTCGTTGCGCAACGGGCCATGGTTGCGCTGCAACGCCGCGCGCAGCACCTGCGCCTCGCGATCGGGGCGGTAGAAATCGACCGTGTGCCCGCTGGAGTGCTTGGAGATGCCGACCTGCTGGGCCAGCTGCGCGCGGCGATTGATCAGCGACTGCAGTTGCTCGTCGAGGGCATCGATCTCGGCGCGCAGTGCGGCCAGCGGCGGCTTGTCGGTCGGCGGGGCTTCGCGCCCGGTACGGCGCCGGCTGCGTCTGGCCGTCATGTGTTACCCCGGGTCATCGTCGTTACCGCCATGGCGAGGGCCTAGCCGTGGCGGCGGGCGAAATCGCCCATGAATGCGACCAGCGCCTCGACCCCCTCGGGCGGCATGGCATTGTAGAGGCTGGCGCGCATGCCGCCGACGGCGCGGTGGCCCTTGAGGTTCAGCAGCCCGGCCTGCGTGGCCTGGTCGACGAACGGCTGGTCGAGCTCGGGCCGGGGGAGCGTGAAGGGCACGTTCATCCACGAGCGGCAGGCCGGCGTCACGGTGTTGCGGTAGAAGCCCGAGGCGTCGATCGCCCGGTAAAGCCGCTCGGCCTTGGCGCGGTTGCGCTCGGCCATGCGTGCCAGGCCGCCCTGGCGGCGCAGCCACTTCAGCACCAGGCCCGCCAGGTACCAGTTGAAGGTCGGCGGCGTGTTGAGCATCGAGTCGTCGTCGGCCATGAGGCCGTAGTTCAGCACTGCCGGCGCGCGCGTGGCCGCGCGGTCGAGCAATTCCTCGTGGACGATCACCACGCACAGCCCGGCGGGGCCGATGTTCTTCTGTGCGCTGGCGTAGATCAGGCCGAAGCGGCTCACGTCGACCGGCCGCGACAGGATCGTCGAAGACATGTCGGCGACCAGCGGCGCGCGCACTTCCGGGACGTAGGGAAATTCCAGTCCGCCGATGGTCTCGTTGGGCGTGTAGTGCACGAACGCCGCTCCCGCGCTCAGTCGCCAGCTTCCGGGAGGCGGCAGCGCGCACCAGTCGCTGGCGGCGGCGTCGCCAGCCACGTTCACGTGGCAGTAGCGCCGCGCTTCGTGGATGGCGTGCTTCGACCAGTGCCCGGTGTCGAGGTAATCGGCGACGTCGCCGGCCTCGGTGAGATTCATCGGCACCGCCGCGAACTGCGCCGTGGCCCCGCCCTGCAGGAACAGCACCCGGTAATGGTCCGGGATCGCCATCAGCGCGCGCAGGTCGGCTTCGGCTTCCGCCGCGCAGTCGCTGAAGGCCTTGCCGCGGTGGCTGACTTCCATGACCGAAGTGCCGCCGCCGTGCCAGTCGAGCAGCTCGTCGCGCGCCTGCTCCAGGACTTCGTCGGGCAAGGTGGCCGGGCCGGGCGAGAAATTGAAGGGACGCAAGGGACTCCTCGAGGGCTGGCGGTCCGGGCCTGCGCCCGAAGTGGCATTCCCGGACGTGGCTACTCGGCGGCCCCCGGCTGCGGATCGCCGCCGGTGGCGGCCTCGCCCGCGGCGGGCAGGTCTTCATCGCCCTCGCCGTTCTCCAGGCCCTCCACGCGCTCGATGCCGGTGAGCCGTTCGCCCTCGGCCAGGCGGATGAGGCGCACGCCCTGGGTGTTGCGGCCGACGATCGAGATATCGCGCACCGGAGTGCGCACCAGCGTGCCGGTGGAACTGACCAGCATCAGCTCGTGGGCCTGCGCCACCTGCAGCGCCGCCACCGTGTTGCCGTTGCGCTCGGTCGTCTGCAGCGCGATCACGCCCTGGCCGCCGCGGCCGTGCGCCGGGAAGTCGTCGAGCGGGGTCAGCTTGCCGTAGCCGGTCTCCGACGCCGTCAGGATGTAGCCCTCGCCCAGGGCGATCAGCGCGATCAGGCGCTGGTCGGTCGCCAGCCGCACGCCGCGCACGCCGGCGGCATCGCGCCCCATCGGCCGGACTTCCGCTTCGTGGAAGCGGATCGCCTTGCCGCCACTGGTGCACAACAGGATGTCGCGGGTGCCGTCGGTCAGCGCCACGCCCACCAGCCGGTCGTCATCGCGCAGGTCGACGGCGATGATGCCCGAAGCGCGCGGGCGCGAAAACGCCGACAGCGGCGTCTTCTTCACGGTGCCGTGGCTCGTGGCCATGAACACGAAGTGCTGCTCGTCGAACTGCTTGATCGGCAGCAGTGCGTTGATCTTCTCGCCCTCGCCGAGCGGCAGCAGGTTGACGATGGGCTTGCCGCGCGAGCCGCGCCCGGCCTGCGGCAGCTCGAAGACGCGCAGCCAGTAGACCTTGCCGCGATTGGAGAAGCACAGCAGCGTGTCGTGGGTATGGGCGACGAAGAATTTCTCGATGAAGTCCTCGTCCTTGACCGCGGTCGCGGAGCGGCCGCGCCCGCCGCGGCGCTGCGCCTGGTAGTCGGAGACCGGCTGCGCCTTGGCATAGCCGGCGTGCGAGAGCGTCACGACCACGTCCTGCGGCTCGATCAGGTCCTCGGTCGAGAGGTTGAGGTGATCGCGGCTGATCTCGGTGCGGCGCGCGTCGCCGTAGGCGTCGCGGATCGCGACCAGCTCGGCGCGCACGACCGCCGTGAGGCGCGCCGGCAGCGCGAGGATCTCGGCCAGCTCGACCACGCGCGCCAGCAGTTCGCCGTATTCGCTGACGATCTTGTCCTGCTCGAGCCCGGTCAGGCGCTGCAGCCGCATGTCGAGGATGGCCTGGGCCTGGGCATCGCTGAGGCGATAGCCCGCGGCGCCGAGCCCGAACTCGGCCGCCAGCCCGTCGGGGCGCGTCGCCGTCGGCCCGGCGCGCTCGAGCATGCGCGCGACCTCGCCCGGCTGCCAGCCGCGGCCCATCAAGGCCGCGCGCGCCTCGGCCGGCGCCGGCGCTGCCTTGATCAGCGCGATGATCGCGTCGATGTTGGCAAGCGCTACCGCCAGGCCCTCGAGGATGTGCGCGCGCTCGCGCGTCTTGCGCAGCTCGTACACCGAGCGGCGCGTCACGACCTCGCGGCGATGGCGCAGGAAGGCGTCGAGCAGCTCGCGCAGGCCCATGAGCCGCGGCTGGCCGTCCTGGAGCGCGACCATGTTGATGCCGAACACGGTCTCCATCGGCGTTTGCGCATAGAGCTTGTTGAGCACGATCTCGGCGACCTCGCCGCGCTTGAGCTCGACCACGATGCGCATGCCATCCTTGTCGGATTCGTCGCGCAAGCCATCCTGCGCGATGCCATCGAGCAGCTTCGCGCGCACCAGGTCGGCGATGCGCTCGATCAGCCGCGCCTTGTTGACCTGGTACGGCAGCTCCGTGACGACGATGGCCTGGCGCCCGCTCCTGCCGTCGAGGTCCTCGATGGTGGCGCGGGCGCGCAGCGACAGCCGGCCGCGGCCGGTCTTGTAGGCGGCGACAATCTCCTGCGCGCCGTTGATGATGCCGGCGGTCGGGAAGTCGGGGCCAGGCACGATCTGCATGAGCCCGGCCAGCGTGATCGCCGGGTCGTCGAGCGCGGCCAGGCAGGCGTCGACGATCTCGGTCAGGTTGTGCGGCGGGATGTTGGTGGCCATGCCGACCGCTATGCCCGAGGAGCCGTTGACCAGCAGGTTCGGCACCCGCGTCGGCATGACTGAGGGTTCGGTCTCGGTCTCGTCGTAGTTGGCGACGAAGTCGACGGTTTCCTTGTCGATGTCGGCCAGCAGCTCGTGCGCCAGCCGCGACATGCGCACCTCGGTGTAGCGCATCGCCGCCGGCGCGTCGCCGTCGATGGAGCCGAAGTTGCCCTGGCCGTCGACCAGCAGGTAGCGCATCGAGAAATGCTGCGCCATGCGCACGATGGTGTCGTAGACCGCCGTGTCGCCGTGCGGGTGGTACTTGCCGATGACGTCGCCGACCACGCGCGCCGACTTCTTGTACGGCTTGTTGTAGTCGTTGCCGAGCTCGCGCATGGCGTACAGGACGCGGCGGTGCACCGGCTTGAGGCCGTCGCGCACGTCCGGCAGCGCGCGGCCGACGATGACGCTCATGGCGTAGTCCAGGTAGGACCGACGCATCTCGTCTTCGAGATTGACCGGCAGTACTTCGCGCGCTATTTCCATGCAGTTTTGATCCGGAATTTAAGCGCGGAATTCTACCATACCGGGGGCATGCCGCGGCGTGGCCGCGGGCGCGGCCGCACGGGCGCGGGCGGCGCCCGCTATACTGCGCGCGTACCGCTGCCGGCGGCCGCCAGAGCGCATCGAACCTGAACACGGCAATGAGCGCCGCGACCAACATCGACCACGCCGAATTGCAGAAATTCGAGGCCATGGCGCACCAGTACTGGGACCCGGCGGGTTCCCTGCACACGCTGCACACGCTCAATCCGCTGCGCCTCGCCTGGATCGCCGCGCGCGTGCCGCTGGCCGGCGCCGTTGTGGCGGACGTGGGCTGCGGTGGCGGCTTGCTCGCCGAAGGGCTCGCGCGCCAGGGCGCACGCGTCACGGCCACAGACCTGTCGGCAGCGATGATCGGGGTGGCGCGGCTGCACGCCGCGGGCAGCGAGCTGGCGATCGACTACCGGCTGCAGTCGGCGCAGTCGCTCGCGGCCGAGGCGCCGGGCGCGTTCGCCGTCGTGTGCTGCATGGAGCTCGCCGAGCACGTGCCCGAGCCGGCGGTGCTGGTGGCGACGCTGGCGCGGCTGCTGCGCCCGGGCGGCTCGCTGTTCATGGCCACGATCAACCGCACGCCACAGGCCTTCTTCGGCGCCATCGTCGCCGCCGAGTACCTGTTGCGGCTGGTGCCGCGCGGCACGCACGAATACGCGCGCCTGGTGCGGCCCTCGGAGCTGGCGCGCGCAGCGCGGCAGTCCGGGCTCGAGCTGCTCGAGGTTGCGGGCGTCGACTACGACCCTTGGGCGCGCCGCGCGCGGCTGGGCGCGCGGCCGCAAGTCAATTACCTGGCTCATTTCCGCCGGCCGCTGGAGGACGAATGAACCGTTCTGCGCGCGCCGCGCTGTTCGACCTCGACGGCACGCTGCTCGACACGGCGCCCGATTTCGTGGTCGCGCTGAACCGCTTGCTCGCCGAGGAGGGGCGCGAGCCACTGGCGCTGGCGACGATCCGCCCCCAGGTCTCGCACGGTGCGATCGCCGTCGTGCGCACTGCCTTCCCCGGCGTGCCGGTCGACAGCGACGCCTTCGGCGGCCTGCGTTCACGCTTCCTTGCGCACTACCGGGCGGCGCTGAGCGTGCACACGCGGCTGTTCCCCGGGTTCGAGACCGTGCTGGCGACGCTCGATGAGCACGCGTTGCCCTGGGGCATCATCACCAACAAGGCGGCCTGGCTCACGGAGCCGTTGCTCGATGACCTCGGCCTGCGCGCGCGCGCCGCCTGCGTCATGAGCGGCGACACGCTGCCGGAGCGCAAGCCCCACCCGCGGCCACTGCTCGTGGCCGCCGAGCGCATGGCCATGGCGCCGGCCGATTGCGTCTACCTCGGCGACGCGCTGCGCGACGCACAGGCGGCGCGCGCGGCCGGCATGGTGCCGCTTGGCGTGCGTTTCGGCTACATCGACGCGGCCGACGACCCGGGCGCCTGGCCCGTGGACGGGTGGCTCGACGAGCCTCGGCAGCTGCTGTCGTGGCTCGACCTGCCGTTGGCAGGCCACGGCTGATGGCCCCGTGGATGCTGGTGCTCGCCGGAGCGGTCGTGCTCGGCCTGCAGCTTGCGCTGTTGCTGGCGTGGCGCTACACGCGCCACGCGGCCGATTCCGCGGCCCAGGGCGATGCCGAGCTCGAGGCCCGGCTCCGCGGCGGCTTCGCCGAGCTGGCCGGCAAGGCGCTGCGCGAGAACGCCGACATGTTCCTGAAGCTGGCGCGCGAGAGCTTCGCGCGCGAGCAGGCCGGCGCGCAGGCGCAGCTGCGCGAACGCGAGCTGGCGCTGAACCAGCTGGTCGAGCCGATAAGCAAGGCGCTCGAGAGCACCGGGCAGCAGCTGCAGAGCCTCGAGCGCGAGCGCCGCGACGCCTTCAGCAGCCTGCGCACGCAGCTCGAACAGATGACGCTCGGACAACAGGCGTTGCAGCGCGAGACGCGCAACCTGGTCGGCGCATTGCGGCGCCCCGAGGTGCGCGGCCGCTGGGGCGAGTTGACGCTGCGCCGCGTGGTCGAGGTCGCCGGCATGTCCGAGCACTGCGACTTCTCGGAGCAGGAAACCGTGAACTCGGCGGCAGGCGCGATGCGGCCGGACATGGTCGTGCGCATGCCCGAGGGGCGCGAACTCGTGGTCGACGCCAAGACGCCGCTCGACGCCTACCTCGACGCCGTCGACGCCACCACCGACGAGGCGCGCGCGGCGGCGCTGGCGCGCCACGGCCAGCAGGTCGAGGCGCGCGTGCGCGAACTGGGCAGCAAGGCCTACTGGAGCCAGTTCAGCAGGAGCCCGGAGTTCGCCGTGCTGTTCCTGCCCGGCGACCAGTTCCTGAGTGCCGCGCTCGCGGCGCGGCCGGAGCTGCTGGAAAATGCGCTACGCCTGGGCGTCATCCTCGCGACGCCGGCGACACTGATTGCGCTGTTCAAGGCCGTCGCCCACGGCTGGCGCCAGGCGACGGTCGCGGAGCACGCGACGCGGATCCTCGAACTCGGCCAGGAATTGCACAAGCGCCTTGGCAGCTTCGTCGGCCACATCGAACGCGCCGGCAGGCGCCTCGGCGAGGCGCTCGAGGCGCACAACAGTGCGCTCGCTTCGCTCGAGCGCCAGGTGCTGCCGCAGGCGCGCCGCTTCGCCGAACTCGGTGCGGTCAGCGGCGAGACCCTGCCGACGCTCGAGCGCATCGAAGGCGCGGTGCGCAGCGCGCAATTGCATCCGGACGACAGGCCGCCCGCCGGGCCTGCCGACCAACCCTAGCCAGTGCCGGACGAGGACGCGATCCGCTGCTACCAGCCGCCGGCCGGGCTGCTGCACGGGCGCGTGATCGCGATCACCGGCGCCGGCGATGGCATCGGCCGCGCGCTGGCCGTGGCCGCGGCGCGCCTCGGGGCGGAAGTGGTGCTGATCGGCCGCACGGTGCGCCGGCTCGAGGCGGTGGAGGCCGAGATCAGCGCCGGCGGCGCTGGCGTCGCCGCGCCTGCGGCCAGCATCGCGCCGCTCGATCTCGAAAAGGCGCTGGCCGGCGACTACGACCGGCTGGCGGCCGCGTTGCTGCAGCGCTACGGCCGGCTCGACGGCCTGGTGCACAACGCCGCGAGCCTGGGCGCGCTGTCGCCGATCGAGCACGCCGACATGCGCAACTGGTGCCGCGTGCTGCACGTCAACCTGACGGCGGCCTTCGCGCTGACCCAGGTGTTGCTGCCGGCGCTGCGTGCCTCCGCAGATGCCTCGGTGGTCTTCACCTCGAGCAGCGTCGGCCGGCGCGGCCGCGCCTACTGGGGCGCCTACGCGGTTTCGAAGTTCGGGATCGAGGGATTGAGCCAGGTGTTGGCCGACGAGCTCACGGGCAACCCGGCGATGCGGGTCAACACGGTGAATCCCGGGCCGGTGCGTACCCGCCTGCGCCGCCAGGCCTATCCGGCCGAGAACGCCGACCTGCTTCCGGCGCCCTCCGCCGTGGTCAATCCGTACCTGTGGCTGCTGGGGCCGGACAGCCGCGGCGTCACGGGTCGGAGCCTGGATTGCCAGCCGCTGCCGACGCCGGTGCCGGCTGCAACAGCGAGCTGACTTCTTCGGCCTGCAGTGCGCGCCAGCGTCCGCGCGGCAGGCCGCGCTCGAGCTCGAGGGCGCCGAGCTGTATGCGCAGCAGGCGGCTGACCGATACCGCCTGGCGCTCGAGCAGCTGGCGCAGATCGTTGCCGCTCGCCCCGAGCGTCTCGATGCGATACCAGCGATTGCTGCCGGCGCCGCCCGCCTCGGTGATGCCGAGCACGCGCAGCGCCACCCCGCGATCGAGCTGGCCTTCGCGGATACCGGCCAGCTGCGCGGCACTGAGCTCACCCCGCGCGCGCAGGCTGTAGACCACCGTCTGCGCGCGCACCGCGCGCTGCAGCCGCCCGGCGAGCGCGCCGTCGGCCGTCAGCAGTTCCAGCCCGCCGTCCACCCGTGGCATCGGGCTGATGCTCACGAAACGCTGGCCCACGCGCCGCGGCAGGCTCGCGGACAGCGCTTGCGGCTCGCCGGCCGCGGGCAGCAGGGGCTGCCCTGGCGAGCGGTGGCAGAGCAGCACCGGTCGTTCGCGCGCCTCGCGCGGCTGCCGGACCAGGCGGCCGTCGAGCCGCAGCTGGTCGCCGCGCGCCACGCGATCGCCGAGCGCGACGGTGCGCCCATTGATGGTGAGCCGGCCGGCCCGGATCCAGGCCTCGGCCTCGCGACGCGAGGCCAGCCCCAAGGCAGAAAGCACCTTCTGCGCCCGTTCGGATTCCGGAGCCTGCGGCATCGCTCGGTGCGGGCGGGCGGGCCCTAGTCGTCGGCGTTGACGCCGGCAGCCACCAGCCCCGAGGTGGCGGCGCCCAGCTCGGCGGCGTTGCCGGCCTCCTCGTCCGGGTCGCCGGCCTCGTCACTGAGCTCGGCTGCCACCGCGGCGGATTCCTCGGCGGCGGGGCCGTCGCTGGCGGACCCGGCGCCGGCTGGCGCGGCCTCACCATCCACGCCCACCGGCAGCATGAATTGGGGGTCGATCTCCTCCAGCGCGCGCAGCTCGGCGAGCGGCGGCAGCTCATCGACGCTGCGCAGGCCGAAGTAATCGAGGAACTCGCGCGTCGTGCCGAGCAGCTCCGGCCGGCCCGGCACGTCGCGGTGGCCGACCACCCGCACCCAGTTGCGCTCCAGCAGCGTGCGGATGATGTTCGGGTTGACGGCGACGCCGCGCACGGCCTCGATCTCGCGCGCGCGTGATCGGCTGGCGATAGGCGATCAGCGCCAGCGTCTCGAGCAACGCACGCGAGTAGCGGCGCGGGCGCTCCGGCCACAGGCGCGAGACCTCGCTGGCGAACTCGTGCCGCACCTGGATGCGCAAGCCGCTCGCGATCTCCTTGAGTTCGAGGCCGCGGCCAGCGTAGTCGCGTTCGAGCGCGGCGAGCGCCGGCCCGCAGCGTCGCCGGCGGCGGGCGCTCGCCCTCGTCGAACAGCGCGCCCAGCTCCTCGAGCACCGAGCGCGCGGCCGGCGGCCAGCAGCGCGGCCTCGATCACGTTGCGGACGTACTGCTCATCCATATGCCGTCATTCCTGCTTCGGCCGGCGTCGGGCACCAGCTGCAGTGTACGCGCTGGCTCCGCCCGGCGCACGTGCAGCGGCGCATCGGCTCGGTCTGCACGATCTCGATCAGGCCCTCGCGCAGCAGCTCGAGCATCGCGACGAAGGTCACCGTCACGCCCATGCGGCCCTCGTCGGGCGTGAACAGGCTGCACGAAGTCGACGAACTCGCCGTGCTGCGAGCGCGGCCAGCACGTTGCTCATGCGCTCGCGCACCGACAGCGGCTCGCGCTGCACGTGGTGGTGCGCGAACATCTGCGCGCGCGTGACCACGTCCTGGAACGCCAGCAGCATCTCCTGCAGCGTGACCTGCGGCAGCGCGCGCACCACCGGCCGTGTCGCGCAGCTCGGCGCTGGCCTGGAACACGTCGCGCTCGAGGCGCGGCAGCTGGTCGATGTCGCTCGGCGGCGCGCTTGAAGCGCTCGTACTCCTGCAGCCGGCGCACCAGCTCGGCGCGCGGATCCTCCTCGCCCGTCGTCCGCGCCCGCCGGCCGCGGCAGCAGCATGCGCGACTTGATCTCGGCCAGCGTCGCGGCCATCACCAGGTATTCGCCGGCGAGCTCGAGCTGCAGCTCCTGCATCAGGTCGATGTAGCGCATGTACTGGCGCGTGATCTCGGCGATCGGGATGTCGAGCACGTCGAGGTTCTGCCGCCGGATCAGGTACAGCAGCAGGTCGAGCGGCCCCTCGAAGGCCTCGAGGAACACCTCCAGCGCCTGCGGCGGGATGTACAGGTCGCGCGGCATGCTCGCGTGACCGGCTCGCCGTTGACGATCGCGAACGGCATCTCGGCCTGCTCGGGCAGGCGCGTTGCCGGCGGCAGCGCGGGCTCGGCGACGATCTTGAGGTCGGGTTTCACTAGGCTGCCAGGCGTCGGGTCAGTCATCGCTGCGCAGGTGCATCGCGCGCCGCACCTCATCGAGGGTCTCGCGCGCCGACTCGCGCGCCTTCTCGCGCCCTCGGCGACGATGTTCGTGCACCAGGTCGCGGATTGTCCTCGTATTCGCTGCGCGCGCTCGCGCATCGCCGTCGACCTCGGCGACGACCTTCTCGATCAGCGGCTTCTTGCACTCGAGGCAGCCGATGCCGGCGCTGCGGCAGCCGGCCGCGGCCCAGTTGCGTGTGGCCTCGTCGGAGTAGATCCGGTGCAGGTCGAACACCGGGCACTTGTCCGGATCGCCCGGATCGGTGCGGCGCACGCGCGCCGGATCGGTCTGCATGCGCCTTGAGCTTGCTGCGCGACGCTCGTCCGGGTCCTCGCGCAGGCCGATGGTGTTGCCGTAGGACTTCGACATCTTGCGGCCGTCGAGCCCGGGCACCTTCGGCGTCGCGGTCAGCAGCACCTGCGGCTCGGGCAGGATCGCTGACGCCGGTGCCCTCGAGGTAGCCGAGCAGCCGCTCGCGGTCGGCGACCGTGATGCGGCGCGTTGCCGCTGACGCAGCGTCGCGCGCGCGCTCGAGCGCCGCGGCGTCGCCCTTCTCCTGGTACTGGCTTGCGCAGCTGGCGGTAGAGCGTGATGTTGCGGCCGCCGAGTTCCTTGACCGCCTGCTCGGCCTTGGCCTCGAAGTCCGGCTCGCGGCCGTAGAGGTGGTTGAAGCGCCGCGCGACCTCGCGCGTGATCTCGACGTGCGCCACCTGGTCCTCGCCGACCGGCACGAAGGCCGGCCGGTAGATCAGGATGTCGGCGCTCTGCAGCAGCGGGTAGCCGAGGAAGCCGTAGGTGGCGAGGTCCTTCTCGCGCAGCTGCTCCTGCTGGTCCTTGTAGCTCGGCACGCGCTCGAGCCAGCCGAGCGGCGTGATCATCGACAGCAGCAGGTGCAGCTCGGCGTGCTCGGGCACGTGCGACTGCACGAACAGCGTCGCGACGCCGCGGGTTGAGGCCCGGCGGCCAGCCAGTCGATCACCATCTCGCTGGATCAGTTCTCCTGGCAGCTCCGCGGTGTCCTCGTAGCCGGTGGTCAGCGCGTGCCAGTCGGCGACGAAGAAGTAGCACTCGTACTGGTACTGCAGGTCGACCCAGTTGCGCAGCGCGCCGTGGTAGTTGCCGAGGTGCAGCTGGCCGGTCGGGCGCATGCCCGGAGAGCACGCGCCTGGCTTGGGGCGTGGAACTCATCGGCCGGGATTATACGGGCCGCCGCGGTGCCCGTCTCAGCCCGGCGCGGCGCCGATCCCCGGCAGCCGGCCGCGCCCCTGGCGCAGGATCAGCGGCGGCGTGACGGCGAGATCGACGACCGTGGTGGGTTCGATGCCGCAATTGCCGGCGTCGAGCACGGCGTCGAGCTGATGTTCGAGGCGCTCGCGGATCTCGCGCCCGCTGGTCAGCGGCACCGACTCGCCGGGCAGCAGCAACGTCGAGCTCATGATCGGCTCGCCCAGCTCCGCGAGCAGCAGGCGCGGCACCGGGTGATCCGGGATGCGGATGCCGATCGTGCGCCGCTGTGCGTGCTGCAGGCGTCGCGGCGTCTCGCGCGTGGCGCGCAGCAGGAAGGTGAAGGGCCCGGGTGTCGCCGCCTTGAGCAGCCGGAACTGCCAGTTCTCGACGCGCGCGTAGCGGCCGATCTCCGCCAGGTCGGTGCACACCAGCGTGTAGTGATGGTGGCGGTCGGCCTCGCGCAGCTTGCGGATGCGCTCCAGCGCGGCGGCGTCGCCGATGTGGCAGCCCAGCGCGTAGCAGCTGTCGGTCGGATAGGCGATCAGGCCGCCGGCGCGCAGGATCTGCGCCGCCTGCCGGATCAGCCGCAGCTGCGGGTTTTCGGGGTGCAATTCGAAATACTGGCTCAAGCGGCTAATATACGCGGCCGCAACCTGGCGCGACCCGCCCGATCACCCCAACCCGGCAAGGCCCATGCAAGCCCTGATCAACTTCCTGCCGCTGGCCGCGTTCATGCTGGCCTACCGCTTCGGCGGCATCTACGTCGCCACGGCCGTGCTGATGGGGTCGATGGTGGCGCTGGCCGCGGTGGATTACCTGCGCTTCCGCCGCGTGTCGCCGATGCACGCGCTGAGCACCGTGCTGGTGCTGATCTTCGGCACCGCAACGCTGGTGCTGCACGATCCGCGATTCCTGAAGATCAAGCCGACATTGCTGCTTTGGCTCATGGGGCTGGCCTTCCTGGGCAGCCAATGGATCGGAGCAAGGCCGCTGGCGCAGCGCCTGCTCGAGCCGGCGCTGGCGGCACCGGCGCCGCTCGCGCGCCGCCAATGGCTGCGGATCAACCTGGTCTGGGTCGCGGCCTACCTCGCGCTCGGCGCGCTCAACCTGTACGTCGCCTACGCGGCGAGCGAGCGGGCCTGGGTCTACTTCAAGGGGTTTGGCCTGACGATCGCGCTCGCCGCCCTCGGCATTGGCCAGGCGCTCTGGCTCCAGCGCCGGGCGGCCTGATTCCGGCGGACGAATACTCCATGCGCAGCGATGATCGCGAGGCCAGCCGGGTTGAACGAATCCGCACGGTAGTGCAGGATAGACTGCATCCCGTCCGACTCGAGATTCGCGATGACAGTGCGGCCCACGCCGGTCATGCTGGCGGGGGTGGCAAGGGGCACTTTCATGTGCGCATCGTGTCTGAGGCCTTTTCCGGTAAGTCACTGGTCGAGCGTCATCGCATGGTGCACGATGCGCTCGCTGCCCTGATGGAGACCGACATCCATGCGCTGGCGCTGGTCGCCAGGGCACCGGATGAAATACTTTAATTTATATTTGTAACTGTATGAGATTTAAAATGAATATTATCAGAATCCCGCTGACCGCCGCGCTCCTCCTGCTCGCCGCCTGCGCGCAGAAAGGCGGGCAGGCGCCCGCCGGGGCCGCGGCTCCGAAGCCGGTCGCAACGGTGAATGGACAGCCGTTGACGGCCGCGCAGTTCGAGATGTTCACCAAGGCCGTTGCCGGCAAGGTGCCCACCGAGCTCAACGCCGCGCAGCGTTCGCAAGCGCTCGACACGCTGGTGCGTGCCGAGGCCGTGGCTCAACAGGCTGAGAAGGAAGGGCTCGACAAGCAGGGCGACGCCCCACCCTCGCTCGCGCTTGCGCGGCTGCAGATCCTCGAGCAGTCAGCGATGACGAACTTCCTCAAGGATCACAAGGCCACCGATGCCGAGATCAAGGCCGAGTACGACACCCAGATCGCGGCAATGCCCAAGACGCAGTACAAGGCACGCCATATCCTGGTAAAGACCAAGGAAGAGGCCGAGCAGATCATCGCCGAGCTCAAGAAGGGAGCGAAGTTCGAGAAGCTCGCGTCGGAGCACTCGCTCGACGGCTCGAAGAACAACGGCGGCGACCTGGGCTGGTTCAGCCCCGGCAACATGGTCAAGCCCTTTGCCGAGGCCGTGGCGCAGCTCAAGAAGGGCGAGACGACGCAGGTGCCGGTGCAGACTGAATTCGGCTGGCACGTGATCCGGCTCGACGACACGCGCGAGACCACTCCCCCGCCCTTCGACACCGTCAAGGACCGCCTCGTGCAGATCGTCGAGGCCAAGAAGTTCAAGGCCTACGGTGACGGCCTCGTGAGCGCGGCCAAGGTCGAGAAGACACCCTGAGGGCAATCGCCAGCGAGGCGTCCGCCCCGGGGCTGCGAACCAGGTGTGAACAGGGCCTAGGAAGCTGGCGTCGCAGCCACGGCCGCGGCCAGCCAGCCCCGGAAGGCGGCCACCGCACGCGCTGGTGCTGGCGTCTCGGTGCTGGAGGAGTAACCGGGCACGGCCAGGCCGGATTGCGTCGAGGTGGCGAGCGCGACGTCGAGCTCGAGCGCTCGGCGCGCGATCCGGCTGGCCAGGAACTGCTGCGCGCGCAGGCTGCCGCCACTATCCGCCACGGCGTAATCGAAGACCTGCAGCCGGCAGCGTCCGGCGGCAAGCGGCAGCACCTGCAGGGCCTGGCCGCCGTCCGCGCGCCACTCGAGTACCAGGTTGGGCCAGAGAAAGCGGCGCTCCCAGGCCGGCATGGCCGACGCGAGCGTGGCGAGGCGCCGCGCGGACCAGCCATCCCCGCCCCGCACGTCGGCGCGCCACCTGACCAGCCGATGCAGGTCATCGACCAGTAGCGTCGGCGGTGAGGATTCCCGCAGGCCCGCGACCACCGCATGCTCGGCGAAACGGTGCAGCAGCAGTTGCTCCACCACGAGCTTCCAGTCGGCCGCGAGCTCGCGTTCGGCAAAGCCCGGAGCCGGTGCGAGCCTGCCATTCGCGGGCCAGTCGGCGCCGCCGGGAACGTCGAGCCGTGGCGCCGCCGCGCCGCCGCTGCCCACGAATGCGAAGCCCCCAGCCAGCGCCACCTCGAGCGCTACCAGCCCGGCGCCGTGGCCTCGATCGCGGCTCTGCCCGTCGAGCCCGAAGTCGAGCTGGTGCAGCGGGCAGGCGATGTGGCCGGGGAGCCGGCCGCGGCGCGATGTGACGAGTACGTGGGGCTGGTGCGGGCAATTGTTGTGCAGGGCGCGGATGTGGGCGGCATCGCGCAAGACCAGTACGCGTGCCGCGGCCAGCTCGGTCGTCAGGTAGTCGCCCGCCTGCCCGAGCTCCTGCGCGTGCCCGACGAGTTGCCAGGCATCGGCGAAGCAGCGCCTGAGCTCGAGGGCGTGCCGGGCGTCGGCGGGCAGGCGACGCCAGTAGGTGGTGGCGGCCGGCGCCGGAAAGTATCCGGGGAATACCGAAGCGAGATACGCGAGGCAACGTCGGCGCGCGCCGGCGCGATCGACATCGTCTTCCGCCTGGAAGGTGATGCCCTGCCACAGCACCTCGAGCGCTCCGATCAGCCCGAGCGCGATGGCGTCCGCGTCGAGATGGCGCTGGCCGCTCTCCCCCACCATGCGTCCGATGAGCTCATGCACCAGGATCGCGAAGCGCTCGTCCTTCTGGCCGCAGATTTCCTGGTATTCGCGCCGTGCGGTTGATTCGCCCCAGAACGCGTACCACACCGACACCTTGCGGGCGCTGGCGATCTCCGGGTCGAGGTACAGCTCGATGAGCTTCTGCAGCGCCAGCACTGGCTCATCGCGCAGGCGGCCGACCGGCTCGAGCACCCGCTCCTCGAACTCCGTGGCCAGGAACCGGAGCGAGGCCACGAGCATGGCGCCCTTGGAATTGAAGTAGAATCGCACGATGCCCGGTGACAGTCTGGCGATGGCCACCACTTTGGCGACCGTGGTCCGCGACGGGCCATAAATATGCAGCGCGGATATGCAGGCATCGATGAGTCGCTGCCGCTGCCGGCTGGCCGACTGGCGTTGCCGGGAGCCGCGCGCGGGTGCAGCGGGTCGCCGCGTCCTGGCGGGATTCATCGCCGATGAGCCCGGGCGCGGCCAGTGGCTTGCAGCTGCGCAATCATCGCCGCTGGCTGATCATCGCGCCGCCGCTGGTGTTCCTGCTGGTCTTCTTCCTGATTCCGTTCGGTTTCGCGCTGGCGATCAGCTTTGCCGAAACCGCGATCCGGGTCCCGCCGTACACCGACGTGCTGTCGATCGACCATCACCACCTGCGCCTGCTGCTGAAACCGGACAACTACCGCTATCTGCTGACCGATCCGGTCTACGTGCTGTCGTATTTATATTCGCTGAAAACTGCGTTCTTTTCCACGCTGATCTGCCTGGTCATAGGCTATCCGATGGCCTATGCGATCGCGCGCACTTCGCGCGGCACGCAGTCGCTGCTGCTGCTGGTCATCATCCTGCCGTTCTGGACCTCGTTCCTGCTGCGGGTGTACGCGCTCGAGGGCATCATCCGCGAGCACGGGCTGCTCAACCAGGCCTTGCTGTGGCTCGGCCTGGTGCATCAGCCGCTCAAGCTCATGCACACCAACGCCGCGGTCTACATCGGCATCGTCTACTCCTACCTTCCCTTCATGGTGCTGCCGCTGTTTGCGACGCTTGAGAAGCTCGATCGCAGCCTGCTCGAAGCTTCGGCCGACCTCGGCAGCCCGCCGTGGCGCGCGTTCCTCGACGTCACGCTGCCCCTGTCGATGCCGGGCGTGATCGCCGGGTCGATGCTGGTGTTCATCCCGGCGATCGGCGAATTCGTGATCCCGACACTGCTCGGGGGTGCCGACAACCTCATGATCGGGCGCGTGCTGTGGGACGAGTTCTTCGGCAACCGTGACTGGCCCGTGGCCTCGGCGGTGGCCGTGGTCCTGCTGGTGCTGCTGGTCGGACCGATCGCAATCTACCAGCATTACCAGGTCAAGGACCTGGAAGGCCACGCATGAGCGAGCGGCCACCGGCACTGTTGATGACGGCGCTCGGCATCGGCGTGGCGCTGCTGTACGTGCCGATGCTGGTCATGATCGGCTATTCCTTCAACGCCTCACCGCTGGTGGGCATCTGGGGCGGCTTCTCCGGGCACTGGTACCGCGAACTCGCGCACAACGCGCAGCTCATGTCCGGGGCCTGGCTGTCGCTGCGCATCGGCTTCCTCGCTGCGACTGCGGCCATGGTCCTGGGCACGCTGGCGGCCATTGCCCTGGTGCGCTTTCGGCGTTTCCACGGCCGTTTTCTGCTCACGGCGATGGTCAACGCGCCGCTGGTCATGCCCGAAATCGTCACCGGCATCACACAGCTATTGCTGCTGATCTCGATGCTGCACCTGTTCGGCTGGCCGCACCGCGGCATGCTGACGATCGTGCTGGCGCACGTCACGTTCTGCACTGCCTACGTCACTGTCACCGTGCAGTCGCGTCTGGCCAGCGCCGATCGCTCGCTCGAGGAGGCGGCCATGGACCTGGGCTCGGGCCCGGTGCGCGCCTTCATCGACACCACGCTGCCAATCATTGCCCCGGCGCTGGCGAGCAGCTGGCTGCTGAGCTTCACGCTCTCGCTCGACGACCTCGTGATCTCGAGCTTTGTCTCCGGCCCCGGGGCCAGCACGCTGCCGATGATCATCTTCTCCAAGGTCAAGCTTGGGGTCAGCCCGGACATCAATGCTCTGGCAACGCTGGTCATTGCCACGGTCGGCGTCGGGGTGCTGGTCGCGGGGGTGCTGATGCGGCGTGCGGACCAGCAGCACCAGCGCGACCTGCAGCTGGCGGCGCAGTGAGCGCCTGGCCTGAGCGTCGCGAGCGGCGGGCAGCGCGCGGTTCGCGCCGCGCGCGCTGCGCCTATTTTCCGGTCTTGACGCGCGTCCAGATGCGGGTGCGGATGCGCTCGGTCGCGATCGTGGCCTCGGTGGTCCGGTACAGCCGCGCCTCGATGTCGGGCGTCGGATAGAGCGTGTTGTCGCGCAGTATCTCCGGGCGCACGTAGGCATTGGCGGCCAGGTTGGCATTGCCGTAGTAGATCTGGTTCGTGACTCCGGCGATGACCTGCGGGTCGAGCATGTAATTGAGGAATTCGTAGGCTTCCCGCAGGTGCGGGGCCCCGACCGGGACCAGGAAGCCCGACAGCGTCTGGTTGGCCCCCTCGATCGGCACCGTGAACGCCAGGTTGACCGGCGCGCCGGCGGCGCGCGCCCGGGCCATGACCGTGGCGTAGTCCGCTGACCACGACATCGCGATGCAGACCTCCTTGTTGGCGAGCGCGTTCATGTACTCGATGGAATCGAAGTTGCGCACGTAGGGCCGCACGCGCAGCAGCAGGCGCGCAGCGGCCTCGTAGTCGGCGCGCCGCGTGGTGTTGGGATCGAGGTGCAGGTAGCGCAGCGCGAGTTCGAGCACGTCGGTCGGCGAGTCGAGGAAGGTCACGCCGCAGTCGGCGAAGCGCGCGATGATCTCGGGCTTGAAGATCATGTCGAGGCTGCCGATCGGCGCGTCCGGCATGCGCGCGCGGATCATGTCGACGTTGTAGGCGAAGCCGTTGATGGCCTGCATATAGGGCACCGCGTGGCGGTTGCCCGGGTCGCTGTCATCCAGCCGCGCGAGGATGCGCGGGTCAAGGTTGCTCCAGCCGGGCAGGCGCGCCTTGTCCAGCGGCAGGTACACGCCGGCCTTGATCTCGCGGCCGAAGAATTCCGCCGAGGCGCTGACGACGTCGTAGCCCGACTCCCCGGCCAGCAGCCGCGCCTCCATCGTCTCCTCGGCGTCGTAAGTGTCGTAGACGACCTTGATGCCGGTGAGTTTCTCGAAGCGCTCGATGGTGCCGTAGCCGATGAAGTCGGCCCAGTTGTAAAGGAACAGGTGGCGCTCGGCCGCCGGGGCGGCGGCGGCGCAACCTGCCAGCGCGAGCAGCAGCAGCCAGGTGCGCGACGATCGGTATGGCATCGGGGACGGGGTCGACGCGGCGGCGAATTGCGCCGCGACTAGTATAAAGTGTACGTGGCCGCGCCAGTACGCCGCGGCAAGCGGGGGAAGAAAAAGTCATGTTCAGGCGGGAATCATTGCAGCCCTGGTGGGCGCTGTCGGTGCTCGGGTGCGCGACGATGGCCGGGCCGCTCGCGGGCGCAGCGGCCGCGCCGGCGCCCGCGGACTTCGTGCTGATCCACGCGCGAATCTACACCGCGGCCGGTCCGGAACTGGCCTCGGCGCTGGCGGTCAGGCAGGGCCGGCTGGCCTACGTCGGCGATGCGAACGGCGTACATGCGCTGATCGGCCCGCACACCCGGGTGCAGGACGCGCAGGGTCGCTTCGTGCTCCCGGGGCTGGTGGACTCGCACATCCACCCGCTCGACATCGTCAAGGGCGATGACTGCGACCTCAACAGCGTCGGCATGTCGCTGCGCCAGATTGCCGCCGCCGTCCAGGACTGCGTTCACCACTATCAGCCGCCGCCCGGAAAGTGGCTGCACGTGCAGCAGTGGGCCGAGAGCATCGACAATCACCCGGACGCCGACTATCCGAGCCTGCGTGCCGCGCTCGACAAGGCTGCGCCGCTCAACCCGGTTTTCCTGATGGGTGACAGCGGCCACCGCGGTGGTTTCAACAGTGCGGCCCTGGCGCTGGCGCGCGATCGCTCCGGCGAGGTCCGGGGACTCACGCGGCAGACGCTGGCGGGCGTGTTCGCCGATTACCGGCTGCTGGTCGGCGTCGACGAGCATGGTGAGCCCGACGGCCTGGTCAGCGAGGAGGCGCGCTACCTGATGGACAATGCGCGCGGCAACTACCTCAACCTCGAGGCCGTGCTGGCACGTCCGGAGGCGGTCCCGGAGCTGCTGAACCGCGCCGGGATCACGGCCTTCCTCGACGCCGCGGTCCATGAGGACGGACTGCAGGTGTACGACCGGCTGCTCGCCTCGCGCCACATGACCGCGCGCGCCAGCCTGGCGCAGATCTATTACCCGGGCCGCAACCGCGACGCCGCCGGCCGCGTGGATTACGACGGCATCATCGCCCGCGCGCGCGCGGTGCGTGCACGTTACGCCGGCAATCCGCTGGTGCGCGCTGATTTCTTCAAGGTGTTCGCGGACGGCGTCGTGGAGGGCAATCCCTACGCCAGGCCGCCGACGCTGGGTGATGCGGCGATGCTCGATCCCTACCTGCAACCGCTGTTCGCCACGGATGCCGCCGGCCATCCGACGGTGACCGGCTACGTCGACACCGGATCGGCGGTCTGCCGGCAGGCGCGAGCCACTCCAGCGCAGTACCAGGACGCGGCGGCGGTCGCGGCCTTCATCGCTGTCCATGGCTTCCATCCGCAGCAGTGCCAGGTCTCGAACGGCAAGCTTGCAGGACGAGCGCGAGGTGTTGATGGAACTGACGCGGCGCGCGCACCTCGCGGGCTTCAACCTGCACATCCACGTCATCGGCGACCGCGCCGCGCGGACCGCGATCGAGGCGATCGAGGCGGCGCGCAAGGCCGACGGCGTCACCACGACGCACGACAGCCTCGCCCACCTGCAGTTCGCGCGTCCCGAGGACGTCGCGCGCCTGGGCCGGGACCACCTGTACGTCGCCTATACCTTCAGCTGGGCGAGCGCCGACCTCGACTACGACATGACGGTGATCCCGTTCCTGCAGCACATGCTCGGCAACAGCTACGAGAGCCGCCACGTGGCCGGCAGCTACTTCGAGGAGAACTTCTACCCGTTCCGGACCAGCGTCGATGCCGGGGCGATCGCGGTGGGCGGTTCGGACGCGCCCGTGGCCACGCGCGATCCGCAGCCCTTCGTCAACATCGCCGCGGCGGTGGCGCGGCACGTGCCGGGACAGCAGGTGGCGAACGCGCGCCAGGCGCTGTCGATCCGCGAGGCGCTTGACGCCTACAGCATCAACGGCGCGCGCTTCCTGGGCCGCGAGGCGGAGATCGGTTCGCTCGAGCCCGGGAAGTCCGCCGACTTCGTCATCGTCGATCGCGATCCGCTGGCGCTCGCGGCGCAACACAAGGCCGATGACATCGCGGCCACGCGCGTGCTGGAGACCTGGTTCCAGGGAGTGCGCGTGTACCAGGCGCCAGCGGGCGGCGGGCCATGACCGGGCCGCTGCGGGCCTGGCTGTCGGTCGCGCTGGCCGCCACCCTGCTCGACTGCGTCCCGGCGACGTTCGCGGCGCCGGCCGCCGCGGTCGATGCGCAGCGCCTGGCTCGCGCCGAGGTGGTGGTGCGCGAGGAAATGCAGCGCCAGAAGATTCCGGGCCTGGCGATCGCGATCATTGACCACGGCCAGGTCGCGCTCGCGCGCGGCTACGGTTACGCCAACCTCGAGCACGATGTCCCGGTCACGGCCGAGACGCTGTTCCAGTCGGGCTCGGTGGGCAAGCAGTTCACGGCCACGGCCGTGATGCTGCTGGTCGAGGACGGACGCCTGTCGCTCGACGACCCGATCACGAAGTACCTGCCCGAGGCCCCGCCGGAGTGGTCGGCGATCCGCATCCGCCACCTGCTCACGCACACCTCGGGCATCCGCGAATACGGCGACGGCGCCGACTTCGACTTCCGGCGGGCCTACACCGAAGACAGCCTGGTGCGCATGGCCTGCGCGCAGCCACGCGAGTTCCAGCCGGGTGAGCGCTACAGCTACAGCAACACGGGCTACCTGCTGCTGGGCGTGATCGTGAGCCGCGTGGGCGGCCGCCACTACAGCGAACAGCTGCGCGACCGCGTCTTCAAGCCGCTGGGCATGACCAGCGCGCGGCTCATCGACGAGGCGACGATCATCAGGCACCGGGCGGCCGGCTACCAGTTGGACGCTGGGCAGATCGTCAACCAGGACTGGGTGGATCCGAAGCTGAACACGACGGGCGATGGCGCCCTGTACCTCTCGCTCAATGACATGATCGCCTGGGCCCAGGGCCTGCGCGGAGGCAGGATCCTCCAACCCGGATCCTGGCGCCAGGTTTATACGCCAGTAACCCTGACAAGTGGCCGCAGCTACCCTTACGGTTTTGGCTGGGATGTCACGACCTACAACGGGCAAGTCGAGATCTCGCACGCCGGCGGCTGGCAGGGGTTCACGACCCAGATCTCGCGCTACGGCGGCGACGAGCTGACCGTCATCGTGCTGTGCAACCTTGGGGACGGCGACCCGGGCCGCGTCGCGCGTCGCGTTGCCGCCGCCGTGCGCGACGACCTGCGTGCGCCGCCGCGACGACCGATCGCGGATCCGCAGCCGGAGCGAGCCGCCGCGTTGCGGCAGTTCATGCAGCACGCCGCCGCGGGGAGCCTGACCGCCGAGGATCTGCCGCACGTGCGCGGGGGGTTTCAACCGGAGACGTCCACGCGCTACCGCGGCAACTTCGAGGGTCTCGGCGAGCTGCAGTCCCTGGAACTGACAGTGCGCGAGCCGTTCGGCGACGACGAACACCTCGAGTACCTGGCCACGTTTGCTCACGGCCAGCGGATCGTCACCTACGACGTCGACGCCCGGGGCGGTACCGTGGAATTCTCGCTCGACCCGCTGGATTGACGGCCGGCGCCGGTCTCAGGCGCTCGCTGCGGCCGCTGGCGGGCGCCCCAGCTCGCTGAGGTACCAGTCGACGAAGCGCGCGGCGTATTCCTCCTGCAGTGAATACGGGCCGGGCTCGTAAAGGCGCGAATTCACGCCGTCCTGGTTGCGCTCGATGATCTGCTTGTCCTGCTGGCTCGTGACCGTCCACAGCCAGCCCAGGCGTGCAGGGTCGTAGTCGCGCCCCTCCTCGGCGCCGGCGTCGACCAGCCACAGTACCTCCATCTCGGTGCGGTCGACGCTGCGCGGGATGAAGCGGTAGATGAGGCCGTGGTCGGCATAGGCGAGGAAATCGCTGACTGGCCCGACGTCGAAATAGGTCGAGCTGCCATCACAGGCCGGAAAGCGCCCCATGACCGGCGCCACGGGCTTGCCGTCGGCGGTGGCGCTGAGCTGGCCGTCATGCAGCGCGCTGCGCAACACTGCGACCGACTCCTGCCCCGGGCGCGCCTTGAGGCCATAGCCGTCGACGTCGCGAATACGGATGCCGAGCGCGGCGCTACGCTCGCGTGCCGCCGCCTCGATGGCTGCGCCCTGGCGCGCCGGGCGCGCGTAGACATGGCGCCGCGCGAATTCCGGGTGCGCCGGCTGGCAGTGGTAGCACTCCATGTAATTCTCGACCGCGAGCTTCCAGTTGGCGTTGATCGCGAAGCTGGCGCGATGGGCCACCTTGGCCTTCGCCCAGCCGTGGGTGCCAGCCGCGTCGGCGAGCGCGAGCGCCACGTCGTCGAGCGCTGGCGGCTCGGCAGCGAAGCTGACGAAGATCAGGCCCTCGAGCACCCTGACCGCAAGCGGCCTGAGCCCCATGCCCTCGCGACTGAAGCCCTCGGGCATTTCGCGCGCGGCGCGCAGGCGCCCGTCGAGCCCGTAGGCCCAGGCGTGGTAAGGGCAGATGAAGCCGGCGGCGGCGTTGCCGCTGCGCGCCACGCAGACGCGCGACCCGCGGTGGCGGCAGACGTTGGCCAGCGCGTGGATGGCGCCGTCGGCCGTGCGGCTCAGAATCACCGACTCGCGCCCCATGTCCACGAGGAAGAAATCGCCCGTGGCCGCGAGGCTGCTGGCGTGCCCCGCGCAGAACCAGTGCCGCAGCAGCACTCGCTCCAGGTCCTGCTCGAAGATGGCCGGATCCGTGTAATAGGCGCGCGGCAGCGCGTGCCCGGGCTTCGGGCGCTGGGCATCCACTGGGCTCACTGGCGCGGCTCGAGCTACATGTGCAGCGAGGCGTTCAGCCCAAAGGTGCGTGGCCGGAACGTGTACTGGTTCTGCTGCTCCGACAGGTAGTTGGGATTGAACGAATCCGCCTGCCCGAGCTGGTAGTTCGTGATGGTGTGCGAGTTGAACAGGTTGTCGACGAACGCCGCCAGTTGCCAATCACCCAGCGTGACGCCGCCGCGCAGCTGCGCGAATGCGGTCGAGGGTTGCGTGTAAGTGTCCGGGTTGTACTGCGAGGTCGTGGGATCCTGCAGGTTCGCAATCCAGTGATTCTTGCTCTGGTACTGGTAGTCGAGGCGGACGAAGGCGGGACGGTCCCCCGCGTGGAAGTCGTACTGCGCGCCGACGGCTACGGTCCACGGCGGATTCAATGACGGTGCCAGGTTGATCGATCCCTGCCCCGAGATCCCGTTCCCGTCCCGGGCCAGGGGCAGGCACGGGATGTTCGAGGTTGACGGGCAGAATTGCGCGCGCAGCGCCGAGTCGGCGGTGTAGCGGGCGTCCGTGTATCCGACCGCCGCGTCGAACTTCATCGGCCCCACGGCCATGTCCGCCTGCAGATCGAAGCCCTTGGCTTCGGCCGTGCCCAGGTTGTCCGTGAACTGCAGGCCGCAGGCGCCCGGCACGTACACGTTCTGCTGGATGTCCTGCCAGCGGATCAGGTACACGCTGGTGGCGATCCGGAACGCCGGGCCGAAATTGTTCTTCGAGCCGATTTCGTAGCTCTGGGTGGAGTCGGACTTGTAAGTCGCGGGCGCGCCATTCGGGTAGCCGGTGTTGTCGAGGTCCTGGTCGCAGTAGGACGGGAGCGGTGCGTTGCCGCCGCCGGCACGGAAACCCTTCGCATAGGTGGCATAGAAGAGATTGGCCTGATCCATCTGGAAGGCGACGCTGACCTTGGGCGTGCTCGAGGTCTCGGAATGCGAGGCGTAGGTGGTGGGCGGATCGCCCGGCCCGTAGTTCAGCAGGCCGTCGGCATAGTGATCGAGCGAAAAGGACAGGTCGGCGTAGCGCTCGCCCACCGTGACGCGCCACTGGTCGTTGAACGCGTAGCTCAGCTCGCCATATCCGGCAGTCTGCCGATCGGTCGTGTGGTTGTTGTTGTAATAGGTCACGCAGGCCGGGATCGCGTAATAGGTGCCCGGCTGGCCGGGGCAGTTGTAGAAGTCGCCGAATACGTCGTTGATCGCGTCCACGCCATAGAGATACTGGAAGAATGGCACGATCTGGCTGTCGCTCAGGGTCTCCAGGCTCTGCTGCTTGGCCTGTTGCCAGAAGGCTCCCACGGTCCAGCGCCAGGGAGACTTGTCGTCGGTGGATTGCCAGCGCAGTTCCTGCGACCAGGCGCGCTGGTTGTTGACCATGACGTTGGGGGACTGGTAGTTCGCGAATGGCGTCGGCAGGTGGATGCCCTTGCCATCGATTAGCGGGTACCAGTCGCAGGCCGCGACCGGCTTGACCGAACTCGCGCCGCAACCGGGGATCAGCACGCCGAAATTCGGATCGGTGTTGATCGGGTTGGTGGGCCACCCCAGTGACTGGTAATAGGCGAGATCGTAGACCGTGCCCTGGTAGGCCGTAGTCTCGTCGCGGTGGTAATAAGAGGTGTTGGAGATGACCTGGCTCTTCTCGAGGTTCAACTCCAGCTTGAGCGCCGGCAGGTAATACTTGTCGGATCCCGGCATCCGCTCCGGCGTGGCGTTGTTGAAGTGACCGCTGCTGGCATTGGAATAGGCCGGCCAGAAGGTCCCGTCATCGTGCGTCTGGGCATCCTGGTAAATGACGCTGGGCGTCACGACCAGCATGGAGGCCGGTTGCCAGACGGCCGCGAGGCGCAGCATGTAGGAGTAACCGTGGTTGGCATTGCTGTCGGTGACGGCCCCGCTGGTCGGATCAACCTTGTCGATCCAGCCGCCGTCCTTGCGGTACCAGGCGCTGCCACGCACGCCGAGAACTCCATCGATTAGTGTCATGCCGTGGGCAGCGCCCAGCTCATAGCTGGGCTGGCCGCCTTCGGTGAAGGCGAGCTCGCTGCGCACGTAGGTGCTCGAACCGTGCAGCTTGGGTGCAGCGAGTATGTAGCGCACTGTGCCGCCCTCGGAACCGGCTCCGAACAGGGTGCCCTGCGGTCCGCGCAGGACTTCGACGCGGTCCAGGTCAAAGGTCCGGGGCAACGTGTCGTCCGGGTTGAAGCCGACCGAACGCATCTGGATCGGCGAATCGTCAATGTAGATGCCCGTCGTGCCGGCGCCCCCCGACGAGGAAATGCCGCGGATCGAGATCTGGTTGGTGATCGAGGAGTCGATATTGACGCCGGGCGTGTACCGGACGAGGTCCTGCGCATCCTTGATCCCACGCTCGTCCAGCGATTCCTGGCTGAGCGCGGTCACGCTGATCGGCACGTGGCTCAGCACCTCGGAACGGCGTGTCGCCGTAACCACGATCTCCTCGAGGTCGGTCGCACCCGCCGCAGCCGCCTGCGCGTGCGCCGCGCCGCCCGGCCCGACTGCAGCCGCTACCATCCCCAGCGCGATGGCCGCAGCCGCCGCGACGGTGACGTTGATCTTGCGTTGGTTCATCTTGCTACCCCCTTGTCACGACTGTAGAACTATGGCCGCGTTGGCATTCCAGCTCAAGTAGACCTCGTCGCTCCAGTCGATCGACCACTCCGAGGTGCGCTGCTCGTTCTTGCCGAGCACCGTCAGCAGCTTGCCCTGCGTGGTGCGGATACGGTAAGTCGAGCGATTGCCGAGGTAGCCGAGCTCCGCGACCACGCCCCTGAGCCGGTTGACGCGCTCACCCGCGGGCGGCTCCTTGCTGAGCCGGATCTTCTCCGGCCGCAGCGCCACCCAGACGCGCTGGCCCGGATTCACCTGCCCGAGGTCGTCCACCAGCAGCTCGCCGCCGGCCTCCTCGCTGTGGATGCAGATCCTGCCCGACTCGACTGCCTTGACCGTGCCCTCGAAGAAATTGGTGGTGCCGATGAAGTCGGCGACGAAGCGGCTGCGCGGGAATTCGTAGATCTCGGCGGGCGTGCCCACCTGGACCACGCGGCCGCGGTCCATGACCGCGATGCGGGTCGCGAGCGCCATGGCTTCGTCCTGGTCGTGGGTAACGAAGATGAAGGTCGTGCCCACCTGGTACTGGATGTTCATGAGCTCGAACTGGGTCTGCTCGCGCAGCTTCTTGTCGAGCGCGCTCAGCGGTTCATCGAGCAACAGCACCTTGGGCCGGCGGATCAACGCCCGCGCCAGCGCCACGCGCTGTCGCTGCCCGCCCGAGAGCTGGTGCGGCTTGCGCTTCGCGAGCGCACCGAGCTGCACCATGTCGAGCGCCGCCTGCACGCGCTGCTGGCGCTCTGCCGGTTCGAGCGGCAGGCGACGCAGGCCGTAGCCGACGTTGTGCTCGACGGTCATGTGCGGGAACAGCGCGTAAGACTGGAACATCATGTTGACCGGCCGCTGGTGCGGCGGCACGTCGTTCATGACGGCGCCATCGATCGAGATCCGCCCGGCGCTTGGCTGGGCGAAGCCGGCCAGCATGCGCAGCAGCGTGGTCTTGCCGCAACCTGAGGCGCCGACCAGCGCGAACATCTCGCCCTTGTAGACCTTGAGGTCGACGGCGTCGACCGCCGTCACGCCGGGGAATGTCTTGCTGACGCCCTCGATGACGATCTGGGGCTGGGCGGCGGGGTCGAGCCATGGCCGGTCGACGAGCTGTTTCGGGTCCGGCAGCGCCATCGTCATCTAGTAGTTCGGCCGGTGGCGTCGCGCGCCGGCGCTCCGGGGCGAAAAACGGCTTCTCGACCACGCGTGCCCGGCGCATGCGGCGCTCCCAGACCAGTTCGCGATTCAGGTAGATCTCCGCCCACACCGTCGAGCCGACGGCGAAGTGCGGCGCTTCGACCATAGCAAGCGCAATATTGCGTTTGCAAGTTGGCGACCAGACCGCCGAGGTGACGCTGCCGATCTCGTGCTGGCCGTCCGGCGCCGGCATACAGCAGCGCATTGTGGCGCCGGCTTGTTGCCGTCGATGTCGAGCCCGACCAGCTGCCGCTCGAGACCGCGACGCTGCTGTTCCAGCAACGCCCGGCGTCCGGTGAAATGCCCCTTGTCGAAGTCCACGAGCCAGCCGAAGCCCGAGCTCGAGCGGCGAGCGGCTCGCGTGCCGAGGCGGATCGCTGTGCTCGGCGGAGCACGAAATCCACCTTCGGCAGCAGGAACCCGGCCTCGATGCGCGCCATGTTGAGGGCCGCGAGCCGATCGGCGCGGATGCCGCGACTGCGGCCGGCGTGCATGCAGTGCGTCCCAGACGTGCGAGGGCGCGCTCCGGCGTCGATCCACAGCTCGTAGCCGAGGTCGCCCGTGAAGCCGGTGCGCGACACCATGAGCCGCAGCTCGCCGGCCTCGAAGTCGACCGAACTCGAAGGGCTTGAGCCGCTCGACGCCCGCGATGCCCATGTGCCTGAGCACGGCACAGGAGGTCGGTCCCTGCACCGCGAGTGCGGCGATGTCGGCCGTGACCTCCTCGATCTCGACCTCGAAGCCGATCGCCGAGGCGAGCAGCCAGTCGAGCTGCCGCTCGGCCGTGCACAGCCGGTATTCGTTCGTCCGCCAGGCGGAACAGCGTGCCGTCGTCGATGATGTGCCCGGCGTCGTTGCACCAGACGCACGTAGCTCACGCGATTGACCTTGAGCCGGCGCAGGTCGCGCGTCACGAGGCGATTGAGGTAGCGCGTCGGCGTCGCGCGCCGGCGATCCGGTACTTGACCATCGGCGTCAGGTCGTAGAGCGTGGTCGCGTTGCGGATCGCGAAGTATTCCTGCTCCACCGTCGTGAACACGTCGACAGTGGTGTAGCCGGCCCAGGGCACGAAGCTGTCGACCTGGCTGCAGCGCGCGCGCGCGCTCGTGGAACGGCGTCGGCGAGCAGCGGCTTGCGGAAGTGCGGTGGCGTGGGCGTGGTGAAGCTCATGGTCATGCGGCTCCGCGCGAGCACCTGGCGCGCGGCATTGCGGCCGGCGAGTGCCCATGACGCCGCCGCCCGGGTGGCAGCCGGCGCCACAGAGGTACAGGCCCGCCAGCGGCGTGGCGTAGCTGCGCGGCGCCGGGTAGCGGGCGCACCACGAAGAACTGGTCGAAGGCCAGGTCGCCGTGATGCCAGTGGCCGCCGGTGATGCGGAATTCCCGCTCGATGTCGGCGGGCGTCAGCAGCTCGCTGGCGCGCACCAGCGGCCGCAGGCCCGGCGCGTAGCGCCGCGAGCAGTGTCGATCAGCAGCGCGGTGAAGCGCGCACGCTGCGCGGCCCAGCCGCCGCCGGACCGCGTAAGGCGCGTACTGCACGATGGCCGACAGCACGTGCTGGCCGGCGGGGGCGATGCGTCGGGTCGCTGACCGACGGCAGCGTGATCTCGAGGGCCGGCGCCTGCGAATACTCGCCGTACTTGCGTGATTGAAGGCGTGCTCGAGGTAGTCGAGCGACGGCGCGATGCAGCAGGCGCGCCGCCGCGGGCTGCGTCGGGCAGGCCGGTGAAGGCCGGCAGGCGCGTCGAGCGCCAGGTGCAGCTTTGCCGCGACGCCGCGGGCTGCGCAAGCTGGCTGACGCGGCGCACGAAGCCGGTATCGAGGTGCTCGGCGCCGAGCGAGCGCGAGCAACGTGGTCTTGGGGTCGGCGTTCGAAATCACGCACGCGCGCGCTGATCGACTCGCCGGAGCGCAGGCGCACGCCGCAGGCGCGATCGCCTTCCGACCAGGATGCGCTCGACCGGCGCCGCCGTCCGCAGATCTCGGCGCCGGCTGCGCGCGCGGCGGCGGCCAGCGCCGCGCTCACCGCGCCGAGCCCGCCGACGGGCAGCGCGAGAGCCGCGGGCGCCGGCGCCGTGCAGCGCCGCGAGCCGGTACAGCAAGGTCAGGACGGTGCCGGGCGAGCGCGGGCCGAAGTTCGTGCCGAGCACGGCATCGAGGCCGAGCGCGCCCTGCAGCAGCGGCGTACTCGAAGTCGTCCTCGAGCAGGTCGTAGGCATTCATGCCGACCGATGCGCAGCAGCTCGCGCATGTCGCGCCGGCCGAGCCGGCGCACGCGCCAGCCCAGCGCGCAGCAGGCGCAGGCGGTCGCGCCAGTGGTTCGCCGCCGAGACGCGGTGGTGCGCTCGCGAGCAGCGGGATTGAGCGCCGCGGCGAAGCGCGTCGCAGCAGCGCGTGAATTCGCGGATGCGGCTGCAGCGTCCGGCCCGAGTCCCGCCCCGGCGATGCCGTCTCCGCTGTCCATGATGATGCGGCTCGTACCCCGGTGCCGAGCGCCATGGTCGGCATCGCCTGCGCGGCCCAGCGCAGCCCATGCCGCTTCGAGCCCGAGCTCGGCGACGAGCGCACGCCGGCATCTGGTGCAGCAGGTGCGCGCCGGCCGAGACGCGGAAGCCCGGCGCGAACTCGCGCGTCACGGCCGCCCCGCCGACGCTCGCCGCGGCCTCCAGCACCAGCACCTTGCGGCCGGCGCGTGCGAGGTAGCGCGCGCAGCCGAGGCCGTTGTGCCCGCCGCCGATGACGATGGCATCGTAGTCCGTGCGCGCGCCACCCGCGGTGCTCATGCCTGCCCCGCGATGCGCAGGTCGCGCAGCACGCGCGCGCGCGGCGTTGGCGCCCGGCGCGCCCATGACGCCGCCGCCCGGATGGGTGCTGGAGCCGCACAGGTACAGGCCGCGCATCGGCGTGCGGTACTGCGCGCAGCCCGGCACCGGCCGGTTGAACAGCAGCTGGTCGAAGGTCAGCTCGCCCTGGAAGATGTTGCCCTCGGTGAGCCCGACCTCGTTCTCGATGTCCCACGGCGTGCGGACCTCGGCGTGCAGGATCAGGCTCTTGAAGTTCGGGCTGTGGCGGGCGATCGTATCGATCACCGTCGTCGCCGAAGGCCTGCGCGCTTGGCTCGCGTCCCACGGACCGCTCGGCAAGCTCGTACGGGCAGTACTGCACGAACACCGACATGTAGTGCTTGCCGTCGGGCGCCATGGTCGGGTCGATCTGCGAGGGGATCAGCATGTCGACGTACGGGCGCGCGCGACCAGCGGCCGTCCTTCCAGTCGTCGTAGGCGCGCTCCATCATCTCGATCGTGTCGGTGACGTGCAGGTCGCCGCGGATGCAGGGCGCAGCCGGCCGGGATCGCCGGGAAGCTCGGGCAGGCCGTCGAGCGCGATGTTGAGCTTGCCGGAGGAGCCGCGGATCTTGAAGCTGGCGCACCGCCGCAGGAACTCGGCGGGCAGCTCCGCGCTGTCGACCGTCTCGAGGAAGGTGCGCTTGACGTCCATGTTCGAGAGCACCGTTGCGGCGCGCGATCTCCTCGCCGCTCGCTCGAGCGACCACGCCGACGCTGCGACCGCCGCGCACCAGGATGCGCTCGACGCCGGCGCCGGTGCGGATGCTGCCGCCGCTCGCCTGCAGCGAAGCGGCCAGCGCCGCGGTGACCGCCCCCATGCCGCCGCGGGCGAAGCCCCAGGCGCCGACCGTGTCGTCGATGTCGCCCATGTAGTGGTGCAGCAGCACGTAGGCCGTGCCGGGCGAGCGCGGGCCCAGCGCGGTGCCGATGATGGAGCTGCCGGCCATGTGCGCCTTGACGATCTCGCTCTCGAAGTACTCGTCGAGGAAGTCGGCGACGCTCATGGTCCAGAAGCGCAGCGTGTCGTACATGCGCTCGCTCGCCGAGGCGCGTGAAATGCGCTGGCCGAGGTACAGCAGCTCCGTCGGATGTCGCGCGGCTTGAACGAGGTCGGATCCGGCGGCTCGCGCATCAGCAGCGGCTTGATGAACTTGCACTGCCGGATCACGTCGCGCGCGTAGCGGTCGTAGGCCTCGGCGTCGCGCTTCGAGTGGCGCGCGATCTCGCGGCGCAGCGCGTCGTGGTTGTCGTAGATCGCGAGGTGGCCGCCGTCGCGCATCATGGTGCAGCCGCCGTCGTAGGGGATGATCTGCAGGCCGAAGCGCGGCAGCTCGAGCGTCGCGCATGATCTCCGGCCGCAGCAGGCTGCAGACGTAGGAGCAGTTCGAGTAGGTGAAGTCCTGGTACAGGCGCGCGGCTGACCGCGGCGCCGCCGATGTAGTCGGGTTGCGCTCGAGCACCAGCACCTTGAGCCCGGCGCGCGCCAGGTAGCAGGCGGCGACCAGGCCGTTGTGCCCGGCGCCGACGACGATGACGTCCGCCTGCTCGCGGCTACCCGGCATCGGGCCTGGACCGCCTGGACCTGCAGCCTCAGGCGCCGTGCTGCAGGCCGAGGCGCGGCGCCCGGTTCGCTGCGCGCGGCGCTCAGTGTCACGTCGACCGCGATCTCGAAGGCCTTGCAGCGTGTCGGCCAGGCAGGAGTCATCGTGCGCCGCGCTAGATGAACCAGGGCTCGCGCGAATCCGGCTCGCACAGCACGCCCTCGTCGTGCAGCACCTTGCGCCATCGCGTCGTAGAACGAGTAGTCGCTGCCCTTCCAGTCGCGGTAGTTGCGCGGCGGGTTCTGGGCGAAGTACAGCCCGAGCATCGACGGATGGCCGACGAAGCTGTGCGGTGATGCCGCGCGCACCGAGCACGGCGTGCATGCCGTTGCGCAGGCGCGTGCCGTAGTCGGCGATGCGCTCGAGCGCGTCGGTCTCATCGAGGATCTCCAGGCACGTTTCCGCGGCGGCCATCGACACCGAATGGGCGGTATAGGTGCCGCCGTGCGCGACGCCCTTGCCGAACTTGCGCATGATGTCCTCGCGCCCGGCGAGCACCGAGATCGGGTAGCCGTTGGCGACCGCCTTGGCGAAGGTGCACAGGTCGGCCTTGACGCCGTAGAGCTCCTGCACGCCGCCGCGGGCGACGCGGAACCCGGTCTTGACCTCGTCGATCAGCAGCACGACGCCGTACTTGTCGCACAGGGCGCGCGCGGCCCGCAGGTACTCGGGTTCGGCGGCGATGCCGAGGCAATTGCCCATGATCGGCTCGATCAGCATGCAGGCGACGCGACCGGCCGTGCGCTTGAACACGTCCTCGAGCTGGTTGGCGTCGTTCGCCTGCACGAAGTGGGCGAAGCCACGCAGCCCCATCGGGATGCCCTCGCTGTAGGGCTGGATCTGCGGATCGCCGACCTGGCTCCACTTTTCCATGGGCGTGTACCACATCGCGGCATCGAACAGCCCGTGGTAGCTGCCCTCGAGGATGATGTAGTCGTCGCGGCCGGTGTAGGCGCGCGCCAGCCGCAATCCCGCCATCACCGCCTCGGTGCCCGAGTTGGAGAAGCGCACCAGTTCGGCCGCCGGGCACCATGCTGCGCGATGCGCTCGGCCACCCTGAATTCGCGCTCGGTCGACAGCGCGAACACGCCGCCGACCTCCATGCCGTCGCGGGCGGCCGCGTCGACGCGCGGATCGGCATAGCCGAGGATGGCGGGTCCGTAACCGAGCCGGTAATCGACGTAGACGTTGTCGTCGATGTCGGTGACCCGGGCCCCGCGCCCGCGCTTGACGTAGATCGTGCGATCCTCGCCCCAGTAGCGGAAGTTCGAAGCGACGCCCGAGCGGCAGGCGCGTCAGCGCCTTGTGGAAGTGCGCGTTGCTGTTGGTCAGTTTTCTGGCCATGGCAGCCTCCTCGTGATTCTTGTCTTATTGGGACGGCCGGCGCAATGGTGCTACTGGCTTCCCGGCGTATGGACTATACGATTGTATACAAACACCGCCGGAATGGCATTTCGGGCGTAAATTCCGTCAAATCACGCTGTTGCCGAATTCGTCTGAGATTTTTCGGGGTTATGCGTGTAACTATATATATTATATCAATGTTCGTTGCACAATGACACGTCCATGGACGGCCGGATTTGCCACCCGTGGGCCCCCCAGCGTAAATTAAACAGTCATATAGCTTCAGCCGTGGGAGAGCGCCGCGATGAATTCTCCAGTCGTCGCCGTCAATAAGCTCGAATCCGGCACGTCACCCCGCGCTCTTCCGGCCTGGGTGTACTCCAACGCGGAAATGACGCGGCTCGAGATCGAACGCATCCTGCGGCCCAGCTGGCAGCTCGTCACTCACCAGAGCGCGCTCCGCAAGGCCGGCGACTACGCCACGCTGGATATTGGTCCTGACAGCATCTTCGTGATCCGCGATCGCGAGGGAACGATCCGCGGCTTCCATAACGCGTGCCGCCATCGCGGCGCCCGTCTCGTGGACGGCAGCGGCAGCTGCCCGGTTTCGGTCACCTGCCCTTACCATGGCTGGTCCTACCGCCACGATGGCGCGCTCCGGGGCTTGCCGCTGCCCGAGACCTTCCCCGACCTCGATCGCGCCGCCCACGCCCTGAAGCCCGTGAAGGTCGATACGGCCTTCGGCTTCGTGTTCGTGGCCATCGCCGGCAACCCGCCGCCGGTCGCGCAGATCTGGGGACCGCTCGGGGACGAGCTCGCTCCCTATCGCATCGAGGAGATGGAATTCCTGACACCGATCACCGTCGAGCACTGGAATGCCGACTGGAAGATCGCCATGGACAATTACCTCGAGTCCTACCACGTGCCCGTGGGGCATCCAGGTCTGTTCCGGCTCGTGACGCCGGATTTCGAGGACCAACGCTCGGTACCTGGCGTGGCGCGCGGCGTGGGCTGGATCCGCGAGCGGCCGTCCTCGCGCTGGTCGGAACGCATGTACCAGCAGCTTGTCGGCTCCGTCTCGCAGCACCTGCCGGAAGCCAACCGGCGCTGCTGGCGCGGCTACAGCATGCTGCCCAACCTCGGGATCGACGTCATGCCCGACCAGATAGACTTCTTCCAGGTACTGCCGGACGGGCCGGCCCGGACCATCATCCGCAGCGCGACGCTGGGCTTGCCGGACTCGCGCCGGGAGATGCGTATCGCTCGCTTCCTGACCGACCGCATCAACCGGCAGACCAATCAAGAGGACGCCTGGCTGTGCGAGCGCGTGCAGCGGGGGCTCCAGTCGACCAGCTACGTGCCGGGCCCGTTGTCGACGCTGGAGAGCTGGATGGCCGAATTCCATGACCTGTTGCGCGAGCGCATACCGGAGGCACGGCTGGCGCGCGCGCCGGAGCGCTTCGCCTGAGGCGGCGCTCGCAGCGACCAGCGCCCGGAATGGCTAAATCACGGCCAAGCCGATAACATTCGCCGCCATGAATCCCGAGGTCATGATCACCTGCGCCGTCACCGGCGATGACACCAAGGTCACGAAGAGCCCGCACTGCGCGATCGCGCCCGAGGATATCGCCAAGACCGCGATCGAGGCCGCGCAGGCCGGCGCCGCCATGGTGCACATCCACGTGCGCAATCCCGAAACCGGCCTGTTCAGCATGGAAACCAGGTACTACCGCGAGGTCGTCAAGCGCATCCGCGAGAGCAAGGTGGACGTGCTCGTCAACCTGACCTGCGGCATGGGCGGCTACATCTACGTCGGCGACCACGGCATGGCCGACACGCCTGCGCCGGGCACGGATTTCTGCTCGCAGGAGGATCGCATGCGCCACGTGATCGACCTGTGCCAGGAAGGCAAGTACCGCCCGGACGTGGCCACGCTGGATTGCGGCAGCCTCAACTTCGGCGACAGCAATCGCGCCTACGTCTCGACGCCCAATTACCTGCGCCAGGGCGCCGCGATCCTGCGCGACCTCAAGGTCAAGGCGGAACTCGAGATCTTCGACACCGGCAACCTGTGGTTCTCGCAGCAGATGATCAAGGAAGGGCTGGTCCCGGCGCCGGCGCTGATCCAGCTGTGCTGCGGCATTCCCTACGGCGTGCCCGTCGACACGGCTCACCTGCTGGCGATGGTCAATGCCCTGCCCGCAGGCGCAGTGTGGACCAGCTTCGCCATCAGCCGCATGCAGATGCCGTGGGTGGCGCAGTCGATCCTGCTGGGCGGCAACGTGCGCGTCGGCCTCGAGGATAACCTCTACCTGAGCCGCGGCGTCTACGCCAGCAACGCGCAGCTCGTGACCAAGGCGCGCACCATCATCGAGGCCATGGGCGCCCGCATCATCACACCCGCCGAGGCCCGCGACCGTCTGAAGATCCACTGAGCCGGACGGTGCAGGCCCCGAAGATCTACTCCACGTCGGTGGCTCCCGAGTGGATCGACTACAACCGCCACCTGCGCGACGGCTACTACTCGGTCGTCATGAGCCTGGCCTGCGACGCACTCATGGACCACGTCGGCCTGGACGCCGACTACCGCGCGCGAACGGGCTGCACGCTG
This sequence comes from uncultured Gammaproteobacteria bacterium, assembly GCA_963778855.1. Classification (GTDB taxonomy): domain Bacteria; phylum Pseudomonadota; class Gammaproteobacteria; order Steroidobacterales; family Steroidobacteraceae; genus FEN-1191. Next base: position 328,028 of record CAVZWC010000001.1, on the reverse strand, counting down.
TTCACGCTCGAGGAGCACCTGCACTTCCTGCACGAGGTCAAGGACACGGATCGGCTCGACCTCCGCGTGCGCATCCTCGGCGCGGACCGCAAGCGCATGCATGCCGCGTTCGACTTCTATTGCGGGCGTTACGCCGATCCGGTCGCGATTGGCGAACTCATGCTGCTGCACGTGCACCAGGGCGAGTCCACCGGTGCGGCGCCGTTCCCGGAGCCCGTCATGGCGGCGATTGACAGCCTGAAGGCGGCGACCGCGGGCCTGCCGCCGCCCGGGCCCGGCTCGCGGCGGCTCGAACTGCGGGCCCGGTGAATGTCGCCGCCGCGTCCACACCGCCTGAGCCCGCAGGCCCTGCGTCGCCTGCTGCAACCGCAGAGCATCGCCCTGATCGGCGGCGGCTGGACCGACGCCGTGGCGGCGGGCAACGAAGCCATCGGTTTTCGCGGCCAGCTCTGGCGCGTCAATCCCAACCGGGAATCGACGCCGCAATGCCGCTATTACCGCTCGATCGATGAGCTGCCGGCCTCACCCGACCAGGCTTTCATCGCGGTGCCGGCCGCGGACGCGATCGGCGTGGCGGCGGCGCTCGAGCGACGTGCGGCCGGAGGCTTCGTCTGCTTCGCCTCCGGCTTCGAGGAGCTCGGCACCGACCAGGGCCGCGCACTGACGGCCGCCCTGGACGAGGCGGCCCCGACGGTGCCGTTCTTCGGCCCCAACTGCTACGGCATCGTCAATTTTTTCGACCGCTGCGCGTTGCTGCCCGATCAGGTCGTGGGCGAGCGGCTCGAGCGCGGCGTGGCGATCATCTGCCAGAGCGGGACCATAGGCCTGACGCTCACTTTCAACGGCCGCAGCGTGCCGATCGGTTACCTGTTCACGGTTGGCAACCAGACGCGGCTCGCGGTCGAGGACCTGGTCGAGCTGCTGTGCCAGGACCAGCGGGTCACGGCCTTCGGGCTGTACGTCGAGGGCATCAAGGACGTCGGCCGCTTTGCCGAGGCGGCGAAACTCGCGCGCGACGCCGGCAAGCCGATTGCGCTCGTCAAGGCCGGACGCACCGCCGCCGCCGCGCGTGCCGCGCAGAGCCACACCGGCGCCCTGACCGGCGCGGATGCGGTGTTCGATGTCTTCTGCCGCCAGACCGGCATCGCGCGCTGCGAAACCTTGGGTGCGCTGTGCGAGACGCTCAAGCTGCTGCACTCCGGCGGACCGCTGCCCGGCCGGCGCGTGCTCGTCATGGGGTTTTCGGGCGGTGACATCGCGATGACCTCGGATGTCTCGCGCAACCTCGAGCTGCAGTTCCCGGATTTCGACGCCGGGACCTCGGCCATCTTGCGCGAGATCCTCGGCGAGCGCGTGACCATCGGCAACCCGTTCGACGTGCACACTTACGCCTGGTTCGATTTGCCGCGGCTGCGGCGGCTGTTCGACACCACGATGGGCATCGGGCTGGACGCCGTGGCCATGATGCTCGATTGCCCGCCCGAATCGGCCGACCTCAGCGCTTTCACCAACGTGATCGCGGAATTCAACGCCGCGGCCTCGCGGCCTGGGGCGTCACGCGCCGCCCTCCTCTCTTCGCTGCCGGAGACACTGCCGGCCAGGGTGCGCGAGCAATGCCTCGACTCAGGTGTCGCGCCCCTGCAGGGCCAGCGCGAGGGCCTGGAGGCGCTCGACCAGGCGGGCGCAGTGGGCGAGTGCTGGCGTCGCGCCTCGTCGCCGCAGCTGCTGCGCGCGCCGGCACCGTCGGAACTGCGTACCTTAGGCGAGTTCGAGGCCAAGGCGGCGCTGGCCGCCGCAGGCGTGCCGGTGCCGCGGTCGCGGCGCGTGGCCATCGCTGATGCGGCCGCGGCCGCGGCCGCGCTCGGGTTCCCGGTCGTCATGAAGGCCGCCGGCGCCGCCATTGCGCACAAGTCGGAAGTTGGCGGCGTGATCCTCGGTATCCGCGATTCCGCCGCCGCCGTCGCCGCCGCCAAGCGGCTGGCCGCGCTCGGTGATGCCGTGCTCGTCGAAGAGATGATCACGGATGGCGTGGCCGAGGTTCTTGCCGGCGTTATCGTCGATCCACAGTTCGGCCTGACACTGGTGGTCGGAGCTGGCGGCGTGCTGACCGAGCTGCTGCGCGACAGCGTGAGCCTGCTGCCGCCGTTCACGGCCGACGCCATCCGCGCCGCGCTGGCGCGCCTGCGGATTTACCCGCTGTTGAATGGGTTTCGCGGCCGGCCGCGGGCCGATGTGGCGGCGCTCGTCGCGGCGATTTTAGGCGTTGCCGGCTACGCCGAGCAGCAGCTCGGGCGACTGGCGGAACTCGACGTCAACCCGCTCATCGTACGACCCGAGGGCGCGGGCGTCGTCGCCGTCGATGCGTTGATCCGAATTGGCAAGGAGACATGACCATGGCTAATGGAATCGTCATCACGCGCGCTGGAGCGGTACTCGAGATCCGGCTCGACCGGCCCAAGGCCAACGCGATCGACCTCGCGGCGAGCCGGGCGCTCAATGACGCCTTCAAGGCTTATCGCGACGACCCGGAGCTGCGGGTCGCGATCATCACCGGCACCGGCGAGAAGTTCTTCTCGGCCGGCTGGGACCTGAAGGCGGCCGCCGGGGGCGAGGCGACCGACTCCGACTGGGGCGAAGGCGGCTTCGCGGGCCTCAACCATCCGCGCAACCTCAACAAGCCCATCGTGGCCGCGATCAACGGCATCGCCTGCGGCGGCGGCTTCGAGCTCATGATCGGCTGCGACATCATCGTCGTCGAGGAACACGCCACCTTCGCGCTGCCCGAGATCAAGGTCGGCGTGCTGGCCGACGCCGCGACCATCAAGCTGCGCCGCCGCATCCCCTACCACGTCGCGGTCGAATTCCTGATGACGGGCCGCTGGATGGACGCGATCGAAGCCAAGCATTGGGGCCTGGTCAACCACGTCGTGCCGCGGGGCGGCGCGCTGACCAAGGCACGGGAAATCGCCGCGCAGCTCGCGGCGGGACCGCCGCTGCTGTTCCCGGCGATCAAGCAACTGCTCCGCCACACCGAGATGCTGCCCGAGAGCGAGGCGTTCCGGCTCTACGACTCGCTCGACTACGTGCAGCGCGTCAGCCGCTCGGACGATCTGCTCGAGGGAGCGCGCGCGTTCGCGGAGAAGCGCGAGCCACGTTGGACGGGACGCTAGCCCCCGAGCGGGCGCAGCAGCGCGCGCGAGATGATGTGTCGCTGGATCTCGCTGGTGCCATCCCAGATGCGGTCGATGCGCGCGTCGCGCCAGATGCGCTCGAGCGGCAGGTCCGACATCAGCCCCATGCCGCCGTGGATCTGCAGCGCCTCGTCGGCGACCATCGCCAGCATCTCGGTCGCCTTGAGCTTGGCGATGGCGAAGTCCGAATCGGTCGCAATGCCGCGGTCGTGCTTCCACGCCGCCTCGCACACCAGCAGCTCGGCGGCCCGCAGCTCGACCGCCATGTCCGCGAGCTTGAAACTGATGCCCTGGAACTTGCCGATCGACTGGCCGAACTGGACGCGGTCCACGGCCCACTGCTTGGCAAGATCGAGTGCGCGCTCGGCGCGCCCGAGGCAGCACGCGGCCACCTGCAGTCGCGTCGCGCCCAGCCAGGTATTGGCGACCTCGAAGCCCTTGTCGATCTCGCCCAGCACCGCATCCTGACTGACGCGGCAATCATTGAACTTCAGGATGCAGTTGTTGTAGCCGCGATTGGAGACGTTGCGGTAGCCGGGCAGCACCTCGAAGCCCGGATGACCTTTGTCGACCAGGAACGCCGTCATCTTCTTGCGCGGCACGCGCCCGCCCTCCTCGACGCCGGTGGCGGCCAGCAGGATCACGAAGTCCGCGTGGTCAGCGTGGCTGATGAAGTGCTTGGTGCCGTTGATGACGAAGTGGTTACCGTCACGGACCGCGCTGGTCTTGATGCCGCGCAGGTCGGAGCCCGCGCCCGGTTCGGTCATCGCCAGGCAATCGACGCGCTCGCCGCGCACGCAGGGCAGCAGGTAGCGCTCGCGTTGCTTGCCCTCGCAGGCCATGAGGATGTTGGAGGGCCGCACGACGCAGCAGTAGTGCAAGGCATAGTTGGCCTTGCCCAGCTCCTTCTCGTACAGCACCCAGGTCAGGGTGTCGAGCCCGCCGCCACCGACCTCGGTCGGCATGTTGGCGGCGTAGAGCCCCGCATCCATCGCCTTGCGCTTGAGTTCCTCGAGCAACTCGGGGCGCAGCAGGCCCGTGTCCTCGACCTCGCGCTCGTGCGGATACAACTCCTGCTCGACGAAGTTGCGCGTGGTCTTGATGATCAGTTCCTGCTCTTCGGTCAGCGCGAAATCCATGGCGCCTACTCCCGGCCGGCCGGGTGCTGGCCGATCGCGCGCCCGGATTGTGGCGGCATGAGTTCTCCCGCGCGAGCGTCCCGGATCTGCTCGAGCCGGGCGCGGACCTGCCGTGTCACGGGCGTGGTGCGGCCAGTACCAACGCCCACGTGCAGATGCATGTGTTCGCCGGTGGCGGCCAGGACTCCGTCGCGCGAGCGGTGGACGGCGTGGAACACGCGCAGTCGCTTGTCATCAACGGCGAGCACGCGCGTGTCGATGCGGAATTCCTCGCCTGCCCGAAGCTCGGCGCCATGGGTGGTGTGGCTCTCGACCGTGTAGTACATGCCGACCTCGCGCCGGTAGGCCTCGTCGATGCCGATCCGGCGGCACAGCAGGTCCATGGCATCGCCGAAAACCTGTTGGTAGCGTGAGTCCGTCATGTGCCCGTTGTAGTCGATCCACTCCGGCCGCACCGCGCCCGCCACCGGTGGCAAGGCCGCGCCGCTGCCGGCGCCGGCGTCCGCCGCCTGCGCGTGATCGGCGTACAGGCGCTGCTCCAGCGCGCGCAGCGTGGCGCCGGCGCCGATGTTGGGCGCGCGCAGCACCTGCTGGATCGCCACCAGGTAGTCGTCGCGCAGGCGCTCGAGCTCGCGGATCGAGCGTCCCTGCGCCTGCTCCTGGGTGCCGCTCGACCATGCGGTCGATGAGTTCGGTCGGTCAGCTCGGGCGCTTCGAGCTTGGTCCACGGCCACTTCAGGCAGGGGCCGAACTGCTCCAGCATGTGGCGCATGCCGGTCTCGCCGCCCGCCAGGTGATAGATCAGGTTCATGCCCATCGCCGCCCAGCGCAGGCCGGGGCCGTAGATGATCGACTCATCGAGCTCGCCCGTGGTGGCGACGCCGTCATTGACCATGTGCAGGATTTCGCGCCACATCGCTTCCTGCAGGCGATCGGTCAGGTGGCCCGGAACCTCGTGCCGCACGTGCAGCGCGTGCATGCCGATGTAGACGTAGAACGCGCGCGCCGCCTCGATGGTCGCGGCGGCAGTCTGCTTGCCGCCCACCAGCTCCACCAGTGGCAGCAGGTAGACCGGGTTGAACGGATGCCCGACCAGGAAGCGCTCGGGGCCGCTCATGTCGTGCTTGCAGGTCCGAGGGCATCAAGCCCGAGGTGCTGGAGGCGATCACGACTTCCGGGCGCGCGGCGCGGCTGACGTCGGCGAGCACGCGCTGCTTGAGCTCGAGCTGCTCGGGGATATTCTCCTGGATGAAATCAGCCTGGCGCGCCATCGCCAGCAGGTCAGTCGTAAAGGACAGCTTTCCCTTGGGCGGCAGCGGGGCCAGGGTCAGCCGTGCCAGCGCCGGCTCGGCGTTGGCCACGGCCTCCGCGGATCCAGCGCTCCATCTCCGGCTTGACGTCGGCCGCTATGACATCGATGCCGAAATGCAGCGCCCGCGCGGCCCAGCCGCCGCCGATGACCCCGGTTCCAAGCAGGCCAAGCGTTTTGACCTTGTGCACGATCCAAGACTCCCAGGTTGATGCTGGCCCCTGTGCGCCGGTGCACCGGCAGGGCCGCTTTTCGTTGTCCCGCTATGATAATGAATTCCCGCGCCGGCCGCGTGACAGGCAGCCGGCCGGGCGGCAGGACGGCCAGCGCAGTGCTATGCTCGACGAGGCTAAGCAAGGGGGCACATGGAAGACGATTCCCGCGAGCGCGCAGCGGCAACCCCACTCCACCGCCGGGAGGTGTTCCGGACGGCCCGTGGCATTCGCCTGTCAAACAGCCGCGGACGGCCGGTTTCGCTTCCCGAGCGCCTGGCCAGCGAAGCCGCGGATGCTCCCGAGCCCTACGCCAGACGCGGCTACAGCGAACCCAATGACTGAATGGCTGGCCGGCAGGGCGTGAGCACGACCACCCGTTGGTTCTCCGAATTCAGCACCAGCGCGCAGGAGGAAATCCTCTCGTTCCAGTTCCCCACGCGCGACATCGACCCGGCCGGCGGCATCGACCGGCACAGCGGTGTGTTCGTGAGCGCGACCGAGCTCGGCGCCGCGCAGCGCGGGCCGGCTGATTATCCGGCGATCGACGCGGCCTCGATCACGGTGCGGAATGTCGCCGCAGCGGATGATGGCACGGTGCGGGTGTGGCTGACAGTCGCCCACGCCGTGGTTCCGGCGCTGAACGTGCGCCTGCAATTCCTCGTCAGCAACGACTAGAAAGGGAGGAGACCATGAGTGGACGTGCGTTGATGCCGCTGGTTATCGTGACGGTGGCAGCCGTGGCAAGCGGCCTGGTGGCGGCTGGGGACATGCCCGGGCCGATGCAGGCCAGCGAAATCAAGTGGGGGCCTGCGCCGCCGAACCTGCCGAAGGGAGCGGAACTCGCGGTGCTGGCTGGCGATCCGGCCAAGACCGGGCCCGTGACCTTGCGCCTCAAGATGCCGAAGGGCTACGAGATTCCCGCGCACTGGCACCCGACCGACGAGCGCGTGACGATCATTTCCGGGGAGCTGGGGCTTGGCATGGGCGACAAGCTGGACAAGAAGAAATCCAAGGTGCTCAAGGCGGGTGGTTATGCGATTGCGCCGGAGCACATGAATCACTTCGCCTGGACGAAGAACGGCGCGGTCGTGCAGATCGACCTGCTCGGACCCTTTGGCATCACCTATGTGAATCCGGCGGACGACCCGAGCAAGAAGTAACCGAGCGCGGGCGCCCGGTGGCGAGGCCGGGCGCCCGCTCAGTCGAGACGGTGCGCGACGAGCACACGGTAGTGAGGCAGCGCCTGCTCGGCGATGCGGCGCAGCGGGTCGGGCAGATCGACCTTGGCCTGGGCTACGGGCCCGCCAAAACCGGTTGAGCGCTCGACCGCCGCATACCAGGCCGGCGCCCAGACGCCGTCCGTGTCGCGGCGCCCGGCGCGGCCAGCTGCAGCATGGCGTCGGTGTACGGGATGTCGAGCGCCGCGCACAGCCGGGCGAGCATGCTGCGCGGGCCGGTTCAGCACCTCGTTGCCTTCAATGACCGGCGGCGCCCTGCCCAGCCGGTCCGCCTCGCGCTCGAACATCTCCCGCTGCTGCAGGATGCCGATGTCGGCCAGCGTCGCCTCGCCGCGCGCTGCGCACGTAGGACGCCAGTACCGCTTCCGGGTCGCGGATCAGGAAGGCGTTGCGCAGGCGGCCGATCCAGTCGCGCCCGAACTCCGGCAGCATGTGATGCGTCATGTGCTTCTGGTACAAGATGGGCTGGCCGTCCGGTACCGGGCCCAGGAGCTGCGCCACCACCTCGCGCCAGTCCTGGGGCTGCGAGGCCAGCACCTCGGCGCGCATCGGATGCTGCTGCCCGGACTTGGCCAGGTAGGCCGCGTAGAACGGTTCGTCGACCACCGCGGTGTCGGCGCGCGCGCCGAAGGAGCGCATCATCGCGGTGGAGATGTTGCGCGGCCCCGACCACATCGCGATGCGGATCGGCTCCGCGCTCATGAGCCCACGCGCGCGGCCTCGGCGTCCTGCAGCGCCGCGTACAGCTCGCGCAGGCGCTGCGTCACCGGGCCCGGCAGCGCCGCCGGCAGCACGTGGCCGTCGATCTCGCGCACCGGGCGTGATGCCGCCAAAGGTGCCGGTGACGAAGGCCTCGTCGGCGCCGTGCACCTCCGCCAGCGGGAAGTCGCGCAGCTCGATCGGTATGCCGTGCTCGCGGCACAATGCGATGACGTGCGCGCGCGTGACGCCGTTGAAGCAGTACTCGCCACGTGGAAGTGGCGACCACGCCCGTTGCGCACGAAGAAGAAGTTGGTGGCGTTGCAGCTCGACACGAAGCCGCTGGGGTCGAGCATCAGCGCCTCGTCGGCCCCGGCCTCGATGGCCTGCCAGCAACGCGCTGATCAGGTTCAGGCGGCTGTGCGAGTTCAGCCGCATGTCGAACATCTCCGCCGGCGTGCAGATGACCGAGGAAGTGACGAGCTTGAGCCCGGTGGTCGCCAGCTGCGGCCCGGGCAGCTTGTACTCGGCGACGATGGCGATCGTGGGCCTGCCGAGTGCGTTGCGCGGATCCTGGTTCGGCGCCGACTTTTCCCCGCGCGTCACCATCAGGCGGATGTGCACGCCATCGCGCATGTCGTTGGCCGCGAGCGTGCGCCGCAATTCGCCCGCCAGGCGCGGCGCGGTCCATCCCGATGTCGAGCCGGATCTGCCTCGCGCCCCAATACAGCCGATCGAGGTGCTCGTCGAGGAACAGCAGCGCGCCCTTGTGGAGGCGCAGGCCCTCCCAGATGCCATCGCCGACCAGGAAGCCGGCATCGAACAGCGACACCTTGGCCTCGGCGCGCGGCACCAGCTGGCCGTTGAGGTAGATCAGGGCCTTGGCGTTGCGCGGATCCGGACGGAAATCCTGGCTGCCGGCCATCAGCGGGCCATCACCGGCGCTTCCAGATGCGGCGCATCCACTGCTCGACTTCGTCGGCCTCGCGCGGCAGGCTGTCCGACAGCACGCGGTGCCCCTTCGCGGTCACGAGCACGTCGTCCTCGATGCGCACGCCGATGCCGCGGTATCGGGACGGGACCGTGAGGTCGTCGGTCTGGAAGTACAGGCCGGGCTCGACCGTGAGCACCATGCCGGCCTTGAGCTTGCCGAACTTGTAGTTCTCCGCGCGCGCCTGGGCGCAGTCGTGCACGTCGAGGCCGAGCATGTGGCTGACGTTGTGCAGCGAGTAGCGCTTGTAGAACTGGTTCTCGTCGCGCAGCGCCTCGGCCGCGGGCATGCCGCAGGATGCCGAGCCGCTCCAGGCCCGCGGCGAGCACCGCCATCGCCGCCCGGTTCGGCTCCATGAAGTCGTTGCCCGGGCGCACCTTCGCCAGCGCGGCTCGCTGCGCGGCCAGCACGAGCTCGTAGATCGGCGCGCTGCTCGCGCGAGAAGCGGCCGGAGATGGGCAGGGTGCGGGTGATGTCGGCCGTGTAGAGCGAGTGGCCCTCGACGCCGGCGTCGAGCAGCAGCAGGTCGCCCTTGCGGAGCGCGCCGTCGTTGTGCGTCCAGTGCAGCGTGCAGGCGTGCGCGCCCGAGGCGGCGATGGTGCTGTAGCCGACGTCGTTGCCCTCCATGCGCGCGCGCGTCCAGAACACGCCCTCGACCTCGCGCTCGCTGCGCGCGGTCTTCAGCCTCGCGATCACGTCCTCGAAGCCGCGCTTGGTTGCGTCGATGGCGCTCTGCAGCGCCCGGACCTCGCCGGCGTCCTTGAGCAGGCGCATCTCCGACAGGCAGGTCGCCAGTTCCTGGTCACGCTGCGCCTGCCCTTCCCCATCGACGCGAACCAGCGCCTCGCTGGCGGCCGAGTGCCCGCGCAGCACGCGCGCCCGCGCGCCCGGGGTCGACAGCCCGGTCGCGATGGCGGATTCCAGCGCGGCCAGCGGCTGACAGCCGATCGCATAGCGGCTTGCGCTCTCGCTGACGCCAAGTCGCGGGCCTTCCCACAACTCGCCCTTGTTACGGTCGGTGAAGAACGTGGCGTCGGACTTGCCGGGGTTGGGCTCGACGAACAGCAGCTGCTCATGCGTCTCGCCGCGCGGCACCATCACCAGCACGCAGTCGGGCTCGAGCACGCCGGTCAGGTAATAGAAGTCGGTGCCGGGGCGGAAACTGTAGTAGGTGTCATTGGCGCGCACCTTGCGGTGTCCCGTCGGGATAACGATCAACTCGCCCGGGAAGCGCTTCGACAGCCGCTCGCGCCGCGCCCGGAACGAGGCCGCGTCGCGCAGCGCCTTGGGCGGCCGCGTGCCCTTCGGGCGCCAGCTGCGGAGCATGAACTCCAGCAGGTTCGGCGGCACGTCGGAATCGTAGGAATTGCGGGTCGCAGCCTTGCCGGCGTCGAAGGTGGCCATTTGGATCCTCGCGTATTAATGCCGCCGGCAACCCGGGGGCTCGCAATCGATAACTATACCGCGCGGCTTTGCCGACGGGCAATGCGACCGGCAGAAGGCTGCGCTATGCGCTTTGCGTTGGCGTCGCGGCGCGGCGCTAACGTGGCGGCGCGAGTTGCAGACGCCGCGGCGCGGCCAGGCCGCCGTACTTGCGGTCGATCCGCGTGCGCAGGCGTTCCGCGGCATCGCGCTGCCCGGAGGCGACCAGGGTATCGAGCTTGCGCAGCTGCACGTCGATCGCGGCGTCGAGCTCCCGCCGGCAGCGCGCGAGTCGGTCCTGATCCGCCTGAGCCGGCGCAAGCAAAGCGTCCAGTGCGCGGGCCAAGGCCGGCGCGTCAGCGATCGAGTGGTCCAGGCGCGCGATCTCGAATTGCTGGACGTCGAACACACACCACTGGTCCATCGACCTGGCGCTCGACCGGTCATCGGCGAGGTGGTCGCTGTCGAGTTCGCCGGTGGCGTAGACGAGGCGCGAGGACTCCTGGAAGCGATACAGCAGCTCGCGCGACGGCAGCGGCACTGGCGGCACGGCTGCGGCATCGCCGATGACGTCACTGCCGGCGTTGAGGAAGGCGCCACGGAACACATCGGGGTAACCCAGCGCCAGGCGCAGGGCCACCCGGGAGCCGCCGGAGAAGCCGCCGACGAATACGCGCTGCGGATCCACCGGGTATTCCTGCATGAGGTTGTGCGTGGCCAGCAATGCCAGCGGTTCACGCCGGCCGATTGCGCTCTCATCGTTGCCCGAGCGCGCCGCCGTCACGAAGATGACGCCACGCTGGTCAAGCACCGGCCCCCAGCGGGCGGGAAGCCGCGCCTCCGGCCAGGGTGGAATGAACACCAGCAGCGCATAGCCCCGCTCTGGCTTTCGCGCCGGCAGGTAAACCAGGAATTTCTCGTTGGCCGGGTTGACGGGCTGGCTGGTCAGCGTTCCCCCCGCAGCCTCGAACTCCCGCGCGAACCTGTCCGCGTCCGCGGGGCTCAGCAGCCGCATTGCAAGTTCCCCGTAGCTCGATTCGCTGCCGAATCCGGAAAGGACCCGTTCCTGGGGCAACTGGCCGGCGGCCGCGTGGGCGTGGGCGCAGCCCGCCAGCAGCAAGGTGCAGGTGGCGCGGCGTCCGCTACCGCGGCGCGCGCTCATCGTGGTCCGCGCACTCAAATTCGCTATCATGGGCGCCTGGCCTCAGCCGATTCTGGAGCTGGAATATGATTTCCCACAAGCATCCGTTCCTGCGCGCACGAGCCTCGGTTGCCTTGGCTGCCGTGCTGCTGTCCGCGGCTGCCGCAGGCCAGGCCGCTGACCGCTACGACGCCGCCGTCGCCCACGCGGGCCGGAGCGCCGCGGACCTCAAGCGCGATGCGATCGACCATCCCGCGGAAGTGCTGCGCCTGACGGGCATCGGGCCGGGCATGCACGTGGCAGACGTGCTCGCCGGCGATGGCTATTACAGCGAGTTACTCGCTGCTCTCGTCGGCGCGCAGGGCAAGGTGCTGATGCTCAACAACTCGGCCTTCGACAACTGGGCTGGCGACGACCGCAAGACCCGGCTCGCGGGCGGCCGATTGCCGAACGTCGATTACAGGATCGTCGACCTTGGCCACATGGACCTCGGCATGGCCACGCTCGATGCGATCGTGCTGTGCAAGGTGTATCACGATCTGTACTGGGTCGACCCGACCGGCGAATGGCCGAAGGTCGACACCGCGGCGGTCCTCGACCAGCTGGCCAAGGCCCTCAAGCCTGGCGGGGTGTTGCTGCTGGTTGACCACTCGGCCAAGGCCGGGCATGGCAGCGCGGATGCCTCGGCGCTGCACCGTATCGACGAGGCCTTTGCGCGCGCCGACTTCGAGAAGCGTGGCCTCCACGTCGTGGCGAGCAGCGAGTTGTTGCGGCATCCGGACGACGCGCGCGACCAGATCTCGTACCAGCCGCCGATGCTCGGCAAGACCGACAAGTTCGTGCTCGTGTTCCGCAAGGGCAAATCCGGCAAGTAGCAGCCCCGCGGTACCTGTCGGGCAGCTCGCTTCACTCGGGCAGCTCGATGCTCCAGATGGCCGGCTTCGTCGCCGCCACGGCGGCGTTGACGCGACCCTGCTCGTCGAACCGGTCCCACTGGCGCAATGAGGTATCGCGCGCCCGCGCGCGGACCTGATCGTGAACGCCGGTCCGGCCGCCTACCGGCCAAGCTGATAGCTGAGCTGCGCGTAGTAGGACAGGCCGTAGGCGTTGTAGTTGTCGATGTTGTACGGTGTGGAGGTCGTGCCAGGATAGCTATGGTCCGCAGGCGGCATGACGTTGAACAGATTGAGCACGCTGAGCCCGAGCTCGAGGTTCTTCGACCAGCGATAGCGCGCCGTGAGGTTGGTGATCGTCCACGGATGCAGGCTGCCCGCTCCCGCGTATCCCTGGGTCGCGGCGTAATTGGGCGACTCGCCATGGCGGTCGACGAAAATGGTGCCGGTCCAGTCGTGGAAGTTCCAGGTCGCCGAGGCATTGACCCTGGACTTGAATTCAGTGCTCAGGCTGGTGGCCGGATCGGTCAGGGCGTTGATCGAAGGATCGCCGGGGTAGATGCGATAGGTATGGGTCAGCATGTCGGTCCACGCGGCCTGCAGCTCCAGGTCGCCATAGGCGCCCAGGCCAAGGCTCCAGCGGCCTTCGGCGATGAAGGCATTGACCAGCTCCTGCGAGACGTTGATCTTGGGCGTGGCGATGCTGGCGATGTATCCGCTGCTGTCGCGCTGCACCTGGGCCAGGGCGGCGACGCAGGTCGGCGAGTTGATGTCCAGCACCCCGCGATGACATTGGTCTTCGGTCTTCAGGATCTGGTCGGTGTTCTGCACGGCAACCTCATTGCTGATGTTCCAATGCAGGTAATCCATGCTGAGCTGGATGCGCTCGGTCGGCTTCCAGACCGTGCCGACGCTCGAGACATTGGACCTGATCGGCTGCAGCGAGGTGTTTCCGGAGGTCGTGCCGAGGACGTAGTACGACAGCTGGGTCGAGCAGTCAGCGCTGGGGATGTTGAATTGCGTGCAGCCGTAGTAGTCGACCACCGAGGTGTAGTAGCCGCTCTGCCCCTGGAACTCGTCGGCCAGGGTCGGTGCCTTGAACGCCGTGCCGATGCGGCCGCGCAGCAGCCAGTTGCTGACCGGGCGCAGTTCGAGGCCCAGGTTGTAGGTGTTGGCCGAGACGTTCTGGCCGCTGACGTGATAGGAGTCGTAGCGGCTGGAGCCGGTCAGGGCAAGCCAGTCCTTGAACGGCAGCCGGACCTCGCCCGTGATGGCGTAGCGCGAGCGATGTCCGTTGCCCGACACCGCGGTGTAGCCCCAGGCCTCGCCATTCAACAGCCGCTCATCAGGCGTATAGCGCCAGTCCTGGTTGCCGCCCTCGGCAACCACGGCGATGCCCGCGGGACCTCCGGCCAGCGTGAACAAGGATGCATTCGTCAGTTGCCCGCGCACGACCGTGTCCTCGGTGCGCGACGTCGTGTTGGTGAACCCACTCATGCTCGCGAACTGTGCCTGCGACACGGGCGAGAAGAAGCGGCTGTAGTCCGGCGCACGTATCGGATAGCCGTCGGACGTGGTGCCGGTTACCGGGCCGAGGACGGAGTCGTAATAGCTGTCCACCGGCCCGGTCAGCATGACGCGCCAGCTCTCAGTGAGCTTCTGCTCGGTGTAGGTGTAGCCGAGGTCGTAGGTCCAGCCGCCCTGTCCGATGCCGCCGTGCGCACCCAGCGTGCCGCGCCACGCATCAGTGTCCGCGGTATTCATGTGGTTGCTGAATCCGCCGGATTCCTCGGGAGAGAAGATATGCTGCGGGTCGACGACGTCGCCGATGTTCTGGTCGTAGTACCAGCCGAGGGTCGAGGCGTCCCACCACAGGCTGCCGACGCCGTACTTCGTCGACTGGTGATCGATCAGGGTATCGGCGTAGACCTGCAGCGCCGGGCTGATGTCGGCGGTCGCGCGCAGGTAGCCGTCGGTGCTCTCGGTGCCGTTTGCGATGGTGTTGTAGCCGGAGCGGAACGTGCCGCAGTAGTCGCCCACTCCCGCGCGGGTTTGCCTGGCTACGCTGCCGCCAAACTGGCTGGTGACGCTGGCGCAGTTGTTCGGGTCCGCGAACGCGTAGGTGTAATCCTGGTTCGGGAGGAACAGCACCCAGTCGCGCTCGGCCACCGCCGGCTCGGTGCCGCCGCCGTAGTAGCTGCTGGTCAGGCCACGCTGGTAGCCCCAGATGGGGTCGACCTTCTCGTATTCGATTCCACCGATCACGCTGAACGTGTCGCCGAACACGTGGCCGGCCGCTGCCGAGATGCGACGGTCGGTCCCGCCCCCGTCCTTGAATCCACCGAGCCGCATCTTGATGACAGGCTCGTCGAGCCGCTTCTTCATGATGACGTTCACGACCCCGGCGATGGCATCGGAGCCGTACAGCGATGACTGGCCGCCGGGAAGGATGTCGATGTGGTCGATGAGATCCTCGGGCACGCCGCCAATGTTGGTGATGACATCGCTGCCGTTGTAGAGCGCCGGATAGTCCGCCATCGGCAGCCCGTCGATGAGGTACTTGGTATAGCTCGGCGACAGGCCGAACATGCTCAGCGACTGCGCGCCCGGGGTGAAACCGCTGTAATTCTGCGCTCCCTGCACGCTGCCGGTCGCATACACCTGGCTTTGCAAGGCGTCGGCCAGCGATACGTAGCCCTTGTTTACGAGGTCGTCCGCCGTGATCAGGGTCGTGGGCACGGCACTTACGCTGCGGGACTGCGGTATCAGCGAGCCGGTAATGACCACTTCCTCGATGGGCTGGTCCGCGCTCACGCTGACCGCCGTGCTGGTTGCCGCAGCGGCTGCCTGCTGCTGCGGTCCGGCGCCAGCACCTGGCGCAACACAGGCCAGCGTGCAGCCGAGTAGCCCTGCCGTCAACCGTGTGGCGACCTGGGTCGATTTCATGATGGCCCGCCGTGATTTATCGCGGCGCATGATAGCACCGCGCTGCCGCAGGGCAGCATCCGGTCCGGCCTAGGGCAGGCGCGCGCGCAGTCGCGACAGTTCGGTCTCGAGTTCACGGATACGATTGAGCAGTGTCATCGCCAGGGCGACGCCGTGCAGGTCGAGCTCGAAGTCGGCGCGCAGCCGCGCCGCGACCCGGGTTGCGTGCAACGCATGGCCATGGTGGGGTGGGACCGCGCCGCATTCCATGAGTTCGACGATCTCGGCCTCAAGCAGGCGCGAATGTGCCGCAAGCTCGCGCACCGAGCATTCGACCTGCTCGTCGAGCCACGCCGCATCCGCTGTCGGTTCGGTCATGATCGTCCCTCCTGCAGGAGCGGCGCGCGCGGGTCGAATTCGGCGGCGGTCGCCAGTTCCTGCAGCAACTGGCGCGCGCGCGGTGACAAGGCCTCGGGCATCACAATCCGGACGACCGCATAGAGGTCGCCGCTGTCGCCCCGCGGCCTGGGCAGGCCCCTGCCCGACAATCGCAGGCTCTTGCCGGCGACCGTTCCCGGGGGAACCTTGAGCTGGACAACGCCTCCCGGCGTCGGCACCGGTACGCTCGCGCCCAGGGCCGTCTCCCAGGGCGCGAGCGGCAGGTCGAGGTAGAGGTCATGGCCGTCGGCGCGATACAGCCGGTGGGGCCGCAGCTCGATCGTGAGATAGAGGTCGCCGTCGGCGCCGCCCGCGAATCCGTGGCCGCCCATGCCCGCCAGGCGCAGGCGCTGCCCGTCCGCGGCCCCCTTCGGCACCCGGACCTTCAACGTGCGCGGGCGGTGGCGGAGCTGGCCGGCTGCGTCGTATTCGGGCATCTCGAGGTTC
Source organism: uncultured Gammaproteobacteria bacterium (assembly GCA_963778855.1). Lineage (GTDB taxonomy): Bacteria > Pseudomonadota > Gammaproteobacteria > Steroidobacterales > Steroidobacteraceae > FEN-1191. Next base: position 311,980 of record CAVZWC010000001.1, on the reverse strand, counting down.
AGCTCGAGCGTGGCGCCCGAGTAGGCCTGCTCGATGCTGATGCTGGTGCGCAGCTCGTAGTCTTCGCCGCGCAGCGGCACGGGCTCACGGCGACCCGCACCACGGCGCGAGCCCGCACCGCGACCATGGCGCGCCGCGAGCTCGGCGAACAGGTCGGCGAGGTCGACGCCCTCGAAGGATTCACCTCCGCCGGCATACTGCTGGCCCCAGTCGGGCGGAGGCCTGAAGTCCTCGCCCGGCGCATGCCGGCCCAGGCGGTCGTAGGCCGCGCGTTTCTCCGGGTCCTTCAGCGTCTGGTACGCCTCGGCGATTTCCTTGAATCGCGCCTCGGCCCCGGCCTCCTTCGATACGTCGGGATGGTACTTGTGGGCAAGCTTGCGGTAGGCCTTCTTGATGTCCTCATCGCTGGCGCCCCGTTCGAGGCCGAGGCTGGCGTAGTAGTCCTTGTATTTCAATCGCCCGATCCGGGGCGGTGCCACGGCGCCAGGGAAGCGAGCCTCGGCAGCCAGCGGCGCACGAGCGGCCACGTCACCGCGAGCGGACCAGCGAGCTTGAGCAACCGGCGCGGCCCACGCATCGCCAGCAGCAGCACGGTGCCGCCGAGCAGAAACTTGCCGGCATGCCGCCGGAAGAACCGGGCGCCTTCATCCACTGGGTGCAGGCGTTCGCCCACTACGGCCGCGCAGGCCCCGAGCTCGGCGCGCAACTCGGCGCTGCGCCGGAGCAGTTCCGTCCGGCGGCGATCCAGCGGAACCGCGCGGGCGCTCATCGCTCCGATCCATCGAGCGCAACGGCGTCCTGCTGGAGTTCGGCGAGCGTGCTCGCGAGCGGATGAGGCCGGGTCCTGATCTGGAGACGCACCATCAGCAGTGCGACCACCGTCGTGCCCGCCAGCGCTCCCGTGATCAGGAATGCGGCGAGCAGGCGATGCGTGTCCCAGAAGGCGATCAGCACCGTCACGACCAGCATCAGGGTGGCCAGCGCACCGGTGAAAAAGGCCACCAGCAGCCACATCAGCAGCCGCAGCCAGTGCTGCAAGGCCGTCTCGAGATCGACGCCGACGAGCAACAGGCGTACCCGCAGCAACTCGACCGTGGTGACGAGCGCGCGCCGCAGGGACCCGAGCAGACCCGGCGGGGCTGCTGTGCTCGGGCCGGAGTCCTCCACTATGGCCGCGCCTCAGCGGCGGGCGAGCAGGACGCCGATCAACACGCCGACTCCGGCGGCTGCGGCGATGACCGGCCACGGATTTTCGTGGACATAGCGATCGGCCTCACCGACGGCGGCCGTGGCGCGCGCCTTCAGTTCCGCTTCGACGGCCCCGAGTCGCGTGCGTGCCCGGTTGAGCGCCTCACCGGCGCGTGCCCGCGCGTCGCGCACTTTTTCGCTGGCATCGCCGGCGGTTGCCGCCAGCAGGGCCTCGGCGTCCGCGGCGACGGCCTTGAGATCGTCCATCAGCTTGTGTACGGTGGCTTCGGCCATGGATTTGTCCTTGTTCCGCTTGCCGCATCCATTCTCACCCGCTCTGGCAGACGAAGCAAGATCGGGGTCCCGCCTACAAGGATGACGTCGAAAACCCGACCGGGAAACAGGCATGACGAGCTTCCCGATTGATCTCGTGCGCCGGCAGTTCCCGGCGCTGGCGGCTGCGGCGGTTTACCTCGACAACCCGGCGGGCACGCAACTGCCCCGGACCGTCATCGAGGCGGTATCGGCGGCGATGGTCGGCGCGGCGAGTAACCTGGGCGGGTACTTCCGCGCCTCGCAGGCGGCCGATACCATTTACGCACACGCCCACGAGGCCATGGCGGACCTGCTCGGCGCGGCCTCGGCGCAGGAAATCCTGGTCGGCCAGTCCATGACCACCCTCACGTTCCAGATCGCGCGCTCGCTCGGGCGAGCGTGGCGCGCCGGCGACGAGCTCATCCTCACGCGCATGGACCACGAAGGCAACGTATCGCCCTGGGTGCGACTGGCCGAGGAGCGCGGCCTCAACGTGCGCTGGCTCGGCATCAACCGGGACAGCTGGCACATCGAGCCGGAAGACCTGCAGCCGTTGCTGAACCCGCGCACCCGATTGCTGGCCCTGAACTACGCCAGCAACCTGAGCGGTTCGATCAATCCCGTCGCCGGGCTGACGCGCCTGGCGCGCCAGGCCGGTGCCCTGGTGTACGTCGACGCCGTGCAATATGCGCCGCACGGCAAGGTCGAGGTGAATGAGCTCGACTGCGACTTCCTCGCCTGCTCGGCCTACAAGTTTTTCGGCCCGCACATCGGCGTGTTGTGGGGTCGCTCGCACCTGCTGCGCGAGCTGTATCCCTATGCCGTGCGCTGCGCATCACCGGAACTCCCCGGTCGCCATGAAACCGGCACGCCGCAGACGGAGCTGCTTGCCGGGCTCGCCGCCGCGGTTGAATACCTGGCCTGGCTCGGCACCGAGACCGGCGCCGCCGGGACGCGTCGGGAGCGGATCGCCGGTGCCTACCGCGCGGCCACTGCCTACGAGATGCCGCTCGCGCAATGGCTGATCGACGAACTGCTGCGAATTCCCGGGGTCCGGATCCACGGGATCACGAGCCCCTCGCGCCTCGCCGAGCGCGTGCCGACGGTGTCGATGACGCACGCCAGCCGGCGCAATGCCGAGCTCGCGCAAGGCCTGGCGGCCCAGGGCATCAACGTCTGGTCGGGGCACAACTACGCCTACGAATTCGCGCGCTGGCTCGGGCTCGACGAAGACGATGGCGTGCTGCGCATCGGGCTCGCCCACTACAACACCGCCGCCGAGGTCGAGCGCCTGCTGGCTGCGCTGCGCGCGCTGCTCTGCTAGGGCCGGCACTCAGGCGCGCATGCGCGCGCCGCTGCGGGTCGAAGGGCGGTCGTTCGAGTCGCAGCGCGGGGCGGCGCTCGCCGATGAGCTCGACCTCGAAGCCGCTGCTGGCGCCGGCGTGCGCGAGGTCGACGTAGCCGAGCGCGAGCGACTGGCCGACGCTGTGCCCGTAGCCGCCCGAGGTGACCCAGCCGACCACCTTGCCGTCGTGCCAGATCGGCTCGTCGCCGATGGCGTCGGCGTCGGTGGCGTCGACTGCGAGCGTGATGAGCTGGCGCTCGCCGCCGCGTTGTCTGCTCCAGCGGCAGCCGGTCGCGGCCGATGAAGTCGCCCTTGCCGAGGTCGACGAAGCGGCCGAGGCCGGCCTCGAAGGGGCCGTAGATCGGCCGGTACTCGCGCGCCCAGGTGCCGAAGCTCTTCTCGAGCCGCATGGAATTCAGCGCGCGCCCGCCGAACAGGCGCAGGCCGATGCGCGCGGCCGGCATCCAGCAGCAGGTCGTACAGCGCGCGCTGGTAGTCGGTCGTGACCCAGATCTCGTAGCCGAGATCGCCGGTGAAGGAGACGCGGCCGACGTAGCGCCGGCACCATGCCGACGTCGCAGCGCGCGGAAATCGATGAACGGGAAAGCGGCGTTCGACAGGTCCGCGTCCGCGAGCGGCTGCAGCAGCGCGCGGCTCGCGGGCCCGGCGACCGACAGGCCGACGAGCTCCATGGCGCAGGAGCGCATGTTCACGCCGGGCCCCGGCCGGGTGCGCTCGAACCAGCGCAGGTAGTACCTCTCCGCGGCGTAGGTGCCGATCAGGAAGACGCGCTCCTCGGCCAGGCGGCACATCGTGAAGTCGCCGATCAGCCGGCCGCGCTCGTTGAGCATCGGCGTGAGCGCCATGCGGCCGACCGCCGGCACCCGGTTGGCCATGACGCGCGCGAGCCAATCCACGGCGCCGGGCCCCGATGACCTCGAACTTGCCGTAGTTGCGAGATCTCGATCATGCCGACGCCGTCGCGCACGGCGCGGCATTCCGCCGCCACGTGCGCGTGCGCATTGGAGCGACGGAAGCGTGACCTCCTCGCGCGCCTCCGTGCCCCTGGGCGCGAACCACAGCGCGTGCTCGAGGCCGCAGTAGTCGCCGAACACCGCGTTTTCGGCCTGCAGCCGCTCGTAGATCGGCGTCGTGCGCAGCGGCCGCGCGGCCGGCAGCTCCTCGTTGGGGAAGCGGATCCGGAAGCGGCGCGAGTAGTTCTCGCGCACCTTGGCGTTGGTGTAGGCGAGCGTCGCCCAGTCGCCGTAGCGCGCGACGTCCATGGCCCAGATGTCGGCGCCCGGATCGCCCTCGATCATCCAGTTCGCGAGCGACAGGCCGACGCCGCCGCCCTGGCTGAAGCCGGCCATGACGCCGCAGGCGACCCAGTAGTTGCGCAGCCCGGCGATCGGGCCGACCAGCGGATTGCCGTCGGGCGCGAAGGTGAAGGGGCCGTTGACGACCTGGCGTGATGCCGGCGCTCGGCGAGCCGCGGGAAATGCCGGAACGCCGACCTCGAGGCTGGGCGCGATGCGATCGAGGTCGCTCGGCAGCAGGTCCTGGCCGAAATCCCACGGCGTGACCTGCGGCGACCAGGGCACGCCGGCGCGCTCGTAGGTGCCGAGCAGCATGCCGCCGCGCTCCTGGCGCATGTAGATCTCGCCTTCGAAGTCGATGCAGTGGACGAGTTCCTTCCGTTGCCCGGCGAACTCCGGCAGGTCCTCGGTGATCAGGTACTGGTGCTCCATCGCCAGCACCGGCAGTTCGAGCCCGACCATGCGGCCGACCTCGCGCGCCCACAGTCCGCCGGCGTTGACGACGTGCTCGGCGTGCACCGTGCCGCTGCTCGGTGACGACGTCCCAGCTGCCATCGGTGCGCGGGCGTGTCTCCACGACCCGCGTCTGCCGCACGATCTCGGCGCCGCCGAGCTGCGCCGACTTGGCGTAGGCGTGCGTGACGCCGTAAGGATCGACGTGGCCCTCGATCGGGTCGTAGAGCGCGCCGACGAAATGCTGCTCGTCCATGCAGCGGAAACAGCTTCTGCCACTCCGCGGGCGACATGAGCTCGAGTTCCATGCCGAGGTAGCGGCCGCGGGCCTGGGCCATCTTCAGCCAGTCCAGGCGCTCGCGCGTGCCGGCGAGCATGACGCCGCCGGTGATGTGCATGCCGCAGGACTGCCCGGAGATCCGCTCGATCTCCTTGTAGAGCTTGATCGTGTACTGCTGCAGCTTGGCGACGTTGGGGTCGCCGTTGACGGTGTGCATGCCGCCGGCCGCATGCCAGGTCGAGCCCGAGGTCAGCTCGGCGCGCTCGATCAGCAGCACGTCGCGTCCAGCCGGCCTTGGTCAGGTGGTAGAGCACGCTGGCGCCGACGACGCCGCCGCCGATGACGGCCACCCTGACGTTCGTTTTCGCATGCGCTTCAGCTCACGGGCGGTGCGCCGCCCTCGGCCTTGCGCCGCGCGACGAAGGCCTCGAGCGCCTCGACGATCGCCGGGTCGCGCGCCGGGCGCGCACGAAGTTCTCGAGCGTCGTGCTGCCAGATCGTGTTGGCGCGCTGCGTCGCGGTCGCGGCCGCCGTCCTCGGTCCAGCTGCCGTAGTTGCGCCAGTCGGAGACCAGCGGCGCGTAGAACGCCGTGCGGTAGCGCTCCATGGTGTGGGCGCAGCCGAAGAAGTGCCCGCCCGGGCCCGACCTCGCGCGACGGCCTCGAGCGCCAGGTCGGCCGCGCGTCGCGCGCCACCGGCTGGAACACCTCGGCGAACATCTGCAGCATCTCGATGTCGAGGATGAACTTCTCGTAGGAGGTGGACAGCCCGCTCTCGATCCAGCCGGCCGCGTGCAGGATGAAGTTGCAGCCGCCCATGCAGCGCGCCCCACAGGCTCATCTGCGCCTCGTAGGCCGCCTGCGCGTCCGGCACGTTGGAGGCGGTCGCGTTCGAGGAGCGCCACGGCAGGCCGAGGTAGCGCGCCAGCTGGCCGGCGCCGAACGCGGCCTTGACGTACTCGGGCGTGCCGAAGGCGGGCGAGCCGGACTTCATGTCGACGTTCGAGGTGAAGCTGCCGTAGACGACCGGCGCGCCGGCGCGCACGATCTGCGCGAGCACGAGGCCGGCGAGCGCCTCGGCGTGCGCGAGCGTCAGCGCGCCGGCGATCGTCACCGGCGCCATCGCGCCGGCGAGCGTGAAGGGCGTGATGATCGTACGGCTGGCCGGCGGCGGCGAAGTCGATGATGCCCTCGGCCATCGGGATGTCGAGCTGCAGCGGCGAGTTGGTGTTGATGACCGTGTAGGTGCAGGGGCGCGCGCGCGAACTCCTCGGCGCTGAGCCCGTGCGCGATGCGCAGCAGCTCGAAGTTGTCGGCGATCTGCTGGCGGCCGCGCGAGAAGATGAACGGGATCTTGTCGGTCAGCAGCAGCTGCGCGCGCATGACCTCGAGGTGCCGGATGTGCACCGGGATGTCCTGCGGCTCGACCGCCGCCGCCGAGCACGTGGATCACCTCGAAGCTCTGGCACAGCTTCATCAGGTTGCAGAAATCCTCGAAGGTGCCGGCGCGCCGGCCGCGCTCGATGTCCATGATGTTGGGCGGGCCGGAGGTCGGCGCGAACGCCACGTGGCGTCCGCCCACGGCACGTTGCGGGCCGGGTCGATGGCGTGCAGCGTCGAGCGCGCGCGGCGCGCTCGCCAGCGCCTGCGCGACCAGGCCGCGGTCGATGCGCACCATCATGCTGTGCCTCGTCGACGCTGCGCGCCGCCCGCGCGCGTAGCGCTTGCGCGCGCCTCGCGCCGACAGCACCTTCATGCCCTGGTGTCTCGAGCAGGCCGAGCGCGGCCTGGTGGATGCGCCGCGACCTGGTCGTCGGAAAAGACCCGCAGCGGCTCGAAGGGATTCTCCAGGTGGCGGTAGCCGAGCGAGCGCTCGGGCGTGGCCGGCGGTCGGATCGGCGCGCGCTGGGGCGCCGGCGGCCGCGGCGCGCCGCGCGCTCGTCGCGCTCATTCATTCGATACGGCGAGCCGTAGGCCGGGCTCCGTCGCCGGTGCGGTCTTGCCGAAGCGCTCGATCAGCCAGGAGCGGAACAGCGCGATCGCCGTGTCGCCGAGCGCCTCGGGATGCGTGATCAGGTAGTAGCCGTAGCCGTCATCGAGCGTGCCCTCGAAGGGCCGGACCAGCCGGCCGCCGCGGATCTCGCTCGCGAACAGGTTCTCGTCCACCAGCGCGACGCCCTCGCCGCTCAGCGCGTACTGCACCGCCAGCGTCGCGGTGTCGAACACCAGGCCGCGCTCGAAATTGACCGAGCTGATGCCGGCCTGGCGCAGGAACTGCGCCCACAGGTGGTGCCGCGGCAGGTCGGCGAGCCGCACGTGGATCAGTTCGTTGTCGGCGAGGAAGGTCGGCAGGTCCTTGCCGGCGTGGCGCGCGGCCAGGTCGCGGATGGCACAGCAGGCTCAGGCGCACCGGCCACAGCAGGTCGGCGATCAGGTGCGTGACGATGGGCTTGGAATAGACCACCGCGACGTCGACGTCGCTGAGCGGCGGGCCGACGCCGTAGGGACTGACCAGGTCGATCTCGACCTCGGCGCTGGCGCGCGCGGAAGTCCCGCAGGATCGGCACCGCGAGCTGCACCGCGAAGCTCGGCGGCATCTGCACGCGCAGCGTGCGCTGCGTCGGCGTGCCCTCGTTGCGGATGTCATCGAGCGCGTATTCGAGCCGGTCGAAGGACTTGATCACCGCCGGCAGCAGGTGCTGCCCGGCCTGCGTGAGCACCAGCGAGTGCGGGCGGCGCTCGAACAGCTGCACGCCGATCAGGCGTCTCGAGCGCGATCACGTGGCGCGACAGCGCGCTCTGCGAGATCAGCAGCGTAGTTGGCGGCGACCGTGAAGCTGCCGTGCTTGGCGACGCCTTCGAAGGCGCGCAGTGCATTCAGCGGCAGCCAGCGGCGGTCGATGGCGGGTTTGTTCATGGCCGTCATAGTATCGCGCCCGGCGGCCCAGAGAAATGACCCGCGACGCCGGGCAATCCATGACATTTTTCGATAGCGGCATGCCAATTATCGGCTTTGCGGCCGGCGTCCACTGTGAAAGCCTGCCGTCATGAGCACGGAGCCGGTGGCCGCGGCGGTCAAGGACTGGCACGGCCGGTCCCGGTCGCTGCGACCCGACGGCCGCGCCCTCATCGACGGCCAGCGGCGCGTTGCCGTCGACGGCCGCAGTTTCGACGCGCTCAGCCCGATCGATGGCCGCAAGCTCGGCCCGGTGGCGCGCGGTGACCGCGCGGACGTCGATGCCGCCGTGGTCGCGGCGCGCCGCGCCTTCGACCGGGCAGCTGGCGCCACCTCGAGCCGCAGCAGCGCAAGCGCGTGCTGCTGCGCCTCGCCGAGCTGATGCGCAACGACCTCGACCAGCTCGCGCTGCTCGAGACGCTCGACGTCGGCAAGCCGATCCGCGACTCGCTGGCCTCCGACGTCCCCTCGGCGGCGAACTGCATCGCCTACTACGGCGAATTCGCCGACAAGCTCTACGACGAGATCGCGCCGACGGGCCCACAGGACCTGGCGCTGATCCGTCGCGAGCCGCTCGGCGTCGTCGGCGCCATCGTGCCCTGGAACTACCCGCTCATCATCGCCGCGTGGAAGGTCGGGCCGGCACTCCTCAGCGGCAACTCGGTGGTGCTGAAGCCGGCCGAGCAGTCGCCGTACTCGGCGCTCCGCCTCGGCGAGCTGGCGCTGGAGGCGGGCATCCCTCCCGGCGTGCTCAATGTCGTGCCCGGCTTTGGCGAGGAGGCCGGCAAGGCGCTGGCCCTGCACCCGGACGTCGACATGGTGGCCTTCACCGGCTCGACCGAGGTCGGCAAGCTCATGCTGCGCTATGCCGGGGAGTCGAACCTCAAGCGCGTGGCCCTCGAGCTCGGCGGCAAGAGCCCGCAGGTGGTGCTGCGCGATGCCGACCTCGCCGCGGCGGCAAGCGACATCGCCTGGGGCATCTTCTACAACCAGGGCGAGACCTGCAATGCGGGCTCGCGGCTGATCTGCGACGCCGGCATCAAGGCCGAGCTGCTCGACGAGATCAAGCGCGTCACGGCCACGATCCGCCTCGGCCACCCGCTCGACGAAGCCACGGGCATGGGCGCACTGATCGACGAGGGCCACATGCAGCGCGTGCTGCGCTACATCGACGGCGGGCTGGCCGACGGCGCGCAGCTCGTGCTCGGCGGACACCAGGTGCGCAAGGACAGCGGCGGCTGCTACGTCGAGGCGACGATCCTCGACGCCGTGCGCCCCGGGTCCACCCTGGCGCGCGAGGAGATCTTCGGCCCGGTGCTGGCCGTGACCTCCTTCAGCGACGAGGCCGAGGCCGTGCACATCGCCAACGATTCCGTGTTCGGCCTGGCCGCCGCCGTGTGGACGCGCGACATGAACGCGGCCCATCGCCTCTCCAATTCCCTGCAGGCCGGCACCGTCTGGGTCAATTCCTACTTCCGTTCCTCGATGGCCACCCCGTTCGGCGGCTTCAAGCAATCCGGCTTCGGTCGTGACCGTTCGCCCCACGCGATTGACAAGTACACGGACCTCAAGACCATCTGGACCAGCTTCCGCTGAGCGGCGCGCTCCCCGTCCCGGCGCCTCAGGCCTCGAGGCCGCGATCGGCCGCCGCCGCCAGCTCCCATTCCCTTTCGATATCAAGTGAACGACAGGCCAGCAAGTAGATCAGGGAGGAGACCGGCAGGCCCACGAGCATCGCCAGGTCCGCGCCGCCCAGCGCCCGTGCCACCGGACCGACGTACAGCCCGGTGCTGAAGAAGGGAATCATGGCTGCGAAGCCGCCGCCGTAGGCCAGCAGTCCGCGCCAGCTCCAGCGCCCGTAAATCCCGTGCGGATTGAAGATCTCGCGCACCGAGTAATGGCACTTGCGCACCCAGTAGAAATCGACCAGGTTGATCGCGGTCCAGGGCGTGAACAGATACAGCAATACCGCCAGCAGGTCCGAGAAGCGCGTGACGAAGTCCTTCGAGGCCGCGAGCGCCATCGCGATCGAGACCACCGCCGCGGCGGCAAGCGCCGCGAGGCGCCGGCCGACTCCAGCGCGCTGCGGCCGGAAGCAGTCGGCTACGCTCAGCAGCGTCAGCGAGGCGCCGTAATAATTGAGCGCCGAGATCGACATCAGCCCGAGCAGTGCGCCCGCCAGCAGCCAGGAGCCGAATCCGGGCGCCAGCGCATCCGCCGCATGCTGCATGGCGCCGGCGACGTCGGCGTGCGGGAAGATCGCCGCGGCGTAGGTGCCGACCAGCATCATCCAGACCCCGCCGACCATTGCGCCGACGTAGGTCCAGGCGAAGGAGGCAACCACGCCGACGTTGGGCGGCAGGTAACGCGAGTAGTCGCTGACGTAGATCGACCAGCTCAGCTGGTAGGCCGCGGCGGCGAAAAATTGCACCAGGAACGGGATGGTCCTGAAGCTGCCCGGCTGCAACAGCTGCGGCGATACGGGCACGATCCAGAGTGCGCCCAGCGTGAACACCGCGAGCAGCGAAAGCATGCAGTAAGCGACGACGCGTTGCAGGTGGTGGATCCAGTCATAGCCCACGACCGCCATCGCCAGCGCCAGCAACGAAAAGCCGACGATGATCTCGCCATCGGCGGGCGCGTGGCTGCCCGCAAGCTGCCGCACGGCCTGCGCCGCCAGCACGCCGTTGAAGGCGTTGTAGCCGACGTAGGCCACCATCGCGACGACCCATACCAGCAGCGCGCCCATGTAGCCGAATTGCGGGCGTGACTGGATCAGCTGCGGCAACCCCAGCTGCGGACCCTGCGTCGAGTGGAAGGCCATGAAGAAGGTGCCGAGTGCGCAGCCGCCGACGACGGCGAGCGCGGTCCAGAACATCGTGCCCCCGAGGGCGATTCCGATCACGCCGACGGCAAGGGTTGCCAGGTTCGCGTCACCGGAGAACCAGACCGGCCACAGGTCGCGCACCCTGCCGTGGCGCTCGGCGTGCGGCACGTAATCGATCGAATGGACCTCGATGAGGGGCTTTGTGCTCATTATTTAACTTATATCACTCAATATATTAGAGGATATTTATAATGCGTGTTCTTACCATTTCGGCGACCGCCTGCGCGCGCTAGCCGCGAAGCCGCAGCGATTGCGGATCGTACAGCGGCGCGAGCCTGATGCAGGCCGGTCGCAGCTCGCCCAGGATGTCGATCTCGAGTCGCTCGCCCTCGCGGGCGCGGTTCGAGGGCACGTAACCAGCGGCGAGGCTCTTGCCGACGCAATGCCCGTAGGCGCCGGAAGTCACGTAACCCACCGCTTCGTCGCCAGCGAGGATCGATTCGTAACCGACGACGTCCGCATCACCCGCGGCGACCTCGAGGACCACGAAGCGCCGCTTCGGTCCGCTCGCCTTCTCGGCGAGGGCCGCGGCCCGGCCGATGAAGTCCGCCTTCGAAAATCGACGAAACGGTCGAGGCCCGGTCTCCCCGGGCGTGTAGTCGGGACGGAAGTCCTTGTTGAAGGAGCCGTAGCCTTTCTCGAGCCGCAGCGAGGACAGCGCGCGGCCGCCGAAATGCACCAGGCCGAGGTCGCGCCCGGCATCCCAAAGCTCGTCGTACAGCGTCAGCGAAGTAATCGGGCGTGGTCCAGACCTCGTAGCCAAGCTCGCCCGTGAATCCGGCGCGCGTCAGGATCGCCGGCGCCAGGCCCGACCGCCGTCTCCATGACCTGGAACAGCTTGAATGCGCCGGGCGCAAGGTCCGCGCGCACCAGGGGCTGCAGCAGTTCGCGGGAACGTGGTCCGGCGATCGACACGCCTGCGAGCGTCGAGGCGGCCGAGCGCACGAAGACGTCCGGAGGCGGCGCACAGTGCTCGAACCAGCGCAGGTGGAACTCCTCGGCGAAGCCGGAGCCGACGATGAGATAGCGATCCGCCGCGAGGCAGGCGATCGACAGGTCGCCGACGATCCGGCCCGCCGGGTTCAGCATCGGCGCCAGCGCCAATGCGGCCGGGAGCTGGGATCCTGCAGGCGAAGACGCGATCGAGCCAGGCGCGCGCGCCGCGGCCGCTGACCTCGTACTTGCCGTAGTTGGTGGTCTCGTAGATGCCGACCGACGAGCGCACCGCGCGGCATTCGCGGCCCACGTGTGCAAAGGCCTCGGAACGGCGGTAGGTCGGGGTCTTCAGTCGGCGCGACGCCCGGCGGCGCGAACCACAGGGCGTGCTCGAGGCCGAAATTGGCGCCCATCACGGCGCCGGCTGCGACCAGGCGGTCGTAGATCGGCGAGCGGCGCAGCGGGCGCGCGGCCGGCAATTCCTCGTTGGGATAGGCGAGCCGGAAGCGGCGCGCGTAGTTCTCGGGCACCTTGAGGGCGGTGTACTGCGGCGTGGCGAAGGCGCCGAAGCGCGCGACGTCCATGGAGAGGATGTCCTGCCCGGGATCGCCCTCCGCCATCCAGCGCGAGAGCACGAGGCCGATGCCGCCGCCCTGGCTGAAGCCGGCCATCACGGCGCAGGCCACCCAGTAATTGCGCAGGCCGCGACCGGACCCGACGAGCGGATTGCCGTCGGGCGCGAAGGTGAAGGGCCCGTTGACGGCCTTGCGGATGCCGACGCGGCCGAGCGCCGGGAAGTGCCTGAAGCCGACCTCGAAGTACGGCGCGAGGCGCGTCGAAGTCGTCCGGCAGCAGCTGCATCGCGAAATCATCCGGCGTCTGCTCGGGCGACCAGACGACGCCGTCGCGGCTCGTAGGTGCCGATCAGCGCCCCGCCGCGCTCCTGGCGCATGTAGATCTCGCCGGCATAGTCGGTGGTGTTGACGATCTCGCGAGCCGCGGCCCTCGCAGCTCGGGGATGTCCTCGGTGAGCAGGTAGTGGTGCTCCATCGCCAGCACCGGCAGCTCGATGCCGACCATGCGGCCGACCTCGCGCGCCCACAGGCCCGCGCAGTTGACGACGTGCTCGGCGTGCACCGTTGCCCTTGTCGGTCACGACGTCCCAGCTGCCGTCGGGCCGCTGCGTGAGCGACGTGCACGCGCGTGAAGCGCTCGACCGAGGCGCCGAGCCTGCGCGCCGCCTTGACGTAGGCCTGCGTCGTGCCCGAGGGGTCGCAATGGCCGCCGTCGGCGCGCCACAGCGCGCCGATGAAATAGCTCGTGTCGATGAGCGGGTTGAACTGCTGCGCCTCGGCCGAGCGAGATCATCTCGGTCTCCATGCCGAGGTAGCGCGCGCGCGAGCAGATCAGGCTGCAGGCTGTCGAGCTCGCCCTGCGTCGCCGCCAGCATCAGCCCGCCGTTGGCGTGCAGGCCGCAGGACTGGCCGGACAGCGCCTCGAGCTCGCGATACAGGTCGATCGTGTACTTCTGCAGCCGCGAGATGTTGGCCTCGCCGTTGAAGGTGTGCATGCCGCCGGCGGCGTGCCAGGTCGAGCCCGAGGTCAGCTCGCTCTTCTCGAGCAGCAGCACGTCGGTCCAGCCGATCTTGGCGAGGTGGTAGAGCACGCTGGCGCCCGACCACGCCGCCGCCGATGACCACGACCCGGGAGCTATCCTTCATGTGCTGTCAGCCTCCAAGGCACTCGCCCGCGTCAACGGCGCGCGGGTTCGCCAGGCCGAAGGGCCGCGCGGTCGCGACCAGCCACTCGCGGAAATGTCGTGCCGTCGTCGCCGGCGTCAGCAGCAGCAGCCCCGCGGCAGGGACACGATGATAGTCGCGGACCTGGGCGATGAGGGTGGCCGCGGCACTGCCAGCTCGTGAATGACCGCCGGGCGTCAGGTCGAGGCGGCAGACCTCGCGCAGCACGCGCGGGCGCCGCCGGGCCGCACAGGCTGTAGCAGCGGCGAGGCCGGCCGACAGGTCGACTGCGGCTTCCGCAGCCGCGCGGTAGCCGCTTGCCATTCGGCGCGAGCTCGGCATCCAGGCCGCGCCGCGCCTGCAGCAGCAGACCAGCGGGCCGGGCCGCACGCACAGCGCGAGCCGCTCCGTCCTGCAGGGTCGCGCGGCCGAAGGCCGGCGGCGCGAAGCCGCGGTCCATCGCCAGCGCGCGCAGCCCGGGCTCGCGACTGCGCAGCGCGGCGATTTCGACGATGTCGGTCGGGCCGGTGCAAAGCTCGAGCCCGACGGGCGCCGCGCCCGCGGGATTCGCGCGGACGAGTGCAGGCTCAGGCGCGGACACGGGCGTTCGCAGGATCGAAGCAGTGCGGACTCACGACTTCGACCGCCACCGACTCTCCGTGCACCGGCGAAGAGGCCAGCAAGCTGCTCGCCGATCCGGGCGCGCGCCTGCCGCGAGCAGCGCCAGGCCGATCCAACCCTCGAAGGCCACCGACGGCGTCGACGAAGTGAGGTAGCCCAGGCTCGAGTTCGGTGCGGCAGGCAGCGACCAGATGCGCGCCGTTGCGCAGGCGCTGGGCGCCGATCGAGCAGGACGGACGCCGACGAGCTGCAGCCGATCGGCCGAATGCAGCCCGGCGCGTCGCGAGAGTGCCCGGCCGACGAAGTCGCCCTGCTGCTTCAGCAGGCGGCCGAATGCCCAGGTCGTCGGCGCTCGTGTTGCCATTGAGCTCGGCGCCGGTGACGTGGCCCTTCTCGATGCGCAACGTATTCAGGGCGTCGAGTCCGTAGGGCGCGAGGCCGCAGAACGCTGCCGGCCGCCAGCAGCGGCTTGCCAAACGTGCAGCGCGTCGCTGCGCTGGCACGGCGAGCTCGTAGGCGAGTTCGCCCGAGAAGGAAATCCGGAAGAGCCGCCCTGCCACTGCCCGCGATCCGCGCCGGCGCCGGCGGCCATGAACGGGAACGCCGCGTTGGAGAGATCGAGCCCTGTCGACGACTGCCGGCGACTACCGCGCGCGCGCGTGGCCCGGCGACCGCGAACTGCGCCCACTGGTCGCCGACGTCGGTCAGGCGCACGTCCAGCTGCGGGCAGACGGCCTGGAGCTGGAACTCGAGGTGCTCGAGCACCGCCGCGGCGTTGGCGGTCGTCGTCGTGACGAGGAAGTGCTCCGGGCCGAGCCTCGCGGTCGTGCCGTCGTCGAGCAGCATGCCGTCCTCGCGCAGCATGATGCCGTAGCGCGCGCGGCCGACGGCGAGCGTCGAGAAAGTGTTGCGCGTAGACGTAGTCGAGGAAGCGCGCCGCGTCCGGCCCCTGTACGTCGATCTTGCCGAGCGTCGACACGTCCGTGATGCCGACGGAGTGCCGCACCGCCCGCGCCTCCGCCAGCACCGGATCCCAGCCGGGCTGCCGCGAGTAGACCAGCGGCCGCAGCCACAGGCCGACGTTGACGAAGATGGCGCCGGCCGCTTCGTGCCAATCGTGCAGCGGCAGTCGGCGCTTGGGCTTGAAGTGCTGCCCGGTCTCGCCGCCGGCCAGCGCCGCGAACGGCACCGGCTGCACGAAGGGCCGCGGCCGCGGCTGCCCGACATCCGCGACCGTCGAGGCCGCGCGCCGCAGCCAGCACGGCGCTGCCGACCAGCCCGCCGATCTTGCCCTGGTCGCTTGCCATGCCGTGGGTCGTGTAGCGCTTCATGTGCTCGACGTGCTCGTAGCCCTCGCGCGCGGCGAGCCGCACGTCCGCGGCGGTCACATCGTTCTGCAGGTCGACGAAGGCCTTGCCGCGGCCGCGCACCTCCCACAGCGGCTCGAGCGGCGCGGTCACCGGATCGGGCGGTGCGGCCGTATTCGTGGTCGCCGTGGCGATCGCGCGACCAAGCTGCGCGGCTGCAAACACTGCCGCTGCAGCGCCATCCGCGGCGCAGGCCGCGAGCCCGGAGCAACCGTTCGCGGATCCCGCGATCCGCCCCAGGCGCGCATCGAGCAGCGCCGTGAAGGCGGCAGATCGGGGCGCCAGACCGGTTCGGCGCCGAGCTGGGTGGCGAGTGCGGTGGCGGGACTGAAGCCCCCGGAGACCAGCAGGCAATCGCGGCGAGCTCCTGGCCGCGATGGCCGTCGTGCCGCTCGATGCGCAGCGCGCACACGCCGGCGCGTCCCGCGACGGAGTTACGACAGAGTTGGCGAAGACCTCGATGCCGAGCGAACGGGCGCGCGCCGCCGCGGGTGAATCCGGGCGCACGTCGACCACCGCCGCGCGGTCGATCCCGGCCGCGGCCATCGCGAAGACCGATTCGTAGGCTTCGTCCTTGTTCACGAAGAAGGCCGGCTGCCGGCCAGCGGTGACGCCGTAACGGCGCAGGTAACTGAGCGCCGCGCCGGCCAGCATGACGCCGGGCCGGTCGTTGCCGGGGAAGGCGACCAGCCGCTCGATCGCGCCGGTCGCGAGGATCACGCGCGCGCGCGCGGATGACCCGCAATCGCTCGCGCAGGCCGCCGAAGCCTGAGCTTTCCGCCGGCGCCAGCGTCTCGAGCGCGCGCGAACACACCGTGGCCATAGGCGCCGAGGACGCGTCGTGTGCGTCAGCGTCACCACGGTGCCACCGCCGGACAGCCCGGCGCGCGCCGCCGCCGCCAATCGCGCCAGCGCTCATCGAGCAGTGTGCCGCCGCCCGTCACGACGCCCTCGTCCAGCAGCATCACGCGCAGCCCGCTGCGCCGCGAGCACGCGCGCCGCGGCTGAGGCCGGCGGCGCCGGCGCCGACGACCAGCACGTCGGTGTGATCGTGGACGGTCTCGGCGGCCGCGTGGCATCCGCAGCCGGCAGCCTCGAGGCGGCCGAGACCGGCGGCGCGCCGGATCAGCGGCTCGTAGACCCGCTCCCAGGCCCAGCCGGGCGCCATGAAGGTCTTGTAGTAGAAGCCGGCCGGCAGGAAGCGGCCGAACAGCTCGTTGATCGCCAGCGCGTCAAAGCGCAGCGAGGGCCAGCGATTCTGGCTCTCGGCGACGAGCCCATCCTGCAGTGGCAGCGTCGTCGCCGGCACGGTTCGGCTCGCGGCCCGCGCGGTCCGAGCAGGTCGACCAGCGCGCAGGGTTCCTCGGGGCCGGCGGTGACGATGCCGCGCGGGCGGTGGTACTTGAAGCTGCGCGCGACCAGGCGCTGCGCCATTGGCGAGCAGCGCCGAGGCGAGCGTGTCGCCGCGACAGGCCCTGCATGGTCGCGTCCGTCGAAGCGAAAGCGCAGCGGCCGGCTCGCGTCCGTCAACAAGCCCGGCGCCGATGCGACGGGGCCCTGGCCTCACGCGCGCCTCCCGGCGGTGCCGCATCGCCGTCGCTGGCGCCTGCGTCGCGGATCTCGTGAGTCAGCGTGTGACGCTCGACCTGGAGCAGCGTGCGGCAGCCCGCGTCGTGCAGCCACCATTCGCGATGCCAGCCGAGCGGATTGGCGCGCTCGTAGACGTAGGCGTTGAACTCTGGCAGCGGCGCATCCGCGGCCGGCCGCGCGCAGCGTCGCATCGCCGCGATAGCGGAACTCGGTCTCGTCGCGCACACCGCACCAGGGGCAAGGGATGCTGCAGCATCTTCGGGCCTCGGTCGTCAGTGCGCGTACGGGATAGGGGCCGACGCCGCGCTCATCGATCGTGCGGCCGGCGGCGAAGCGCTCGAGGTCCAGGTGCGCGGCGAGCGGGTGCGGCGCGCCGTTTGCGATCAGGTGCGCCGTCACCATGCCGCCGGCCGGGATCGCCTTGAAGCCGCCGTAGCACCAGCCGCCATTGAGGATCAGGCCCTCGATCGGCGTCTTCGAGATGATCGGCGAGCCGTCCATGCTCATGTCCATGACGCCGCCCCACTGGCGCAGCACGTTCAGGCGCGCCAGCGCGGGCATCAGGGTCAGCGCCGGCGGCGGCGACCTCCTCGGCCATCGGCAGCGTGCCGCGCTGGCCGTAGCTGTTGTAGCCGTCGATGGCGCCGCCGAAGACCAGCCCGCCCTTGTCGGACTGGCTGACGTAGAAATGCCCGGCGCCATAGGTCACGACGACGTCGAGCACCGGCTTGACGCTCTCGGTGACGAAGGCCTGCAGCACGTGCGCTCTCGATCGGCAGCCGCAGCCCGGCCATCGCCGCGAGCTGCGAGGAATGCCCGGCGACGGCGAGGCACACGATGTCGGCGCCGATGAAGCCGCGCGCGGTGTCGACGCCGGTGACGCGCCCGCCGGTGCAGCGCATGCCCGGTGACCTCGCAGTGCTCGACGATGTCGACGCCCGCCGCCGAGGCGGCGCGCGCGTAGCCCCAGGCGACCGCATCGTGGCGCACCGTGCCGCCGCGCCGCTGCAGGAAGCCGCCGAGCACCGGGTAGCGGCCATTGTCGAGATCGACCAGCGGCGCCAGCGCCTTGACGCCGCGGCGGTCCACTGCCTCGGCGTCCACGCCCAGCAGCCGCATGGCGTTGGCGCGGCGCGTGAACAGATCGCGCTGCGCCTCGGTGTGGAACAGGTTGAGCGTGCCGCGCTGGCTGACCATGGCGTTGAAGTTCAGGTCGCGCTCGAGTCGCTCCCACAGTTGCAGCGAGAAATCGTAGAAGCGGATGTTGTCCGGGTGGAAATAGTTGGAACGGATGATCGTCGTGTTGCGGCCCGACGTTGCCGAGGCCGATCGGGCCGTGCTCGAGCACGGCCACGTCGCGGATGCCGTGGTCGGTGGCGAGGTAAGTAGGCGGTCGCCAGGCCGTGTCCGCCGCCGCCGACGATCACGACGCGATAGCGCTGGTCGCGGCGTCGCCCGCGCCCAGGCGCGCGGCCAGCCGCGATGGCCGCGCAATCCCTCGTAGCAACAGGCGCAGGGCCGAATAACGCACCGGGCGCGGTCGCGGCGCCGCAGCCGGGGCTGTCTGGTCTGCTGGCGCCGTCATGCGTGGATGCCATGGTAGCGCAATCGGAGCACAGGCCGCGGGGCTTGACGCGCGCCCGACAAGCGACACTTTGCCGACCCAGTGGGAAGTTCGCTGAAAGCAGCCCTGGCGTCGCTGTGCCTGAGCTCCGTGCTGGCGCTCGCGGCCCCCGCTCCGCTCGAGGCTGCGGTCGTCGTCTCCTCGAAGCTGTCGAGCGAGTCGGCGATGATCGGGCAGATGATCCGCCTGCTGCTCAATGCCAACGGCATTCCGACCGTCGACCGCACCCGCTCGGCGCGACGCCGGTGGTGCGCAAGGCGCTGCTGACCGGCGAGATCGACCTCTACGTCGAGTACACCGGCAACGCGGGCTTCTTCTTCAACGCGCACGGCCGATCCCGCCTGGAAGGACCTGCAGCACGGCTACGAGCTCGGGGCCCGGCTCGACTACCAGGCCAACCGCATCGTCTGGCTCACGCCGGCCAATGCGAGCAACGGCTGGGCGCTCGCGGTGCGCGGCGACGTCGCCGCGGCCAATCGCCTCGTGACGATGAGCGACTTCGCGCGCTGGGTGGGCGGTGGCGGCCGGGTGGTGCTGGCCTGCTCGGCTGAATTCGCCAACGCCGGCACGCTGCGCTCGCTGGAGCGTACCTACGGCTTCAGGATGCGGCCCGCACAGCTCATCGTGCTCGCCGGCGGCGAGACCTCGGCGACGATCGGCGCGGCGGCGGCGCGCACCAACGGCGTCAACACGGCGATGGTCTACGGCACCGACGGCGGCATCGTGGCCGCGGGATCTGCGCGTGCTCGAGGACGACCGCCACGACCAGCCGGTCTACGCGCCGGTGCCGATGATCCGCGAGGCCGTACTGCGGGCGAATCCGCGGATCGCGCCGCTTGTTGCAGCCCCTGATGGACGGGCTCGACGCGCCGACGCTGCGGCAGCTGAACGCGCGCGTGCAGATCGACGGGGAGTCGGCCGAGAGTGTGGCCGCCGACTACCTGCGGGCACGGGGATTCCTCAAGTGAAGGCGGCGATCGTGCACGCAGCTCGCTTCCCGGTCGACCGGCTCGGGGCGGTGCTCGTCGCCGCTGGCGTCGTCGCCGTGGCGTGGTTGCCGTTCGTGGTGGTGAAGGCCAACCGCATCGTGCCGGGCCGGCCGATGGGTCTGCTCGAAGCCGTGCCGGGATGGTACCTGCCCGGCTGCCTGCTCGTGCTGGCGCTGGCGGCGCTGGTCGCGCTGGCCCGCACGCGCGCTGTCTGGAGGCTCGCCGCCGCGCTGCTTGGAGTTGCGACGCTATCGCTGGCCGCCGCCGCCGCGGCCGACGCGCTCACCCCGGCGGGCAACCGCGTGGTTCGCATAGCGCCTGGCGCCGGATGCTGGCTGCTGCTGCTGAGCCTCGGCCTGCTGGCCGTGGACGCCATCACGCGCCTGCGGCCGCGGCCGCGCACGCGCGTCCTGTGCCTGGCCGTGGCACTGGGTGTCGCCGTGCTGGCGCTCGCGCACGGCACTTTCGACAACCTGTCGATCATGCGCGAGTACGCCGTCAATGCCACCCGCTTCGCCCGCGAATTCCGCCAGCACCTGTGGCTGGCGCTCGGTTCGCTCGCTGCGGCGCTGCTGTTCGCGCTGCCGCTGGGCGTGCTCTGCCATCGCGTCCCGCGGCTGCGCGGCGGCGTGCTTGGCGCGCTCAACTTGGTCCAGACCATTCCGGCGATCGCCCTGTTCGGCATCCTGATGGCGCCCCTGGGCGCGCTCGCGGCGGCCGTGCCGCTCGCCGCCGAGCTCGGCATCCGCGGCATCGGCGCGGCTCCGGCGCTGATCGCCTTGTTCCTGTATTCGCTGCTGCCGGTCGTGGCCAATACCGTCGTCGGCCTCGGGCGCGTCGCGCCAGCCGCCGTCGAGGCCGCGCACGGCATGGGCATGACCGGGTGGCAGGTGCTGCGCAGCGTCGAGTTCCCGCTGGCACTGCCGGTGATCATCACCGGTGTGCGCATCGTGCTGGTGCAGAACATCGGCCTGGTAACGGTCGCCGCCCTGATCGGCGCCGGCGGCCTGGGCGCATTCGTCTTCCAGGGAATCGGCCAGACGGCGATCGACCTGGTGCTGCTGGGCGCGATTCCGACGGTCGTGCTGGCGTTCTCCGCCGCGGTGCTGCTCGACGCGCTGGTCGAGTCGATGCACCGGGTGACGGCGTGATCCGCATCGAGCAGCTCAGCAAGCGCTACGGCACGACCACGGTCGTCGATCGAGTCAGCATGGAAGTCGAGCGCGGGTCCATCACCGTCATCGTCGGCACCTCCGGCTCGGGCAAGTCGACGCTGCTGCGCATGGTCAACCGGCTGGTCGAGCCCAGCGCCGGCCGCGTGCTCATCGACGGGCGCGACACCGGCGCGGAGCCCGCGGAGCTGCTGCGGCGGCGGATCGGCTACGCGATCCAGGGCCACGGCCTGTTCCCGCATCGCACGGTCGCCGAGAACATCGCCACCGTGCCGCGATTGTTGCGCTGGAACGAGGCTCGCATCGCCGCGCGGGTGCGCGAGCTGCTCGAGCTGTTCCAGCTCGAACCGGACGAGTACGCCGGCAAGTACCCGCACCAGCTGTCGGGCGGCCAGCAGCAGCGCGTCGGCGTGGCGCGCGCGCTCGCCGCCGAACCGGCGCTGTTGCTGATGGACGAACCCTTCGGGGCGCTCGATCCGATCATCCGCGCCAAGGCGCAGGACGATCTGCTCGGGCTCCAGCGCCGCTTTGGCACCACGATCATGCTCGTCACGCACGACATGGACGAGGCATTCCGGCTCGGCGACCGCGTCGCGGTCATGAACCAGGGACGGATCCTGCAGTACGACCGGCCCGCAATGCTGCTGACACAGCCGGCCGATCCCTTCGTCGCGCGCATGACGGGCAGCGCGGATCGCGCCCTGAAGCTGCTCGCGCTGCGCACCGCCGGCGAGGCAGCGGTGCCGGGCCCGGCCTGCGCGCTGCGCATTGCCGCCACGCTGTCGCTGCGCGACGCTCTGGCCGAACTCATATGGCGCGGAACCGACGCCGCCACGGTCGTCGATGCGGACGGGACGGAGCGTGGGCGAATCAGCGTCGCGGCGATCCTGGCCGCCGGATGCCCGGCGTGAAGCCACGCTTCGCCACATCGGTGCGCATCGCGGCCGGCGCGCTGCTGGTCGCATTCCTGTCGTGGCCGCAACGCTTCGCGCCGCTGTTCGAGCCGCTGACCCAATACGGCGCGCCGCCGATCTATGACCAGGGCAACCTGTTGTCGCTGGCGGTCGCGCACCTGGCGATCGTGTTGCTGGCGGTCGCGGCGAGCACGCTCGTCGCCGTGGCGCTCGGCATTGGAGTCACCCGACCGGCGGGCGCCGAATTCCTGCCGCTGTCACGCGCGCTGGTCAACATCGGGCAGACCTTTCCGCCGGTGGCCATCCTGGCCCTCGCGGTGCCGCTGGTCGGCTTCGGCGCGCGGCCGACGCTGATCGCGCTGTTCGCCTACGGCCTGCTGCCGATCTTCGAGAACACGGTCGCTGGGCTGCGGTCATGTCCGCCCGTGCTGCTGGAGGCGGCAAGCGGCATGGGCATGAGCGCGTCGCAGCGCCTGTGGGCCGTGGAGTTGCCACTGGCGCTGCCGATGATCCTCGAAGGCGTGCGGCTGTCGCTCGTGATCA
The DNA here is from genome assembly GCA_963778855.1 of uncultured Gammaproteobacteria bacterium. Lineage (GTDB taxonomy): Bacteria > Pseudomonadota > Gammaproteobacteria > Steroidobacterales > Steroidobacteraceae > FEN-1191. The sequence goes on along the minus strand of CAVZWC010000001.1, from coordinate 289,746 downwards.
GCGTCGGTACGGCGACCATAGGCTCCACGGTCGCCGCCAGGGGATTGGGCGAGGTCATCATCGCGGGGCTCCTGTCGAGCAACACCGCCTTCGTCCTGCAGGGGGGCCTCGTGACCGGTCTGATGGCCACCCTGCTCTACGACGGCATGCGTGCGCTGGAGCGGCGCTACTGCGCGACGGCGCGCGGGGCGTGATCCGGCAGGTGTCAAATGCCCGAAACCGGGACTCAGTCGCCGACCGGACGCTTCAATTACCGCTATAATGTGCATTAGTGGATCCTGGGAGGATCCGCGGATTCAGGTTGCATTCTTGCCTACCCACAGTGCAGTTTCCCCGCCCCTGCGCCCGGCTCCACCGCCGATCGAATGGCCTACCCTGTTGTTGATCCTGGTGACCTACGCCGGCTGGCTGGCGGTCACGCACGCGTACGGTCATTGGCCGCTGGCGGTCGTGGCACCGGTGGTGACCTTGCTGTTGACGCTGCACAGCTCGCTCCAGCATGAGATCGTCCACGGCCACCCCACTCGCTGGCCCTGGGTCAACCGGTTGCTCGCCATCGTGCCCTTGTCGCTGTGGCTGCCCTACCTGCGATACCGGCGGTCGCACCTGGTGCATCACCGTGACGAGCGCCTGACCGACCCGGTTGACGACCCCGAGTCCTACTACCTGACGCCCGAGGCGGCCGCGGGGCTCGACCCCGTCAGCCGCGCGTTGTTGCAGGCGCAGCAGACGCTGGCGGGGCGCATGGTGCTGGGCCCGCCGTGGAGCATCGGCAAGTTCCTGCGCGCCGAGGTTCGCGCCCTCGTGCGCGGCGAGCCCGGCGCCCGGACTACCTGGCTCGAACACCTGTTCTGGTGCGCGCCCGTCCTGCTCTGGGTCAAGGTCGGCTGCGACATGCCGATCTGGATCTACGTGCTCGCCATGGTGATCCCGTCGCACGCCTTGCTGCTGATCCGCTCCTTCGCCGAGCATCGCGCGCGCCCCGGAGTCCGCCAGCGCATCGCGATCGTAGAGGATTCATGGTTCCTTGGGCCGCTGTTCCTGTTCAATAACCTGCACTCGCTCCACCACGAGATGCCGTCCATTCCCTGGTACCGCTACCACTTTCACTATAGCTCCCAGCGCGCTCGCCTGATCTCCGAGAACGGCGGGCTCGTCTACCGGACTTACTTCGACGTCGCGCGTCGTTTCCTGTTCCGGCGCCACGACGATCTGCTCCATCCCGAGGGCCGGGTGCCGGCCGATCAGGCAGGCCGCTCGTAGCCGGCCATCAGGGCCGCGCGTTCCCAATCAAGCAGCGGCTCGTACGTGCACGTGTCGACCGGGGCAAAGCCGGCCAGCTGCAGCACGCCGGCGTATTCCTCGAACCAGGGCCGCCCGGCGACCGCCAGCAGCGAGGCGCGAAGCGGGTGGATCATTGCGGACGGCGCATCGGCGCTTGCGACGAGCGCCGGCATGGGCGCCAGCGCGGTCGATTCGATGACGCGGATTCCCGCCGTGCTACCGGGGTCATCGTGCGCCAGCAGCAGGTGCCAGTAAGCATCGAGCGGTCCGACGTCGATGCGCCCGGAGCGCACGCCATCGAGGATGTTCCTCGCCGTGACGAGGTTGCCGACCATTTCCGCGTACAGCACCGGCCTTGCCGTGCTGCGGTACGCGAGCAGATGGTGGCGGAAGGCATTGAAGCCGGAGTGCGAGTGGTGCACCGTGAAGCCGGCCCGGTGGCCGAAGGTGTCGGCCAGCGTCCGGAATCCTGAATCCTCCCGGACGATGAGGTCGGTGCGGTAGACCGCTCGGCCGCCGGCCCAATCGGCGCGCGGAATGGGCGCGGCGATGGGAGCGACGGTTGCGAGACGCTTTGCGATCGGAAAGCCGCACATGAACGCGCAGCCGAGGTCCGGCCGCGTCCACAGCTGCTCGAGCGGCTGCGGCGCTGGATACGGCATATAGGCCAGCTCGACACCCGCCTCATCCGCAACGCGCGCCAGCAGTCCACGCCAGGCCTGCTCGACCGCCGGCGTCACCGCGTACATGCGGGCATTGGCGACCCACGCGCGCACCGGCAATCGCCTCATCCCCGGTTCGTGCGCTCGATTTCAGCCTTGCGGCGCGCCACGAAGGCTTCGAGCGCCTCGCGCACGGCCGGGTCGAGCGGCGGCGGAACGTACTCGGCGAGCAGCTTCTTCCACAGCGTCGTGGCGCGCTGCGTGGCGTCGCGGGAACCCGCGTCGACCCAGTTCTCGTAGTTGGACCAGTCCGAGAGCAGCGGCCGGAAGAACGCCGACTCGTAGCGCGCCAGCGTATGCGGCGAGCCGAAGAAGTGACCTCCCGCCGGCACCTCCTTGATGGCGTCCACGGCCAGGTCGTCGTCCGTGAAGCTGATCGGCTTCAGGATCGCCGCCCAGTTGCGCAGCAGCTCTGCGTCGACAATGATCTTCTCGAGCGAGGCCGTGAGCCCGCCCTCGAGCCAACCGAGGCCCTGGTGCACGAGATTGCTGTGGCTCAGGATCGCCGCCTGCATCGAGAACGCGGTTTCGTAGGTGGATTGGGCGTCGACCGCCGGCGAGGCCGTGACGGCGCTGCTGCGCACCGGCAGTCGCAGGCGCCGGGCGATCTGGGCACTGGCGATGGCGGCGTGCACGTATTCCGGCGTGCCGAAGGCCGGTGAACCGGTGCGCATGTCCACGTTCGAGGTAAAGCCACCCATGACGCACGGCGCCCCTGGGCGCACCAACTGGCAAAGCGCGATGATCGCGAGCGCCTCGGCCGTCTGCTGCACCAGGGCACCCGCGAGCGTGATCGGCGCCATCGCACCCATGAGCGTAAAGGGGGTAATGACGACGCACTGGCCGTGGCGGGCCAGCACCATGATGGCATCGAGGATCTCGGCATCGACCCGGCGGGGCGAGTTGACGTTGGTCACGGTCAGGAGCGTGGGCCGATCGGCCAGCTGCTCGATCGTGCAGCCATGCTCGATGGCGGACATCTCAATCGCATCCAGCGCCTGCTCGCCGCCTACCCCGCGCGCCGCCCATACGAGGTCGGAATATTCGATGTGAGCCCGGAACATCTCAAGGTGCCGCGTCGGCACCGGGACGTCGACGGGCTCGACCACGACCCCGCCCTGCCAGTGCACCACGCCCAGGCGATGGGTCAGCCGCAGGATGTCCCGAAAGTCCTCGATTGAGCCGTAGCGGCGGCCCCGCTCCCGGTCACTGACGTTCGGCGCCCCGCCGACGGGCCCGAAGTTCACGACATTCCCGCCTACGTGCAGGTGCCTTGCGGGGTCGCGCGCATGCAGTACGAAGCGCTCCGGGGCACGGGCCAGCTGGGCCTGGACCAGCTCGCGGCCGAGGCGCACGTGCTGGGTCTCCTCATCCACCAGTGCGCCGGCCTGTCGGTAGAGCGCCCGCGCCGCGGCGTTGCGGATCTCGAGCCCTGCCTCCTTGAGCACGCGGAAGGCCGCTTCGACGATGCGCTCGACCTGCTCCGCGGTCAGCAGCTCGAGCGGCGGCCAGGGATTTTCAAGCCTTGGAATCGGAGCGAACGAGGGCCCGACCGCGCGCGCGGTGCGATCACGGCGCCGGTGCAGAGTTGGGGCCTCCGGGTTCAGCGGTCCAGCGGTCGGCGCGGTCGGCGCGGTCGGATCGGGTCGGGTCACGCGCCGGATACTGAGGCCGGGGCGCCGCGGCGTGCAACTGCGCCGACACCGGGATGAAACATTCCGATGCTAGGTTGTGGCACGGTGACAACAGGATCTAATATTGGAATGCGCGGATCGAGTTTTAAGATCGGTCCGGGCTGGATTCGACGTGCGAGGGCGCGTAGAGTCCGGGCAAGTTGCGCCGGGCGGATAGCCTGCGCGCGCGGGGATCGGGGCTAATTCACCATCTGGGGGACGTCACTTGAACTCCAATCTTTCGATTCAGCGGGCGATCTTTGCAATTCTGGGCGGCGCGGGCGCGGCCGCGGCATTGAGCCCCCGGGTAATGGCGGCCGACACGGCGTCCGGCGCCTCCGTCGGGCTGGAAGAAGTTGTCGTCACGGCGACGCGGCGCACGGAAAACCTGCAGGACGTTCCGATCACGATCCAGGCGACCACAGGTGCAGAACTGCAACAGCTCAACGTCTCGACGATCAACGAGTTGCTGAAGTACACGCCCAACGTCACCTTCAGCAGCAACGGCCCGGGCATGGGCAACATCTTCATGCGCGGCCTGAGCTACGGCGGCGCGCCCAACCAGTCGCAGGCCACGATCGCCCCGATGCCGAACGTGGCGGTGTACCTCGATGACCAGTCGATGCAGTTCCCGGGTCGCAACGCCGACGTCTACTTCGTCGACATGGAGCGCGTCGAGATCCTCGAAGGCCCGCAGGGCACACTATTCGGCGGTGGCGCCCAGGCCGGCGCCGTGCGCTACATCACCAACAAGCCCAAGCTCGACGCGACCCAGGGCGACGTCAATGCAAGCTACGGCACGACTTCGGGCGGCAACCCGAATTCGGCCGTCAATGCCACGCTCAACCTGCCGCTGATCGAAGGCACCCTCGCCGTGCGCGGCACCTTCTACACCGATTCGCGCGGCGGATATATCGACAACGTGCCCGGCACGATCCAGGTGCCGGCCGTGAATGAGTCCGACCAGAATTCTGCCGGGATCCCGCCCATTCGCAATACAGGTCCGGTCTCGAACAATGCCGGCATGACAGGGACGGATACCAATCCGGTAACCTACCAGGGCGGCCGCGTCGGGCTGCTCTGGAAGGTCAACGACAACTGGGATTTCCTGCTGCAGGACAACTTCCAGCACTTCGAGGCCGACGGCTACTTCAACTCGGAGCCGATCGGACCGAGCGGGCAAGCGCTTGCGCCGTACCAGATCCAGGCCTTCGCGCCGGCCTGGGACAAGGACAGCTACAACGCGATCGCCTGGACGGCCGACGGCAAGTTCCCGGAACTGCTCGGCTCAGCCGGTGATTTGAACCTGGTGTACACCGGCAGCTACCTCGACCGGAACATGGACCAGCAGAACGACTACTCCAATTATCTGACGTCCAGGCACGGCTCCTACTATGCGTGCACGGGTGAAGGCGCGGGCTACGCCTATTTCAGGTCCGCGAACAAGAAGCCACCCTATAAGCCGACGACCTGCTACAACGCGGTTGGTAGCTGGCGCGACATCGTGGATCACACGCATCAGAGTCATGAGTTGCGACTCAGCACTTCGGCGGATAACCGGCTGCGGGGCCTCGTAGGCGCGTTCTACGAGAGCAACGTCATCAAAGACAACATGAATTTCAATTATCTCCCGATCCCGCAGTGTGATCAGGTGAACCTCGCCATATCCAATGCCGGCGGCCCCGATTGCCTGCCCGCGGTCGGACCGATCCCTCAGTACTACGCGCGCGATCCCAACCTGAGAATCGGCACGCATACCGCCTTCGGTGAGGACGTGCGGCGCGGCTTCAACCAGACGGCGTTCTTCGCCTCGGTCGACTTCGACATCATCCCGAAAGTGCTGACGATCACGGGCGGCACCCGGCACTATCACTACGATGAGTTCGAACAGGGGTCGGAGTACTACAGCTCATCCACGATCCTGAACAAGCCCACCGGCTCCGTGCACCCGGGCTTCGGCATCAACCTCAGCAAGAGCGAGAGCGGCTTCAAGAGCCGCGCCAACCTGACATGGCATGTCACGCCTGACGTCCTGGCCTACTACACGTGGTCGCAAGGTTTCCGTCCCGGCGGTTTTAACCGTACCCACGTGACGCTCGATGGCGTGATCAAGCTGAGTGCGGTGGCGCCCTACAATGCGGATCACACCGAGAAGCAGTTCGACAAGCCCGCGGGTTATGATTCGGACGACCTGACGAACAACGAACTGGGCATCAAGAGCGAGTGGTTCGAACACCGCGTGCAGGTCAATGTGTCCGCCTACCAGATGGACTGGAAGAACGCGCAGCTCGTGCTGTTCGACCCGGTGCACCTCGGCAATACGACCTTTGTCGTCAACGGGCCGAGCTACCGTGTCAAGGGCATCGAGGCGCAGATCGTGGCGCGTGTGACGTCGCAGCTGACCGTCGAGGGATCAGGGGTCTGGAACAGCTCGAACCAGACCGACGCGCCCTGCCTGCAGGCCAACGTGGCGACGGCCAACGGCGCCGCCGTCGGTACCTGTATCTCGCAGGTCAACGGGCTGCCCTACACCAACCCCTATGGCGTCCTGAACACAACACCGGCCTTCTCACCGCCGCAGCAATACAACGCCCGCTTCACTTACGACTTCAACGCGGGCGTCTACAAGTGCTTCGTCTCCGGCGGCATGAGCTTCATGGGCTCGATGCGCAACCAGCCGGCGAGCTACCCGGACGGCAACGATCCGGCCTATAGCCCGCCGACCACGACCCTGCTCAAGTACACGATGCCCAGCTACACGACCTATGACGCCAGCATCGGCATGGCCAAGGACCAGTGGACGCTCATGCTGACGGGCAACAACCTCTCGAATGAGAACGCCAGCATGCACACGCAGTCGGGCCAGTTCATCAAGACCGAAATACCCCTGCGTCCCAGGGTCGTGACGATGACTTTCGGTTATAAGTTCTAGCACAACGCCTTTGCAGTAAAATCCGGGGCGGACTTCGGGTCCGCCCTTTTTTTTTGGCTGTACATGAACGCGACGCACTCCGAAAGCGCACCCACAGGCCCCGGCACGGCGACCGGGCTGCGCGCGCTCCTGCGGCAGCGGCGATTCGCCGAGGTGCTGGACGCCGCGAACCAGCTGCTCGCGGCCGACCCCGGACATCGGGAAGCGCTGCTGTTCAAGGCCATCGCCGAGCGCCACCTGGGCCGCGTCGCCGATGCCTTCAGGACGCTCGAGGCACTGGAGCGTGTTCATCCAGCCTTCGGCCGCCTGTATGAGGAACGCGGGCACTGCCACGTCGTGCAGCACCAGGCGCGCGAGGCCATTACGGCCTTCCAGCGGGCGGTGGAACTCAATAACGCCCTGCCGGCCAGCTGGAGCATGCTCGAGGGCCTGCACCGCATGGTCGGGGAATCCCGCGAGAGCCAGGGCGCTGCAGACCAGCTGGCGACGCTGCGCAAGCTCCCGCCCGTGGTCGTCGCCGGCACGGCGCTGTTCCTCGACGGCGACCTCGACGAGGCCGAGCCCATGGTGCGCAATTTCCTGCTGCAGCATGGCGACGAGGTCGAGGCGATGCGGCTCCTGGCCCGTATCGGCGTCGCGCGTAAGGTCTACGACGACGCAGAGTTGCTGTTGGCCGCGGTCATCGCGCGCGCACCAGACTACAAGACCGCGCGCCTTGAATACGCCGAAGTGCTGATCGCGATGCAGAAGAACCTGCAAGCGGCGCGCGAGCTCGAGCAGCTCATCCAGGAGGACCCCGGGAACAGGCTCGTGTACCAGGGTCCGCTGGGGACGGCGCTCATGGGGCTGGGAGAGCACGAGCGCGCGATCGCGCTATACCGGGAGTCGCTGCGCGGCACGAGCGACGATGCCGACGTGCACCTGTCCATCGCCCACGCGCAAAAGACGATCGGACGCTTCGATGAGGCCGTCGAGTCCTATCGCCGGGCGGCGGCAGCGCGACCGGGTTTCGGCGACGCCTACTGGAGCCTCGCCAACCTCAAGACCTATCGATTCACGCCCGCGGAGATCGCTCGTCTCGAGCAGCTACAGGGCGATCCGGCCCTGCGCGTGGTGGACCGCTATCACCTGTTCTTCGCGCTCGGCAAGGCTCTCGAGGACCAGGGTTCGTACGCCGAATCCTTTCGCTACTACGAGCTGGGAAATGCGCTCAAGCGCGCCGAGAGCCGCTACCGGCCCGAGATCATCGAGAACAACACGCGCCTGCAGATCGAGGTGTGCACTGCGGAGTTCTTCAGCCGCCACGCGGGCTCGGGCGCTCCCGACCCCGATCCGATCTTCATCGTCGGCCTGCCGCGCTCGGGATCGACACTGATCGAGCAGATCCTGGCCTCGCACTCGAAAGTCGAGGGCACACAGGAACTCGCCAACATCCAGCAGCTGGTCGCGCGGCTGCGCGGCCGGCAACCGGACCTCGACAATCCCAGATACCCGCGAGTCCTCAAGGAGCTGGCGACGGACGAATTCCGGAAATTCGGCGAGCAGTACCTCGCCGATACGCGTGCCTTCAGGCACGGGAAGCCGTATTTCATCGATAAAATGCCTAATAATTTCAGGCACTTAGGACTTCTACATCTTATCTTACCTCACGCGAAGATCATCGACGCGCGCCGCGAGCCGATGGCCTGCTGTTTCAGCAACCTGAAGCAGTTGTTCGCGAAGGGCCAGGAGTTCACCTACAGCATCGAGGACATCGCCCGCTACTACCGCACCTACCTCGAGCTCATGCGCCATTGGGATCGCGTACTGCCGGGCCGGGTACTGCGGATCCACCACGAGGACCTGGTCGACGACCTCGAGGGTCACGTGCGGCGGCTGCTGGCTTTCTGCGGCCTCGAGTTCGAACCGCAGTGCGTCGACTTTTACCGCACGCAGCGCAGCGTGCGCACCGCGAGCTCGGAACAGGTGCGCCAACCGATCTACCGCGAGGGCCTCGACCAGTGGCGGCACTACGAAGCGTGGCTCGCGCCGCTCAGGACGGCGCTGGGCGACGCGCTGACGCGCTATCGCGAAGGTTGAATTGAGCCCGCCGGACCCACGCGAGATTGGCGCGCTCGTCGCTCTGGTCGAGCAGGATCGGCTGGCGGAGGCGGAGTCCGCGACGCGCGCCCTCCTCGACCGTTACCCCGACGCCGGCATGCTGTGGAAGATCCTCGCGGTCGCGCTGGTTCGCCAAAGGCGCGATGCGCTGGCGGCGCTCCGTCGTACGGTCGAGCTGATGCCCGAGGATGCGGAGTCCCACCACAACCTGGGCGCCGCCCTGTGCGACCGGGGGCAATGGGCTGAAGCCTTGTCCAGCCTGCAGCAAGCATTGCGCATCCAGCCGGACAATGCCGCGGCGCTCATCGATGCGGCCAACGCCACCCGGGCATTGGGGCGTCCACGTGACGCGGTGCCGTTCTACGAGCGGGCCCTGCGACGGGTTCCGAGCGAGGCTGAGGCGCACAACAACCTGGGCAACGCCTACCTGGACCTCAAGCAATACCAGGACGCGGAGGCCTGTTACCACCGGGCGCTGCAGCTCAAGCCCGACAACGCGCAGATCCAGGGCAACCTGGGACAGGCGCTCCTGTGCATGGGACGTCGCACCGAAGCGGTGGCGTGTTTCCAGCGCGTGCTGGAGCTGGAGCCCTGCCAGGTCGATGCGCTCAATAGCCTGGGCCACGTGCTTCAGGATCTCGGCCGGCGCCGCGAGGCGCTGGTGCACTACGCCCGGGCCGTCGACTGTGCGCCCGAGCGTGCCGACAGCCTCTGCAATCTGGGACTGGCACTGCTCGAGTCGCGTCGCCCTGTCGAAGGCATCGCCTGTTTCCGTCGTGCGCTGGCCGGCCAGCCCGGTAGTGTGGCGGCACACCTGAATCTGGCTGCGGCGCTGCGGCAGCAGCACCAGGCCGATGAGGCCGAGGCGAGCTGCCAGGCGGCGCTCGTGCTCAAGCCCGATAGCGCCGAGGCGCTGGCCCTGATGGGCGAGTTGCGTGCGGATCGTGGCCAGTTCCCCGAAGCGGAGGCCCTGTTCCAGCGAGCGATCGCCGTCGATCCGGACTTCGCCCCGGCCTACTTCAGCATCGCCACTCATCGCAGGATGCGCGTGGACGATGTCGGTTGGCTGCGCGGTGCGACAGCGCTGCTGGCGCGCCCGCTGCCGCTCGGCCACCAGATCGGCCTCCACTACGCGCTAGGCAAGTATTTCGATGACCTCCGGCAGTACGAGCAGGCGTTTACGCATTACCACCAGGCCAACGAGCTGAGCAAGGCGTGTTCGGTCCCCTACGAGGCTGACAGGCTGCGCCAGCGCGTCGAACGCATTGTCCGCAGCCTCGATGCGGGCCGGATCGGCGAGTTGGCCACGGCGGGTTCGGATTCCCCGCTTCCGGCATTCATCGTCGGCATGCCTCGATCCGGCACTTCGCTGCTCGAGCAGATACTTGCCTCGCATCCGGCGGTCCACGGAGCAGGCGAGATCACTTTCTGGAATGCGGCCTACAACTCCTTCCAGGCCGCGGAGCGCGAACGGCGCGTGACACGGTTGTTCATCTCCGGCCTGGCACGCGATTACCTCGGGTCGCTACCCGAAGCCACCCGCGGAACCCAGCACGTGGTGGACAAGCTGCCTGCCAACTTTTGGTACCTCGGGCTGATCCATGCGACGTTTCCGCGCGCCCGCATCATCCACATCCGGCGAGATCCGCGCGATACCTGCCTGTCGGTGTACTTCCAGAATTTCTACAACTCGGACCCGTACGCCAACGACCTGGAACACCTCGCGCACTACTACGGCCAGTACCAGCGGGTGATGCGCCACTGGCGCGCCGTGCTGCCGCCCGCCACCTTGCTGGAGCTCGACTACGAGGCGCTGGTCGCGGACCCGGAGCGCTGGTCGCGCCAGTTGCTGGAGTTCCTGGGGCTGCCCTGGGATCCGCGCTGCCTGGACTTTTACCTGACCGATCGCGTCGTCATCACGGCCAGCAAATGGCAGGTGCGGCAGAAGATCAGCCGGGCATCCGTGGGACGGTGGAGGCATTACGAGCGATTCATCGGCCCGTTGGGTCTACTTAGTTCCTAGGTACATCCCACCATAGTTGCTGCTCCCGACCGGGATTAGCCTGTCAAGCGATCGAATTCGCCCGGCACGGCCGCGGCCACGAGGAGCTAGCAATGAGTCATAGCAAGATACTACGCGGTCGCGGGGCCGCGATGGTTGTCGCGACCGCCCTGGCGGCGCTGCTGGCCGCCCCGGCGGCATGGGCCGTGCCCAGCTTCGCGCGCCAGACCGGCATGGCCTGCGAGGCCTGCCACACGGTGTTCCCCGAACTGAACCACTTCGGCCGCATGTTCAAGGCCAACGGGTATAACGTCGACAACCTCAAGCCGGTGCGCGGCATCACCGCCACCAAGCAGGAGATGCTGGCCCTGAGCGGATTGCCGCCGATCTCGCTCATGGTGCAGGTGTCGCAGACCAACCTGTCGAAGAATTTGCCCGAGGGCACGGACCTCGGCACCTCGCAGAGCGGCACGGTCGCGTTCCCGCAGCAGATCAGCCTGTTCTATGCGGGCAAGATCGCGCCCGGCGTGGGCTCCTTCATCCAGCTCACCTACGGCAACGACAGCGGCACGGTCGGCATCGACAACGTCGACCTGCGCTGGGCGGATAATCGTGTGCTCGCGGACGATCGCAGCCTCGTCTATGGCATCGACGCCAACAACAACCCGACCGTCCAGGACCTGTGGAACAGCACCCCGGCCTTCGGCTATCCGTACGCGTCGAGCAACGCCGCGGTGCCGGCCATTGCCGGTACGCAGATCGACGGTACGTTGGGCCAGGATGTCGCGGGATTGAGCGCCTATGTGATGTGGGACGAGTCGCTGTACGCCGAAATTGGCGTCTATCGCTCCGCGAAGCAGGGTGCGGCCAACACGGTGACCGGTGAGGCCGGCCCGCTGGACGGTGGCACCTCCAACGTGATCACCGGCGCGGCGCCCTACTATCGCCTGGCCTACGAGTACCAGTGGGGGCGCAACTCGCTGTCGGCAGGCATCTACGGGGCCACCTTCAAGCTGCTGCCGGGCGGCGATCCCGGCGCGCCGCAGCCGCTCAGCGGACCCTACAACGAATTCAAGGACAACGCGCTCGACTTCCAGTACCAGTATATCGGTGAGAAGCACCTGTTCACGATGGCCGGCACCCGCATCAAGGAGGACATGACGCTCAATGCGAGCTACGGCACGGCTTCGGAAAACCTGACAGACAACCTGACGACCTCCCGGCTGGCCGCGACGTACTACTACCAGCGCAAGTACGGCGGCACCGTTGGCTACTTCTCCACGACCGGCAGCCACGACGCCGGCCTGTACCCGCTGGGCGACCCGCCTGGACTCGTCACCAGCGGCAATGGCATGCCGGACACCAAGGGCTGGTCGGCGGAGCTCGATTACATGCCCTGGCTCAACACGCGATTATCGGTGCAGGCCACGCAGTACTCGAAGTTCAATGGCGCCGACAATAACTACGACGGCTACGGGCGCAACGCCAGCGACAACAACACGCTCTATTTCCTGGTCTGGTTCAACTACTGAGGCAGCCGCATATGAAAAGCCACCATCTGGTCGCCGGCCTGATTGCAGCGTTCGGCGTCACTTCCGCCAGCCTCGCCACGGACGCCAGTGTCGAGGCGATCAGCGCCGAAGCGCGGCTCGCCGCCCAGCACGTCGCCGTCAATACCTGCGCCAATTGCCACGGTCACCAGGGACGCAGCATCGCGCCCAAGTTCCCGGTGCTGGCGGGGCAACACGCCGGCTACCTGGCGGCGCAGTTGCATGCCTTCAAGGCGCAAACGCGCGGTGACCCGGACGCGCTCGGATACATGTGGGGCATGGCTGCCCCGCTCGACGACGAAATGATCGAGGGGCTGGCCGCCTACTATGCCGCGCAGGCGCCGGGCCGCGGCGTCATCAGCGACCCCGCGGTCATCTCCCGCGGTGCCGACATCTACGCCAAGGGAATCCCGGGTGACGGGATTCCGCCCTGCGCGGGCTGCCACGGCTCCAACGGCGCGGGCACGGACCAGTTCCCGCGGCTGGCGGGCCAGCACGCGCAATACCTGCTCAAGCAACTGCGCTCCTTCCAGAGCAACTTGCGCGACGTGGCGATCATGCACGGAGTCGCCAAGGGCATGGCCATAGGCGAAATGGAGGCGGTCGCCGCCTACCTGGAATCGCTCTAGCCAGGATCAGGTGCCAGCGGGCGGGAATCGCGCCGTGGCCTCGAGGTCGTTGAGTTCCTGGTCGTTGCGCACGTACAGCCGGCTGGCATCGCGCAGCGGCTGGAAGTCCCAGGGCAGGTAGCGTCCCTTGCGCAAGGCGGCGTACACGAGGTGCCGCCGCCGCTGGCTCGCCAGCACCTCTTCGTGCAGGCGCGGCAGCGACCAGCGCTGCGCGATCTCGGCGCGGAACGACGCCACGGTCGCCGCCTGCTGCGCGGTCGCGGCCAGGTTGCGCAGCTCGAGCGGATCGGCCTCGAGGTCGTAGAGCTGGTCCGGATCCGGCGTTGAATGCACGAACTTGAGCTTCCCGCGCCGGATCATCACGACCGGCGCGATCGCGCCCTCGGCGAGATATTCCCCGTACACGGCCGGCGGCGCAACCGCGCCTGAGAGCGCAGTTTTGCTTTGCGGCGTTCGCCCCATGAGCAGGGGCGCGAGGCTGTGCCCGTCGACGGGCTCGGCGCAAGCCGGCTCGCTGACGTCCCCGAGTTCCAGCAACGTCGGTAGCAGGTCGACGAGCGAGGCGTGATCGGGCACGCGGCGCGGCGCGAAGCGCCCGGGCGCGCAGGCGATCAGCGGAATGCGGCAGGCGGGCTCGAAGAAGTTCATCTTGAACCACAGGCCGCGCTCGCCGAGCATGTCACCGTGGTCGGCGAACAGCATGACGATGGTGTTGCCATCGAGGCGCGCAGCGCGCAGCGTCGCCATCAGCACGCCCACCTGGTCGTCGACGTAGGACACGGCCCCCAGGTAGGCGCGTCGTGCGGCCCTGACCTGCCGTTTGTCCAGCGCCTGCCCGTCGAGCCCGATGACGTGGCGCAGGCGCCGCGAGTGCGGGTCGTCCGGAGCCTCACCGGCGCCCACTCGCGGCAACTCGATATCCTCGTCTCGGTACCGATCCCAGTATTCCTGTGGAATCGCGTAAGGGTCGTGTGGGTGGGTCATCGACACCACCAGGCAGAACGGTCGCCGGTCGCGGCTGCGGGCGATGTCGAAAAGTTTTTGCCGCGCCGCGCCCACGACCTCGTCGTCGTAGTCGACCTGGTTCGTGCGCACGCAGGGGCCGGCCTGCGTCACCGAGTCCATCGTGTGGTACCAGCCCGGACGCTCGGCGCTGCGGGACCAGTCGGGCGTCCAGCCGAAGTCGGCCGGGTAGATGTCGGTCGTGAGCCGGTCCTCGAAGCCGTGGAGCTGGTCGGGTCCGCAGAAGTGCATCTTGCCACTGAGCGCGGTCTGGTAGCCCGCACGACGCAGGTAATGGGCGAAGGTTGGCACCTGCGCCGGGAATTCCGCGGCATTGTCGTAGGCGCCGATCCTGGAGGGCAACTGCCCCGCCATGAACGAGAATCTCGACGGCGCGCACAGCGGGCTGTTGCAGTAGAAGGAATCGAACACCACGCCCTGGCGCGCCAGCGCGTCGATGTGTGGCGCGCGGGCACGGCCACCATAGGCGGCGAGCGCGCCGGCGGTCAGCTGGTCGGCCATCAACAGCAGGAAATCAGGCGGCATTGAGCTTCCCCAGTTCGGCGATGTGTTCGGGACCGATCCCGCAGCAGCCGCCGATGATCGTGGCCCCGAGTCGTACCCAGTCACGCGCCCATTGCAGATAGGCCGGCGGCGTCACGTCGACCCGCAGCGCGCTGAGGTCGGCGTTGGCTTCGCCCACGACTGCGGCGGGGACGAAGGCGTTGGCATACACGCCGATGGCGACGGCGCCCGCGGCGACGGAGAGTTCCTGGAGGGTGCGCGCCGCGATGCTCACGGCCGCTCCCATGACCTCGGGACGGCTGCAGTTGAACAGCACCGCCTGCGCGCCCAGCCGTACTGCCGTCGCCACGGCGGCGGCCACGGGTTCGCCCGAGCGCAGCGTCGGTGCGGCCCCGGCGGGATTGACGTCGGTGAGCGTGAACGACAGCCACAGCGGCTTACAGCCCGCGGCGCCCGCCGGCCCGATCATCTCGCGCACGAACTCCGCTTCGGCGCTGGCGCTCAGGGTCTCGGCAAGCCAGATGTCGACGTAAGGCCCGAGCCCGTCGAGCAGGGTCGCAAGTATCGGCCGCGCAGCGACCGGGTCGTAGAGGTCGGTCCGATAGGAACCGCACAGCGGCGGCAGGCCACCCGCCACGGTGATGGGTCGGGGCGCCGCGTCGGCCACCGAGCGCGCCAGGCGGCCGGCGAGCGCGGCCAGGCGATGGCCCTCGCGCTCGAAGCGCTCGGCGCCCAGATGGAACGGGACGATGGCGTAGCTGTTGGTCGTGATGACCTCGGCCCCCGCGGCGACGAAGTTCTGGTGCGCGCGCGCGACGAATTCCGGACCCTCGAGCAGCGCCTTGGCCGACCATTCGGGCTGGCAGAAGGGTGCGCCCATGCGCAACAGCTCGCGGCCGGTGCCACCGTCGAGCAGCGTGACGGGCTTGCGCTCCATGCGCTCAGGGCGAGGCCCGCGTGGGCGTCGCGGCCGCGTTCGGCATGCGCTGTTGCCACTCCAGGGCCTCGGCGTAGCCGCGCTGGAATCCCTTCCAGAGCGTGATCCCCGCGCCACCCGGACTGTAGGCGCCGTAGGCCGTACCGGCCGGCGCCTGCCACTGGCCGGCGCTGGACTCCTCGACCAGGCCGTCGAGGTAGGCCGCGCGGGATTCATCCCCCTTGAGGAAGCGATCGAGGAACGCGGTGACGAAGTGCAGGCTGATGCCGATGATCCTCTCCTTGCGCCACACCGGGTCCTCGAACCAGCTGATGTCCCACAGGTTGTCGCGCATCTGCGGCGGAACGGGATCGAAACCCAGCGCGTGCCCGCCACCCTTGAAGGTCAGCAGGTATCGCCGGGTCCCGGTCGCGCTCTCCAGGAACGCGTGCGCGCCGGTCGCGTAATCCACCGTGAGGTCGTGGTCGCCGGCGATCAACAGCAGCGGCGCCGTGATCGACGCCAGGCCCTCGCTCCCCCAGACCGCGTAGGGCCCGCCGCCCGCGGGCGCGACCGCCACCACGGCCTTGAGCCCGTGCACCAGTGTTTGCGCCTGCCTCGCGCCGCCGCGCGCATAGGGGGCAAGCCGTTGGTCCGGCACGTACCGCACGGCTCCTCCCTTCGGGTCCAGCACCGCGCCGGCGGAGGTCAGTACACCGTAGCCTCCCATCGAGTAACCGACGAGCGCGGTGCGCTCCGGGTCCACCTGGCCCTGCTGCGCCAGCGAACGCTGCAGTGCGTCGGCGACGAAGGCCAGGTCGAGTGGCCGGCGCAGCAGCATCTCAGGCACCTCCAGCGGGTTGCTGCGCGAGGGGTCATCGTGGCGAATGGCCGCCACGACGTAGCCCTTGGAGGCGAGATTTTCCGTCAGCCAGCTCAGCGCCACGGTGGCATTGCTGCGTCCGTGCGAGACCACCACCAGCGGAAAATGACCGGAGATCGGCTTCGCATCGCGCACGGCAATGCCAGGCATCGTAAAGCTCACCGGCGACCCGGGCGGCTCGGCTTGCAGCGCGCCCTCGTAGCGCTCAGGTCTGGCCCCAGGCGTGGGCGTGGCCGGGTACCAGAGATCGACCAGCAGCCGCCGGTCACCGTGGGGCGCAATCAAGTCCGCCGCGTCGTGTTCCGTCAGCGTGATGGTGCGGACCCCGACGCCGAGGCTCCCAAGCGGCGCCAGCTCCGGCGAATCGATCGCCGGTCGGCTGGGGGCTGCGTCCGTGGCGCCGCCGATGCCGCTGGCGTGGCTTGCGCCAATGGCCACGGACCAGAGCAGTATCGCCGCGGCGGTCTTATGCGTGCTCATCCTCGAGCACCAGCTTAGCACCCCGGTCGGCTACCATCGCCGTCGGCGCATTGGTGTTACCCGAAGTGATGACGGGGAAGATCGAGGCGTCGATGACTCGCAGGCCCTCGATTCCGTGGACGCGCAGGCGCGCGTCGACGACGGAATTCGAGGGGTCGGGGCCCATCATGCAAGTGCCCACCGGATGGAACACCGTACCGGCGCGTTCGCGGAAATCCTGCAGCAGCTGTGCGTCGCTCGACTTTCCCGGCCCTGGCAAGAGCTCGTGCTCGATCACCGCGGCCAGCGGCGCAGCCGCGGCCAGTCGCCGCAGCAGGCGCACGCCGCGGAGCACGTCCTCGATGTCCTGCGCGGTGGACAGGTAGTTGGGGTGGATCGCCGGCGGCTCCCTGGGGTCGGGCGAGCGGATGGCGATATGGCCGCGGCTCGTAGGCCGGCAGGCATTGAACGAGGCGATGAAGCCCGGGAACGGGTCCGGGTTCATGAGCCGTCGCGTGCGCTCGCGCGTCGAGCTGTAGCTGGCGGGATTGAAGTACAGCTGCAGGTCCGGCGCGCGGCGCGCGGGATCGCTGCGGACGAAGCCGCCGCCCTGGTTGACGCTCATCGACAGCGGGCCGCGGCGCGTCAGGACATACTGCAGCCCGGCGCGCAGCTTGCCCCGGAGCGGATAGAGTTCGCCGTTGAGCGTCGGCACGCGCGAGCTGTAGACGTAATTGATGCCGAGATGGTCCTGGAGGTTGCGGCCCACCGCCGGCAGGTCGTTGACGGTCGTGATGCCGTGTTGCTGCAGCAGTGAGCCGGGGCCAATCCCTGAAAGCTGCAGCAGTTGCGGCGAATTGACGCTGCCGGCGGCGAGGATGACCGCCCGCTCGGCTCGCACCGTGCGCAGCTCCCCGCCGCGCTCGTAGCCGACGCCCACGGCGCGGCGGCCCTCGATGTCGATGCGCAGCGCGCGCGCGTGCATTTCCAGTTTCAGGTTGCGCCGCGAAAGCGCCGGCCGCAGGAAGGCCGTGGCCGTCGATTCCCGGAAGCCGGCGCGGGTCGTTATCTGGTAGATGCCGACGCCCTCGGGCTGCGGGCCGTTGAAGTCGGGCGTGTAGCGGTATCCCAGCGCTGCGGCGGCGTCGATGTAGGCGCGGCACAGCGGATGGGCCGCGGCCGAGACGTCGGTGACGGCGAGCGCGCCGCCCGAGCGCTGCTCGATGGCCTCGAAGTGGGCCCGTACGTTATCCCAGCCCCAGCCAGCGTTGCCCTGCTCGCGCCAGTCGTTGAAATCGCTGGGCAGGCCGCGGATGTAGACCATCGCGTTGATCGAGCCCGAGCCGCCCAGCAGCTTGCCGCGCGGCCAGAAGCTGCGCACCCCACCCAGCGCGGGCTCCGGCTCGGCCTCGTACATCCAGTTGACCGCCGGGGCGTTGAAGGTGCGGCCGTAGCCGATGGGCACGCGCACCCAGAACCGCCGGTCGCTGCCGCCCGCCTCCAGCAGCAGGACGCGGTTCCGGCCGCTCGCCGACAGCCGCTCGGCGAGCACGCAGCCGGCCGTGCCCGCGCCGACGATGAGGTAATCGACCGTTTCCAAGCGCGACTCGGGAGCCTAGACGATCGGGTGGTCGGCCATCTCGAGGTGCAGCGGGCGATCCTTGTAGGGATGGCGTAGCGCCACATCTTCGTCGAGCTCGACGCCGAGGCCCGGTTCGGTGGGCGGCAGCACGTAGCCCTCGCTCCAGCGAATCGGCTTGCGCAGGATCTGCGCATGGAAGCCATCCCAGCGCTCGATGCCTTCGAGGATCAGGAAATTCGGGCTGCAGGTGGCGAGCTGGATGTTGGCCGCGCCGACGACCGGACCGCAGTACAGGTGCGGGGCGATCTGCACGTGGTGCACCTCGGCCATGCCGGCGATCTTCTTGGCCTCGAGCAGGCCGCCGACCCGGCCGAGGTTCATCTGCAGGATCGCCGCCGCGCCCTGCCGCAGCAGGCGCGCGAAATCGTACTTGGTCGCGAGCCGCTCGCCGGCGGCGATCGGTATGCGCGTGCCGCGCGCCACGCGCGCCATCTCCTCGGGCGCGTCCGGCGGCACCGGCTCCTCGAACCACAGCGGGTCGTAGGGCTCGAGCCGGCGCGCGAGCCGGATCGCGCCGGCGGCCGTCATCTGCCCGTGCGTGCCGAACAGCAGGTCGGCCTTGTCGCCGACCGCCTCGCGCAGCTGGCGCACGAAGCGCTCGGACAACTCCAGCGCGGGCAGCGACAGCTGGCGGCCGTCGAAGGCCGAGTACGGCCCCACCGGATCGAACTTGATGGCCGTGAATCCCTGGCGCAGGTACTCGACCGCACGCTCCGCCGACAGGTCGGGATCCTGGTAGACGTCGGTCTTGTCGCCCGGGCGCGCGTAGATGTAGGTGTAGGAGCGCAGCCGCTCGTGCACGCGCCCGCCGAGCAGCTTGTAGACCGGCTGCCCGGCCTCCTTGCCGACGATGTCCCAGCAGGCCATCTCGAGCGCGCTCAGCACGCCCATCAGCGTCAGGTCGGGGTGCTGCGTGAAACCCGCCGAATAGACCCGGCGCCACAGTCGCTCGATGTCGTGCGGATCCTGGCCCTGCAGGTAGCGCGCGAACACGTCCTCGAGCATGCGCGCGACCAGATGCGGATCGAAAGGCAGGCAGTAGGCCTCGCCAACACCGGTGACGTTCTGGTTCGTGACCAGCTGGACGAACACGAAGTAGCGCCCGCCGTAGTGCGGCGGCGGATTGCCGACTACGAAGGTCCTGATGTCCTTGAGCGTCATGCGCGGGCCGGCTCCATCGCGGCCAGGCTTGCTCCGACGGGGATGCCGGTGGCGCGCAGCTGGTCGGCCGCGAGGTCGCGCGCGCAGTAGAAATAATGGAAAGCCGACCAGAAGCCGACCGGCGCCAGGCACAGCAGCGCCAGCCGGAGCGACGCGGCGTTGGCGACGTGGTTGGGAGCGAACCAGTCGCTCAGCATGCCCACGACCTTGGGCGCGACGATCAGGTTGCCGACGTTGGCGATGAACAAGGTCGCGGCGCAGAACATGGCCCGCATGCGCGGTTGCGCGAGGTTGTTGAGCAGCCCGAAGATCGGGCCGATGTAGAAATAGATCGACGGGATGAAGATCCAGAACAGGGCCTTCGCCAGCGGCAGCGAATGCGTGCCGTAGATGATGATCGACGGTACCGTGACGACGCCGATGACGCCGCCCAGCAGCCAGACGATGCGCCGCGGGTCGACCATCGACGGTCGGGCCAGCAGAGCGCCCGTGAGCACCGTGGCGCCGATGCCGGCCCACAGGTTGATCGGCCCGATGATTGCACCCGCCTCGCCAGCGCTCATGCCGTAGGTGCGCATCAGGAAGGTCGGCGTCCACCACATCAGGCCCCAACCCCACAGCGCGGTCAGCGCGCTGCCGATCATGACGTGCACGGCCGAACGCTGCTGCCAGAGGAAGCGCATCGTCTCGCGAAGGCCGGCGGTGGCGTCATTCGCACGGGCGTCGAAGCGCCCGCGACGCGGTTCCCTGATCGTGAAGAAGATCAGGGTCGCGAGCAGTGCGCCCGGCACGCCGAGCGCCAGGAACACGCTCCGCCAGCCATAGTGATCGGCAATGGTCCCGGCGAAATCCGCGGCCAGCCAGGCGCCGATCGGCGCGCCCAGCCCGAATACCGTCAGCGCCATGGGCCGGCGCTCGGTCGGGAAGTAGTCCGAAAGGATCGAATTGGCGCCGGGCGTGCCGCCGGCCTCGCCAACGCCAACGCCGATGCGCGCGACGATGAGCTCGGTGTAATTGCGCGCCAGCCCGCACAGCACGGTCATCACCGACCACGCCGCCACCGAGGCGGCGATGATGTTGCGGCGATGGCTGCGGTCGATCAGCCAGGCGATCGGGAAGCCGAAGGTGACGTAGAACAGGCCGAGCGAGACGCCGGTGAGGCTGGCGATGCCGGAGTCGGTGAGGTGCAGCTCGAGGCGGATGGACTCCTGCACCGTCGAGATCGCGTAGCGGTCGGCGATGCTCAGGGTGTAGACCAGCACCATCACGATCAGCACGTACCAGCGCGTGGCCATGGATGGCGCCGCCTCGGCCGTCACGCCTGGATCGCCCGGCCCACTCATGCGCCCGCCTCCTCTCGACATGGCCTGCGCGGATATTGCCTGAATCGCGCGCTACATTCCGCAGGAAAACCCGGCCTGGGACCGGCACGCAAATTCAGATGGAGCTGCGTGTCCATATGCCTTTTTTAGATGGGGCGGCGGGCCATCTGGCGCCACGCCATCGCCGGTGGCGCTGTGTACACTCGCTCTGGGGCAACACCTGGAGGTGTGCACGTGAAACCCGTCCGCATCGGATTCATCGGGCTCGGCAACGTCGGCGGCAAGCTGGCCGGGAACCTGCTGCGCCACGGCGTCGACCTCACGGTGCGCGACCTGAACCCGGAGCTCGTGTCGGCATTCGTCGCGCGCGGCGCGAACGGCGCCGATTCGCCACGATCGATGGCCGGAGCGGTCGACATCGTCATCACCTGCCTGCCCTCGCCCGCCGCCTCGCGCGCGGTCATGGAGGCGCCGGACGGCGTGCTCGCGGGCCTCGACGCCCGGCAAGATCTGGCTCGAGATGAGCACGACCGACCAGGCCGAGATCGCGCGGCTCGGCGCGCTGGGTCGAGGCCGCGGGGCGGCCTGGCGATGGACTGCCCGGTCTCCGGCGGCTGCCATCGCGCCGCGACCGGCAACATCTCGATCTTCGCCGGCGGCACGCGCGCGGCCTTCGAGCGCGTGCTGCCGGTGCTGAAGATCCTCGGGCCGGCAGATCCTGCACACCGGCCCGCTCGGCTCGGCCTCGGCGCTCAAGGTGGTCACCAACTACCTGTGCACCGTGCACCTGGTCGCGCTCGCCGAGGCGCTGACGGTCGTGCAAGGTGGCCGGCATGGACCTGAACACCGCCTACGAGGCGATCCGCATCTCCTCGGGCAACTCCTTCGTGCACGAGACCGAGTCGCAGGTGATCCTGAACGGCAGCCGCGACATCGGCTTCACGATGGACCTGGTCATCAAGGACGTGGGCCTGTTCGATCGCTCGGCGCGAGCAGCTGCGCGTGCCGCTCGAACTGTCGCCGCTGGTGCTCGGGATCTTCAAGGACGGACAGCGGCGCTACGGGCCGCGCGAGCATTCGCCGAACATCATCCGCCGCCTCGAGGAGCCCTGCGGCGTCAAGGTGCTGGGCGAGGGATTCCCGGCGGAGATGGTCGACGATGAACCCGAGGGCGAAGGCTACGAAGTCAGGCCGAAGCGGGGCTAGCCGAAGCCGATGATGCCCTTGACCTCGAGGAAATCGTGGATGCCCCAGGCGGCGTATTCACGCCCATTGCCGGACTGCTTGTAGCCGCCGAAGGGCGCGATGGTGTCCCAGTCGGGGTAGTTCACGTTGACCTGCCCCGCGCGCAGCTGTCGCGCCACCTGCCGCGCGTGCTCCAGATCGCCCGATTGCACGTAGGCCGCGAGCCCGTAGACGGTGTCGTTGGCGATGTCGACCGCCTGCTGCTCGGAGTCGTAAGGAATGATCGATAGCACCGGGCCGAAGATCTCCTCGCGCGCGATCGTCATGTCGGGGCGCACCGGACCGAACACGGTCGGGCGCACGAAATAGCCCCGCTCCAGCCCCGGCGGCTCGCCCGGCCCCGCCGGTCACGAGCGGCGCGCCCTCGCTGATGCCCGATTCGATGAGCCGCTGGATCTTGTCGAACTGCGTGTCGCTGACGACCGGGCCCAGCTGGATCCCTGGCTCGCGGATCGCCGATCGTGTGGCCTTCGGCGGCCTGCGCGCCCAGCTCAGTGCCGCCTCGAGGCTGGTCGCGCGGCACGAGCATGCGCGTCGGCGCGTCGCAGGACTGGCCGCTGTTGCCGAAGCAGGCCGCGACGCCCTGCGTCACGGCGCGACTCGAAGTCCGCATCCGGCAGGATGATGTTCGCCGACTTGCCGCCGAGCTCCTGCGTGACGCGCTTGACGGTGTCGCGCGGCGCTCTTGGCGACCATGACGCCGGCGCGCGTCGATCCGGTGAAGGACACCATGTCGACGTCCGGATGGCTGGCCAGCGCCTGGCCCACGGTCGGCCCGTCGCCATTGACGAGGTTGAAGACTCCGGGCGGCAGCTTGCGCCGCGTGCATGATCTCGCGCAAAGATGATGCCGCTGAGCGGCGCGATTTCGCTCGGCTTCAGCACCATCGTGCAGCCGGCCGCGAGCGCCGGCGCCACCTTGGTGACGATCTGGTTCAGCGGCCAGTTCCAGGGCGTGATGAGGCCCACGACGCCGATTCCCTCGCGGATGATGCGCGTGGTGCCACGCTGTTCCTCGAATTCGAACTTCTCGAGCGCGGCGATCGTTGATTCCAGGTGCGCGCGCCCGGCCCAGACCTGGGCGTCGCGCGCGAACTGGATCGGCGCGCCCATCTCGTCGGACACGGCCTGCGCCAGCTCCTCGGCACGCTCGTTGTAGATCTTGAGGATACGGCGCAACAGCTCGAGCCGATCGGCCTTGCTGCTGCGCGACCAGGCGGGGAACGCCGCCCGCGCCGCCGCGACCGCGCGCGCGGCGTCTTCCTCGTTGCCGATCGCGATCGTGGCGAAGGCCCGCTCGGTGGCCGGGTTGATGACTTCGAGCGTCGCCGTGCTCAGGGGCTTGACCCAGCGGCCGCCAACGTAGAATTGCAGCAGGTTGTCCATCGGCCCATGTTACTGCAAGCTGTGCCGGGGGTGGAATCATCGCGATGAAGGGCAAGACCGCAACGGCGGCTGGCGGCGCGCTCTGGCTGGGCCTGGATACGGGCGGTACCTACACCGACGCCGTGCTATTGCAGGACGAGCGCCACGTCGTGGCCAGCGCCAAGGCCCTGACCACGCACTGGGACCTTGCACTCGGCATCGCCGCGGCGATCCGCGAGGTGCTGGCCGCGCTGCCGCGTGGCCTCGGGCGCGAGGCGGTGCAGCTGGTCTCGGTGTCGACGACGCTGGCGACCAACGCCGTCGTCGAGGGCCGGTTCAGCCCGGTGGCCACGGTGCTGATCGGTTTCGACGCCGCGATGGCGCAACGCTCGGGCCTGCAACGCGACGCGGCGGGGCCGGTGCTGCAGGTGCGCGGCGGGCACGACGCGACCGGTGAGGAGATCGAACCGCTGGATGAAGCCGCACTGGCGAGCGCAGTGCGCGACTGCGCCGGGCGCGTCGAGGGCTTCGCCGTGGCCGCATGCTTTTCGGTCCGGAATCCCGCGCACGAGCTGCGCGCCCGCTCACTGATCCGCTCGCTCTGCGCCAGGCCGGTCACCTGCGCGCACGAGCTGAGCTCGCGACTGGATGCGCCGCGGCGCGCGCTCACGGCGGCCCTCAACGCGCGCCTGACGCCGCAGATCCGGCGCCTGATCGAGGCGCTCGGCGCCGTGCTGGCCGCTGAATCCGTGGACGCCCCTCTCATGATCGTCAGGGGCGATGGCTCGCTCATGCAGGCGGAGCTCGCGCTCGAGTGCCCCGTGGAAACGGTGTTGTCCGGGCCCGCGGCCAGCGTCGTGGGCGCCGGGTTCCTGACCGGCCTGGCCGACTTCCTGGTCGCGGACATGGGCGGAACGACCACGGACTGCGCGGTCGTGCGCGGCGGCCGGCCCGCTGTCAACGATGAGGGCGCGCTGATCGGTAGCTGGCGCACCATGGTCGAGGCCGTCGACGTGCGCACGGTGGGATTGGGCGGCGACAGCCGCGTCGCCTTCGATCGCAAGGCGCAGCTCGCGGTGGGCCCGCGCAAGACCGTGCCGCTGAGCCTGCTGGCGCTGCAGGTCCCATCGGTGCTGGCCGACCTGCGCCAGCTGGTCACGGTGCCGCAGCCGCCGGAGCTCTCGACCCACTTCGCGCTCCGAAATCCAGGGATCACGGCGCCCGCGCACCTCGCGGGTCTCGAACGCCGGCTCTGGGAGGCGCTCTCGGCCGACCCGCGGCGTTTGTCGAGCCTGGCCCAGGGCCGACCGGGCATCGCGGCGCTGTGGCGGCTCGCTGACGCGGGGCTCGTCACTGTGGCTGCCTTCACGCCCAGCGATGCCATGCACGTGCTCGGAAGGCAGCGAGGCTGGAGCCTCGAGGCGGCGGAACTGGGCGCGCGCCTGCTGGCGATCGAGGAGCGCAATGCCCGGGCCTGGAGCGAGCCCGCGCCGATCCGCGACCTGTGCGAACGCATCGTCGAGCACGTGGTGCGCGAATCCGGGCGCGTCGTGCTCGCGACTGCACTGGCGCATGACCCGGGCCTGCAAGGCCGCGCCGGGTCCTGGGGCGTGCTCGGCGATATGCTGGTCGATGACGTCGTTGCCGGGCGGCCGTTTTCCACGCTGCTGCGTGCCGGCATTGCCCTTGCGACGCCGCTGGTCGCGATCGGCGCTCCGGTGCATTCCTATTACCCGGAAGTCGCCCGCCGCCTCGGGGCGACGCTATCCGTCCCGGGCCACGCCGCGGTCTGCAACGCCGTCGGCGCCGTTGCCGGCGTGGTCTCCCAGTCCGTCGAGGTGCTCGTCAACCAACCCCAGTTCGGCGTGTTTCGCGTGCACGATCCGGCGGGGAGCCGTGATTTCGAGGCGCCAGGTCCGGCCGTGGAATGCGCGCGCGAGGTCTCGCAGGAACTCGCACTGGCGGCTGCGCGCCGCGCCGGCGCCCCCGACCCGCACGTCGAAACCGTCGTGCTCGAGCAGCGCGCGCACATGGGTGCGGCCGATTACCTGGCCCAGGCGCTGGTGCGTTCGACCGCGACCGGCCGGCCGTTCGCCGGCCACCTGCGCCCACACCTGTAGCGCCGCGCGGGCAGCGCGGGTGCCGATGGGGCCGACAGTGGCCTACTGGGCCTTGATGCGCGAGTTGACGGGGTCGTACCAGGCTTGCAGCTGCACGCGCGCGGGCCAGCGTCGGCTGGCGACCTCCACTTCCCAGCGGCCCGAGCCGAGCCACTCGGGCGTGACGCCGGAGTCGTTGCTGGCGTACCCCATGCCCAGCGAGCGCCCGAGGCGGAATCCCCAGGCGCCCGACTTGATCGAACCGACGATGCGGCCATCACGCACCAGCGGCTCCTCGTGATAGAGCAGCGGCGCCGCGGCCGAATGATCCTCGATCATCACCTGCACCAGCCGCTTCGGCAGGACGCCACGTGCGCGCTGCGCGGCCAGTGCTTCGCGCCCGATGAATCCGCCGGGCTTGTCCCATGCGAGCGTAAAGCCGAGGCCAGCCTCGAGCGGCGTGTCCTCGTCGCCGATGTCGTGGCTCCAGTGCCGGTAGCCCTTCTCCACGCGGCAGGAGCCCATCGCATGATAGCCGGCGTGGCGCAGGCCCAGCGGCGCGCCGGCCTCGAGCAGCCGCTCGTAGACGTCGAGGCAATGTTCGGCCGGAAAGTACAATTCCCAGCCCAGTTCGCCGACGTAGGTGATGCGGCTCGCGCGTACGCGCGCGTAGCCGAGGTCGAGCTCGCGCGACTGGCCGAAGGAGTGCGCGGCGTTGGACAGGTCCGCGCCCGTGAGTTGTTGCAACAGCTCGCGGCTGCGTGGGCCCATGACGCCGAGCATGGCGATGCCCGCGGTCACATCCGTGGCCGAGCAGTGGGCGCCCGGTCGCGCCTCGATCTGCCGGCGCAACCAGGCGAGGTCCCGGGTCTGGCAGATGGCCGAGGTCACGACCATGAATTCGCGCTCGGCGAGCCGCGTGATCGTGAGGTCGGCCTCGATGCCGCCACGCTCATTGAGCCACTGCGTGTAGACGATGCGCCCGGGTGCCACGTCGACATTGGCCGTGGAGACCTGGTTCAGGATCGCGCAGGCATCGGCTCCCTGCACCAGGAACTTCGCGAAACAGCACTGATCGAACAGCACCACCGCATCGCGCGCCGCCTGGCATTCGGCCTTGCAGTGCTCGAACCAGTTCTGCCGGCCGTACGAATACTCATAGCGCGGCCTGCTGCCCGGTGCCGCGAACCAGTTGGGGCGCTCCCAGCCGGCCACCTCGCCCATGCAGGCGCCGGCGGCGAGCAAGCGGTCGTGCAGCGGCGTGCGCCGCACGCCGCGCGCGGTCTGGTATTGGTAGTACGGCCAGTGCATCGCGTAGAGCAGGCCCAGCGTCTCGACCGTGCGATCGTGCAGGTAACGGCGGTTGGCCTGGAACGGCACGACGCGGCGGATGTCGACGTCGGCCAGGTCCATCGGTGGATGGCGGTCCACGATCCACTGCGCGAGCACCTTGCCCACCCCGCCGCTCGACTGGATGCCGATCGAATTGAATCCGGTCGCGACGAACAGGTCGCGCACCTCCGGGGTCTCGCCGACGTAGTAGCGGTCGTCGGGCGTAAAGCTCTCGGGACCGTTGAAGAACAGCTGGATGCCGGCGTCGGCCAGCGCCGGCACGCGCTGGATGGCGGCGTTGAGGATGGGCTCGAAGTGCTCGTAGTCCTCAGCTAATGTCTCGAAGCTGAAGTCCTCGGGGATGCCCTGCATGCCCCAGGGCTTCGCCACTGGCTCGAAGCAACCGAGCAGCAGCTTGCCAGCGTCCTCCTTGTAATAGGCGCACTCGTCCTGCACCCGCAGCACTGGCAAGTTGCCGGGCAAGCCGGCCATGGGTTCGGTGACGATGTAGAAATGCTCGGCTGCGTGCAGCGGCACGGCGACGCCGCAGGCGCTCGCGAGGCCGTGCGACCACATGCCGGCGCAGAGCACGACCGTGTCGGCGCGAATGAAGCCGCCGTCTGTCTCGACGCCGATCGCGCGCCCGCGCTCCACGCGGATCCTCGTGACCGCCGTGTTCTCGAAGATGCGCGCGCCGCGTTGCTTCGCGCCCTTGGCGAGCGCCTGCGTAGTGTCGATCGGGTTGCACTGGCCATCCTTGGGCAGGAACACGCCGCCGACCAGGTCATCGACGGCCAGCAGCGGCCAGCGTTCCTTGATCTCGCCCGTCGACAGCACGTCGACCTGCAGCCCGAAGGTCTTGCCCATCGAGGCGCCACGCAACAGTTCCTCGAGGCGTGCCGGCGTCCGGGCGACGCTGATGGAGCCGTTCTGCCTGAAGCCGGTGGCCTGGCCGGTCTCTGCTTCCAGCGAGTGATAGAGATCGGCCGTGTACTTGGCCAGCTCCGTAAGGTTGCGCGTGGCGCGAAGCTGCCCGACCAGCCCGGCGGCGTGCCAGGTCGTGCCGCAGGTCAGCCGCTTGCGTTCGAGCAGCACGACGTCGGTGACGCCGAGCTTCGTCAGGTGATAGGCGATCGAGCAGCCGGCGACGCCGCCGCCGACGATCACGACGCTCGCGCGATCGGGGGGCGACATCTAGGGCCTGTACATGTTACGGAGACCACTGCGACGGTGGCTGGGATAATTTTGGACCAGGCGCGCCGAGCGATGTGTGGTGACTCCACATGAGCGAGGCGCAACACCGTCCAAAATTATCCCAGCCCCGTCCGCCTGTATCAGAGAGCCTGCGGTTGAAATCTGGTCGCTGCGCCTTCGATACAGGGGGGTTGGGCCCCGAAAGCGGCCAGGCGGCGTTGCTCGTCGTTCATTTGGAGTCACCAAACTTCTCTCCTCGCGCCTTGCCTGGCCGCTTTGGGAGCCCAACGCAGCGGCCCCCGTAGCATGTACAGGCCCTACTTCAGGGCTCCTGCGGACGCATGCCCTGGCGCTTGAGCCGCACCGGGAAGCGGCGCCGGATCTCGTCATCGATCGCATCGGGCACGTGGCGCGGGAAGTGCGTGGCGAGGATCTCCTGCACCCTGCGCGTCGCGCGTTCGGTGACGCTGGTCGCGCCCTGCTCGGTCCACTCATTGGGGCTGCGCCGGTCGCCGACGGCCGGGTAGAGGTACTCGGTCTGCATGAGCTGCAGCGTCTGGCCGCTGCCGAGGTAATGGCCGGGGCCGTTGAGGCAGACATCCTTGATGGTCTCGAAGCGACAGGCGTCTCCTCGTTGACCTCGATGCCCTTGATGGTGCGCTGGGCCGCGCCGATGATGTCGTTGTCGATCACCAGGCTCTCGAGCGAGAAACCCGAGCAGGCTGGCGTGCATGCCGGCCGACTCGTAGATCAGGTTGGCGCCGGCGTTGCCGACCAGCGCGTGGTTGAGCGCCTTCTCCGCGCCCGCCTGGCCGTCGGGGATCTTCGAGTCGGTCATGCCCGAGGCCGTGCCGCCGGTCAGGTCGTAGAAATGGGCCATCTGGCCCGCGGCCGCGACAGCAGCGCCTGCTCCGGGCTGCCGCCCGACATCGCGCCGGTGCGCAGGTCCGAGACGAAGCACCAGGTGCCGAAGATCGCCGGGTGTCCGGGCTTGATCGCATTGACGTACACGAGGCCGGCCAGCACTTCGGCGACTTCCTGCGCCAGCGCGCCGGCGAGCGCCGCCGGCGCCGTGGCGCCGGCCTGCCCGGCGGACAGCAGCAGCACCGGCATGCCGCCGCGCACCGCGACCTCCAGGCAGCGGCAGGCGTCGGCGGCGAACTTCATCGGCGGCACGACGAAGCAGTTCGACTGGCTGACGAACGGGCGCTCGCGCCATTGCTTCTCGCCGCCGGCGATCGCGTGCAGCATCTCGAGCGAGGCCACGAGGTGATCCGGGTGCACCCAGCTGCTGCCGACGTGCTTGGTCGTGCTCATGACCGAGGCGTAGCAGGTGTTGAAGTCCATCTCGAAGGGGTCCGGGATGTCGCGCGGCACCACGGCGCGCTGGAAGAAATGGATGTGCTCCATGAGGTCGACGATGCGGCCGATGTCGTAGAGGTCCTGGATCGTCGAGTCGCGGTAGCCGCCGTGGGCGTCGACGATGTTGACGGCAGCACCGGCGGTGCCGAAGTAGACGCGCTTGCCCCAGGGCTCGAGGTCGTGGCGCGGATCCTGGCCCGGAAGCACGAAGTGGCGCGCCGCCTTGGCCAGCGTATCCTCGACCAGGGAGCGCGGGTACAGCAGCCGGCCTTGCGGGCTCAGCGTGCAGCCGGCGCCTGTCATGACCTCGATCCCGGAATCGATGGCGTCGCCCAATCCGACCTCGGCCAGCAAGCGCAACGCCGTCTCGTGGATCTGCCTGACATCCGTGTCGCTGAGCGGCAGGTAGCGGCCGCTTTGCATTCCCGGCCGCACGGGGCGCAGGTGATCGGGCAAGGGGCGCGAGCGTTCCGCGCGGCGGGCTTCGCGCCCGGAAGCGCGGCGGGCTACAATCGGCGGATCAGTCAAGCGGTCACTCCTGTGGGTTCCTGCGGGCGTGATTATCGCTCATTCCACGGCGGATAGGAGGCAGACGTGAACCGGGTCGTCAGCTTTACGCGCATGAAGGATGGCAGCCGCGAGGACTACCTGTTGCTCGACGAGTTCGAGCGCGAGTTCGTGCAGCGGCTGCCCGAGCGCGTCCTCGGGGCGTTGCGCGACCTCGATCACTCCGTCGAGGGCTACCCGGTGAACCGGCTGGTCCATTCGCTGCAGACCGCGACCCGCGCCCGCCGCGACGGCGCCGACGACGACCTGGTCGCCGGCGCGCTCATCCATGACATCGGCGACCTGCTCGCGCCCTGCAATCACTCGCAGCTTGCGGCCGCTGTCATCCGTCCCTACGTGCGCGCGCAGGTCACCTGGATCGTCGAGCAGCACGAGTTGTTCCAGGCCTACTACTACGCGCACCACCTCGGTGGCGATCGCCACGCCCGCGATCGGCTGCGTTCGCATCCCTGGTACGCGGACTGCGTGCGCTTCTGCGAGCGCTACGACCAGTCATCCTTCGATCCGGCCTACCCGACGATGACGCTGGCCGAGTTCGAACCGCTGGTGCGCGAGGTGTTCGGCCGGCAGCCGAATGATCCGCGGCACGTGGGCGCGCCGTGAACAGTCCGGCGAATTTCAAGGGCCGGCGGCATTTGCGGCCGTGGGTGCTGCTCGCCGCGGCTGCCGCGCTTGGCCTGCAGGCCTGTGCCACGAAACCCACGTCCGTGTCGACGCCGCCGATCCGGCACGTGTTCGTGATCGTGCTCGAGAATGAGGAATTCGACGCGAGTTTCGGCGAGCGCTCACCGGCCCAATATCTGAAGAACCTCCCGTCGCAGGGGGCGCTGCTGCCGAATTACTACGCCACCAGCCACGCCAGCCTCGGCAACTACATCTCGCTCGATCAGCGGCCAGGCGCCGAACATCGTGACCAACAACGACTGCGAGGTGTACGAGAATTTCGTCAGCACCGGCATGACTGCCGACGGCCAGGCCATCGGCCGCGGCTGCGTGTACCCGGCGTCCGTGCGCACGCTCGCGAACCAGCTCGACGACGCCGGTCTGAGCTGGAAGGGCTACATGGAGGACATGGGCAACAACCCCGCGCGCGAGAGCGCGACCTGCGGCCACCCGCCGATCGGCGCCCCGGACAACACCCAGATGGCGGAGCCGGCGACCAGTACGCGACGCGGCACAACCCCTTCGTCTATTTCCATTCGATCATCCACACGCCCGGTTGCGCGCACAACGTGGTCAGCATGGCCGGCCTGGCCTCAGACCTGCGTGCGATCGGGACGACACCCAACTACGCGTTCATCACGCCCAACCTGTGCCATGACGGCCACGACGGCGGCAACGGCGGCCATTGCGTCGATGGCGAGCCCGGCGGCATGGTATCGGCCGATCGGTTCCTGGCGGATCTCGTGCCGCAAATCCTGGCCTCGCCGGCCTTCAGGCGCGACGGCCTGCTGGTCGTCACCTTCGATGAATCCGAGCTTGACGAGCTCATCGATCCGCGAACACGTGCCTCGAAGCTTTCCGGGGACGCCACCCCCTGCTGCGACGAGCGGCCGGGACCGAACATTCCCGCGTACCAGGAGGGCGTTGTCGGCAGCTGGGAGCACATGAACGGGCCAGGGATCATCGGGCCCGGCGGCGGACGCATCGGCGCCGTGCTGATCTCGCCGTACATCCGACCGGGGACCGTATCGACGCAGCCTTACAATCACTACGCCCTGCTGCGCAGCATCGAGGACATCTTCGGGCTACGCCATCTCGGCTACGCCGGGCAGCCGGGCCTCAACGGATTCGGCGCCGACGTCTACACGCGCCCGCAGGGCCAGCCGAATTAGAGATGTCCTGCGCCGCTGACCTAGAGTTTCCGTTGCGCCGGCACGGGTTCCGGCAGCACGATTCCCTGTGCCTGGAGCACGGCTCGCAACCGGTCGGGCCGGTCGCTGATCATGCCGTCCACGCCCCACGCCACGATGCGATGCATGTCGGGGACATCGTTGACGGTCCAGGGAATGACGCGCAACCCGAGCTCGTGCGCCTCGTCGACGTGGGCGGCGCTCAGATCGAGGTAGTTCGGCGACCAGTACCCGGCGCCGCTCGCCTCGGCGAGCCTGGGCACGGAACCCTGGAAGTCTTGAACGCTCAAGGCCCGCCGAGCCACGGCGACGGCCCGTGATGCCCGGCCAGCACGCGTGTCGTCAGCGCCCTGCTGGTCGGTCAGCGCTCCAGTCGCCAGCCCGGGCTCGAGCTCGCTGCACGATGCTCAGCACGCGCCAGTCGAATGACTGGATCGTGGCGCGTGACTCGAGGCCGGCGCTGCGGATGTCCTCCAGCAGCGCTTCGCACGAAGGGCTCGGGCGCCAGGCTGAGCCCGGGTTGCAGGGGAAACAGCTTGGCCTCGATGTTGAAGCGCAGCTCATCGGTCGCCGAGTCGCGCGACCAGCGCGAACACGTCGGCCAGGCGCGGGATGCGCTCGCCGTCCACGGCCTGCTGCTCCGGGAACTCGGCCGCGTAGGCGCTCCCGGCCCGGATCCGCCCGACGTCGTAGCGCCGCAGCCCGGCGTAGTCCAGGGAACAGATGAGCGGGCCCGCGGATTCGAGATAACGGCCATGCTCATCGCGAGTGTGTTCCGGATTGAGCCGCGGATCATGGCTCACGACCACGACTCCGTCCCGGCTGACTGCGCAATCAAGCTCGAAGCTGCTGACGCCGAGCGCCAGGGTGCGCTCGAATCCCGCCAGGGTGTTTTCGGGCCACAGGCCGCGCGCGCCGCGATGCCCCTGGAGGTCGAAGTGGCGTCGGTTCGATTGCCTGGGCTGACTCATGGATCGAGGTCATCGGCTGGCGTGACGGCCGGCGTTTCTACCAGTAGCATTGGCCTGCGCCCGCGCCCGATATGGAGGCGGGCCTTCGGGAGACTAATATGAAACGCCTGTTACCGATACTCTGGGCGGCGGTCCTGGTCGCCGGCTTGGGCTCCGCGCCGGCGGCGCGAGCCGACGACGCGAAGAAGCTGCGCATCATTACCTGGTCCGATTACGTGCCGGCCGAAGTCATCGCGCAGTTCAAGCAGGAGACCGGCATCCAGGTCGAGGTATCGCTGTCGAACAACGAGGAGATCATCTCCAAGCTGCGTGCCACGGGGGGCGCCGGCTTCGATCTCGCGCAGCCCTCGCAGGATCGCATCGTCAGCGCCCAGCAGGAGTTCCGCATCTACCGGCCTTTCGACCTCAGCAAGGTCAAGGTCGAGCAGTTCATGCCCGACCTGCTGGCGACCGTCAAGAAGAACGCCACGCTCGACGGCAAGCTCTACGCCCTGCCCTACGTCTGGGGCGCCGAGGGCCTGGTCGCCAACACCAAGCGCGCCAGGATCAGCGACTACCTCGACCTGTGCCGGCCGGAGTATCAAGCGGCAAGACCACGCTGCGCCTGCGGCGGCCGACGCTGATGGCCTTTGCGTTCGCGCTCGGGCAAGAACCCGTTTTCACTGTACGGCGACACCAAGGCCTACACCGCGCTGATGGAACAGGTCGGTCGCACGCTGACCGCCTGCAAGGCCAACCTGCGCTTCTTCTTCGACAACAAGGACCAGCTGCTCAACGGCATGCGCACCGGCGAGATCGTCGCCGCGATGTCCTGGGATTCCATCGCCTGGAAGCTCAATCGCGAGAATCCGGACATCAGGTTCGTCAACCCGAAGTCGGGCGCGATCTTCTGGCTCGACACCTATGCGCTGCCGGCGCGCGGCCGCAACGAGGCCGGGGCCTATGCCTGGATCAACTTCACGATGCGGCCCGACGTCGCGGCGAAGATCGCACGCTCGATCGGCAACTTCACCGCCTCGCAGGGCGCCGCGCAGCTCATGGATCCGCGCGTCAAGGCCCAGTTCGCCGAGAGCTTCCCGAACGGCCTGAAGAATGCCATCTGGTACCCGGCCATACCGCCCGGACTCGAGGAAATCGAGGGCCGCATCCTCGATCGGGTCAAGGCGGCAAACTGATGACGGCCACGGGCAACGGGTCGTCGACGCCAGACCTCGAGGCACGCGCGGTCGGCAAGCGATTCGCCGGCCATGTCGCCGTCGACGCGCTGTCCTTCAGCGTCGCGCGCGGCAGCTTCTTCTCGATCCTCGGCCCCTCGGGCTGCGGCAAGACGACGCTGCTGCGCATGATCGCCGGTTTCATCGCGCCCGATTCCGGCACGATCGTCATCGGCGGGCGCAGCATGGCCGGCGTGGCGCCGAACCGGCGTCCGGTCAACATGGTGTTCCAGCAGCTGGCCCTGTTCCCGATGATGTCAGTCGGCGAGAACGTCGCCTTCGGTCTCGCCCGGCGTGGCGTGGCCCGTGCCGAGCGCAATCGCAAGGCGACGGCCATGCTCGAGCGTGTTGGCCTGGGCGGCGCCGGCGGCAAGCGCGTCGATGAGCTGTCGGGCGGACAGCGGCAACGCGTCGCCATCGCCCGCAGCCTGGTGCTCGAACCCACTCTGCTGCTGCTCGACGAGCCGCTTGGGGCGCTCGATCTGAAGCTGCGCGAGCACATGAAGATCGAGCTCAAGCAGCTGCAACACGCCTTCGGCACGACCTTCGTGTACATCACCCACGACCAGTCCGAGGCGCTCGTGCTCTCCGACCACGTCGGCGTCATGAACCGCGGGCGCTTCGAGCAGCTCGGCACGCCGCAGGAACTCTACTACTCGCCGGCCACGCCCTTCGTGGCGGCCTTCGTCGGCGCGAACAACCGCATCGCGGGCAAGGCCACGCGCGTGGACGGCGAACTGGCGGAGATCGTGACCTCCGACGGCTGGACCGTCCGCGCGCGGCGCAGCGGCGTGGTCGCCGTGGGCACGACCGTCGAGGCCTTCGTCCGGCCCGAGGCCGCGGTCATCGGGCGCAGCACCGCCGAACTCGCGATCGAGCCGGCGCAGGCCGTGCACGAGGGCGAGGTCGAAAGCCTGCTGTTCGATGGCGCCAACTCGGCGGTGCTGGTCAGGGAACAGCGCACGCGCCTCGAGTTCCGCATCGCGCTGCCGCAGACCGGGCGCTATGCGGACCTGCGGGTCGGCGAGCAGATCGTGTTCAGCTTCGACCCGCAGCGCGCGGCCTGCTTCCCGGCGGCAAGCGCCCATGGCTGAGCTGTCTACCACGCGCAACTGGAACCGGCGGCTGATGCTGGGGCTGCTGCTCGCGCCGGCGCTGATCTGGCTGTTCGCGCTCATCGTGCTGCCGCACCTCGACCTGGCGCTGCTGTCGGTGCGCGAGCGCACCGGCCCGCGCGAGTTCGAGCTGAGCCTCGCCCAGTACCACACCTTCTTCACCGAACCGCTTTACTGGCACGTGTTCGCCAGGACCGCGGTCATGTCGGCGATCGCCACGCTGCTGACGCTGCTGATCGCGTTCCCGGTCGCCTGGACGATCACCAAGCTCGCGCCCGGGAGGTTCGGCGCGATGTTGTTCGTCGTCTGCCTGATCCCGTTCTGGGTCAGCGAGACCGTGCGCACGCTGGGCTGGATGATCCTGCTGCGCGAGACCGGAGTGCTGCCGAGCCTGCTGGCGCACCTGGGCCTGACGGCGGTGCCGGTCGAGTTGCTGTACCACGATGCGACGATCATGGTCGGCCTGGTGTACACCTCGCTGTTGTTCATGGTGGTGCCGCTCATCGGTAGCCTCGAGAACCTGGACAATTCGCTGATCGAGGCGGCCTACGACCTCGGTAGCAGCGGCTGGTCGGTCCTGCGGCGCATCGTCATACCCCATGCCGTGCCTGGCATCACGGCCGGATGCATAGTGGTATTCATGCTCACGCTCGGGAACTACCTGACGCCGACGCTGCTGGGCGGCAAGAATTCGCTCTGGTTCACCGAGCAGATCTACACCCAGTTCATCACCCGCTTCAACTGGGAACAGGGCGCCGCCTTCGGCTTCCTGCTGCTGGCGCTCTCGACCGCGATGGTCGGGCTCGGGCTCAAGCTCAGCGGCCAGAGATTTGCCGACGTGATGCGGCGCACGTGATCCCCTCGCTCCCCAGGCCGCTCTGGCTGCGCGCATCGACGGGCCTGTTTTTGGTTGCCTTCCTCGTGTTCCTGTTCCTGCCCCTGGTCACGGTCGCGATGTTCGCGTTTAACGATGCTCCGTACCCTGCCCCTCCGTGGCATGGCTTCACGCTCGACTGGTTCCTCGGTAACGCGCATAACGGCAGGACCGGGCTGTTCAGCGACTCGGACCTGCTCGCGAGCATCTGGACCAGCTTCGTCGTCGCCTGCTGGGTCACGGCGCTGTCGCTGCTGGTCGGCACGGCCAACGCATTCCTGATGGAGCGCGCCCGGTTCCCGGGACAGGGTGCGCTGTCGATGATGATGCTCGTGCCGCTGGTGATCCCCGGGGTCATCCTCGGCATCTCGATCCTCGCCTTCGCGAGCCGCATCGCCGACCTGTGCAGCGAACTGTTCGGATGGGAGCTCGACTTCCTGCGGCCCGGCCTGCCGCTGGTCGTGCTCGGCCAGTTCTCGTTCATCGTCGCCATCGCCACGCTGACGATCAGCGCGCGGCTCAAGCGTTTCGACCGCACGCTCGAGGACGCCGCGCTCAACCTCGGGGCCACGCAGGCTGCGGTCCTGCGCACCATCACGCTGCCGTACCTGCGCCCCGCCCTGATCGGTTCCGCTGCCATCGCCTTCCTGATGTCCTTCGAGAACTTCAACACCACGCTGATGCTGGTGGGGGCGGACTCGCCGCTGACCGTCATGATGTACGGCCGCATGCGCGAGGGCGCGACGCCCGTGCTCAATGCGGTGAGCCTGTTCCTGATGGTGGCCTCGGCCCTGCTGGCGCTGACGCTCATGCGCGGCGGCAAGCGCAGGGAAGGCTAGCCACGGGCCCGATCCAGGGCCCCGACCCTGCCACCCGCGGCCCGCGACGGCGGCCATGTCCTGACGTTTTTGCGCAAGGCATTGTCGCAATTGGAGTGCTGCGGGGCCGGGCAGTAGCTAGACTTAGATAAACAGGAGCGCATCCATGAAGTCTCATGCCCGTGTCGTGGTCATCGGCGGCGGCGCCGTTGGCGTCAGCACGCTTTACCACCTGACGAAGAAGGGCTGGTCGGACGTCGTCCTGCTCGAGCGCGCCGAACTGACGGCGGGCTCCACCTGGCATGCGGCCGGACTGCTGCCGCTGTTCAACATGAGCTACACCGTCGGCCAGCTGCACAAGTATTCGGTCGACCTCTACAAGCGCCTGCCGGCCGAGACCGGGCAGGACGTGAGCTTCCACGTGACCGGGAATCTGCGGCTCGCCACCTGTCCCGAGCGCATGGATGAGTACTACAAGTACTGCGGGACGGCCAACACGATCGGCGTGCCCTTCGAGGTCATCGGGCCGGCCGCGGTCGCCAAGCTCTGGCCGCTGCTCAACCTGGGCGACGGCAAGGCGACCGCGAAGATCGTCGGCGCCCTCTATCATCCCGATGACGGCCACATCGCTCCGGCCGACCTGACGATGGCGCTGCGCAAGGGCGCGCGCGCCGGCGGCGCCGAGATCAACGAGCAGACCGAGGTGAACGCGGTCGCGCGCACGCCCTCGGGCGAATGGCGCCTGAGCACCAACCGCGGCGAGATCGTCGCCGAGCACGTCGTCTGCGCCACCGGTAACTACGCGCGCCAGACCGGGCGCATGTTCGGGCTCAACGTGCCGGCGATCCCGGTCGAGCACCAGTACATCCTGTTCGAGGAGTCGCCGCAGCTCAAGCACTACCGCGAGCAAGGAGGCCGTGAACTGGCCGTACTGCGCGAATCGGACCAGTCCTATTATCTGCGCGAGGAGCGCCTCGGCTGGATCCTGGGACCCTACGAGCACGGCGCGCCGGCACGCTTCGCCGATGGCGTGCCCGAGTGGTTCGGCAAGAGCCTGTTCCCCGGCGACCTCGATCGCCTGGTGCCGCACGTCGAGGCCGCCGCCCGGCGCGTGCCGGCGCTCGACGGCTGCGGCATCAAGGACATCATCAACGGACCGATTTCCTATACGCCCGATGGCAGCCCGCTCGTGGGCCCGGCCTGGGGCCTGCGCAACCTCTGGCTGAACGAAGGCCACAGTTTCGGCATCACGGCGGCGGGCGGTGCGGGCTGGCAGCTGGCGGAATGGATCGTCGAGGGCGAGCCGGGCATCGACATGCTCTCCACCGACCCGCGTCGCTTCGGCCCCTACACCTCGAAGCGCTATGTCGTGGCGAAGAACGAGGAGACCTACCACGAGGTCTTCACGATCCATTTCCCGGACGAGGAACGGCCGGCCGCGCGCCCTGCCAAGACCAGCCCGATCTATGACCGGCTCGAACAGCTCGGCGCTGTCTGGGGCCAGCGCTACGGTTGGGAGCGCGCCAACTGGTTCGCGCCGCCGGGCGTCGAACGCAAGGACCAGTGGAGTTTCAGGCGCTCGAATTACTTCGAGCACGTCGGCAACGAATGCCGCCGCATGCGCGAGCAGGTCGGGATCATCGACCTGACGCCGTTCACCAAGCATGAAGTCAGCGGCCCAGGCGCCGAGGCCTGGCTCGACTCGCTGGTCGCCAACAAGGTACCGGTCAAGACCGGGCGCATCGCCCTGTGCCACGCACTGACCGCGCGCGGCGGCATTCGCACCGAGTTCACGATCACGAAGCTTCCGAACGGCAGTTTCTACGTCGTCAGCGCCGGCGCCGCGGAGCGCTACGACGCCGACTACCTGCACAAGCACTTGCCAACCGACGGCTCGGTGCAGCTGCGCAACATCACCGGCGCGCGCGGCTGCTTCGTGCTCGCTGGCCCGCGTTCGCGCGACGTGCTTGCGCGCGTGGTCGATGTCCCGCTCGACAATGCCGCGTTTCCGTGGCTTTCCAGCCAGGTGCTGGAAGTCGGGCTGGCGGTCGACGTCTACGCGCTGCGGGTAAACTTCGTCGGCTCGCTGGGCTGGGAGCTGCACTTCCCGGTCGAGTACGCCCATCACCTGTTCACGGCGCTGTTCGAGGCCGGCGCCGAGTTCGGCATCGGCATGGCCGGCATGCGCGCCATGGAGTCGATGCGGCTGGAGAAGTCCTATCGCATGTGGGGCAGCGACCTGACGCGCGACTACACGCCGCTCGAGAGCGGCCTGGAGCGCTTCGTGCGCCTCAGCAAGGGCGAGTTCATCGGCCGCGCCGCGCTGCTGCGGCAGCAGTCCGCTGGCGTGCCGAACCACTTCGTCACGCTCGAGGTTTACGACGTCACCGACGCGGACGCGCTCGGCAACGAGCCACTGTTCGATGCCAAGGGGGCGATGGTCGGACGCGCGACCGCCGGCGGCTACGGCCATGCCATCCGCCGCAGCCTGGCTATCGGCTACGTCAGGCCCGGCTACTCGGCGCCGGGCACCGCCTTGCAGATCGAGATCCTGGGCAAGCGACATCGCGCCGAGGTGGTGCCGGAGTCGCCCTACGATCCCGAGAACCTCCAGCTGCGGGCCTGAACGACGCGGCGCCAGGGCCTTGCCATGAAACGCACCTTCTCGGCGTGGTCGCTGCTGCGCGGCGGGCTGTCGGGCCAGCGGCACTGGCGCCAGCAATGGCGTGCCGCGCAGCCGAAGCGGGGCTACGAGGCGCTCGTCATCGGCGGCGGTGGCCACGGCCTGGCCTGCGCCTATTACCTGGCGAGCCAGCACGGCATGCGCGAAATCGCGGTGCTGGAAAAGGGCTGGATCGGCGGCGGCAACACCGGCCGCAACACCACGATCATCCGCTCCAACTACCTATACAGCGAGAGCTCCGCGCTCTACGACCACGCGGTCAAGCTGTGGGAGACGCTGTCGCAGGAACTGAACTACAACGTCATGTACTCGCCGCGCGGGGTGCTGATGCTGGCGCACAGCGTGCACGACGTGCAGGTCGCGCAGCGCCACATCCACGCCAACTACGCCAACGGCGTCGACAACGAATGGCTGACGCCCGCGCAGGCCAAGGCCTACTGCCCGCCACTCAACATCGGCCCCGAACTGCGCTACCCGGTGCTGGGTGGGGCGCTGCAACGCCGCGGCGGCACGGCGCGTCACGACGCCGTGGCCTGGGGCTACGCGCGCGCCGCCGACGCGCTCGGCGTCGACATCATCGAGAACTGCGAGGTCACGGCACTGCGGCGCGACGCCAACGGCGCGATCTGCGGCGTCGACACCAGCCGCGGCCTGATCGAGAGCCGCCGCATCGGCGTCTCGGCGGCTGGACACAGCTCGGTAGTGCTCGGAAGCGCCGGCATCCGACTGCCGCTCGAGAGCTTCCCGCTGCAGGCGCTGGTATCCGAGCCGGTCAAGCCGGTGATGCCCTGCGTCGTCATGTCCAATTCGATCCACGCCTACATCAGCCAGTCGGACAAGGGCGAGCTCGTGATCGGCGCCAGCACCGATGCCTATACTTCCTACACGCAACGCGGTGCGCTGCACGTTAACCAGCACACGCTCGAGGCAATCTGCGAACTGTTTCCGTCGTTCCGGCGCATGCGCATGCTGCGCAACTGGGGCGGCATCGTCGACGTGACGCCCGATCGCTCGCCGATCCTGGCCAGGACGCCCGTACCCGGCCTCTACGTCAACTGCGGCTGGGGCACGGGCGGCTTCAAGGCCACGCCCGGCGCCGGCGCACCTGCTCGCCTGGACCATGGCCCACGACGCGCCGCATGCGCTCAATGCCCCGTTCACGATCGAACGCTTCCGCGACGGCACGCTCATCGACGAGGCCGCCGCCGCCGCGGTCGTCCCACTGATATGTTGTTGATCCCCTGCCCGTACTGCGGATCGCGACCGGAGCTGGAATTCAGCTACGGCGGGCAGGCGCACCTGGTGCGGCCCGCGCCGGGCGCTGCCGGTGGCGACGCCGCCTGGACGGCTTACCAGTACGAGCGCAGCAACGAGCGTGGCCCGCGCGCGGAGCGCTGGCGCCACATCCACGGCTGCGGCCGGTTCTTCAACGTGGTGCGCGACACGACCACCGATCGCATCATCCGCAGCTACAAGCGGGGCGAGTCGTGAGCGCGCGCTGGCGCACGGCTGCAGGCGGCGGGATCGATCGCTCGCGTCTGCTCCGCTTCCGCTTCGACGGCCAGGCCTACGAGGGCTATGCGGGCGACACGCTTGCCTCGGCGCTGCTGGCCAATGGCGTGCACCTGATCGGCCGCTCCTTCAAGTACCACCGCCCGCGCGGAATCATGGCTTCGGGCCCCGAGGATCCGAATGCCCTGGTCACGATTCGTCGCGATCCGGGCCGCTATACCCCCAACCTCAATGCCGCGCAGGTCGAGTTGTACGAGGGCCTCGAAGCGGAGAGCCAGAACCGGTGGCCCTCGCTGCGCTTCGACTGCGGCCGCGTCAACGACTACCTGTCGAAATTCATCCCGTCCGGGTTCTACTACAAGACCTTCATGTGGCCGCGTCGCGCCTGGCATCGCTGGTACGAGCCGCGCATCCGTGCCGCCGCGGGACTGGGCCGCGCGCCCACACAACCCGATCCTGACCGCTACGCCCAACGCTACGCCCACTGCGACGTGCTCGTGGTCGGCGGCGGGCCTGCCGGGCTTGCGGCGGCGCTCGCCGCCGGCCGCTCTGGCGCGCGCGTGCTGTTGTGCGATGAGCAGGCGCAGCCCGGCGGCTCCTTGCTCGCCGGCGCCGATCCGATCGACGGGGCGCCAAGCGCCGAATGGTTGCGGGCGACGCTGGCGGAGCTCGGGTTCCTGCCCGATGTCACCGTGCTGGCGCGCACGACCGCGTTCGGTTACCTGCCGCACAACATGGTGGCCCTCGTCGAGCGCCTTACGGATCATCTGCCCGCGCCGCCGTCACAGCTGCCGCGCGAGCGGCTGTGGCAGGTGCGCGCCGCAGAAGTCGTGCTGGCGACGGGCGCGATCGAGCGGCCGCTCGTGTTCCCGGGCAATGACCGGCCGGGCATCATGCTGGCCGGGGCCGCCCGTGACTACCTCAATCGCTACGGCGTGCTGCCCGGCTCCAGAGTGGCGATCCTCACCGCCCATGACGAGGCTTATCGCGCGGCGCTCGACCTGCATGCGGCCGGCGTGGAAATAGCCGTCGTTGCCGACCTGCGCCAGGCCGCGAGCGGCGCCCTGCCGGAGGCCGCACG
Source organism: uncultured Gammaproteobacteria bacterium (assembly GCA_963778855.1). GTDB lineage: Bacteria > Pseudomonadota > Gammaproteobacteria > Steroidobacterales > Steroidobacteraceae > FEN-1191. Next base: position 247,660 of record CAVZWC010000001.1, on the reverse strand, counting down.
CCGCACCGGGCTCAACGTGCGCACCGGCGCGACAGCGGTGAGCACGCATGGCGACCAGCGCGTCACGGCCCTCGGCCTCGCCGTCGTCGACGGCAACGGCACCGTAAGCGTGAACGTCGATTGGGTGCGCTGCGACGCCGTGCTGGTGTCCGGCGGCTACACTCCTACGGTTCATCTCTACTCGCAGTCCCGTGGAAAGCTACGGTGGGACGAGGCCGCCCGCGTCTTCGTGCCCGATGTCCCGGCCGTCAATTGCCGCTGCGTGGGGGCTTGCGCCGGCCCTTCAGGCGCCCCGGGCTTGTACGACGGCGGCTGGCTGGGCGCCCTGCCGCAGCCCGAGGGACCACCCACCGGCAAGGCCTTCGTCGACTGGCAGAACGACGTCACGGCCGCCGATCTCGGCCTGGCAGTGCGCGAGGGCTTCCGCTCGATCGAGCACATCAAGCGCTATACGACGACGGGCATGGCGACCGACCAGGGCAAGACTTCCAACCTCAACGCCCTGGCGATCGCCGCCGGAGAGCTGGGGCGCGAGATCCCGCAGGTGGGGCTCACGACATTCCGCATGCCCTACCTGCCCGTGAGCTTCGGCGCCCTGGCCGGCTACGCGCGCGGAGAATTGTTCAACCCGGTGCGATACACGCCGATGCATGCCTGGGCGCTGGAGCATGGTGCAATCTTCGAGCCGGTCGGCCTGTGGCAGCGCGCGCGTTACTACCCGCAGCACGGCGAGGACATGCACCAGGCCGTGGCGCGCGAGTGCCTCGCTGTCCGTCGCAGCGTCGGCATCTTCGACGCCTCGACGCTCGGCAAGATCGAGGTCGCCGGCCCCGATGCGGCGGAGTTCCTCAATCGCATGTACGTCAACGGCTGGAACACGCTCGGCGTCGGCCGCTGCCGCTACGGCATCCTGCTGCGCGACGATGGCTTCGTATTCGATGACGGCGTCGTAGCTCGGCTGGCGCCGGATCGCTTCCACGTCACGACCACGACCGGCGGCGCGCCGCGCGTGCTGGCGCTGATGGAAGATTACCTGCAGACCGAGTGGCCGGAGCTCAGGGTCTGGCTCACCTCGACCACCGAGCAGTGGGCGGTCATCGCGCTGCAGGGCCCGAAGGCGCGTGCCCTGCTGGAACCGTTCGTGTCCGGGATTGACCTCTCGACATCCGCGCTGCCACACATGGCCATGGCGCAGGGCCGGGTCTGCGGTGTCCCCGCCATGGTGTTTCGCGTGAGTTTCACCGGGGAGCTCGGATTCGAGATCAACGTTCCCGCCGACTACGGTCTCGAATTGTGGCGGGCCCTGTGGGCTGCCGGACGCGCGCACGAGATTACCGCCTATGGCACCGAGACCATGCACGTGCTGCGCGCCGAGAAGGGCTACATCATCGTCGGCCAGGATACCGACGGCACGGTTACCGTGGACGATGCGGGCCTGGGCTGGGCCGTCGGCAAAAACAAGGCCGACTTCGTTGGTGCCGCGTCGATGCGCAAGGCCGCGCTTCGGGCCCCGGATCGCAGGCAATTTGTCGGCCTGCTCACGGCTGATCCTGCCGTCGTGCTCGAGGAAGGCAGCCAGGTTGCCCCGGTGCCGGGGCAAAAGCCACCGATGAAGCTCATTGGGCACGTGACATCCTCCTACCATAGCTCCGTGCTCGGGCACTCGATCGCGCTCGCGCTCGTCAGCGGCGGACGCTCCCGCATGGGCCAGAAGGTCTGGATACCCACGGCACGCGGCGAGCACCTGGCGACCGTGTGCAACCCCGTGTTCTATGATCCGAAGGGAGAGCGGCTCAATGGTTGAACCGGCTCGCCGCACGGCGCCGGCCATCAAGCCGGGATCCGCCTGGCGGGCGGGCCCGCCTCGCGCGCGTTTCTCGCTGCGCGTCGACCTTGGGGCGGCGGCTACGCGGGCCGCGGCCGCATTCCCCATCGCGACGGCTCCCTGCCGGACGCAGGCACGCGGCGAATGGTCGGCGCTATGGCTGGGCCCTGACGAGCAATTGTTGATCGGCCCCGAGCACGAGGCTCCAACCCTGCTCGCGGCCGTGACTGAAGCGTTGCGCGGTCTGGATTACTCGCTCGTGGACGTCAGTCATCGACAGGGCACGATAGAAGTTGAAGGCGTCCACGCGGCCGCCCTGGTCAATGCCGGCTGCCCGCTTGACTTGCACGAGCGCAGCTTTCCACCGGGCGCCTGCACGCGCACGGTCTACGCGAAGGCGGAAATCGTGCTGTGGCGGGCCGCGATCGACTGTTTTCACATCGAGGTATGGCGCTCCTTCATGCCGTACCTGGGCGGGCTGCTGGCTCTCGCTGAACAGGAATTCCGGCGCTGAACGAGCAAACGCGCCGGGAGGCGGCAACTTGCGCAGCACTCTGGCTTTGGGGGAAGATGGCTCGATCTCGAGGGGGACACATCCATGTCACAACCATCGCGGATTCTCCGGCGTCACATCGGTACATCGATCCTGGGCGGCGCCTGCGTGGCGCTGCTGGCGGTATCCGCCGTAACAAGGGCGCAGCAGGCCGCGGAGCCAGCGAAGCCCGCGGACGCGGCCAAGCCCGCTGCATCGGAGACCACCGGGATCGAGGAAATCGTCGTCACGGCACAGCGCCGCGAGCAGCGGCTGCAGGACGTGGGCATCTCGGTCACGGCACTGGGCACCGAGGCGTTGCAAGACCTCAACATCACGACCGCCACAGACATCGTGCGCGCGGTACCGAACCTCAAGATGAACGCCTACTCTTCCTCGCAGGCGGTTTACAACATCCGCGGCGTGGCACAGAACAGCTACGGTGACGAGCAGGAGCCGCCGGTCGCGGTCTACCAGGACGACAGCTACTCGAGCTCGATCAACACCGCCAGCTTCCCGGTCTTCGACCTGGCCCGTGTCGAGGTACTGCGTGGCCCGCAGGGCACGTTGTTCGGCCGCAACGCCACGGGCGGTGCCATCCAGTTCATCTCGAACCGTCCCACCAAGAGCTTCGAGGGTTACGGCACCATGACCTATGGCAGTTTCGCGCAGACGATCTACGAGGGTGCGCTGTCGGGGCCCCTGGCGGACAACTGGCAGGGCCGCATCGCGTTCATCGCCAACCGCGACAATGGCTACATCAAGGAGTGGAGCCCGGGCCAGTCGGATCGCGGCGCCAATAATCACTATGCCATCCGCGGCCGGCTGGCCTGGCAGCCCACCGACAAGATCGACGTCGACCTGATCCTGCGCTACCTGAGGGCAGACCATGAACGGCAGGCAGGACTCTATTCGAGCGAGCTCGCCTGTCCGAACGCAAACAACCAGGGTTACTTCCTGGGTGCGGGGCAAAAATGTGCTTACTGGGGCACGACCGGCACTGCTCCGTTTCCTGCGCCGAATAACGGTTTCGTAAATCCCGCGATGATGCCCAGCCGCGGCGGTACGCCCTGGGCCACCGAGGAGACTTCCCTTTCATACGTCGACCGGAACGTCAAGGCAGCCACGCTGCGTTTCGACGTCCGGCTCGCAGGTATGGACCTCGTGTCCATCACGGATTATCAGAAGGCCAACAAGTTCTACATCGAGGGCGGCGACGCCTCGCCCTATGAAGGCGTGGTTTTCTACCAGGGCAGCGACATGAAGCAGTATTCCGAGGAGATCCGCGGCACGGTGACCAACGGCGCAAACCAGCTCGTCGGTGGCCTGTTTGGAATGAAGGTTATGGGTACGTACACGGGGCAATTCGCCGATCCGTTCTATGGAAATTTCTACAACCCTCCGACCTATGCCTACGATCCGGCCCTTGCGTACGTCCCCTATATCAATGCCTACCAGAACACGACTTCTTTCGCTGGGTTCCTGCAGGATGAGTGGAAGGCAACCGATCATTTCAGCGTAATAGCTGGCCTGCGTTACTGGACCGATCAGCGCGAGGGCGGGTACTACGGCGATGAAGCCAGCAACGGGATGCACATCGCCTTCGACCAGAACCAGGTGACTTGCGTGAATTACCTCGGGCCCTGTCCCCAGAGTGCCGTGCCGATAACGCTTACACCCGCCGATTCCAATCAGAAGTTCGACGACGTGACCGCGCGGTTCGAGCTGGATTATCGGGTCAATCCGAACGTGCTGCTGTTCACCAGTTACAACCGTGGCAGCAAGAGTGGCGGTTTTTCGTTTTCAACCGGCACACCCTTCGCCGACGACCCATCGTTTGGCGTGCCGTACGGCACGGATGCACTGTTCCTCAATGGCATCCCGTTCAAGCCCGAGGTGCTCAATTCCTACGAACTGGGTTTCAAGTCGACGATCGCGAGCCATACCACCTTCAATGCCAGCGCCTTCTATTACAGTTATCAGAACTACCAGGCCTTCGTGCAGCTCGGTGTCAACCAGACCATTCGCAATCTGCCAGCCACGGCCAGCGGTCTCGAAGCAGAGATCAACTCCCACCCGATCCATGGCCTGACACTGCAGCTCAACGCGGCCGCGATGAGTTCCAACGTCAAGAACGTCGAGTTGCCGTATCCGAATACTCCACCTTTCACACTTGTCGAGCATGACCTGCCGCAGGCACCGAGTTTTTCCGGCAATGCGCTGGCGCGCTACGACTTCCCGCTGGGTGATGGCTTGTTCTCCGTGCAGAGCGACGTGTTGTACACCAGCAAGTTCTGCTTCACGTTGCTATGCGCACCGGACGAACACGAGTCGTCTTACACAGTCGCGAATGCCCGGCTCGGGTACGGAGCGCAGGACGGCCACTGGGAGGTCGCGGCTTTCGTTAACAACCTGAACAACGAAAAGTACCGCGTCTACGCCTTCGACAGCTCAACGTTTGCCGGCGTGACCGCCGGGGTCTACGGCAAGCCGCGGACCTATGGCATTACGGGCACGGTTCGGTTTGGCGGCGGACAGTAGCCCACGCCGGGTTGTAACGTCGCGGCCGCGCCGCTAGCGCTGGCGAGTCTGCCAGTCTGGGGCCACGTAATACGGCGCCGCCAGCGCGGACAGCGGCGCCTTGCCCAGGACATGGTCGGCCATCTTTTCCGCCAGCATGATGGTCGGCGCGTTGAGGTTGCCGGTCGTGATCGAGGGCATGATCGAGGAATCGATCACGCGCAGGGCCTCGATGCCGCGCACGCGCCCCTGCGGGTCCACCACCGCCGCTGGATCGTCGGCGGCGCCCATGCGGCAGCTGCACGAGGGGTGATAGGCGCTCTCGACCTTCTGGCGGATGAATTCGTCGATCTGTGAGTCGCTCTGGACTGCTGCGCCCGGCTGGATCTCCCGGCCCCGGTAGCGATCGAAGGCCTGCTGCGCGAACAGTTCGCGCGTCAGTCGCACGCAGGCGCGCATCTCTTCCCAGTCCTCGGGCAGGCTCATGTAGTTGAAGCAGATGCGCGGATGGTCCTCGATGCGCGGACTTTGCAGGCGCACCCAGCCGCGGCTCTGCGAGCGCATCGGCCCGACGTGGACCTGGAAGCCGTGCTCCTTCGCCAGCGAGGAGCCGTCATAGCTCACGGCCATCGGCAGGAAGTGGTACTGGATGTTCGGGTAACGGATGCCGGCACGGCTGCGGATGAATGCTCGCGGTCTCGAAATGATTGCTGGCGCCGAGGCCGTCGTGGCGCAGCAGCCAGCGCAACGCCGATCCGGAACCGACTGAGCGGGTCGAGCGACGAATAGAGAGTGACCGGCTCGAGGCAGGCCATCTGGAAATAGAATTCCAGGTGGTCCTGCAGGTTCTCGCCGACGCCCGGCAGTGCGTGCACGACCTCGATGCCGTGCGCGCGCAGCTCCTCCGCGGGCCCGACGCCAGATAGCTTGAGCAGCTGCGGCGAGCAGATGCGGCCCGCCGACAGGATCACCTCGCGTCGCGCCGCAACGCGCTCCGAGCGTTCACCGCGGCGGTAGCGCACGCCGACGGCACGGCGCCCCTCGAACACGATGCGCTCGCCGAGCGCGTGCGTGAGCACGCTGAGGTTGGGGCGTCGCATGGCCGGCCGCAGATAGGCCCGCGCCGCGCTGCAGCGACGCCCGTCGCCGACGGTCATGTCCATGCGCCCGAAGCCCTCCTGCTGCCAGCCGTTGAGGTCGGTCGATGGCGGGATAGCCGGCCTGCCGCCCGGCCTCGAGCCAGGCGGCATGCAGCGGGTTGGTCAGCGTGCCGTAGGAGGTCTGGAGCTTGCCCGTCGCCGCCACGGTACTCGTCACCGCCCTCGCCGCGGCGCTCGGCGCGCTTGAAATACGGCAGCACGTCACGCGTAGCCCCAGCCGGCGGCGCCCTCGTCGCGCCAACGCTCGAAGTCGAGCGGATTGCCGCGCACGTAGACCAGACCGTTGATCGACGAGGATCCGCCGAGCACCTTGCCGCGTGGCGTGTGCATGCGGCGTCCGCCGAGGTGCGGCTCGGGCTCGGTCTGGTAGCCCCAGTTGTACTTTGGCATGTTCATCGGGATCGACAGCGCAGTCGGCATCTGGATGAAGATCGAGCGATCGGAGCCGCCGTACTCGAGCACCAGGACCGAGTTGCGGCCGTCCTCGCTCAGGCGATCCGCCAGCACGCAGCCGGCCGAACCGGCGCCGACGATCACGTAGTCGAATATTCTTCCATGGCGCCTCTCAGTACGGCGAGTCGATCGTCGCGCCGGCGCGACGTAGACGCTCTTCAGCTGCGTGTAGTGCTCGATCGCCGCGCGCCCGTTCTCGCGCCCGAGGCCCGAGAGCTTGACGCCGCCGAAGGGCAGCTCGATCGGCGTGATGTTGTAGTGGTTGATCCAGCAGGTGCCGGCCTCGAGGCGCGCGATGACGCGGTGGGCGCGAGTCGAGGTCGCTGCGTGAACACGCCGGCCGAGAGGCCGAACTCGGTGGCATTCGCGCGCGCTCACCACCTCGTCCTCGTCGTCGAATTCGAGCACCGTCATCACCGGGCCGAAGATCTCCTCGCGCACGATCGCCATGCTCGTCGCGGCAGCCGATCGAACACGGTCGGCGCCACGAAGAAGCCGCGGGCGAGGGCGCCGCTGCGTGACGCGGTGGCCGCCCGTCAGCACGCGCGCGCCCTCGGCGCGGCCGTGCGCGATGTAGCCGAGCACCTTGTCCATGTGCCGCGCCGGAGATCAGCGCGCCGACCTGCGTCGCCGGATCGAGCGGGTCGCCGATGCGCATCGCCGCACGCGCGCGCAGCAGCCGCTCGAGGAACGTGTCCTCATGACCGTCGCTGCACGAACACGCGCGTGCCGTTGGAGCACACCTCGCCGGCCGAGTAGAAATTGCCGAGCAGCGCGCCGGACACGGCGTTGTCGAGCTTGGCGTCGTCGAACACGATCAGCGGCGACTTGCCGCCGAGCTCGAGCGTCACGTGCTTGAGCGTCGCGGCGGCATCGGCCATGACCGCCTTGCCCGGTGCCGCACCTCGCCGGTCAGCGACACCTTGCGGATCTGCGGATGGCGAGCTCAGCAGGCGGCCGGTGTCGGCCGGGCCCTGCACGCACCTGGAACACGCCGGGTGGCAGCCCGGCCTCGGCATAGACCGCTGCGAGCTCGATCGCCGTCAGCGGCGTCAGCTCGGCCGGCTTGAACAGCATCGCGTTGCCGCAGGCCAGCGCCGGCGCGGACTTCCAGCAGGCGATCTGCAGCGGGTAGTTCCAGGCGCCGATGCCGGCGACCACGCCGAGCGGCTCGCGCCGCGTGTAGCCGAAGGCCGCGCGGCCGAGGTCGATGTGCTCGCCGGCGAGCGTGGCGGCGACGCCGGCGAAGTACTCGAGGCAGTCGGCGCCCGAGACCACGTCGACGACGCGCGTCTCCTGGATCGGCTTGCCGGTGTCGCGCGTCTCGAGCTCCGCGAGCTCGTCGTTGCGCGCGCGCAGCAGGTCCGCGGCGCGGCGCAGCACCCGGCCGCGCTCGGTGCCGCTCAGCGCCGCCCAGGCGGGCTGCGCGGCCCGGGCGGCGCGCACGGCTGCGTCGACGGCTGCGGCGCCGGCGACGCGCAGCGTCGCCAGCACCTCACCTGTAGCCGGATTGACGGTCTCGAAGCGCGCGGCGGCGGCTCGCGCCCGCGAGCCTCGCGGCGCTGCGGCGCGCGGGCCGACGCGTGTGCCTGGTTTCTTCAATGACGGTTTTCCTGCCGGGGACAGTGTCCCCGCGTGAGGCTAATCCGGCTGCAATCTGTGTCAGAATCCGATCATGCCGACGTGCAGAAGCGGCGGTCAAGAGTGGTGCATGTATGAATCCCAGGTCGAGCGCGTGGCTGGTGATGGCGCTGATGGCGAGCGGCATATTCCCCGGCCCGGCCAGGGCGCAAGCGGTGGCGGCTACGGATCCGGCCAATTGCCGGGCGGTGCGCCTGTCGGATGTCGGCTGGGCGGATGTCACCTCGACGACGGCGCTGTTCGCTGGGCTGCTCGAGCAACTCGGCTACCAACCGACCATCACGGTGCTGTCGGTGCCCGTGACCTACGCCTCGATGAAGAATGGCGACATCGACGTCTTCCTCGGCAACTGGATGCCGGCACAGAACAACGACCGCAAGCCTTACATCGCCGACGGATCCGTCGAGGTCGTGCGCGCGAACCTCGAGGGCGCCAAATATACGCTTGCGGTGCCGGCCTACACCTACCAGGCCGGGCTCCATGACTTCAGCGACATCGCACGTTTCGGCGCGCAGCTGAACCATACCATCTACGGCATCGAATCGGGCAACGACGGCAACTCCCACGTGCTGAAGTTCATCCGCGAGAACCAGTTTGGACTCGGGGATTTCAGGCTCGTCGAATCGAGCGAGACCGGCATGCTGGCGCAGGTCGAGCGCGCCTATCGCGAGCATCGCCCGGTCGTGTTCCTCGGCTGGGATCCGCACCCGATGAACTTGCGTTTCGACATGAGATACCTGGCGGGCGGCGACGCCAGCTTCGGCCCCAACTACGGCGCCGCCACGATCTACACCAATGTCCGTGCCGGTTACACCAAGGCTTGCCCAAACCTCGGCCTGTTGCTCAGGAACCTGCATTTCACGTTGCGGGGCGAGAACGAGATGATGGACGCGATACTGAACCAGCACCAGCAGCCGTCGGTGGCCGCTGCCGCATGGCTGCGCGGCCATGCCGATCTCGTGGGCAGCTGGCTGGAGGGCGTGCGCAGCTTCGATGGTCGCCCCGCGCTGCTCGCGCTGCAGGCAAGCGGCGCAGCCTCCGGCAAGCGGTCCTTCGAGCGCTGGATCACCGCGCACAAGATCCCGCTCGGTGACGCGGTCGCGGTCGGCATCGAATACGTCAAGGCGCACGGCACGGGATTCTTCAACGCCGTCGCGACCGCCATCCGCGGCAGCGTCAACGGCGTTACGGCGCTGCTGGTCGCGATTCCCGCGGTGCTGCTGGTCGCCGCCATGGGCGTGCTGGCCTGGCTGCTGCGTCGCTCGATGCCGCTGGCCGTATTCGTGGTGCTGGCGCTGCTGTTCATCATGAACCAGGGCTATTGGCTGGCGACGCTCGAGACCCTGTCGCTGGTGCTGGTCGCCGCCGTGTTGTCGACGCTGATCGGCGTGCCGATAGGCATCGCGGCCGCGCACCGGCCGCGCCTGTACCTGGCGCTGCGCCCGGTGCTCGACCTGATGCAGACCCTGCCCACCTTCGTGTACCTGATCCCGACGCTGGTGCTGTTCGGGCTCGGCGTCGTGCCGGGGCTGATCTCCACCATCATCTTCGCGCTGCCGGCACCGATACGGCTCACGCACCTGGGTGTGTCGTCGGTGCCGCAGGCGCTGCGCGAGGCGGGCGCGGCCTTCGGCGCCACGCCGATGCAGCTGCTGTGGAAGATCGAGCTGCCGTGCGCGGCGCCGACCATCGTCACCGGCATCACCCAATGCATCATGCTGAGCCTGTCGATGGTGGTGATCGCCGCCCTTGTGGGGGCCGGTGGCCTGGGCGTGCCGGTCATCCGGGCGCTCAACACGGTGCAGATCGGGATGGGCTTCGAGGCCGGATTTGCGATCGTGCTGCTGGCGATCATCCTCGATCGCATGAGCCGGCCGGCCGAGCAGCGCACATGACGGACTGCGCCCTGGAGTTCGACCACGTCGACATCCTGTTCAGCCCTGCCCTGGGTGCCCGGGGCAAGCGCACGCTGCGCCAGGCGCTCGAGGCCCTCGATGCCGGCCGCAGCCGCGCGCAGATCAGCGAACAGCTGGGCGTCGTCGTCGGCGTAGCCGATGCCAGCCTGCGCGTCGAGAGCGGTCAGATCTGCGTGCTCATGGGCCTGTCGGGGTCGGGCAAATCGACGCTGCTGCGTGCCGCCAACGGCCTCAACGCCGTCACGCGCGGCCGCGTGCTGGTGCACGATGGCGCCACGCAGGTCGACGTGGCGCAGTGCTCCGCCGACAGCCTGCGCCGCCTGCGACGGCGACGCATCGCCATGGTGTTCCAGCAATTCGGATTGCTGCCCTGGCGGACGGTGCGCGACAACGTCGGCTTCGGCCTGGAGCTGCGCGGCGAGCCGGCGGCGCAACGCGCGCGCGTGGTCGAGGAGAAGCTCGAGCTCGTCGGCCTGTCACAGTGGGCCGGGCGCCACGTCAGCGAGCTGTCCGGAGGCATGCAGCAACGCGTTGGCCTGGCGCGCGCCTTCGCTACCGAGGCCGACATCCTGCTCATGGACGAGCCCTTCTCGGCGCTCGACCCGCTGATCCGCACCAAGCTGCAGGACGAGCTACTGGCGCTCCAGGCGCGGGTCAGGAAGACGATCCTGTTCGTCAGCCATGACCTCGACGAGGCACTGCGGCTGGGCAACCAGATCTCGATCCTGGAGGGCGGGCGCATCTTGCAGACCGGCAGCGTCAGGGACATCGTGCTGCGGCCGGCGCATCCCCGCGTCGCCGAGTTCGTGCAGCACATGAACCCGCTGGACGCGCTGCGCGGCGACATGATCATGCGCGGTCGGGCCGAGATGCCGCCGGCCGGCGCCGGCCCGGGACTGCGGCTCGACGGCGCGGGCCGTTATGTCGTCGTGTTGGATGCCGCCGGCCGGGCGGTCGAGGCGCAGTGCGACGGCCGGCCACTGTCGCTGCGAGGTGCCGCGGAAAGCAAGGCCGGGACGGAGGACTATGCGATCTGTGTCGCGCCGGCGAGCACGACGCTGCAGCTTCTCATCGAGATGTGCGTGCGTAGCGGCCATCCGGTGCTGCTCGAGGAAGACGGCCGCTTTTGCGGCTGTTGCGGTGAGGCGGAAATCATGCACGCCCTGGCGGGTACCCCGGGCGGCTAGGGCCTGTTCACACTTCGGGCGTGGCCGCGCGCCGGCCGACATGCCGCACGCGCACAAGTCAGTGCCGCAATCGGATCAGTCGGCGACCCGCACGGCTACCATACTGGGCCTCCTGGCGCAGGAGTGCTGGCTATGGACGATTCGAACGCAACGGGCGCGCGCGGACGGCGCCCCAGTGGCCGCGACGCCAAGCGTGCCGCCCGTACTGCCCGCGCGCACAATTTCGTTCCCTACATCACCCGCAGGATCCCGTATTACGAGGTGCTGGGAAACGACGGCCTGGAACTGCTCGAGCACAACGCCGACACCATCCTGCAGGAGATCGGCATCGACTTCCGCGACGATCCGGAAGCGCTGCAGCTGTTCAAGGCCGCCGGCGCCGACGTGCGCGAGGAGCGGGTGCGCTTTCCGCGCGGCCTGTGCCGCTCGCTGGTCCAGGCGACGGCGCCGCGGGAATTCACGCAGTACGCGCGCAATCCGGCGCACAACGTGGTGATCGGCGGCGCCAACACGGTGTTCGCTCCCGCCTACGGCTCCCCCTTCGTCCGTAGTCTCGACGAGGGCCGGCGCTACGCCCGCATCGAGGATTTTCGCAATTTCGTCAAGCTGGCCTACATGTCGACCGGCCTGCATCACTCGGGAGGCACCATCTGCGAGCCCGTCGACCTGCCGGTCAACAAGCGGCACTTCGACATGGTCTACAGCCACATGAAGTACAGCGACAAGCCCTTCATGGGCTCGGTCACCCATCCCGAGCGCGCGCGCGACACGGTGGAGATGGCGAAGATCCTGTTCGGGGCCGACGCCACCGATCCCACGACCGGCCGGCTGCGCACGATGACGATCAGCCTCATCAACGCCAATTCACCGCTGACCTTCGATGCCACCATGCTCGGCGCTCTCAAGGAATACGCGCGCGCCAACCAGGCGACGATCGTCACGCCCTTCATCCTCGCCGGCGCCATGTCGCCGGTCACCGTGGCGGGCACCGTCGCCCAGACCCTGGCCGAGGCGCTCGCCGGCATGGCGCTGACGCAGCTGGTCAATCCCGGCGCGCCGGTGGTGCTCGGCAGCTTTGCCTCGTCGCTGTCGATGCAATCCGGGGCCCCGACCTTCGGCACGCCGGAGCCGGCGCTCGTGCTCTACATCATGGCGGCGCTGGCGCGGCGCCTGGGCGTGCCGTTCCGTTCCGGCGGCGGGCTGTGTGGCTCGAAGATCGCGGACGCCCAGGCCGCCTTCGAATCGGCCCACACCCTGCTGCCCACCTGCCTCGCGGGCGTGAACTTCGTGCTGCACACCGCCGGCTGGCTCGAGGGCGGACTCTCCATGGGTTACGAGAAGTTCGTCATGGATGCCGACCAGGCCGGCATGATGCACACGCTGCTGGCGGGCCCGGATCTGTCGGAGAACGGCCAGGCGCTGGATGCGGTGCGCGAGGTCGGGCCGGGCAAGCACTTCCTCGGCTGCGCCCACACCCAGGCCAACTTCGAGACGGCGTTCTATCGCTCGCCGCTGGCCGACAACAACAGCTTCGAGCAGTGGGAGGCCGAGGGCGCCACGGACATGAACAAGCGCGCCAACGCGCTCTGGAAGCGCCAGCTCGCCGAATACGAGGCGCCGCCGCTCGATCCCGCGGTCGACGAGGCGCTGCTCGATTACATGAAGCGGCGCAAGGACTCGTTCCCCGACTCGAACGTCTAGGCCCTGCTCGCGCCCGCAGGCGGCAACGGCGCCTCAGGAACCACAGCCCGGATCGTAGCGCTCGACCACGTTGCTGCCGGCCGACTCATGGCTGCTGCCAGGGTGGAGGCTGCCACCCACGACCAGCACCGCGCCACGAAACAGGACTGCGCGCGCAAAGTTGCGCGGCGTCGGCATCGGCTCGAGCTCGCGCCAGTCCGCGTGCGCGGCATCCAGGCGCAGCACGTCGGCGAGCACTGCCTGCCGGGGCTGCGATTCGCCGCCGAAGACGTAGATCGTTCCGCATGCTGATACCGCGCCATGCGTGCCGCGCGCAGGCAGCGGCGGGGCGGAGACCCAGAGATCATCGCCGGCGACGTAACGCCACACGTTGCCGAAGTCATCGAGGCCGCTGCGGCCGCCGATCGAGTACAACGCACCCTCATGCACGACAGCCGCAGGGCTGCCCAGAGGCCGCGGAAGCGGCGCCAGCTCCGACCAGCGATCGGTCCTGGGGTCATAGACCGAGTGGTCGGCGATCGTCGATTGCGAATTCCCGCCGCCGATCACGTGGATGCGGCCATCGAGCACGGCGGCGGCAAGTCCGCCACGCGGGCGAGGGAGCGGCGTGGCCGTGTGCCAGCCGTGCGAGCGCGTGTCGTAGACCAGTACCTGCGCGGTCGGCACGTTGGTCGTGGTGTCGAAGCCGCCGATCAGGTAGATCAGTGGGCCGATGGCCGCGGCCGCTGGCGCGTTGAGCCCGTGGCCTGGGAGCGTGGTCTCCTGACGCCACTCGTGGCCGTCGAAGCGCTCGACGCCGAGCACGGGCTGGCCGTCGCTGCCGGTTCCCGCCAGCGCGTAGACGCCCCCTTCCGCGACGACCACGGCGTGCGCGGCGCGGCCCGCCTGCATCGATGGCGCCGCGGTCCAGCTGCCCGCGCGGGCCGCCGGGCCCGTGGCAGTCAGTCCCAGGGCCGCCATCGCCAGGACAATCGTGGTGGCGGAACTTGCCTTGCGCATGCGCCCCCTCCTACCCCTGCGCGGACTGCGGCGCGTTGCCCGTGATCTCGTAATAATCGGACTTGTCCGCAACGAAGATGTGCTGCACCAGCTTCAGGCCCGTCGGCACGTCCAGGGTTCCGGCCATGATACTGGTCGTCGTCGACCCGGGCGTGGATGGCCGCCAGAACAGGTTACCGCCGCAACGCGAGCAGAAGCCGCGCTCGGCCGTATCGGAAGAACGGTACCAGCGCAGCGTCGCCGACTCGACCAGCCGCAGCTTCGCCGTCGGCGCCTGTGACGCCGCCACGTAGTGGCCGCTGGTGCGCTGGCACTGCCGGCAGTGGCAGGCGATGACGTCACGCAGCTTGCCGCGCACCTGGTAGCGCACGCCGCCGCAGAGGCAGCCCCCGTGCGTGACGGGCTCGGCGCTCACGTGGGCTTGGCTGCCGGCCGACGATTACGGCCGCGCTTGGAATCGCTGTGCTCGGCCGCGATCGGAGCCGGAAGCGTCACCACCGCACGCAGTTTTGCATACGGCGCCGTCTTGTGCGGTATCGCCATGGCTTCGACGAAGTGCTGCTGGAAGCGTGGCTCCACCGCGGTCTCGATCTTTTCCACGCGCCGCACCAGCTGCTCGATCTGTCTGCGCGCCTCCACGTCCAGCAGGGCGATGCGGGCCCCGGCGCCGGCCGCGTTGCCGGCCGAAGTGACCTGCACCAGCTCGCAGTCGGGGATCATGCCCAGCACCATGGCGTACTTGACGTCGATGTGCGCGCCAAAGGCCCCGGCCAGGCGGATGCGGTCGACCGACTCGACGCCGAGGTGTTCCATGAGCAGCTTGATGCCGGCGTACAACGCGGCCTTGGCCAGCTGGATCGCGCGCACGTCGTTCTGCGTGATCTGCAGCGTGGTCGCGCCCCGGTGCAGCACGTAGGACCAGGTGCGCCCGGCCTTTACGACGCGATCGCTGCGCTGCGCCAGCGCGCCGCTGACAACCCCGTCCTGGCTGATGATTCCCGCCAGGTACATCTCGGCGATCACTTCGATGATGCCCGAGCCGCAGATGCCCGTGATTCCCGTGGCCACCGTGGCGGCCTCGAATCCCGGCTCGTCCGACCACAACTCCGAGCCAATAACCCGATAACGGGGCTCGAGGGTCTGCGGGTCGATGCGCACGCGCTCGATGGCTCCCGGCGCCGCCCGCTGCCCGCCGCTGATCTGCGCACCCTCGAAGGCTGGCCCTGTGGGGCTTGAGCAGGCCAGCAGCCGCTCGCGGTTGCCGAGCACGATCTCAGCGTTGGTGCCGACGTCCACGAGCAGGCTCAGCTCGGAGCGCAGGTCAGGCCGCTCCGCGAGCATGACGCCCGCGGTGTCGGCGCCGACGTGGCCGGCGATGCAGGGCAGCACGTAGACGCGGGCGTTCGGGTGGAGTCGCAAATCCAGCTGCGCCGCCTTCACCGTCAGCGACTCGTCGATGCAAAGCGCAAAGGGCGCGCCGCCGAGTTCCACCGGGTCGATGCCGAGCACGAGGTGGTGCATGATCGGGTTGCCGACGATGGCAGTTTCGAGGATCTCCTCGCGCGCGATCCCGGCCTCCTGCGACACCTGAGCCGCCAGTTCATTGAGGGCCGTGCGCACGGCCGCGGTCATCTGCTGCGCGCCACCCGGGTTCATCATCGAATAGGAGACGCGGCTCATGAGGTCCTCGCCGAAGCGGATCTGCGGGTTCATGCCGCCGCTGGTCGCGAGGACGTTGCCGGTCATCAGATCGCACAGATGCATGGCGATGGTCGTCGAGCCGACATCGACCGCGAGGCCGTAGGCGCGATCGTGCAATCCCGGCCACAGGGCGACGATCTGCCGACGGGCGTGCACGGCCACGGTCACGGCCCACTTGCCCTGTCGCAGCAGCGGCTGCAAGACCGGCAGCAGCGACAGGTCGCACTCGAGGTCCTTCAACTGCCACTCGCGCTCGAGCGCCAGGCACAGGCGCTGCAGGTCGCTCGCCGGATTGTGCATGTCCGGCTCGGCGACCTCGACGTAATGCAGGCTGATGACCGGATCGAGCGTGATCTCGCGTTCATCCGCGGCCTTGCGCACGACCTGGCGATGCACCTGGCTGCTGGCGGGCACGTCGATGACGACGTCGCCCTGGAGGCGCGCCTGGCAGGACAGCCGGCGGTCGGCGGCCAGGCTGCGTCGCCGGCCGTAATTCAGCTCGGTGTCGCTGACTGCCGAGAGGTGCTGCGCGCTGGATTTGACGCCGTGCTTGGCAAAGTCCCCCTCCATGACCGTGACCTGGCAGCGCCCGCACATCGCGCGGCCGCCGCAGACCGAATCGACGTCCACGCCCAGCGCAGCGGGCCGCGTCCAGCACGTTGGTCCCGAGCGGGAAGCGTCCGCGCCGGCCGGAGGGCGTGAATACGATCAGCGCGTCCTCGT
Source organism: uncultured Gammaproteobacteria bacterium (assembly GCA_963778855.1). Taxonomy (GTDB): domain Bacteria; phylum Pseudomonadota; class Gammaproteobacteria; order Steroidobacterales; family Steroidobacteraceae; genus FEN-1191. Next base: position 231,302 of record CAVZWC010000001.1, on the reverse strand, counting down.
CTGCCATGATGCCTCGAGCAGGCCGTTGCGCCGCGCCGCCCTCAGGCGCGCTGCCGCCGACTGCCGCCCTCGCGGCGGCCGCGGCTGGCGCCCTCGGCACTGGCGGCGCCCGGCGCTGGCGGCTCGCGGTACCTCTGGATCCAGTTGGCGCAGTGCGGGTCGTGGCCCATCATGACGTCGGCGCCGAGACAGGCCTGCATGACCTCGACGTGCAACGGATTCGTGATCGCCGAGGTCAGGCCGGCGCCGATCGCCATGGTCAGGAAGGCGGCGTTGATGCCGTTGCGATTCGGCAGGCCGAAGCTGACGTTCGAGGCCCCACAGGTGGTGTTGACCTTGAGCTCGTTGCGCAGCCGCTGCAGCAGCTGCATGACCTGCCTGCCGGCCAGGTTGATGGCGCCGATCGGCATCACGAGCGGGTCGACGACCACGTCGCAGCTCGGGATGCCGTGATCCGCGCGCGCGCTCGACGATCTTCTTCGCGACTCGAGTAGCGCACGTCCGGATCCTCGGAGATGCCGGTCTCGTCGTTCGAGATCGCGACCACCGCGGCGCCGTATTTCTTCACCAGCGGCAGCACCGACTCGAGCCGCTCCTCCTCGCCGGTCACGGAGTTCACGAGCGGCTTGCCCTTGTAGACCGCGAGGCCCGCCTCGAGCGCGGCGACGATCGAGGAATCGATCGACAGCGGCACGTCGGTGATGCTCTGCACGAGCTGCACGGCGCGCGCGAGTATCGCCGGCTCGTCGGCGAGCGGGATGCCGGCGTTGACGTCGAGCATCTGCGCGCCCGCCGCCACTTGCGCCAGGGCGTCGGCCGACACGCGGCTGAAGTCGCCGGCCGCCATCTCGGCGGCGAGGATCTTGCGGCCCGTGGGATTGATGCGTTCGCCGATCATCACGAAGGGATGGTCGAAACCGATGATCACCTCGCGCCTGGCTGAACTAATCACCGTCTCGGTCATGGATTGGTCCTCGTTTCGGCAGTGGATGGGTCGCGCCCGGGATACCAGGGCTTGCGGTCGCCCAGCACGCCTGAGCGCTCGACGATCTCGGGCACGGATTGCTCCTGGCGATAGGCCATGATGTGCACGCCGCTGACGCCGCGGATCTCGCGCATTTCCCGCATCAGCTCGATGCACAGCGTCCGACCTTCGCGCTGCGCGTTGGGGCCGGCGTCGGCCAGGCGCTTGACGATGGCGTCGGGGATGTACAGGCCCGGCACGTTCTTGCGCATCCAGTCGGCCGCTTGCCGCAGACCGCAGCGGCCCGACGCCGACCAGGATGAAGACCTTCCCGAGCAGGCCCAGGTCCTCGATACGGCGCATGAAGGCTCCGCAGCCGCTCGCAGGTCGTAACAGTATTGCGTCTGGATGAACTGCGCCCCCGCCGCCACCTTCTTGGCCACCCTCTGGGCGCGGAACTCGAGCGGTGCGACGCTCGGGTTCTCCGCCGCGCCCAGCAACACGCGCGGCGCGTATGTGATCTTGCGGCCGCTCAGGAAACGGTGCTCGTCGCGCAGCGTGCGTGCGGTCTCGAGCAGCGTCACGGCGTCGAGGTCGAAGACCGGCTTCGCCTGCGGGTGATCCCCGGCCTGCACCCCGTCGCCGGTCAGGCACAGCAGGTTGCATACGCCCATGGCGGCGGCGCCGAGAATGTCGCCCTGGATCGCAATGCGGTTGCGGTCGCGGCAGGAAATCTGCATGACCGGCGCGTAGCCGACGCGCGTCAGCAGTGCGCACACCGCCAGGCTCGACATGTGGCAGTGCGCGCCGCTTCCGTCCGTGGCATTGATGGCATCGACGTAGCCGTCGAACACCCGCGCGCGATCGTAAACTTCCTGCGGGTCGGCCGAGTCCGGCGGCGCGAGCTCCGTGGTGACGGCAAACTGCCCGGTGCGCAGCAGGCGCTCGAAGCGGCCGGGTGAGGTATGGCCCGGCAGGATCGGCAACGGATAGCCCGGGACCGGTTCGTCGTCGAACTTCATGGTGGCGGCGCCGTTTTTTCCTCGCACCACGCGCAGCCAGGACGACTGGCCCTGCAGCCGCCGATCGACGGCATGCTGCGCGAGCGCGAGCTTGTCCGCGCCGCCCGGGATGCGCGCGGCGCCGTCCACCGCCTCGACCCAGACGCAGCGCATCTCCGGCACCACCTCGCAGTTGCCGTTCTCGCGCACGCCCCCGCAGGGACCATTGCGCAGCTGCTTGGGGCAGTTCATCGGGCAGGACATGCCGGTCGAGCTCAGGATGCACTGGCCGCACATCTTGCAGTCGAACAGGGCCCCCTTGACGACGCGCTCGACGGCGGCCGCCGGGCGCTCGAGTCGCTGGTAGCCGATCCGCCGCCACAGCGGCGCGCCGGCCACGAGCGCCGACTCGAAGCCGCGATAGATGGCATTGAGGCCGCGTGCGTGGCGCACCGACCAGCGGCGTAGCCGTACATCAGCGCGGCCCCGTTTCCGCCCGGCGTCCCGCATCGAGCCCGTGGGCCCGGATCAGGCGTTCGAGATCCTCGTCCGTATAGCGGGCCTCGATCCGTTCGCCTCGGCCCGCGCTTCGGCCTCGAGATCGTCGAAACCGGGCGCGGATCGCTGCACTTCCAGTCGGCGAGGTAGGCATCCGAGCTGCCCTTGCCCGCGCGCATCGCCGCGCGGTCGACCGCTTCCTGGAAGCGATGCGTCAGCTGCACCTTGGCGGTTTCGCGACCCTGCTTGACTATGACCTGGGCCGGTATGTCGCGCCAGAAAATGACGATCAGCGACGCCATGCGGCCCACTCGATCGGGGCTTCCGCCGGCACCGCGGTGGCCGCGTTCGCCATCGCGTTCCGCAGGCTGCCCGCCAGCTCGCCATAGCCGGTTTCGCGGCTTTCGAAGGCCAGCCCGAGTCGCTGCGCGATGCGTTGTGCCGCGGGGATGTCGGCCTGCGCCGGGTCCTGGACCAGGTAGACCACGCGCCGATAATTGCGGAAGTATTCGCCGATGAGCTCCGGGTGCCGGTCGATGCCCAGGCTCTGCGCCACCAGCCGCTCGAAATGCCGCACCAGGAAGTCCGTCAGGTAAAAGGTCCCCGGCTCCTGCTCGGCGAGTTCGCTGAAGCGCTGCGCGGTGGCGAAGAACTCGTAGCAGTGCGCGCCCGGCAGACGTTCGACGCCCTCCTCGCGCAGCACGGCGTCGAGCCGCCCCCCGGTGCCGCAGTCCGCGTAGGCGACGAAGATGCTGGCGTAGCGGCCGCGCGCGGCGTGTATCGCCTCGCGGACCCGGGCCGGAATCTGCTCCGGCCGGTTGTGGAGCTCGGGCGGCAGGCACTGGATGTCAAGCGCCTGCCACTGGTTGATCCGGCGCAGCGCCGCGATCTCCTGCGCCAGGGCTCCGCAGGCGATGACCAGGGTACCGGGCGCGGCTGCGCTCACGGCGGCGTGCGGCGCGGCGTCAATGCGCCCGTGCGGCGGCGCGTCGCGCCTGCAGCAGCGACTTGGCGGTCTCGACCGCGATCGCGGCGTCGCGGCAGTAGGCGTCGGCACCGACCGCCTTGCTGAATTCCTCGTTGAGCGGCGCTCCGCCCACCAGCACGATGTAATCGTTGCGGATGCCCTTTTCCTTCATGGTGTCGATCACGACCTTCATGTAGGGCATGGTCGTGGTCAGCAGCGCCGACATGCCAAGGATGTCCGGCTTGTGCTCTTCCAGCGCGGCCAGGAATTTCTCCACGGCGTTGTTGATGCCGAGGTTGATGACTTCGAAGCCCGCGCCCTCGAGCATCATCGACACGAGGTTCTTGCCGATGTCGTGGATGTCGCCCTTGACCGTGCCGATGACGACCTTGCCGATCGGCTCGACCCCGGTCTCGGCCAGCAACGGCCGCAGGATCTCCATGCCGGCCTTCATGGAATTGGCCGCCAGCAGCACTTCGGGCACGAACAGGATGCCGTCGCGGAAGTCGATGCCGACGATGCGCATGCCCTCGACGAGGGCATCGTTGAGCACTCGCTCGGCGCTCCAGCCGCGCTTGAGGAAGATGTGCGTGGCCTCCTCGACCTCGGCCTTGAGGCCGTTGTACAGGTCGTCATGCACCTGCTCGGTAAGTTCCTCGTCGTTCAACGAGTTAAGGTCGAATTCGCGCAGCGTCGTTCATGGGTCGGTCTCCCGCAGGACTTGCGCATGGTATGTGGCGCGTGCCGGCCTCACTGGTCGCATAGCGACCGGCGCTTGCTCGCCGGCGACATGCCCTGGGGCCTCGCGCGCGGAATCGGGCAGGAGGCCGTGCATTTGACTCATGCTGCGCCCTCCCGCAGGGCGGCGGCGCGCCCGCGCCCGGCCGCGTGGCTGTGGCGAATCTGCCGCTCGGCGCTCGGCGGGCAGCCGAACTCGCGCGCGGTAGCACTTTGAGAAATGAGGCGGGGACTGAAAGCCGCAGGCGGTCGTGATGTCCATGATCGGCATCGCCGTCTGCAGTAGCAGTTCACGCGCACGACGTAGTCGCATCTGCAGGTAGTACTTCTTCGGCACGCAATCGAGGTGCCGCTTGAACAGGCGTTCGATCTGGCGCCGCGACAGCCGGGTTGCCCCGGCAATCGCATCGAGCGACATCGGCTTCTCGATGTGTTCCTCCATGAGCTGCGCCACCCTGATCAGGCCCTCGTGGCTGGCCCCGAGCTGCGCCCGCAGCGGCACGAACTGCTGGTCGCGGTCGTTGCGTGCGCGGTCGACGATGAATTGCTCGGTGATCAACTGCGCCACGCGCGCCCCGAGCTTGCCCCGGATCAGGTGCAGCATGAGGTCGAGCGGCGCGATGCCGCCCGAGGCGGTGTAGCGATCGCGGTCGATCGTGAACACCTGGTTGCTGAGCATGACGCGCGGGAATTCCTCGCGCAGCGCCGAGAGGTTCTCCCAGTGGATCGTGGCGCGGTAGGTATCGAGCAGGCCGGCGCGGGCCAGGGCGTAGCCGCCTGTGCACAGCGCGCCGATGCCGGTCCGGCGCTCGGCAAAGCGGCGCAAGGCCCGCAACAGCGGCTGCGTGACGCCCTCGCGCACGTTGACGCCGCCGCAGGCGAACAGGATGTCGACGCGGCCGAGGCTCGCGAGCGACCGGGTGGGCGCCAGGGTAAGTCCATTGCTGGCCGGTACGGCTGCGCCGTCCAGGCTGACGATCGACCACTCGTAGGCCTCCTGCCCGCTGATGCTGTTGGCCATGCGCAGGGGTTCGAGCGCGTTCGTCAGCGCGATCATCGAGTACTGCGGTAGCGTCAGGAACGCGAAGTGGCTTTTCTGCGGTTGGGAGTCGGCTTCCAAGCTGTCTACCTTCCGGCCGCGGACGAAGCGTGGCCTGTCAAAATCCGACGGTATTCTTGTCTGAAAACGACGGATTTGCAAATCGGGCGGGACTGTAAAATGCGCGGCGGCATGACCAGTACCCTCGAACGCCTCGAGCACGTGCAGTACGTGATTTCCGCGCGCGAGGTCATATGGGGCACCCTGCTGATCGCTGTCACCCTGGTGCTCCATGCCCTCGGGATGGTCACCACCTTGAGGGCGAGCCGAGCGCTGCGTCGCCGGTTGGGCCCATCGAGTGGTTTCTTCCGGGGAATCCGCCTGCTGGTGGTCACCAGCTGGATGATCGTGCTCAGTCACCTGATCGAAGTCATGTTGTGGGCGGCATTCTTTACCTGGCGTGGGGCTTTGCCCTCGTGGTCTGAGGCCAATTATTACGCCCTGCTGCAGTACACGACCGTCGGCAGCGACATGTCCCTGTCCTATGACTGGCGATTGCTGGGTGGCATGTTGCCCATGGCTGGAATGCTTACCTTTGCCTGGTCCACGGCCGTGCTGCTCGACCTGGCGGTAGCCTTCGCCCAGGCACAGATGCAGCGCATGGACACACATGGGGGCGCAGCCGAGCCCGGTGCCGAGCGCAGGCCCTGATTCCGTGGTGGCCCACACCCTGGGCGCGTTACCCTATGCGACGGTTAGTCTCTCTTAAGGAACTGCAGATCGATGCCCAGCAGATCGCCTGAAGGCCAGGAACGCGGCTGGATCGTCCCGATCGGGGGTGCCGAGAACAAGGAAAACGACGGGCAAATCCTCGAGAGGTTCGTTCGTGTTTCGGGCGGCGCGGCAGCCAACATCGTCGTGATACCGACGGCGAGCCGCATGCACGAAGCCGGGTCCCGCTACGAACGGCTGTTCGCCGACATGGGCGCCGCCGAGGTTGCGACCATGGACTTCGACACCCGGCGGGATTGCCAGGAGCCCGGCCGCCTGCGCCGGCTAGAGGACGCGACTGGCATCTTCTTCACCGGTGGCAACCAGCTGCGGCTCACGACACTGCTGGGCGGCACTCCGGTCGCCAAGCTGATCCGGATGCGCAATGCCCACGGCGTGGCCGTCGGCGGCACCAGTGCCGGGGCCAGCATACTGAGCGAACACATGATCGCCTTCGGCGACGAGGGCTCGGCCGTCATATCGGGCAGCGTCCGGCTCGCACCCGGGCTCGGGCTGACCAACCGGTTCATCATCGACCAGCACTTCCGGGAGCGTGATCGTCTCGGCCGGCTGATCACCGCGCTGGCCTACAATCCGTTCGCGATCGGCATCGGCCTCGACGAAGACACGGCCGCGTTCATCGGCCCCGACGAGACGCTCGAGGTCGAGGGGAGCGGAGGCGTCACCGTCGTCGACGGCGCCGAGGTCAGCTACTCCTCGATCAGCGAAGTGCCCGAGGGCCAGCCGGTCTGCGTCCTGGGCCTGCGGCTGCATATCCTCACGGCGGGCGCGACCTTCAACCTGCACACGCGCCAGGCCACGGCCGCCGGCCTGATGCATCCGAAGGAGTAGGCCGGTGCGCATCCTCGATCGATCCGTCTACGTCGGCCCCTCGCTCTACGCCCACTTCCCGGTCATCCGCCTCGAGCTCGACCTCGGTGAGCTCGAGAACTGGCCGACGGCGCGCCTGGGCTCAAGCTACATCGACGCCCTGGCCGCTGCCCTGCCCGGCCTTGCCGAGCACGGCTGCTCATACAACGAACCCGGCGGGTTCTTTCGTCGCATGCGCGAGGACGAGGGCACCTGGCTCGGCCACGTGCTCGAGCACGTGGCCATCGAGCTGCAGAACCTCGCGGGCGAGGAAGTCACCTTCGGCAAGACCCGCAGCGCGGGGCCACCCGGCGTCTACACGGTCGTCTACGAATACGAGCAGCGCGACGAGGGCATCGCCGCCGGGGAGCTTGGCCTGCGGCTGCTGTGCTCGCTACTGCCGGAGGCGATCCGCCCGACCGACACCGTGCCCGCGGGCTGGATCTGGCCTGCGGCGCGGGACGAGTTCATCCGCTTCGCGCAGCGGCGCGCCCTCGGGCCCTCGACCGCCTCGCTGGTGCGGGCGGCGAAGGAGCGCGACATCCCCTGGCTGCGGCTCAACGACCAGTCGCTCGTGCAGCTCGGCCACGGCAAGTACCAGCAGCGCATCCAGGCCACGGTCACCGGGCGCACGCCGCACATCGCCGTCGAGCTCGCGAGCGACAAGGAAGAGACCAACAAGATCCTCGCCACGCTCGGCCTGCCGGTGCCGAAGCAGGAACTGGTGCAGATCCGAGGGCCAGGCAGTGCGCGCGGCGCAACGCATCGGCTTCCCGGTCGTGACCAAGCCCTACAACGGCAACCACGGGCGCGGCATCTCGATCCGGCTCACGAGCGATGCCGAGGTCGCGCAGGGTTTCCACGTGGCGCGCGAGCACTCCCGCTCCGTGATCGTCGAGACCTTCCTCGAGGGCGACGACCACCGGCTGCTGGTCGTGAACGGCGAGCTCGTGGCCGCTACGCGCCGCACGCCCGGCCACGTGGTCGGCGACGGCCGCACACGATCACCGAGCTGATCGAGATCGTGAACCAGGACCCGCGCCGCGGCGTCGGCCACGAGAAGGTGCTGACGCGCCTCGAGCTCGATGACCAGGCGCAGACGATGCTGGCGCGCGCCGGGTTGCAGGCCGATTCCGTGCCGGCCCCGGGACAGATCGTGTACCTGCGCTCGACCGCGAACCTGTCGACCGGCGGCACCGCGACCGACGTCACCGACGTCATCCATCCCGACAACCGCGAGATGGCCGAGCGCGCGGTGCGCGCCATCGGCCTCGACGTCGGCGGCGTCGACTTCCTGTCGAAGAACATCACCGAGAGCTATCGCAAGCATCGGCGGCGGCATCTGCGAGGTCAACGCCGCGCCTGGCTTCCGCATGCACGTGGCGCCGAGCGAGGGCACGCCGCGCGACGTGGCCGGGCCCGGTGATCGACATGCTGTTCCCGCCCGGCAGCGCCTCGCGGGTCCCGATCGCGGCCATCACCGGCACCAACGGCAAGACCACGACCGCGCGCATGCTGGCGCACATCACCAAGATGGGCGGCTTGACCGCCGGGCCTGACGACGACCGACGGCGTCTACATCGACGGCCAGCGCACCGTCGCAGGGCGACATGACCGGCCCGATCTCGGCGCGCATGGTGCTGGCCGACCCGCAGATCGACATCGCGGTGCTCGAGACCGCGCGCGGCGGCCTTGCTGCGCGCCGGCATGGGCGTCAACGAGGTCAACGTCGGCGCCGTGCTCAACGTCCAGGCCGATCATCTCGGCCTGAAGGGCATCGACACGCTCGAGCAGCTCGCCGAGGTCAAGCGCGTCGTGGTCGAGGTCGCGACCGATTGCGCGGTGCTCAACGCCGACGATCCGCTGGTGCTGAAAATGTCCGGCTACACCGAGGCGAAGAACATCTGCTACGTCACCACCAACCCGCACCACACGCTGGTGCGCGAGCACATCCGCGCCGGCGGCCGCGCCTGCGCGCTCGAGGCGGGCGTCAACGGGCAGATGATCGCGCTCTACGACAAGGGCGGCCAGATCCCGCTGCTGTGGACGCACCTGATCCCGGCGACGCTCGAGGGGCGGGCCGCGCACAACGTGCAGAACGCGATGTTCGCGGCGGCCATGGCCTTCTCGCTCGGCATCAAGCTCGACGCGATCCGCCAGGGTCTGCGTACCTTCGATTCGACGTTCTTCCAGGCGCCCGGGCGCATGAACGTATTCAACGAGCATCCCTTCAAGGTGCTGTTCGACTACGGGCACAACGCGCACGCGGTCGGCGCCATGGCCGACCTGGCGCAGCGCCTCGACGTCACCGGGCGGCGCATCGTCGTGCTGGCAGGGCCTGGCGACCGGCGCGACGAGGACCTGGTGGCGATCGCGCGCGCGGTCGCCGGGCGCTTCGACCATTACATCTGCCGGCGCGACGACAACCTGCGCGAGCGCGCGCCCGACGAGGTGCCGCGCATCATGGCCAGCTCATTGCGCGCCGCCGGGGTTCCCGACAGCGCGATCTCGGTCATTCCCGACGAGCAGGAGGCGATCGACGCGGCGCTGCGCATGGGTGCGGCCGGCGACCTGCTGCTCGTCTTCGCCGACGCGCTGGTGCGCTCGTGGAAGCAGATTACCAAGTTCAAACCCGCCGGCGCGCCGCCGGCGCGGACCAGTGCGCCCCCCGCGCCGGCACTGGGTGAGGAGGCCATCGCCGCGGCGGCCCCTGCCCCCCAGCATGTCGAGATCGGCGCGGCGGAATTCGGGCCCGAGGCCCTGATCCGCGATGAACGCGGCGTGCGCCTGGCGCCCGAGGTCGAAGACTGAACGTCGCCGCCAAGCTGCCGCTCGACGACTCGCGGCGCCTGACCGGCGCCAACCTCTTCTTTGCCGGCACCGGCGCGGTGCTCGAGACCCTGGGCGTCAGGCTCGATCCGGCGCTGCTCGAGGCGTGGCGCGTGCGCGTCGAGCGCGCTCGCGGGCATTTGGGATGGCCGGTTCCGGGCGCGGTCGCGCGCGCACACGCCGCGGGCGCCTCGCTGGCCATCGCTGCGCCCTGCGACCAGCTGTTCCTGGCGACCGAGGTCAACGAATGGGCCTGGTGCGCAAGCGTGCAGGAACGCGAGCCGGCGCGCTGGCCCGAGCTCGAGGCGGGGCTGCTCGAGGAAGTGCTCGCGGATGCCACCGACCCGCTTTCCGTGCTGCCGCCGGTGCTGGAGGAAGCCGCCGCGCTGCGACGCTTCCGTCAACTCGCGCAGCACGAGGGCAGCCCTGCGCTGCGGCAACTGCTGGATGCAGCCGATGCGCGCGCGCTGCCGCACCTGCTCGATGACGAGGAGTTGACGCTCGGCGCCGGTTGCGGCGGGCGCAGCTATGCGCTCACGGTACTGCCCGCCCCGGCCGCGGTGCCGTGGGGCGAGTTGCACGGCATTCCCACTGCCCTGGTCACCGGCTCGAACGGCAAGACGACCACCGTGCGCCTGCTCGCGGCCTGCGCGCGCGAGCATGGCTGGCACGCGGCCTACAACTGCACCGACGGCGTGTTTCTCGACCGCGAGCCGCTGGCCAGCGGCGACTACTCCGGCCCGGCTGGGACCCGGCTCGTGATCCGCCAGCCGCGCGCCGAGGCGGCGATCCTCGAGACCGCGCGCGGAGGCATCCTGCGACGCGGGATCGCGGTGTCGCAGGCGCGTGCGGCAGTCGTGACGAACGTCAGCTCCGACCACTTCGGCGAGTACGGGATCGACGACCTCGGAGGACTGGCCGACGCAAAGCTGTCGGTCGCAGGCGTGATCGGCCGCGAGGGCCTGCTGGTACTCAACGCGGACGACCCGGTGCTGCGTGACAAGGCGGCGTCGCTGGGGCAGCGCCTGGGATACCAGCTCCGGATCGGCTGGTTCGCGCTCGATGCAGAATCGCCCTTGCTGCGCGCCGCGGCCAGGCAGGGGCTCCCGACCTGCGGCGTGCGTGGCGGCCGGTTGAGGCTCGAACACGCGGGCCGCGAGCACGACCTGGGGCCCGTTGCCAGCATGCCGCTCGCCATCGGCGGCATGGCGCGCTACAACGTCGCCAACTTGGCGGCGGCGGCACTGGCCGCCGTGGCGCTGGACATGCCGCCGGCCGTCATCGCCTCGGTGTTTGCGAAGTTCGGTGCCGCGATGGGCGACAACCCCGGCCGCATGATGCGCTTCGCGCTGGGTGATGTGCACGTGCTGCTCGACTACGCGCACAATCCGGACGGGCTCCGGGCCTTCCTTACCGTCGCCAGCGGGTTGCGCGCCGGCGGTGGCCGGCTCGCCGTGCTACTCGGCCATGCCGGCAATCGCCGCGACGCCGACATTCGCGAAGTCGCCCAGGTGGTGGCCACGTTTTCCCCCGAGCTCGTGGTCATCAAGGAGATCCCGACCCACCTGCGCGGCCGCGCTCCGGGGGAGATTCCCGCGCTGCTGCGCGCGGCGTTGCTCGAGGCCGGTCTCAAGGAGTCCGCGCTGGCCATGCGCGAGGGCGAGATCGAGGCGGCACGCTGCGCGCTCGAATGGGCGCGCCCGCGCGACGTGCTGGGGCTGCTGGTGCACGGCTCGGCGGCGCGCACTCAACTGCTGGCCATGCTCGAGGATCGCCAACCGGGTGGCGCGGCGGAATTACCGAGGTCACGCGTCTAGTGGAAACATTCCTCAGGCCCCCTGGTCCCCACCCCGCTCGCCGCCCGGCAGTTCGCCGCGCAACAATTGCTGCAGTCCGGCCTCGTCGAGCACGGTCACGCCGAGTTCTCTTGCCCGCGCCAGCTTCGATCCTGCATCGGCGCCGGCGATCACGTAGCCGGTGCGCTTCGACACGCTGCCGCTGACCTTGGCACCGAGCTCCTGCAGCGCCGCGCTCGCTGCCTCGCGTGTCATCGTGCCGAGCGTGCCAGTCAGCACCACCGTCAGGCCGACGAGTGGCCCGCGGGCGGGCGCGGCCGGTGGGCCCTCCGGCCAGTTCAGCCCCGCCGCGACCAGGCGGTCGACGATCGCGCGGTTGCCGGGCGAGGCGAAAAAGGCCTGCACCTGCTCGGCGATCACGGGGCCAACGTCCGGAACCTCGAGGATCTGCGCCACGTTGGCCGAGCGCAGCGCGGCGACCGAGCCGAAGTGCGCCGCGAGCCCCGCGGCTGTGGCCTCGCCGACGTCGCGGATGCCGAGCGCGTGCAGGAAGCGCGGCAGCGTGGTGCGCTTGCTGCGCTCGAGGGCGGCGAGCACGTTGGCGGCCGACTTCTCGCCCATGCGCGGCAGCTGCGCGAGCTCCGCAGCTTTCAGCGCATAGAGGTCGGCCGGGGTCGAAACCATGCCGCGATCGACGAGCTGGTCGATGAGCCTGTCGCCGAGTCCTTCGATATCGAGTGCGCGGCGGCTGGCGAAGTGGCGCAAGGCCTCCTTGCGCTGCGCCGGGCAATTGAAGCCGCCGGTGCAGCGCGCTGCGGCCTCGTCCTCGACCCTCGACACGGGCGAGCCGCACACCGGGCAGTGCGTTGGCAGCGCGATGCGTGCCGCCTGCGCGGGCCGCCGCTCCGGCAGCACGCGCACGACTTCCGGGATCACGTCGCCGGCCCGGCGAACCACGACCGTGTCGCCGCAGCGCACGTCCTTGCGCTCGATCTCGTCCATGTTGTGCAGCGTGGCGTTGGATACCAGGGCCCCACCGACCATGACCGGGTCGAGCCGGGCAACCGGGGTCAGTACGCCGGTTCGCCCGACCTGGAACTCCACCTCGCGCAGGACCGTGAGCGCCTCGTCGGCCGGGAATTTATGCGCCAGCGCCCAGCGTGGTGCGCGGCTGACCTGACCCAGCGCCTGCTGGTCGTCGCGCGCGTTGACTTTGTACACGACGCCGTCGATCTGGTACGGCAGCTGCTGCCGCCGCGCGGCCAGTGTGCGGTAATACCCGAGGCAGGCCTGGATTCCGGCGAGCACGCGGGTCTCCGGGTTGACGCGCAGCCCCCACTGCGCCAACTGCTCGAGCAGTTGGCGGTGGCTGGCTGGGGCGGCGGCGCCCTGCCATTGGCCGGCTCCATAGAAGAACACCGCCAGCGGTCGCTGCGCCGTCACGGCCGGGTCGAGCTGCCGCAACGCCCCGGCGGCCGCGTTGCGCGGGTTGACGAACAGCTTGTCGCCGGTCGCTGCCGCCGCCGCGTTGAGCTGCCGGAATCCGGCCAGCGGCATGTACACCTCGCCGCGCACTTCGAGCTCGGCCGGCGCCGTGCGCGCCAGGCGCAGCGGTACCGAGCGGATCGTGCGAACGTTGGCCGTCACGTCCTCACCCGTATCCCCATCACCGCGCGTGGCGGCGTGTACCAGCAGCCCGTGCTCATAGCGCAGCGAGACCGCCAGCCCGTCGAGCTTGGGTTCGGCGCAATATTCGACGCTGTCGACCCCGCCGAGGCGTTCGCGCACGCGCCGGTCGAAATCTTCGACGTCCTCATCGGCAAAGGCGTTGTCGAGCGACAGCATCGGCACCACGTGGCGCACGGAAGCGAAAGCCGCGCTGGCCGTGCCGGCGACGCGCTGCGTGGGCGAATCGGGGGTTATGAGTTCTGGGTGTGCCTGCTCGAGCGAGCGCAGTTCCAGCATGAGTCGGTCATATTCGGCGTCCGGGACCTCGGGATCATCGAGCACGTAGTAACGGTAGTCGTGGCGCGCAATCTCGGCGCGCAGTGCCGCCGCGCGCCGCGCCGCATCGCTCAATGCACCGGTCCCGCGGCGGCCCCGCCGCCGTAGATCGCGGCCAGGCAACGTCCGCGCCAGGCCGAGACCGCCGCGGTGTCAAACGGCGCCCCGCTCTCCTCCTGCACCTGCCCCTCGACCCGGGCAGCCAGCTCGACGGCGACCTGCCCGAGCCGCTGCAGCGCCTGCTCATCGGTCAGGGGGCCGGGCAGCACCACGAACAGGTTGATGCCGGCAAAACGCTGGAAGTCCATGGTCGCCGGGTCGAGCATTCCCGGGCGCACGAGGCTCGCGGCGCTGATCAGGACGCGGCCGTCCGGCTCGGGCAGGTGGAAGATGCCGAAGGCTCCGTGCCGGAACCCGCTGGCGGTCAGGCCCTGGCGCAAGGCGCGGCCCGCCAGGCGGTCATGGCGCGAGGGCAGGATCCGGAGCGTGACGATGCGACGTTCGCCCTCATCCGGCCACTCGACGCGCAGCGGGGGTTCGGGCTCGCCCGCCGCCGTGCCGGCGGGCGCCGCCGCTGGCGATGTGGACACTGGCCCCCAATCCGCCGTCCGGGCGGCGCCTCCTGCCCCCGCCACCACAGACTCGGCGCGCGGGACGACGTCGGACCAATCGATGACGGGCGGCGTGCGGCGCAACTCCCGCTCCGGCCCGCCACGCTCCTCGCTGGCCGCCATCGGTCGCTCGGGGCTCGGCGCCGGTACCGGGACGGGATCGGCGCGCGAGGCTGGCACCCCATCGCCCTCACGGACCCGGTGCGGCTGGCGTCGCTCCCACCAGACCAGCACCGCGATGAAGATCGCGCCGGCGAGCAACAGTATCGGGCGCAGCCAGGTCATGCTGCCTCAGACGGCCGCCAGCCTCACGGCGGCGTCGACATCAACCGACACCAGGCGCGAGACCCCGGGCTCGTTCATCGTCACGCCGAGCAGCTGCGAGGCGAGCTCCATCGTCGATTTGTTGTGCGTGATGAATATGAACTGCACCCGCCCGGACATCTCGCGCACGATGTCGCAGAAGCGCCCGACGTTGTGCTCGTCCAGCGGCGCGTCGACTTCGTCGAGCAGGCAGAACGGCGCCGGGTTCAGGTCGAAGATCGAGAATACAAGGGCAACGGCGGTTAGGGCCTTCTCGCCACCCGAGAGCTGGGAGATCGTGCTGTTGCGCTTGCCGGGCGGGCGCGCCATGACTGCGACGCCGGCGGCCAGTGGGTCCTCGCCCACGAGTTCCAGGTAGGCGTGCCCGCCGCCAAACAGGCGCGGGAACTTCTCTTTGAGCCCGGCATTGATACGGCCGAAGGTATCCTCGAAGCGTGCGCGGGTTTCCTTGTCCATGCGCTTCATCGCGTCCTCGAGCGTCTTGAGCGCATCACTGACGTCAGCATACTGGCGGTCGAGGTAGGTCTTGCGTTCGGACTGTTGTTGCAGCTCGTCGATGGCCGCCAGGTTTACCGGGCCCAGTCGCTCGATGTCCGCGCGTACTTCGGCCAGGCGGGACTCCCAGTCAGCGACCAGTGCGTCGGGGCTGAGCGCGGCCATGACCGTCGCCAGCTCGCAGCGGGTCTCGGCGAACAACTCGGCCAGCGCTTCCCGCCGCACACGCGTTTCCTGGGCCTGCATTCGCGCGTCCTCCATCGCCTGGCGGGCCCCGGCGACCAATCCTTCGGCGGCGACGCGGCGCTGTTCGAGGGCGCGCAATTCGCGCTCGGCGTCCTCGAGTTCCTGGCGCGCGACGCCGAGGTCGACTTCGACCTCGAGCCGCCGGTCGAGCACGGACTGCAGCCGCGCCTGCATGTCCCGGACCGGGGCATCGCCATCGGCCAGCTCGGCGTTCAGGGTGTCGCGCCGCAGCAGCAGCTGTGCGCGCTGTTCGAGCAACCGCGCTGCCGTGGAGGTCATTGATTCGTGGGACGAGCGCCGGCTCTCGTGCAGCACCATCGCCTCACGCAGCGCCAGCTGCGCCGCCTGCGCCTCATCGCGCGCCGCCGCAGCCCGCGCGCGGTGCAGTTCACGCTCGCCGCTCAGTTGCGGCAGGACGGCATCCAGCCGCTGCAGGTCCGCCAGCGCCGCCTCGTGGGCGCGCCGCGCCTGGGCCAGCTCATCGAGCGTGCGCGCCAGCTCCGCCTCGACTTCGCCGCGGTCGCCCTCGATACGCAGCCGGTGCAGCTGCACCTCGTCCGCGCGCGCCTGCAATGCGCCCAGCTGGGCGCGCAGCTCGCCATGCTCGCGGTGAGCCTCCTGGATCTGGAGCTGCGCCTCATCGCGCGCGCGTTCGGAATCGTGTACCTGGCCGCGCAGCGTGGCCAGCACTGCCTCGCTGTCCTGCACCGCGGAGTCCGCGGCGGCGGCATCCTGGGCCAGCAGCTTGAGCCGCTGGGCACGCTCGAGAACCCCGGCGTGCGGGTCATTGCCGCGCCGCAGGCGCAGCCAGTCGCGCCCGAGCCATTCGCCGGCTGGGGTAACCAGGGATTCACCTGGCCCGAGGCGCCGTCGCAGCCGCAGGGCCAGGGCCAGCGTGTCGCAGGTCCGGACCGTGGCCAGCATCGTCATGACGGCCGCAGGGCCGCGCACGCGCTCGGCGAGCGTGCCGGAGGCGGCCCTGCCGGCCGGCTCGGACCCGCCCTCGAGCACGTCAAGGTTGCCGATCTCCTGCCGCTGCAGCTCCTCACCGAGTTCGTCCAGGTCGCCCACGCATACGGCCTCGAGGTAATCGCCGAGCACGGTCTCGGCGGCGCGCCGCCAGGCCTCGTCGACGCCCAAGGTCGATGCCAGGTTGGCCGGCACACCCTTGCCGGAGCGGCGGCCCAGGGCCTCGAGCCAGGCCGCGGCCCCCGAGTCCTTGGCACCAAGTGCAGCCCTCTGCACGGCTTCCAGGGATACGAGCTCCGCCCGCACGTGGTCGCGGCGCGTGCGCTGCTGCTCGAGCCGCAGTTCGGTCTCCCGCTGTTGGCCCCGCAGCTGCCGGATGTCCCCGAGCAGGGCCGCCAGTCGTGCCTCGAGCGCACTGGCCCGCTGTCCGGCCGCCGCTTCGAGCCGTGCCGGCTCCTCGATCGCCGCGGCGTCCTGCCGGCGGCCAATCGCCTCGTGCTCGAGCGCAATGCGATCCGATTGCGAACGTAGCCGCAGCAGCTGACCGTCGAGCTGCTCGATGCGCGCGGCCTCGACCTCGCTCTCCTGGTGGGCAGCGCCGAGGTCGTGGTTGTAGGACTCCCAGCGCTCCTGCCCGGCCACGGACTCGACGTCGGCGGACCGCAGCGTCGCCGAAGCCTCGGCCTCGGCGCTGCGCAGGCGCTCGAGTTCTGGCGCGAGCGCGGCCATCTCGGCCTGCAACTGTGCGATGCGCCCCTGGTCGCTGGCGATATGGGCCTCGACCTCGGCCAGCGTGGCGACGGTCTGGCCAAGATCCTCGCGATTTCGGCTGCGCAGTTCCGCGGTGTAGCGGATGCTCTCCTCGGTGCGCGTAACTTCGGCGCCCAGCTCGTAGAAGCGCTCCTGGATCGAGTTCATCCGGGTGCCGAGCCCGGCGTGGAATTCGCGCTGCTTCTCGAGCGCTGCCTCGCAGCTGCGCTGGCTCGCGAGTTGCTGCTGCATGGCCAGTTCAGCCGCGCCGGTCGCGGCCTCGTGGCCCGCGGCCCCGACGTCGAACTCGCGCAGCCTCAGGGCCAGGAGCTCGGCATGCAGGCCGCGCTCGCGCGTGCGGAATTCCTGGAAGCGCCGCGCCGCCGCGGCCTGACGCTGCAGGTGGCGTATCTGCTTTTCCACTTCGTCGCGCAGGTCCTGGACCCGGGCCAGGTTCTCGCGGGTGTCGGCGATGCGCCCCTCGGTCTCGCGGCGCCGCTCCTTGTAGAGCGAGATGCCGGCCGCTTCCTCGACGAAGGCCCGCATGTCGTCCGCGCGCGCCTCGATGATGCGCGAGATCATGCCCTGTTCGATGATCGCGTAGCTGCGCGAGCCGAGCCCGGTGCCCAGGAACAGCTGCGTGATGTCCTTGCGCCGGCAACGCCCGCCGTTGATGAAGTAACTGGAACTGCCGTCGCGCGCCACCTGGCGCTTGAGCGAGATCTCGGCATAGCTGGCGTAGGCGCCACCGATCTTGCCGTCGCTGTTGTCGAACACCAGCTCGACCGAAGCCGTGCCGATGGGTTGGCGTGAACTCGAGCCATTGAAGATGACGTCGGCCATCGACTCGCCGCGCAGGTGGCGCGCCGACAGCTCGCCCATGACCCAGCGCACCGCATCGATGACGTTCGACTTGCCGCAGCCATTGGGTCCGACGACCCCAGTCAGGTTGCTGGGCAGGAGTACGGTGGTGGGGTCGACGAAGGACTTGAAGCCAGCGAGCCGGATCTTGCTCAGACGCATTTTAAGGATGGGCTCCTCGAGGTGGCGGCCGGGTCAGCGGACCCAAGGACATGTCGCGCGGCGGTAGTGTAGATTATCCGCCAGCCGCTTTCGACGATCCCGCCGAACCATGCCCGCGCCGCCCGCCGCCAGCCTCGAGACATTCGCCAATCCGTCGCCGGAACGCGACTACACGATCCGCATGCTCATGCCGGAATTCACCTGCCTGTGCCCACGCACGGGGCAGCCCGATTTCGCGACGCTCGAACTCGAATACGTCGCCGACCAGCTGTGCGTAGAGCTCAAGTCGCTGAAGCTCTACGTCTGGTCGTTCCGGGACCGCGGTGCCTTCCATGAGGCCGTCACGAACGAGATCCTGGTTACCCTGGCGCGGGCGCTGGCCCCGCGCTTCATGCGGCTCACGGCGCGCTTCAATGTGCGCGGCGGCATCGCGACGACAATCGTGGCCGAGCACCACAACCCTGGCTGGCGCCCCGCTCCGCCTGCCTCCTTGCCCTGATTTTCCCGGCCAGGCCCGCCAGCCCGGGCCTGGCCGGAGACCCAGGGTTTGCAGACTGTACACGGCCCGACCCATCGGTATAATCGCGCGCTCGAAAAATTCCTTACCTTCGTTCCGCCCCGGCAAGGAGCGCGAAATGGCCATCAAGAAACCTGCCGCCAAGGTCCGGAAAGCCGCTGGAGCGACCCGCTCGGGCGCACGCAAGGCTGCGGCGCACAAGGCCGAAGCCCGCAAGTCGACGGCCTCCGCCCGCCGGCCGGCCGTGGCCCGCCCCGCCGCGCGCCGGGCTGCCCCGACGCGCCCGGCCAGCCGGGCCAGCACCGCCCGCTCCGCGGTTCCTGGCGCGCGCCCGGAAGCCGCCAGACCGGCACCCGCGTCGCGTGCCGCCAAGGCGGCCGTTCCCGCCACGGCGCCCCCGCCGCCGCCCCGTGCACCCGTCCCCCCCATCACCGGTGCAGCGCGCCCCGGGGCGCGCGGTGCCGATCGCGACGAGGTCGAGTCGGGCGACGCGACCAGCCTTCTTGCCGGCCCGCGCAACGTCAAGCCTTACGTTGCCAAGCGTGGCGAGCAGTACATGGGCAAGGCGCAGCTTCGGCACTTCCAGCAGATCCTCATACAGCTGGAAGCGCGACCTCATGATGGAAGTTGACCGTACGGTCACCCACATGAAGGATGAGGCCGCCAACTTCCCCGACCCGAACGACCGGGCGACACAGGAAGAGGAGTTCAGCCTCGAGCTGCGTACCCGCGACCGCGAGCGCAAGCTCATCCGCAAGATCGACGAGGCCCTGAAGCGCATCGAGGACGGTACCTACGGCTACTGCCTCGAGACCGGCGAGGAGATCGGCATCAAGCGCCTCGAGGCACGGCCCGTCGCCACCCTGAGCCTCGAGGCCCAGGAACGTCGTGAGCGCCGTGAGCGCCAGTACGGCGACCGGGACGACCGCTACCGCTGAAGGGGCCGCGCCCGGCGTGGGGGCGCTTTGCGCCCTCGCCCATCGGGGCCGCTCCACCTGGGTTCGCTGGTCGCCGCCGTCGCCAGCTTCCTCGACGCCCGCCATGCCGGCGGCCGCTGGCTGCTGCGCATCGAGGACCTCGACGCGGCACGCATCGTGCCTGGGGCGACTGACGACATCCTGCGCCTGCTCGACTCGCTCGGCTTCTGGTGGGACGGCCCGGTCGTCCACCAGAGCCAGAGGACTGACCTTTATCGGCAGGCCATCGCCGGGCTGGCCGGGCACGGGCTGAGTTATGAATGCTCCTGTTCGCGCCGCGATCGCGGGGCCACCGACGATACCGGGGGATACCCCGGCACCTGCCGGGCCGGCCCTCTGCGACCGGGCCCCACGGCGACGCGCTTTCGCGCCGACCTGTGCCCCGTCGGCGCCTTCCATGATCGCCTACACGGTATCGTCGAGGTCGACGCTTCGGCCCAGGGGGACCCGATCGTGCGGCGGCGGGACGGTTGCATGGCCTACCAGCTCGCCGTCGTCGTCGATGATGCGGAGCAGGGGGTGACGGACGTCGTGCGCGGCGACGACCTGTTGCCCAGCACGGGATGGCAGCGCTCGCTGCAGCGTGCGCTGGAACTGCCCGAGCCGCGCTATGCGCACCTGCCCCTGGTCTGTGAGCCGGACGGCAGCAAGCTCTCGAAGTCGGCGCGCTCACTCGCCGCCACGCCGGCAGCGAACCCAAGGCTGCTCTGGCGGGTACTCACCATGCTAAGGCAACAGCCACCGGCCGAACTTTCCGGCGCGCCGCCCGCGGCCCTCTGGGAATGGGCGATCGCGAACTGGCGGCTGCAGGCCCTGCGTGGTATGGCAAGGCTGCCGGCTGATTGATATGGTAGGGGTTCTTGCCGGGAGGTGTGCGATGAGCGAACCGCGCCTGATCAAGAAATACCCGAATCGTCGGCTGTACGACACGGAGTTGAGCCGCTATATCACGATCGAGACGTACGCGCGCTGATCGCCTCCCAGAACCGCCCTCGCATCGTGGAGCAGCGCAGTGGCCGCGACATCACGCGCGCCATCCTGCTGCAGGTCATCGCCGAGCAGGAACTCGGGGCCGGCGCGCGCCTCAGCGAGAGCTTCCTCGCCGACCTGATCCGCAGCTACGACCTGACGGGCGCTGCCTCGACGGCAGCGCTGCTGGAGTCGACGCTGCACACCCAGCTCGAGGGCGCAGCCGGGCAACGCCGGCCTTAGGCGATCGCCTTCCTGGTCGATCACCCGCGGCAATCGGGCCTTAGTTCTGGCCGACGTCGCGCATCGACAGGCGCACGCGCCCCTGGCGGTCGACCTCGAGCACCTTGACGCGGATCACGTCGCCCTCGCGCAGCTTGTCGGCGACGCGCTCGACGCGCTCGTTCGAGATCTGCGAGATGTGCACCAGGCCGTCGCGGCCCGGCAGGATGGTGACGAAGGCGCCGAAGTCCATCAGCCGCGCGACCTTGCCCTCGTAGATCTGACCGACCTCGACGTCGGCCGTGATGAGCTCGATGCGGCGCTGCGCCTCGCGGCCGGCGGTGCCGCTGACCGAGGCGATCTTGACCGTGCCGTCGTTCTCGATGTCGATCGTCGTGCCGGTCTCCTCGGTGATCTGGCGGATCACCGCGCCGCCCTTGCCGATGACGTCGCGGATCTTCTCCGGATCGATCTTGATCGTGATGATCGAGGGCGCCCACTCCGACATCTTCTGCGCGCGGCTTGTCGAGATCACCTTGTTCATCTCGCCGAGGATGTGCAGGCGCCCGTCGCGCGCCTGCGCCAGCGCCACCTTCATGATCTCGGGCGTGATGCCCTCGACCTTGATGTCCATCTGCAGCGCGGTGATGCCGTCGCGCGATCCGGCGACCTTGAAGTCCATGTCGCCGAGGTGGTCCTCGTCACCGAGGATGTCGGTCAGCACCTGGAAGCGCTTGCCTTCGAGCACCAGTCCCATCGCCACGCCGGCCACCGGCGCCTTGACCGGCACGCCCGCGTCCATGAGCGCCAGCGCGGTGCCGCAGACGGTGGCCATCGAGCTCGAGCCGTTGGACTCGAGGATCTCCGACACCACGCGGATCACGTACGGGAACGTGGCCATGTCGGGCATCACCGCGCTGATGCCGCGGCGCGCCAGGTTGCCGTGGCCGATCTCGCGGCGCTTGGGCGATGCCCATCATGCCGGTCTCGCCCACCGAGAACGGCGGGAAGTTGTAGTGCAGCATGAACGGCTCTCGGCGCTCGCCCTCGAGGGCGTCGATGATCTGCGCGTCGCGCCCGGTGCCGAGCGTGGTGACGACGAGCGCCTGGGTCTCGCCGCGCGTGAACAGCGCCGAGCCGTGGGTGCGCGGCAGCACGCCGACCTTGACGGTGATCGGCCGCACGGTCTTGAGGTCGCGGCCGTCGATGCGCGGCTTGCCGTCGAGGATCCGCTCGCGGACGATCTTGCTCTCGAGCCGGAAGAATTCGTCGCTGACCTGCTCGGCGGTGTAGGCCGGCGCATCACCCCCGGTGAGCTGGGCGGCAACGTTGGCTTTGATCTCCTTGATGCGCGCGTAGCGCTGCTGCTTCTCGGTCACGAGATAGGCCTCGACTCAGCGCTTCGAGTGCGCGACTGCCCACCGCCAGTGCCAGCTGCGCGTCGTGCGCCGCCCGGGCTCGGTCCAGCGCGGCTTGCCGGCCTCGGCGACCAGTTCGTTGATCGCCTTGATCGCGATCTGCATCTGCTCGTGGCCGAAGGACGACGGCGCCGAGCATCACTTCCTCGGACAGTCCCGAGGCCTCGGACTCGACCATCAGCACGGCATGCTGGGTGCCGGCGACGACGAGATCGAGCTGCGAGGCCAGCAGATCGCTGCGGTCGGGTTCAATTCGTACTTGCCGTCGCGGTAGCCGACGCGGGCGGCGCCGATCGGTCCCTTGAACGGCATGCCCGAGAGGCAAGCGCGGCCGAGGCGCCGAGCAGCGCCGGGATGTCGGCCATGATCTCGGGGTCGAGCGACAGCACGGTCGCGACCACCTGCACGTCGTTGAGGAAGCCGTCCGGAAACAGCGGCCGGATCGGCCGGTCGATCAGGCGCGAGGTCAGCGTCTCGCGCTCGGTCGGACGGCCTTCGCGCTTGAAGAAGCCGCCGGGGATGCGGCCCGCGGCGTAGGTCTTTTCCTGGTAGTTGACCGTCAGCGGGAAGAAGTCGCGGCCTGGGCGCGGCTGCGTCTTGGCGCAGGCGGTGACCAGCACGACGGTATCGCCCATCGTCACCAGGACGGAGCCGTCGGCCTGGCGCGCCATCTCGCCGGTCTCGAGCGTTACGTTATGGGGACCATAGCTAAAAGTTCTTTTGCAGACAGTCACGCTTCAACCCTCGGGATACTGATTGGGGCAGGAATTGGGAGGACGGCGCGGGGATCGATGCGCCACGAGTACCGCGTTAGCGGCGCAGGCCAAGACGTTCTACGACCTGCTGGTAGCTGGCAGGCTTGCTGGCCTTGAGGTAGTCCAGCAACTTGCGGCGCTGATTGACCATGCGCACCAGTCCGCGGCGCGAGGAATGGTCGGCCTTGTGCACGCTGAAGTGCTCGCTCAAACCGTTGATGCGCTCTGACAGCAGCGCGACCTGGACCTCGGGGGAGCCGGTGTCCTTCGGACCGCGGCGATAACTGGCGAGCACGTCGCCTTTCTTCTCGGTGGACAGGGCCATTGCGCGGAAATCCTCTGCTACTCGGTCTATGGTCGTAATTTGGAGCCGCGCATTGTAGCGGCAGCGCCCTCAAGCCTCAAGCCGAACAGCCAGTTACGGCTGCGCTCCCGCACCTTGGGCGAACAGCCGCAGCGGCCGCAGCACCCCATCCCCCGATACCGACCCGAGGCCCATGAAGCACCCATCGGCCGCGTAAAGGCGCACCGGGCCGGTCAATGCGGCGTCCAGGTCGGTTGTCTGGCCGTACGCGAGCGCCCTGGCCTGGCCAGGCGTGAGCCGGACCTCGGGCAGGTGGGCCACGGCGCGGTCGGCGCCCAGCAACGGCCAGGGGCCTTCCATGCGCAGCAGTTCCTCCAGCGTGTGCATCGGTTCGCCGCGGAAGGGCGCGACGAAATCGCGCCGCAGCGCCGTCACGTGCGCGCAGGTGCCAAGACGGGTCCCGAGCTGCTCGGCCAGCGTGCGCACGTAGGTGCCCTTGGAACACTCGATCCGCAATCGCAGCGAGTCAGTGCCGAATTCCAGCACTTCGAGCGCGTGGACCTCGATCTTGCGAGGCGCGCGCTCGACCTCCAGGCCCTTGCGCGCCAGCCTGTAGAGCGGCTGGCCGCCCTGCTTGAGGGCCGAGTACATGGGCGGCACCTGCAGCTGGCGCCCACGCATCGGCTCCAGCGCCGCCGCCAGCGTGGCCGCGTCGATGGGTGGCACCGGCTGGCGCTCGACGACCGTGCCGGTCGAATCCCCGGAATCGGTTCGGGCCCCAAGCCCTATCGTCACGGTGTAGCCCTTGGCGCCTGCGAGCAGCGCCCCGGCCACCTTGGTGGCCTCGCCGACGCAGACGGGGAGCATGCCGGTCGCGAGCGGATCGAGGCTGCCCGTGTGCCCCGCCTTGGGGCGCCCCAGCAGCCATCGCACCCGCTGCAGGGCCGCGTTGGAGGACATTCCCGAAGGCTTGTCGAGCAGCAGGATCCCGCTCGGTCCGGGGGGCTCAGTCGCCATCGGGGGCCGTGCCCGTGGCGTCGGGGTCCGCCGCGGCGGCGGCGCCTAGCTCCCGGTCCCGAGCCACCGCCGTGTTGATCAGACTGGTCAGGGCCTGGGCCTGCTCCTGGGCCGTGTCGACGCAGAATTCGAGCCGTGGC
Source organism: uncultured Gammaproteobacteria bacterium (assembly GCA_963778855.1). Taxonomy (GTDB): domain Bacteria; phylum Pseudomonadota; class Gammaproteobacteria; order Steroidobacterales; family Steroidobacteraceae; genus FEN-1191. Next base: position 207,088 of record CAVZWC010000001.1, on the reverse strand, counting down.
GCATGCCGCAGGCCGAGCTGGCGCGCGAGCTCGCCACGCAGGAATCCCGCTGCGCTCTGCAGGCCGGCCAGTTGCTGAGCCGTATCCTGCGACTTGCCGAAAGGCAGGAACCATACGCGGGCGCTGCTGAGGTCCTCGAGCAGCGACACGCCCGTGATCGTGATGTGGCCGACGCGCGGATCCTTGACGGCGCGCGGCACCAGGCCGGCCAGCGTGCGCTGCATCTGCGTTGCAATGCGTTGTCGCCGAGAATTGCCCTGTGCCATGCCGGGGCTCCCGCCGAGCGCCTCAGATCGTGCGGACGATCTCGGTGCGCGCGTAGCACTCGATCTGGTCGTTGACGCGCACGTCCTGGTAGTTCTTGACGCCGATGCCGCACTCGGTGCCGGCCCGCACCTCGCCGACGTCGTCCTTGAAGCGGCGCAGCGACTCGAGCGCGCCCTCGAAGATCACCACGCTGTCGCGCAGCACGCGTATCGGGTTGTTGCGCTTGACGGTGCCCTCGGTGACCAGGCAGCCAGCGACGACGCCGAACTTGCTGGAGCGGAACACCTCGCGCACCTGCGCCACGCCGACGATCGTCTCCTTGATCTCCGGCGCCAGCATGCCGCTCATGAGCTGCCTGATGTCGTCGATGGCCTCGTAGATGATGCTGTAGTAGCGGATCTCGACGCCGGTTTCCTTGACCGCCTCGCGCGCGCCGCTGTCGGCGCGCACGTTGAAGCCGATGATGCGCGCCTTCGATGCGGCCGCCAGCTGCACGTCGGAGGCCGTGATGCCGCCGACGCCGCTGGAGATGATGCGCACCGCGACCTCGTCGGTGGAGAGCTTGGCGAGCGCGTCGCGCAGCGCCTCGGCGCTGCCCTGCACGTCGGTCTTGATGAGCACCGCGACCAGGCTCGCCTTGGCCTCGCCCATGGCCTGGAACACGTCCTCGTTGCGCGCGCCCTGCTTGGCGAGCTTGACGTCGCGGGTCTTGCCCTGCGATGCAGCGCCACCTCGCGCGCCTTGCGCTCGCTCTCGACCACCAGCAGTTCATCGCCGGCGTTGGGCGCGCCGGACAGGCCGAGCACCACCACCGGCATCGACGGCTCGGCCTGCTCGACGGCATTGCCAGCCTCGTCGAACATCGCGCGCACGCGCCCGAACTCGGTGCCGGCGAGGATCGGAGTCGCCGCGCTTGAGCGTGCCGCGCTTGACCAGCACCGTCGCCACGGCGCCGCGGCCCTTCTCCATGCTCGACTCGACCACGAAGCCCATCGCCGGGCCGCCGCGCGGGGCCTTGAGCTCCAGCACCTCGGCCTGCAGCAGGATGGCTTCGAGCAGCTGGTCGATGCCGGCGCCGGTTCGCGCCGAGACGTGCACGAACATGTTCTGTCCGCCCCACTCCTCGGGGATGACCTCGTGCTTGGCCAGCTCGGTGCGCACGCGCTCGGGGTCGGCGTCGGGCTTGTCGATCTTGTTGACCGCGACCACGATCGGCACGCCGGCCGCGCGCGCGTGCTGGATCGCCTCGATCGTCTGCGGCATGACGCCGTCGTCCGCCGCCACCACCAGCACCACCACGTCGGTCACGCGTGCCGCCGCGCGCGCGCATGGCGGTGAAGGCCGCGTGGCCCGGGGTGTCGAGGAAGGTGATCATGCCGCGCGGCGTCTCGACGTGGTAGGCGCCGATGTGCTGCGTGATGCCGCCGGCCTCGCCGGCCGCCACCTTGGTGCGCCGGATGTAGTCCAGCAGCGAGGTCTTGCCGTGATCGACGTGGCCCATGACGGTGACGACTGGCGGGCGCGTGTCGAGCTGCTGCTCGGCGTCGACCGACTGCAGGTCGTCCTCGATCTGTTCTTCCTTGACGCGTGCGCACCGTGGCCGAGCTCCTCGACCACCAGCACCGCCGTGTCCTGGTCGATCGTCTGGTTGATGGTCGCCATCACGCCCATGTTCATCAGCACCTTGATGACCTCGGTGGCCTTGACCGCCAGCTTCTGCGCCAGCTCCGCGACGGTGATCGTCTCGCCGATCGCCACCTCGCGCTTGACCGGCGCGGTCGGCATCTCGAAGCCGTGGCGCGGCTCGGCGTCCGCTGGCGCGGTCCGGGCCTTGAGCCGCTTCTTCTTCTTGTGGCGGGCGCTGACGTCGCCGGCGACGTGCAGCTCCTGGCGCCGTAACTTGGGCCGCGGCTCGTCCGCCGTCCGCGACTCGGGCTTCTCGCGTGCCGGGGCGTGTGAGCTGCGCGCGGGCTCCTCGCGGCGCGCCTCGGCCGGGGCGTGCCGCGGGCGCTCGGCCTCATCCCTGGCGCGCTGCTCGGCCTGCCGGCGTGCCTCTTCCTGGGCGCGCGCGCGCGCCTGCTCCTCCTCGATCCGCCGGCGGTTGGCCGATCCATCGACTCGCGCTCGCGCCGCTCGATCTCGGCGCGCGCCGCGCTGGCCTGGTGGGCGGCCTCGACCTCGCGACGCTGCGCGTCGGCCTGCTCCTGGGCGGCCCGCTTCTGCTCCTCGAGCACGTCGCGCTTGACGTAGGTGCGCTTGACGCGCACCTCGACGCTGACGGTGCGCGCGCGCCCCTGGGTGCTGGCGAGCTTGAGCTCGCTCTGCGTCTTGCGCTTGAGCGTGATCGCGCGGGCGCCGAGCCGCCCGCACCGCTACCGTGGCTGCGGCGCAGGTGCGTCAGCAACTCCAGCTTGGCGTCGTCGCTGATGAGGTCGTCGGCGCCGCTGACGGTGATGCCGGCCTGGTCGAGCTGCGCGAGCAGCTTGTCGACCGGCACCTTCAGTACCTCGGCGAACTGGGAAACGGTCACGTCAGCCATGCTGCTGGGCCTCGAACCAGGGCTCGCGCGCCTTCATGATCAGCGTGCCGGCCTCTTCCGGCGACAGCCCCTCGATGTCCGCGAGATCGTCGACCGCCTGGTCGGCCAGGTCCTCGCGCGTGCGCACGCCGCGGCGCGCGAGCGCCAGCGCCAGGTCTGGGCTCATGCCCTCGAGCGTCAGCAGGTCGTCGGTCGGCATCGAGGCATCGAGCGTCTCCTCGCTGGCGATCGCCTGCGTCAGCAGCACGTCGCGCGCGCGGTTGCGCAGTTCCTTGACGATGTCCTCGTCGAACTCCTCGATGCCAGCCAGCTCCGCCGCGGGCACGTAGGCGATCTCCTCGATCGTCGAGAAGCCCTCCTGCACCAGGATGGTGGCCACGTCCTCGTCGACGTCGAGCTGCTTCATGAAATGCTGCGACCAGCGCCTTCGACTCGGTCTCGCTCTTGGTCTCGGCGTCGGACTCGGTCATGACGTTGAGTTCCCAGCCGGTCAGCTGGCTGGCAAGGCGGATGTTCTGGCCGCCGCGGCCGATGGCCTGCGACAGCTTGTCCTCGGCCACCGCGATGTCCATGCTGTGCGGGTCCTCGTCGACCACGATCGACTGCACCTCGGCCGGCGACATCGCGTTGATGACGAACTGCGCCGGGTTGTCGTCGAAGGGGATGATGTCGACGCGCTCGCCGGCGATCTCGTTGGAGACCGCCTGCACGCGCGAGCCGCGCATGCCGACGCAGGCGCCGACCGGATCGATGCGCGGATCGTTGCTCTTGCACCGCGATCTTGGCGCGGATGCCCGGGATCGCGCGCCGCGCCGAGGATCTGGATCAGGCCCTGGCCGACCTCGGGCACCTCGAGCTTGAACAGCTCGATCAGGAACTCCGGCGCGGTGCGCGTCAGGAACAGCTGCGGGCCGCGCGGCTCGGAGCGCACCTCCTTGCAGGAAGGCCTTGACGCGGTCCTGGGGCTTGAGCTGCTCGCGCGGGATCATGTCGCTGCGCGGCACGAAGCCCTCGGCATTGCCGCCGAGGTCGACGTAGATGCCGTTGCGGTCGACGCGCTTGACCACGCCGCTGACCAGCGTGCCGACGCGATCCTGGTACTGCTCGACGACCTGGGCGCGCTCGGCCTCGCGCACCTTCTGCACGATGACCTGCTTGGCCTGCTGGGCGGCGATGCGTCCGAAGGCGACCGACTCCATCGGCTCCTCGACGTAGCCACCGAGGGCGGCGGACTTGTCGACGTCGAGCGCGTCCTCGAGGCGCAGCTCGCGCTCCGGAATCTCGATCTCGCGCGAATCGTCGGCGAACACCTTCCAGCGGCGGAAGGTCTCGTAGTCGCCGGTCTTGCGGTTGATGGCGACGCGCACGTCCCACTCCTCGCTGTGCTTGCGGCGCGCCGCGGCCGCAAGCGCCGCTTCGAGCGCCTCGAAGATGATTTCCTTGTCGACGCCCTTCTCGTTCGACACGGCGTCGACCACCATCAGGATTTCCTTGTTCATCGCCTTCTGCCTTTGACGGGCCTCTCCGGCCATTCCGGTACCAGCCGCACTCGAACCATTTCCGGATAGCGCAAGCTCACTCGCGCGCCATCCACCTCTATCTCAATCCCTTCCGCATCCGACTGCAGCAGCCGCCCGGTGTAACGCCGGCGGCCCTCGCGCGGCACCAGCAGTTCCACCGCCACTCGCGCGCCCGCGAAGCGCGCAAAATGCGCTGGCGTGCGCAGCACCCGGTCGAGCCCCGGCGTCGACACCTCGAGCCGGTAGGCCGCGGGCACCGGATCGTGGACGTCCAGCAGCGCCGACAATTCGCGGCTGACGAGCTCGCAATCATCGATGTTGACCCCCGAGGGCCCGTCGATGAACACGCGCAACGTCCCCGAACCGTGGCCGCCCGCGTACTCGAGCTCAACCAGCTCGTACCCGAGCTGCCCAAGCAGCGGCTCGACCAGTCCAGCCAGCCTTTCCCGCAAGGGCGTCGTCATGACCTGCCCGGCCCACCCGAAAACGGACCAAAAAAAAGGGCCCGCGGCCCCACCAAAACGCAAAAAGCCCCAAGTGGGGCTTTGAAATCAAGCTCTTGGCCGCAATTCCTGCAGCTGCACGGAGCTACCTACAAGGCCGGCTCCGGCCACCGGGGGCGGATTCTAGTGCTTCGCGGCCCCTGATTTCAACTGCCGCCTGCCGGGACGGCTAGGGCTTGTTGCGGCTGCTGATGAACCAGGTGCTCGAGGGCGCCCAGATCCCATTCGCGCGCTGGTACGGCGCCAGCGTCTTGCGCAAGGCCTGGACCACCTCGGGCTTCAGGCGTTCTCCCTCGGCCCCGGCCAGCCTGATGATCTCGCCGGCTGGCCCAAGCGCCATGGCGAACTCCACCGCATCCTCGAGGTCGCGGCCGATGCAGATGTCCGTGTCGAAGCGCTCGAAGCTGACGCGGTCGTAGCCCGCCGCCTGCAGCATCGAGCTGACCATGTCGGGCCCGGACATGGAAAACGGCCCGGGGCCACAGTGCACCTGGTCAGTCTCCTCGTGCGATACGACCGGGACGATGCCGCGCACGCACAGCTCGGCGTCGTGCAGCCAGGGGTTGTCCTCTCGCTTGCGCCACACCACCTGGGTGAACACGCCGCCAGGCTTGAGCGCGCGCCGGATGTTGCGCAGCGCCGCGCCCGGCATCATGAAGAACATCGTGCCGAAGCGCGCAAAGGCGTGGTCATAGGGGCCGCGCAGGTCGTCGGTCTGCGAGTCCGCGCAGAAGAAGCTGGCGTTGGTCACCCCGGCCGCCCGGGCGTCCTGCTCGGATGCGGTGATGAAGTTGGGCGCGCAGTCCGTGCCGACCGCCGCCCCATCCGGACCCACTTCGCGTGCAATGCGGACCGTCGTGTCACCGAATCCGCATCCCACGTCGAGGACTCGCGCTCCCTTCGGGAACAGGCCGCGCGACATGACGGCGTCGCTGTGGTTTGCAAGGCCGCCAATAAGCAGGTGCTTGAAGCGCACGAATTTGTCGAACAGCACCGTGTTCCAGGCTTCGATGACTACGTCGTTGTCGCCCACTGCGCGCTCCTGGCCAAAGAAAAGGGGCTCGTGCCGGTCAAGGCAGAGCCCCTTCAGAGAAACCAAAGCCCGGATGCCCCATGGCGTCCGGACTTTATGCGGTCCTCAGTTGGACGGCATCGGCTTCGGCGTGACGGTCGTTGTCTTGGGCGCCGCCATCGTCGGCGAGGCACCAAATTCACCTTCCTTCACGTAGAAATTCAGGCTGTCACCAACCTTGAGGTCGGAGGCCTTCTCTTCCTTGCCATTAATCGTGACCATCGAATTGCCGGTGGTGTCGACCTTGATCGATCCCACTTCCGTGCCCGCCACGTTCTTCATGGCGACCGTGGCCTGGCCACCGGATATGGACTTGACGGTGCCGGAGAACTTGGCGTACTTCACGCCGTCCCGGGTGTCGACTTCCTGGCAGCCGGCCGGTGCGCGCGGATGATCCTTGAGGAACTTGGCGTTCCACTGGATCTTCATGCAGGCCTCGATGCCTTCGATCTTCGTGTCAGCCGCATATGCGCCGAGCGAAACGGCACATACGGCGGCGGACGTCATTAGAACCTTGAGTGGCGACATTAATATTCTCCGAGTTATCGTGGGCGGACGCGGGGCGGGATTATAACCAGCACCCCAAGCCAAATCCACTGCGCCAAATACAATGTCTCCTAAGGGTTTTCCGGGCTGCGCGGGGCCGGGCGGCTATACTGGTCGGCGTCGCAACGGGACGTGCCGGGGGCTGATCCAGCGATGAATCCGGTGACGGTATTGCTGCTTGCGGGCCTGGCCGCGCTCGGGCTCTGGTTCGGATGGCGCTGGTGGAGCCTGGAGCGCGCCCGCGCCGCCTCGCGTCCGGCTGGCGGTAGCCGCCCTACCCTCGAGGATTGCCTGATCGGTTTCGTCACCGATTTCTTCGACACGCTCGGTATCGGCAATTTCGCCCCGACCACCGCCGCCTTCAAGCTGCGACGCCGCGTCGCGGACGAGCATATCCCCGGGACCCTGAATGCCGGACACGCCCTGCCGGTGGTCATCGAGGCCCTGGTCTTCATCTCGGTGGTGACGGTCGACCTGACCACGCTCATCACGATGATCGCCGCCGCCGTCTTCGGCGCCTGGCTGGGAGTCGGCATCGTGTCGCGGCTGCCACGCAGGGCAATACAACTCGCGATGGGCGTGGCGCTGTTGATCGCGGCCGGCTTGTTCGCGGCCAAGAACGTTGATTGGCTGCCCGGCGGGGGCGCGGCACTGGGCCTGCAGGGGCGGCGGCTCGCATTCGCGGTCGGCGTCAGCTTCCTGCTTGGCGCGCTCATGATGCTCGGCATCGGTCTGTATGCGCCCTGCCTGGTGCTCGTGAGCCTTCTCGGGATGAACCCGCTGGCGGCCTTTCCGATCATGATGGGCTCCTGCGCCTTCCTGATGCCGATTGGTGGGGCGCGCTTCGTGCGCAGTGGCCGCTACGACCTGCGCGCTGCGCTGGGCCTGACCCTCGGCGGCATTCCCGGCGTGCTGATCGCGGCCTTCATCGTCAAATCGCTGCCGCTGGCGTGGCTGCGCTGGCTGGTCGTGATCGTCGTCAGTTATGCCGCGATCCTGATGCTGCGCTCGGCAGTCCGCGATCACCGGCAGGCGCAGGCCGCGACCGGAAGCTGAGGCAGCTGGGACGGGCGCCCGCGCTAGCGTTTCGCGCTCGTCGGGCTCGCCGCGTCCGCCGCAACCCTGCCGGCATTGCCTTGGTTGGCGGCGATGTATTCGCCGATCTGGCGTTCGAGCACCGGCAGCGGCACGCAGCCGTTCGCCAGCACCGCATCGTGGAAGGCGCGCACGTCGAAGCGCGCGCCGAGCGCCGGCTGCGCCTTTGCGCGCAGCTCCAGGATCTTCAGTTCGCCCATCTTGTAGGCCAGTGCCTGGCCCGGCCAGGCGATGTAGCGATCGGTCTCGGTGCGCACTTCCTGGTCGGACGAGTGCGGTGTTATCGGCGCAGGTACTGGCGCGCCTGCTCGCGCGACCAGCCCAGGGCGTGGATGCCGGTGTCCACGACCAGACGGCAGGCGCGCCACATCTCGTAGGAAAGGCGGCCGAAGTGGTCATACGGCGTCTTATACATGCCCATCTCTTCGCCGAGCTTCTCCGAGTACAGGCCCCAGCCCTCGCCGAAGGCGTGCGAGTAGAAGTCGAGGCGGAACGGTGGCACGTCGGTGAGCTCGCGACCGAGCGAGATCTGCAGGTGGTGCCCGGGCACGGCCTCGTGCAGCGTGAGGGCCGTCAGCGAGTACAGCGGCCGCTTCTCGAGCTGCGTAGGTGTTGACCCAGAACTCGCCTCCCGTGCGGCCGCCGATTGGCGGCGGCGAGTAGCGACCGCCGGTGTAGTTCGGCGCAAGGTCGGCGGGCACGGGCTGCACGCTGTAGGGCATGCGCGGCAGCTTGCCGAAGTATCCGGGCAGCAGGCCGTCGATCTGCTTGGCGATGTACGAAGCGTCCTTGAGCAGCTCGTCGGGCGTGTGCGCATAGAACCGCGGATCCGTGCGCAGGAACTGCAGGAAGGCCGGAAAATCGCCCTTGAAGCCGGTCAGCCGCATCTGCTCGACGTCCATCTCGGCGTGGATGCGTGCGACTTCCTTGAGGCCGATCTCGTGCACCTGTTCGGGCGTCACGTCCAGGTTGGTGAAGAACCGGACCAGTGCCGCGTAGTACGCCCTGCCCTGCGGCAATTCGCTGGCCCCGACGCTCTTGCGTGCCGCAGGCTGGTATTCATCGACCATGAAGCCGCGCAGCTGCCGGTATGCCGGGATCACGCTCCCGTCGATGGCCGCCCTCCCGGCCGCGGTCAGGCGTGCGCGCTCGGCCGCGCCCACGCTGTCCGGAAAGCGGGTGAAGGGCTCGAAGAATGGAGTCGCCTCGGCGGACTTGTACTGCTGGCCGTCGAGCACACTGATGATTCCCGGCATGATGGCCGCCGGCAAGCTGAAGCCGGCCGCCACGCCGAGGCGCATGTTGGCCTGCTGTTGCCGGAAGTACGCTGGCACCGCTCGCAGGCGGGCAATGTAATTCTCGTAGTCGCGGGCGCTCGTCATGGTGATGCCCTTGCCCATGCGCGTCACTTCGATGTGGAAGCCCTCGTCGCTCGTGAGCGGGATACGCCATGCCTGGTAGGGGCTCAGCGCGCGACGATGCTGGAGCTCGAAGTCGAAAATGTCGTAGCTCACACGATTGGCCGGCGTCAGTGCCGCGCGCGGAATGGCGGCCAGGCGCCGCACGTACTCGGCATCCTGCAGGTCGCGGCGCGCATAATCCTCCGGCGCCACGGCCGGCAGCCGGTCGTCGTAGTCACGCACACCCGACTGGGTCGCATACAGCGGATCGTCCTTCAGGCGGCTGGCCCACTCATCCGCGATCAGCACGCGCAACGATTCGTCGGCAGCCGGGACGGCCTGGGTGGACGCGGAAGGCGCGACGACCAGGTTCAGCCGCGCGAGCAGCTTGCTGTCCTCGTCCAGCAGCAGCAGGCCGCCGGCCTCAAACCGATAGCTACGCGCATTCACGAGCGCGCGCATGTAGGAGCTGGCCTGCGTCATGATCTCCTGCTGGCAGCCCATCATCGTGGATATGAGGTTCGCGCCCACGCGCAGGCTGGATCCGGACGCCGTGTAGGATCCCGAGTAGTGATTGCAGCCGTCCGAGCCGGATATTCGGTCGCGCTCGAAACCCAGGGTCACGTTGCTCCCGGCCAGCGGCGCGCGCCCGTCCAGCGTGGCCAGCGTCCAGCTGGTGCCTTCGAGCGATCGCGCGACGACCGCCGGCGCACCTGAGGACACGCAGACCGCCAGCGCGAGCCCAAGGCTCGCCAGGCCGGACCAGCCGCGTCGCCCCATGATACCGGCGCTCAATGACCGGCCTGGCGATAGACTTCCTTGCCCATGAAATACGTCGCCAGCACCTTGGTCGATGCGATGTCGTCAGGTTTGCCGCCGTCAGCCAGCGCCAGGATGTCCCGGTCCAGCACGACCAGGTCGGCGGATTTCCCGACCTCGATCGAACCGGCATCCTTGTCCGTGTTCAGGTATTTCGCGCCGTTGATCGTGTAGGCATCGATCGCATCGCGGATGCCAATGCACTCGGCCGCATTGAGCGGCGGCTGTCCCGGGACACGGCGCGTCACGGCCGCCATCATGTTGATGAACGGCCGCGGATCGCGCGTGTCGACCGGGGCATCCGAGCCGCCCAGCAGCATCGGCCCCCGCCTTCTGCAGCGAGCGCACAGGGTAGGCGTTCTTCTCATAGTAACCATTGGCCGGGTGCAGCGCGGCAACGCTGTTGCCCTGCACCTTGTCGAAGAACGGCACCACCGAGAGGTCGTAGTCGGGCTCGGCGATCGCCCAGGAATAGGTGAACGCGAGGTACAGGTGGTCGCGGCCGATGCGTGGTACCTCGGACGGGTTCACGAGCTGGATGTGGGCCAGCGCGTCGTGCTGCGTGGCGACGCCGTCGGCGGCGCGCGCCGCCTCGATGGCATCGACCGCCGTGCGCACGGCCTGGTCGCCGATCGCGTGAATGTGCACGGCGAAGCCCGCCGTGTGGAAGCGCTTGACGAACTCCATGATGACGGCCGGATCGTGCTGCAGCTGTCCGTGCGAGATCTGGCACTGATCAGGGTGGTAACCCTGGGCATGCATGAACGCCGCGACCGCCTCGACAGATTCGTATTTCGCCGGTTGCGCCCGGACCTTGGCACACAACGGGCTCGCGGTATCGACGTAACCCGCCACCGCCATGTGGCCGTCCTTGCCAGCCTTGAAGATCGGCTGCAGGTAGGGCTTGATCACCGCGTCCTCCGGCAGCGTGGGTGGGACTGCGTAGGGGTTGCCCTCGAGGACGCCGTCGGCGAACAGCTTGACGGTATTGGCGCGGATCAGCGGATCACTGGCGTACTTCGCCCGAGTCGCGCTGCGCCTGTGCCACCATCTGCTCCCAGTCGGGCTTGCCCGCCGCGGTATGCATGGTGTCCGGGTCGTAGAACTGCGCCAGCGTCGCCCGCGCCGTCATGCTTGCCGCTCTTTTCCAGCGCGTCGTAGAACGGCAACATCGCCGGCGCGACAGCCGCGTCGAGCACGCCCGTGATGCCGACGCTGTTGAGCCGCTCGGTCACCCGGTAAGGCTCCTTCATGAGTGCCGCCAGGCCCAGGGTCATCCACGAGGGCGTGTCCATCACGTGGCGGGCGTCCTCGTTGACGGCGCCGTTCGGCTCGCCGCCTCGCATCGACGCCGATGAGCTTGCGGTATCGAGGGAAGTCGCTCGCGAGCGTGGCCCTGGAATAACCGACCACCTTCCCGGCGCCATTTTTCGCGCGGGCCAGTGCCATGCTGTTGAAGGCGCCATGGTGCCCGTCGTTGCCGAGCAGCTGGATCGGGTGGTGCGTGGAGGCCAGGTCGAGCGCCGCCCGCAGCGTCGGGATGCTGGGCGTCCGGCAGGTTGCCGTTGCTGAAGTTCCACTGCTGGACGTTGACCCACTCCCCCGCCGGGATCCTGTAGCGCTCGATGCATCCGCGCACGAAAGCGGTGATCTCGGCCAGCGACTTGGCCTCGCTCTTGAGTTCGCAGACGTCGGACTCGACGATACCGCCCGGGTGGATGTGGGAATCGATGAGCCCCGGCAGCACGAGCTTGCCCCTCAGGTCGTCGACCCGCGTGCCGGCACCGACGTAGGCCTTCGCACCGGCGCTTGCGCCGACGTAGACGATGCGACCGCCGCGCACGGCGACGGCCTCGGCCATGGCGTGGCTGGCGTTGGCGGTATACACCTTGCCGCCCGTAAGGACGAGGTCGGCGGGGGCCTGTGCCGCCCTGGCCAGCCTCGCGGCCAGGGGATATGCGGACAGCATTGCCAGGGTCATTATTCCGGAAAATGTTTTCATCGAAGCCCGTCCTGGTGGGAGTGCGCAAGTCATATCATGGCCGGCCCGGCTGCCTCGCCTCACCGGTGCCACATCAGCGTCAGGCCGATGGTGCGCGGTTGCAGCGTGACGTTCTGCCAGTCCTGGGGGTCATAGGAGGTGCTGGCCGTGAGCTCCAGGTCCGGAGCCGAATTGGTCAGGTTGTCCACGAACAGCGAGACGTCGAAGTCGTCGAACTGCGTTCCGAGGCGGATATTCAGCACGCCGTAGGCTGGAATCGGCTTGAGCCGCGGATCGTAATTGGGCGTGCCGGGTTGGGTATCGCCGTACCGCCGCCACTCGGTGGTGTAGGTGTAGTCCGCCCGCGCGTAGCCGCGGAGGCTGGCGGACAGCGGCATGGAATAGTCGCCCGACAGCGAGATCGTCCAGGGCGCCCCCGCGTCCGGAATGCTCGATCCACCGTAGTAGATGACCTTCTGGCCGTTGGGTGAGGTCGCATCCTGGTCGAAGGTCGCGTCGTTGTAGCCGACGGCACCTTCGAAGCCGAGTCGCTCCGTCGCCTTGAACTGGAACGCGAGGTCAAAGCCCTTCGAGCTGGCGTTGGCGAGGTTGTCGACGAAGTTGTACGCACAGTTGGGCAGGCTGACATTGGCCTGGATGTTCTTCCACTTGATGTAGTAGACGCTGCCGTCCAGCACCAGGCGTCCGCCCAGCGTGCGGTTCTTCGATCCGAGTTCATAGCTCCAGACCGAATCCGAATCATAGGTCGTGGGTTGCGTGGGGTTGCCACTGGCATCGACGTAACCGTTGTTCGTAAGATCGTAGTTGCAGATCGAGGGCACGCGCAGCGAAGCGCCCGCCGGGCGAAAACCCTTGGCCGCCGTGGCATAGACCATGTTGTTGTCGTCGATCTGGTAGGTCAGCCCGAACTTGGGCGTCGTCGCCGTCTCGCTCGAGTTGGCGTTCGATTGCGGATATGTCGGAGCCAGGGGGCCCGAGCCGAAGGCACAGGGTGCCGGCGCGCTGGGGCAGCCCGTGCCGTAGCCGAGTGGATCGCCGCCGAAGGGCGCATTGCCGTTGTTCTCCGGTCCGAGGTAGGAGGCATTGAACGTGAGCTTGTTGTGCGACACGCGCACGCCGGCGGTGACCTTCAGCTGCGGCGTAATCTTGAAGTCGGCCTGCGCGTAGCCCGCGAACTGCTCGTCGGTGCGCGCCCACACGCCGAGGAACGACACGGCGTTGGGGAGCATGTTGTCGCCGAAGAAGTTCTGCGCCGCCGTACAGGGGCCGGGAACCCCGCAATTCGTATAGAACGGCGGGCCGCCATTGACGCCGTAAAAGCCAATGCCCCAGGCTGTCGGGTAAAAGCCAACCCACGGTGAATTGATGAGGAAGTCCTGGTTGATGGGCTGGTTGGCGTTCTGCTTCTGGTGGGAGTAAAAGGCGCCGGCTACCCACGTCAGGCGCGCGGCGTCGTCCTTCGACTGCAAGCGCAGTTCCTCGACGAAATTCTGCTGGGTATTGTTGTACTGGGACATCGCCTTCCAGCCCAGTGGTGGATAGGTGCCGGTCGAGGTCACGCGGTCGCTCTCGAGGAAGAATTCTGGCACGTAGTACTGCACGTAGCCCTTGGTATAGTCGTACCACTGCGACTCCGAGCGGTCGAAGTACGACGCATTGTTCACTAGCAGCACACTGCCCAAGTCCCAGTTGATGCCCAGCGAGGTCAGCGTAAACCGGTCGTCACCGGAGGCGTTGTTCGGTGCCGACATCGCGTTGAGCGTCAAAGGCTGCGTGGTTACGACCCCATTCGCGTCAGCGGCCGTCACGTCGTAGACCGTTCCCGGGGCGCCGAGCACGTAGCCCTGGCGCGAGTAGTCATGCGAACCCGTGTTCGAGGTCGACAGGTCGTAGTAATTGCCGGCGCCGTCGTTGATATGGCGCTTGTTGTAGAACACGGCCGGCGTCAGCGTCAGTGTGTCCGTTGGCGTGTACTTGAGCGCCAGCCGCACCGACTCGGTGCGATTCCAGTTGACGTCCTGCGCCAGAGTGCTGGTGCGAGTGAAGTCGACGGAGTTTCCGTAGGCGGCGCCGGTGGGATCAACGATCTGGTAGCTGCCGTTCACGAGGTCGATCCACCCGCCCTCGCGCCGGTAATAGCCGCTCACGCGGTAACCCAGTTTGTCGGTGATGAGCGGGCCGCCGAAGGCCAACCCGGCCTCATAGGTCGGCGAACCGTGGTCCAGAGTTGCGGCCTCACCGCGGGCATAGATCGAGCTCTTCTCCAGGTCCGGCTCCGTGGTAATGAAGCGGACCGTGCCGCCCTCCGATCCCGCGCCGAACAGCGTGCCTTGAGGTCCGCGCAGCACTTCTACGCGCTCCACGTCGAATAATCCGGGGAAGGCGTTGCCCGAGCCGAAGCCAAGGTTGGTGACCTGGATCGGCGTGTCATCGATATAGATGCCGGTCGTCGCCGAGCCGGCCGTCGAGGCAATACCACGGATCGAAACGCGATTGGCGCCGGTGGCCGAGTTCTGGGACATGTTGAGTCCCGGCGTCAGCCGTATCAGGTCCTCGAAGTTCTTGACGCCCCGGTCCTCCATTTCGGCCGCGCCGATGGTGCTGATGCTGATGGGCACTTTCTGCAGAGATTCGGTGCGTCGGGTCGCCGTGACGACGACTTCCTCGAGCTGTCCGGCGCTCTCTTTCGATACCAGCGCGGTCTGGGCTCCCGCTAACTGGCTGGCACCGGCCAGCAATAGCGGTGCCGCGAGGATGGCAGCGAAATGGCGCCGCAGGCATGAGCCGACATGGCCGGCTGTCGGTATTTCCATGATTCCCCCCAGGTGCGGGGCTGCCTGCCGCGTGAGCCGTGCGGCAACCCAGTCGCGATTGACTCTAGCAGTCGCTAATCCGGGCAGTCAAAGCCCGTTGGCCCGGCGCGACAACCCGCGAGGGCTGCATCCGGGACTCAATTGCATTTGCCGCCGAGAAGTCCCGCCTTGATCTCCGGATTGGGTGGCACGCCCAACCACACGGCTAGCAGGGCCTTTCCGAAATCATCTCCGCGAATCGTGCCCTTCACGACGCCGTTCACGCTGCCTTCGACGCCGCTGCCAGGACGGAACGTGAACTTCATCTCCTGCCCCGAGTTGACGGCGTCCATCCAGGATCGCAGGGTCGCCACGCGTGGGTCGGATGCCGGCACCGCCCCCTGCCCATTGCGCTCGAAGCCCTCGGTCCATCCCTTGGCAATATCCGTCGCACCCACGCTGCGTACGAAATGCATCCGCATTTCGTAGGGCGCGGCCGCGGCCAGGATTGCAGTCGCGTCGGTCGATGTCTTCGGCAGATAGAGGGCCGCCACGTAGACATTGACCTTGAAGATCGTCGCCTCGCGGAGCCCGAGGCCATTGAGCACGAGGGTCGTGCCGTCGAGTTGCACCTGGTCCGGTAACGCGACGCCTTTGCATTCCCTGGCTTGCGACGGCGCGCAAGCGAGCCATCCCAGGACGATCAAGGCAACGATCGACTTCATCATCGTGCGGCTACGGCCGATGGCGGCGCAAGTCTGGAGGATTCAGGCATCGCTACGGCGTGTTGACTACGCGATAGTAGACGCCGTTGGCGCCGTAGGACGGCAGGAACCAGGTGTTGCCGCACAGGTAATAGGTAACGCCGCTGATCGTTGCATTGCCGCAGTTGGGCGGCAGCGTCGCGAAGATGGCCCCAACCGGGTAGGTGCCAGTCCCGGTGCTCGCGGCATTGACGCCGGCCGCGCTGCCGTTGGCATACCCGGCCGCGTAGGCGTTGTTGCTGCCCGCAGCGACACCGGCGTTGTAGGCGCTTGCCTGGGCCGCCTGGTTATTGGCGTTTGCTACCGAAGCGCCTACCGCCGCACCGACCGCCACGCCGGCCGCCGCGGCTCCAGCCGCAGACCAGCCGCCGCAGTTGCCACAACTCGAGCTGTAGTAATTGACCGTGGTCGGCGGATGGTAGGCCGGATAGGCCGCGGTACCGTAGTACGGCGCGTGGTAGACGCCGCTGCTCGTCGCGGTCGTGCTGCCGTAATAGCCGCTGTGGGAAACGCCCGATGCGGTGGCCGAACTCGTGCCGCCGTAGGCATTGGTGCGATCCACGCCGGAGGCCGTGGCCGAGCTGGTACCCCCGTAGGCGTTCGTATGATCGACGCCCGAGCTCGTGGCTGAAGTCGACCCGCCGTAGGCGTTGGTGTGTTCGCCGCCGCTGCCAGATGACCCGGAGGAATGCCCACCGTAGGTACTCGCGTGTTGCCACGCGGACGCAGCTCCGCTCAGCGCCAGCGCTCCGAGACTGCCGAGAATCATGGTCGCTGCTTTCATGTCCGGACCTCTCTCTGGGCGCAATACCTGCTCAGGGTTTGTCAGTGGGTTTGGGATTCGCAGGCGCCGTCATGATTGGCCGCGCCGCCGCGCCCGCCGGCATCACATCGGGCCGTGCAAAGGCGATGTGGATCGCCGAAGCAGGTGGTTTCACCTCAAAGTTGCCGGCGACCACCGGAGGATCGAGCTTCCAGTTCGAGATCTGCATGTCGTGGCGCAGTTTCGACGGGTCGTTCAGGTAGACGGCACGGAGCTTGCGCGGCAGCTTGTCGTCGGTGCCGATCCAGACCTGCGCGAACACGTTGTCGTTGGCAAAGGCGACCATGTCGGTCGTCGTACCCTCGACCACCGACGACCGGCCGATGTAGAACGCCACCTTGAGTCCCTCGGCCAAGTCCTTGTAGGGATCGGCCACGATCAGGTCGGTGAACGGGAAGTAGATCGCCGCGCGATCGTAGGCCGCCGCCAGGGCCGCGTCCGTCGTCGCCGGCGCCTCGGCCGACGCCACCAGGTTCTCGGTCCGCGCGTAGGCGGTCATCGTCTTGCCGTTGTAGTAAAACTCGCCCGCTGGCCCGTCGCCTGGGGTAATCACACGTAGCTTGTCGGGGCGTTCCATCAGGACTTCGGAGCGGGTCGAATAGACCAGCGCCGGCCCGAGCGCGCT
Source organism: uncultured Gammaproteobacteria bacterium (assembly GCA_963778855.1). Classification (GTDB taxonomy): domain Bacteria; phylum Pseudomonadota; class Gammaproteobacteria; order Steroidobacterales; family Steroidobacteraceae; genus FEN-1191. The sequence goes on along the minus strand of CAVZWC010000001.1, from coordinate 190,321 downwards.
CGGGCTCTCGTAGCTGACCGTAGCCGTAAAGGACATCGAATGGGCCTTCGCCAGCCGATCACTCGCAGCCTTCAGAAGCTCCAGCGCCCTGGGTTCCAGCGCCGCCGCTGCGTCGGCGGCACTCGTGGCGGCAGTCGCAGCCTGTGGCGCCTTGGCATCCTGCGCATGCAGCGGCGCGCTGACCCATGCCAGGGCGGCCAGTGCGAGCACGCGGCACAGTCGGCAAGAGCATTGCGGCTTCATCGTCAGCTCAGGGTATCAGCGCGCATTCGAACATCTTGTTCGCGACCGGCGCGGCGATCTCGTTGATGAAGACCGTGCGCATCTGCGGGTCGCCCTTCAGCAGCTGGATGATCTTCTGTTCCTCCGGCGACTTCGGCTGTCCGCGCGCCGCCCAGAGCTGCTCACAGGTTGCGGATTGGTACTTCTGGATGACCTTCTGCGCCACTCCGTCGAGGATCGGGTAGTCGGAACTCGAAACGCTGCTCGATACGACGACGGCCGCGACCGCCAGCGTGCTTGCACGAATGGACATGGTTCTGAACCTCGCTTGCAGGGCCGCCGCATCTGCGCAACGGCCTTGATATCTTGGGCGGTCATTATTGCCTCCCCGTCAAGCTTGCACAACCGGCGCGGTCGTTGATGGACTCGACTGGCCTGGCATCACTCCTCAGAGGAACTGCAGGTAGAGCGAGAGCGCAAACACGCTCGTGCTGGCCTTGCCCAGGCCTTCGTACTCGAGCCGCGCTCCAAGCATGGCGAAATGCAACTGCAGGCCTGCGCCCCAGGCAAGAACGGTACTGTCGTCGGGGAAACTATAGTAGGTGGTCGTAATCGGGGCGCTGGGGTTGGCGAGGCCACCGCCAGACTGCGCGCTCCCGTTTCGATCGAGGGTAAAGCGAGCCAGTCCTGCCTTGGCGTAGATGTCCAGCATCGGTAGCGGAATCGGGAGGAACCAAAACCGCATCCGCCGCTACGGCCTTTGCATCCGAGTGCGCGGTCGAACCGCAGGCGCCGGAACCCACACACGACAGAGGCGAATAGAATGAACTTGTCGCGCTGCCAAATTCGAAGTAATCGACCTCAAGGGCGATCGGGCCGATGGGGCGCACGCCAGCGAAGGCTTGCCAGGAAGTGCCGCTGATGTCCGGGAATGGGTTGTAGCCCACTCCTGGCAGGCTTGTGCCGCTGACATTCACATTGTTGCTGGTGACTCCACCCCCAACGTAGACCAAGCCGCTGCCTGCGCGGGCCGCACCGACACCCGTGGCGAGCATCGCCAGGAGCAGAAAACTACGCATGGCAGCCCCTTTGCCGGCAGTCGCGCCGGCATTTCTCCTGGTCTGGGGCCCGAATATATCCCCGGGGTTGCTGGCGTGCAAAGAGCACGCATCGCGTTAAACTGGTTGCCGGGCCGGGCAAGGCAGCAGCGGCACGCTGGAGCGAGGCGCCACATGCACAGTGCGAGCGAGTTCAGGATCATTGCAGCCGGATTGATTGCCACCGTGAGCCTGGTGCTGCAGGGCTGCTACGCCTATCCCGCCTACGTACCCGCTCCTGCCCAGACATCGATCCAGGATCGGTTCAATGCCTCGTGGCAGGCCGCACGCGGCGCGGCCTACGATGAGGGCGTCAACGTCACTTATGAAGATCGCGGCACCGGGACGCTGCGCGGCACCAAGGGACCCGCGAGCGTGGTGATCGTGGTGGTGACACAGGCCGATGGATCAATCCGCGTTGGATTCACCGTCAGCGGGCAGCCCGCGCAGGATGCCGACCTCCAGGACAGGCTGACCCAGGCCTACAACCGGCGGATGGGGCGCTGAGCCAGCGATATCGCAGGACTGCGCGGCGCTTCGATGGAGTCGCTAGCTCGCTCCGAACGGCCCGGGAAACGCGCTATTCAGGACTTCGAGATCTCGCGGCGTGAGCGCTATCGACAGCGCGGCCGCATTTTCCTTGACGTGTACTGGCGAGCCGGACTCGGGTATGGCAATGACGTCGCCACCGCGAATGACCCACGCAAGAGCAACTGCAGCGGCCGGGCAATCATGGGCCGCGCCGACCTGCGCCAGGGTACGGTCGTCGATGACGAGGTTATGGTCGCCGCCGAGCGGAGAATACGCCATCACCGGCACGCCATGCTGCCGGCACCAAGGCAGGACGTCGCGCTCGATGTGGCGGTCATTGAGGCTGTAAGGAACCTGGTTGGTGGCACAGCGATGGCCATCAGGAACCTTGAATAGGTCTTCCATCTGGCCGACGTCGAAATTGGACACGCCCCAGGCCCGGATCTTTCCATCCGCGCGCAATTGTTCGAATGCCGTCACCACCCCGGGAAATTTCGCGCTGGGAACCGGCCAATGCAGGAGGTAGAGGTCCAGGTATCCGGTGCCCAGGCGAGCCAGGCTGGCTGCGCAGGCGCGAGCGATGCCATCGCCTGAAATCTCGTTACCTTCGACCTTGGACACCAGGAAGATGCGTTCCCGCTGGTCGGCAATCACTTGCTTGAGGAATTGCTCGGAACGGCCACCGCCGTAGTTGCCGGAGGTATCGAGCAGCGTCATGCCGCGCGTTATCCCGGTACGCAGCGCCTCCTCCTCGACCGCCACCGGGTGCCTGCCCTGCCCCAGGTGCCAGCAACCCTGGCCGAGTGGCGGAACCAGTGTGCCGTCCGGAAGCTTGACGGTGCGCGCGACTGCCTTTGTCGATGACTCCGCGGCGAAAGCTCGCGCCGCCTGTCCTGCAACCGTTGCGCCCAGGGTGCGAAATGACAATCCGAAGGCCGCGCAGCGAGCGGTAAACTGGCGACGGTTGAGCAATTGCCTGTTCATGGCGCTTCCTCCCATAGCAGGGTCTCACTTGACCTTGCTGTAGTCGTACCAGACCGCCTCGATGTTGTGACCGTCCGGGTCGTGGACGAAGGCGGCGTAATATCCGGGCCAATAATCCCGGTAACCGGCCCGACCGTTGTCTTTCGCCCCTGCCGCGAGCGCCGACTTGTGGAAGGCCCTTACCTGTGCGCTGTTCTTGGCCTCGAATGCCACGTGCGAAGGCACGACCCTGCTCTTCCTGCTGATCCAGAAGTCGGTATTCCTGCCGTCGTTGAATCCGCCGGCATCGCCATATTCCATGTTGTTGCGGTAGCCCAGTGGCTTGAGAGCCTTGGCGTAGAAGGCCCTGGACCGCTTGTAGTCGCTGACCGGGAGCGTGGTGTGCGCAATCATACGGCTCCTCCCTGGTGGTGATACTCGTTCCTCCGGAAGAACGATATCTGCATGCGCCGGGACCGACCGTGCACTGCCATGGTGGCTGGCGTCGGGCAGCTTACTCGCGATGTTTGTTCGGGTGGGACATGGCACTAGTCCGCGCTCTTGCCCGTGGCGATGTCGAGGCGCTTGCGCAGCTCCGTGGCCCAGGACTGCAGGATTTGCTGGGCCGCCGCCATGTTGCTCACGGAGGTCGCGCGCTGGCCGAAGGAATCACTTGAGCTCCGCGCATCGAGGACGCGCGCCAGGATGGTGTTGGTGGAAGAGTCCCAGAGCTCGAGGTAAAGCGTCATCTGCCCTGACTCCTGCACGAAGGTAGAGCCACGCCCGGGCGCCATCAGGTCCGGTGCGCTGACCTGGATGTTGATGAGCGCTGGACGCAGCACGATCACGTCGGGGGCCGCATTTGCGGATACCTGGTAACCACCCTTGTTCGCGAGCTCGTCGGTGAAGATCTTCTTGAACTGCGCGGACAGGCTCGCCCTGGCCCGGTCGAGGTCATTCTGTCCGATGCGGCGCGCCGGATCGACCTGCGAGCTGTTGTAGTTCTTGAGCCAGTCCTTCGAGAATTCGACGGCGCAATCCAGGATTGCGACGCGCTTGTATTGCGAGAATGTCGCTCCCGGCCGCTTGTAAACCAGGCGCGTTCCGGTCTGCTTCGTCAGCTGCAGCCCATCCTTGCTCACCTGGGGTGGCCCATCCTGGGCCGCGAAGGCAGGCCAGGACGCGGTCGCCGCGCCCAGACCCAAGGCCACCAGCACGACCTGCGATGCCGTCCGACAAACTCGCTTCATGGCGTCACCTCCATTCCCGTCGCCCAACGGTGCGGCTCGCGCGGGCATCTGCCAACGATTATGCTCCGGTCGCTACGTTTGAGCGAGCGTGGTGGGCTGCCGGACGGCTCAAGTTGCCCTTGGGTACGGCCGGCGTCTCGGCCCGCTCCCGGGCCTTCTGAGCGGCCGCCTCGTGACGCGCCTTGATCGCGGCGTCCTGCTCAGCCTCATAGTCATTGGGAATCTTGACGTCGTTGAGTGGCGCTACGCATGCGGCAAAAGCCGGTGACGCCGCCAAGCTGAAAGCGATCAAAAGGGTAGCAGGACTATCGGCGGGGCGGCCTCGACCGGGGCTCGCGTAAAGGCTGCCGCACGCGCCTGGCGCCGGAATCTTGCCGGCTCCGAACCGGGGCTGGCGACGGATTGAAATCCGGGATCGAGGCTCGTACAGTGCTTTCGCAAGAGCCAGGATCAAATCCGCCTTGTCAACCGCGGTCGCCCGGTGCATGGCGTGTGAGGTCGCGGTCAGGCGCCTACAATCGACTGCCTATAGCGCCGGAGGAAGCCATGAAGTTGAAGAACCTCGGCTTGTACCTCGCCCTGCTATTTGCCTCTGGCGCAGCTCCCGCTGCGGATCCTCCTGCGCCGGCATCCACGGCCAGGCCGGCGCCCCCTCAATCTGCACCACCCGCCGCCGCGCACATGGATTCGGCCGCCATCGCCAAGGCCGCGAGCGAGGTGGGCTACAAGCCCCGGCAGCAGGACGGCAAGACAGTTTATTGCCGCAAGGCAAGCGCGGTGGGTACGAGATTCGAATCCACGACCTGCCTGACGGAAGAACAAGTAGCGGGGGCGGTCCAGCGTTCCAATGGGAATAAGGAGACCCTTGACACACTACGACGTGCGGAATTGGCTTCGAAGCCGGATCGACTTGATCAACTCGGAAAGTAGCGCACAGGCTGGATGCCGGCTTCGGCTTTAGCGCTGCACGGATCACTCCCCACCAGGCTGCTCAAATTGTGTTGGTAGCGGGGGAGCTATTGCTGCATATCCGGCAGAGCCAATCCGGGTCCAGGTTAAGGGCGGAAGTGGGCTGTAGTCCTGGCCAGGCGATGTTCAAGCCCGCGCCGGTCCCAGGCAAGGTCTCAGCGCGAGGTTTGGAACAGCCCCTCACGGATTCAATGAATTTCCAGGTCCATCCAAGAACTTGGCAAGAGGCTCCCAATAGTGAGCTATCCACCCCGCAGCCAGGCTCTCTGCCTCACCGCTGGGAAAGCCCGTATGGTCAAACACGAGCTTGCAGGAGGACCCCTGGTCTGCGAATTCGAACTTGGCAATGGAATAGACGCCCGGAGGCCAGTCCCCTGCACGCCAAGCTTGGACAATCCTTACGTGCGGAACAAGCTCGACGTGTCGCCCCGTGATGAATCCACCAAATAGCGCAAATGCGCCTCCCGCTTCGCTTGCAATCTCGGCGGGGCTATCCGGCAGGTGCATCGCTTCCAGAGCTCCACTAAGCTTTATCACGCGGGTAAACTGCTTGGGATCTGTAAGAGCTTGGTAGACGCGCACCGGCTTTGCTGCGAACACGCGCTCCTGGTGGATCGAGTCTGCCGTATGAGATATTCCGTCCGCCGCTCCCGCTGAAGCCTTGCTGGAACCCAACGCGAGACCACCTAACGCTCCCACTAAGCCCACGATTGCCTGCCGCCGTGCAAATTCGTGGGTCAGCAGTGTGAGACTTGGTCGATCGTCCACTTTCCACCTCCCGAGTTTCAGATCGTAAGCTGTTACGAGGTGCCCTTACTTCCGCGCCTCAATGCTGTGCGCAAGCTGCTGGTCGGCGAGATATTGCTGCGGCTGGCCAAGGACGGCAAGCATCTAACGGCAATGCCTACATGCCATCGAAATGCCCTGCTGGAAAGTATTAGGTTCGGTTGGTAGCGGGGGCGCGCTACTCGACTTACCTACTCACCCTGCCCCGGCGGCTGCCCAAGAGGTGACTTACCAGGTGCGGCGCATGGCGGTTAGCGCCATGGGAGGCCCAAACAAAGTACCCCTTCCCCCGGCCTTTGTCGGCAGTCGGGGTTGGCCTTTTAGGGAACTCGAGGTTATGGGCCGTCGATGTTAGCTGCGCTGCAACGCGCGGCTTTGCTGCTTAGACATGCTGCACGTCTCCGGGCGCCAATTGCACCTGTTCCAGACTGCCTCCCGAAGTGCGTTGTACCGGCCTGCGTCCGGCCATCGCCTGACCTATTGCCGCTCCGTCTCGATCGCTGCATGATCAATACCCCACGACAAGGAGTGAGCGTCATGAATGCATTCAACGCGGTTCGGTTTCGCGTCAAGCCAGGGCGCGACCAGGAATTCCTTGATGCGCACAAGAAAATTTCGCGCAATTGGCCGGGTCTCATACGAGTGAACATGATCAAAACCGCAGATCGACAGTACTGCATCATTGGTGAGTGGTCCGATATGGACGCTCTCGCCAAGGCGCGGCCCGCCATGATCGGCACGCTCGATTCGTTTCGCGAGACTCTGGAAGATTTAGGTAGTGGCCTTGGGGTTACTGATCCGGTTTCAGGCCCGGTAGTAATGGAACTGAAATAGCGCGCGCGACGGCCCCGAGCCTCACCAGGGGATAGGAATTTCAAACACGCCGCGCCGTTGCGGAGCGCGCATCTGCGGCCGTTTGGTCTCAGGCAGCGCGAACTGAAGGAAGGAATTGGTAGCGGGGGAGCTATTTCAGCATATCCGGCAGAGCCAATCCGAGTCCAGGTTAAGGGCGGCAGCGGGCGGTAATCCAGGGTTACCCGTGCCCTCGCCGCGCCACACCTGCTCCACGGTCCGGCGGTCCGGATCTCCGGATCAACGCGATTGAGGTCGCTTGCCGCGAGATAGATGCGTCGCCCGTCGCCGGTCAAAATCTGCGTGGCGTCGGTCCCCACTTTGACGGGTGCTTTCTTCGCGTCTGCTTCCTGCGGTGGTGACTAAGGCGGCGACTACCAGTGGTGCTGCTACTTCACCGTCAGCACCGCATTGTCGTTAATGAACCCAGCGGTGGTCGCCGTGACCGTGGTGTTGCCGACGGCACGCAGTGGCCCGCGCCGATAATGATCCAGCGGCGTCTGCCGGCACGGCGGCAATAATCAATAATAAAGGGGCAAATCATCGCTAAGCGCGCAACCGCACATCCGCAGCAGGCGGATGACGGTAGGATGCTCACCGTACCGGTGGGCAGATGCACATGGCCACAGCTGGCGGTGTCCCTGCTACGGCGGTTCGGATATGAAGCGACGAAGTGAGTGCTGCAAATGAAGTTTATGGGCGCGGCTCTTACAGTGTTGCTCGTGGCGTTGACGGCATGCTCCGCCTTGCGACCGGACGGTGAGGCGGCTACGCCCGCTGCTGCAGCTGCGGTCACAGTCCCGAAATCGCTGCCAGCGCCGCCTCCTCCTCCACCGGCGCCCAGTCCGAGCCCGGCCGCAGCTGTGCCCGCTGAGACGCAGACTGCTGCAAGCGGTCCGGCTGCGGCAACAACTGCCGCGCCCGCGTCTGCGAGTCCGCCGGCACAGGCAATCTCAGCCAGGAGCAAGGTGCCGTCCGCGTCTACCCCTCCGCGACCAGCGCCTGCAGTTCAGGCGAGCGCGCCTGCAGCAAAGCAGACTATCGTCAGTCCGCCCGTCGAGCGATCCGCCACGACGGCGCCTCTGGACATAGCGGCGCTGGAGCAACGCCTCAGGGAGACGCATGCCATCGGCGTGTTCACCAAGCTGTCCCTGAAAAACCAGGTTGACGACCTGCTTGCGCAGTTCCGGGCGCATTTTGGTGGGAGCGGGACTCCGCCGTTGAGTGGCCTGCGGGAACGCTATGACCTGCTTATGATGAAGGTGCTCAGCCTGCTCCAGGATAAGGACCCTGCCCTGGCTCAGACAATTGGGTCCTCGCGCGAGGCGATTTGGGGAATACTCAGCGATCCGGCCAAACTGAAGGCCATCTCATAGAAACACAGGAGTGGATATGAACCTCGTTTCCAAGGGTCTCGCTCTTTCAACGCTGATGACCATGCTGGTCGTCGCCCCTGTGGTCACTGCCGACGACTCGGCATTTGGTAAGGATCTCATGGCGACGATCGCCTTGCAGGGATTACCTTGCGATCAGGTCGTGGACGCAAAGCGAAATGCCGACAGCGACTACGTGGCCACGTGCAAGGATGGTCATCGGTATCATGTTTATGTCAACGCTTCTGGTCGAGTCGTCGTGGATAAACTGTGATCCGATACAGTGATGCCGCCATTGCCATCGCCCCATGTTGGGCGGATGGCGCAGACCTGTGTCCGCGCTCAAGAAGAGACTACAACTAGCTGTTGTTATTGATTGTCAGAGTCGTCCTTTCGATGCGGCGGCTGCCCGGGCTGCTCAAGCGGGGCGTTGAGCGCAATCGCGAGTGTGGCATCGTCGCCGATAAGGTCGCCCCAGGCCAATTCCCGTCCCTTGCGGTGGCCCTTAAGCGTCACTTTGAGCCCTTCAGGCGTGATCGTGACGATATACGCCTTATCGCGGACATTGATCTCACGCTTCAGCTGTTTGTCGAGTTTCGTAACCACTGGCACTACCTCTCGCAGGGGACTGCGATGTTCCTACATTCAGGACGGGTCGGCTATAGGCCAAGCGCCCACTGCTAGCCGGGGACTACTGACATGAACTCCGGCGGCATGAAGGGAAGTCGAGCCATTATACTGTCGCGACGCTGCCTGCTGGCCGTGGCCCTCGCGTTGACGTGTACGCCCTTGCCGGGATATGCCGGCGATGCGCCCGACTCCATCACGGTATTCGCCGCAGCTTCGCTGACCGATGTGCTGGAGGAGTGCGACCTGGGGGCGTCGCGCGCGCGCCTAACCCGAAATATCGTCAGCCGTGGCGGCCCATCCGAACGTAACGAATGGGTGCTGGTCGCGAGTCGTGCTTGCGTTACTCGGTCGCGGGCAGCGTGGTCCTTCGGGGCGCACTGGTGAAAGCAGACGGTCGGATGCCCAGGCACGTGCTCAGCGGTCTGCTGGATTCTGCTACAGGCAGCGGCCAGCGCCGCAAACTGTCGAGAAATTGGTAGCGGGGGCACGCTATCGTTCCATAACTCATTGATCGAGTTGCGGTAGCGTTGGCGCGCTACTCGACTTACCTACGCACCCTACCCCTGTGCATAAACCGCACGTTAGGATGGAGTCCGCCGTTTGAGACGAGGCCTTGCAAAGGCAACAGCTCATGAAAGCCGCGGTCATCACACGCTATGGATCACCTGACGTTGTAAAGATACGCAAGGCGCCTAAGCCCGAGCCCACTGCGGACGAAGTCTTGATCCGTGTGCATGCGACGACGGTCAACCGGACGGATTGCGGCGAACTCCGACCCCGTCTTATCGGGCGGCTCATGTATGGGCTTCTCCGGCCGCGGCGCACCATCTTCGGTATGGACTTTGCCGGCGTGGTTGAAGCCGTGGGCGCCGAAGTCACGTCGTTCAAGCCAGGCGGTCGCGTCTTCGGCATGTGCCCGTCTCGCAGCAATGGCGCTCACGCAGAATTTGTTTGCGTGCCCGAGAACGGTCCAATCGCCTTCATGCCAACAAACACCCGCTTTGACGAGGCAGTGGTCTGCGAGGGGGCTTTCTATGCCAATTCGGGGCTGGAAAAATTCCACGTTGGACCTGGCCACAAGATCTTGATCTATGGCGCGTCCGGCGCCATCGGCTCGGCGGCGGTGCAGCTTGCGAGGTCCTATGGTGTTGAGGTGACAGCGGTCGTCGCCACCCAACATCTGGAGCTGGTGAAATCCCTCGGCGCGAACCGCGCCATCGACTATACCGCCGAGGATTTCACCCGCATCGGCGAGAGTTTCGATTTCATCTTGGATGCGGTCGGGAAGGTCAGCTTCTTTCGATGCCGCAGGCTGCTGAAACCCAAGGGGACGTTTATGGCGACAGATGTCGGACCCTGGGGGCAGAACCTACCGCTAGTGATGTGGTCGTTGATCGCGAAGAACAACAGGGTCCTCGTTCCCCTGCCGCCACGAGGCAGCGGCCACGCATTTGTCGAGTTCCTGAGGGTCCGTATGGAGGCGGGCCAGTTCCACGCGGTCATCGATCGCAAATATCCCCTCGATGCGATCGCCGACGCCTATCGCTATGTGGAGACGGGGCAAAAGGTGGGCATTGTCGTGATCAACGTCGCGGCGGCCGAAGCGAGCGAGCGCGCAGGCTAAGTCAATCGAACTCGTGTAGTCGAGCCCTGAGACATTCGCGCCCGGAAAGAGCGCGATCGGTGAATGTCCGCCGGTTTGGACAATGCCGACGATTCTGGGCGAAGACCCGGTCGGTGGGGCGCTAACTGTGTGCGCACGAATGGAAGACACCTACGCGTCCGGGTAACGTGTTGCGTGTCTAGAGCGAAGTCGTCCAACTGACGATCTAGATTTCAATAGCGGGGCCGGCATTGGCCCGAAAGCCCAGGCACACCTCAGCATCAATGCACAGTACGATGCCAAGGGATCGATGACTACTTAGTCAGGGCGCGCAACTTATCCTTGTCGCTATCGGACGGAAAGTGATTCAGGCCGAGAATGATGCTGGCGAGCAGCTTCACGGATCCTGACGCCTTCGCGTCACTTACTATGGCCTCGAGGCTCGGCTTGTCAGCAGCGGCTGCCGTGTGCTGGACATGCATCAGGGCCTGGGCAACGGTTCGCTCATCCGCGGTCGTTGCCTTGTCCTCTGTGATCCGCGTCAGCGCGTTCTTATCGGCACCACTGGGAGCATGCTGAATATTCATCAATATTCCCGCCATGGCTTGCACGGCCTTGCTCTCTGCGGCGTTTGCCACGTTCGCAGTAAGGCCAAGGAGCAGCACGGTTCCCAATATACTTATTGAATTCCGCATGGCCATCCTCCTGGGCAATCAGCCCGTTGAACGATTCTCGCAACGTCTACCTAAGGAGCCAGGTACTTAATCAAGTGGTAGCGGGGTAACAGTATTCGCTGTCCCGCAGGTGGCAGTCAATGTGTGCGCGAAGCGCCGAACAAGTCTGTGAGGTATACGCTCTACGCCGCACCTGCAGCGGCCTGACGCAGCGTGGCGGGGATCGCCCGTGAGTATGCCTTACCGGCGATGTTTCTAAAGTGGTAGCAAAGCAGTGCGCCCTACACACTGGATTACCTATAATCGTAACGGCCATCGGAGGAACTGCGTGAGCTCCAACCTATTCTCGATTGCCCTCCTCGTCGTACTCACGAGCTGCATTTCGGTTCCGAGACCAGCCGTTCACGACAAACTCGATGCGAGGACTGGATCGACTATCAGTGCGCTCCCTGACTCAATTAAGCTCGTGACCACCACCTATCGAGGCGTCAATGCGGCTGAGTTCGCATACCTTGGGCCATTTGAGATTGACCGAATGGGTGTACGCACCCTCTTCCTGTGGGTGTTGACGCCCAATGACGGCCCTGCTGCTTCCCCGCCTGTCGTTCTGTGCGATGGCAAGGCCGCGGACCTTCGCCTACAAGCGGGCGGGCTGGGTGAGATGAACTTGACCGAGCCGCCCTACAAGCCGCCGTACCCGTGGGGCACGCAGTGGTATTTTTTGATGACCGACGCCGCGCTGGCGTGTTTCGCCCAAGCGAATCTCATTGAATTGAAGCTATCGGGCACCGGATCGGAGCCTGAGCGTTTCACGGTCGAAAGCGGCAAGAGCGCGATCGGCTTTCCCGTATTGCAAGCCTTTGTCGCCCATCGTGCAATCTAGCGGGATTTAACCAGACAAAGGCCAAGACAGCCGCAGTTCGCGCTAACGGGTCGGCGGCATACCAAGCGCGAATGGCCAGGAATGTCTCGGTAGCCCAGTGGTGGAATGCATGCAAGTGGTTACCGGTGCGCAAACTTGTTATCCGACGAAGGTGTCGCTTTATAAGGCGACATTTCGGCGGTCTACTTGTAGTTAGGCAATTCGTGGCGTATGGAGTTGACTCTCACAGACATTAGCCTGTTGGCGATAGCGGTGCCTGCTTCCGTAGCGTCATTGCTCGCGCATGCGTGCGCCCCACGGCGAGCGAAGAAGGCCTACCTTGGCACGGCTGCTGCGCTGTGCGTCGCCGTTGCTATGGCGTGGACGTATATGCTCTACCTGGGAAATGGGCCCACCCACTACGAGCCAATCGGCCCCGATTTTGTGGCGTCCCTGCTAATCTTTCCGTCGCTGGGTTTTTTGCCGACCGTATCCGTATATCCGTGCGTATCCGGCGCACTTCCAACGCGCCGCATTTTGCCACTGGCACTCGTGGCTTCGATTGTCGGTCTGCCTTTCTGGCTGTGGATCTGCATGATGGTGTTGCACTACGTCGTGGGCGGCATGTAATAGTTGCATCGTCTAACAGCCGCATCGAGCGCTCGCGTTGAACATCTCGGAGTATCAGGTAAAGAAGCTGCTCCGTGAGATGGGCTAGCAGCCGCGTCGGGCGCACGCGTGGACGCCGGGCTACTTCCGCCACAGCCCCTTGAATCGCCTCGCATCGAGCGCCGTATAGCGCACCGTGTTGGCGATCTGGCTGTGCCCGAGATACGCCTGCAGTGTGCGGGTGTCCAGGCCCTTATTGGCGAGCGTGTAACCCGTGGCGTGTCGCAGGGCGGGGTTCGCGAGGCGCTTTCCGACGAAAAAGCAGTGAACCGAGCGCGAGGAGCTCTGCGTGATCTGCTCGGCGGTCCTGTGAAACTCAGGCCAGCATCCAAGGGCAACTACATGATTGCAGGGGTTGGATACAGCCCGGCCGCCCTGTTACGGGCAGCGGGAGCTCAAATATGGATTGGTAGCGGGGGCAGGATTTGAACCTGCGACCTTCGGGTTATGAGCCCGACGAGCTGCCAGACTGCTCCACCCCGCACCGGAAGGGCCGCGCATTCTACACCAAACGCGGCAAATGGAAAGCGGGCCGGATCAGCCGATCAGGGCCGTGCAAAGCGCCAGCAAGGCGTTGGGCATGATACCGATGGCCAGCACTGCCACCGCATTGAGCGCCAGTGTGATGCGCACCAGCGGCTGGCGCACTATGGCCGATTGCGGTCGGCCAGCGTCGAAGTACATGAACCAGACCACGCGCAGGTAGTAGTAGGCGCCGACGACCGAGGCCAGCACGGCTAGGGTCGCAAGCCAGACGTGGTGGCCATGCAGCAGCGCCTGGATGATCCAGAGCTTGGCCCAGAAGCCGGCAAACGGCGGCATCCCGGCGGTCGAGAACATGAGCACCAGCATCAGCAGCGCGAGCTTCGGGTCGCGGGCGCCGAGCCCCTTGAAATCGTCCAGTTCCTCGGCCTCCCCGTCCGTGCGCGCGGCCATGAGCACCACGGCGAAGGAGCCGAGCGTCGTCAGGACGTAGACCAGCGTATACGCCAGCGCGGCCCGGTAGCCGCCCGCGTCCGCCGTGATGAAGCCCAGCAGGATGAAGCCGACGTTGGCGATGGCTGAATACGCGAGCATGCGGCGGATGCTGCTTTGCGCGATGGCGATCAGATTGCCGGCGACCAGCGAAAGCACGGCAAGCGCGGTCAGGATCTGCACCCAGAGCGTGGGATCGGCGCCGAGGCCGTGGACCAGCAACCGCATGACCAACGCGAACGAGGCGAGCTTCGGCGCCGTCGAGACCAGCAGCGCCACGCTCACGGGTGCGCCGTGGTAGACGTCGGGCACCCACATGTGGAACGGCACCGCCCCGAACTTGAAGGCCACGGCGACGACGACGAAGGTCACGCCGATGACGAAGCCGGCACCGTGCGCAGCGTTCACGGTCGCGAGCCTGTCGAGGTCCAGGGTGCCGGTCAGGCCGTAGAGCATCGACATGCCGTAGAGCAGCATGCCCGAGGCGATGGCGCCCAGCACGAAGTACTTGATGGCCGCCTCGGCCGCCACGCCCGAGTCACGATCGAAGGCCACCAGCGCGTACAGCGACAGCGACAGCAGCTCTATGCCGAGATAGACGGTGAGCAGGCTGCCGGCTGAGGCCAGCACGCAGATGCCAAGTAGCGCAGTCAGCGCCAGTACCTGGTATTCGCCACCGCGGATCGGGCGCCGCTCGAGGTAGGCCTGCGAATAGAACAGTGCCAGGCCGACGCTCAGGAACGCCGCCAGCTTGAGGAAAGCCGCGAGGCGGTCCGCCACGTAGAGCCCGTCGAACAGCACCGCGCGATCGTTGACCGCGCCCACCGTCACCGTCAGCCAGGCGCAGGCTGCCAGGCACACGAGCGTGAGCGCCGGGACCAGCTGCCGCCGACGGGCACCAATGAACACCTCGGTCATCAGCACCAGGCAGATTGCGCCCGCCAGGGATATTTCGGCGATGGCTGGTCGCAGGGAATCGAGGGTCATGAGGGTATCGCTCATCGTCAGCCCGCCGGGATCTTGCTCACGCTCAGCTGCTGCAGCAGGTGCTGCACCGAGCTCTCCATCGTCTGCACCAACGGCGCCGGCCAGAGCCCAAGCGCCAGGACCGCGACCGCCAGCATGCCGAGCACCAGGAACTCGCGGCCGTTGAGGTCGGGCATGGCGGCGACCCGCTCGTTGGCGACCGGACCGAAGATCACGCGCTTGACAAGCCAGAGCGTGTAGGCCGCGCCCAGCACCAGCGTGGTCGCGGCGAGGAACGCGTACCAGAAATTCGCCTTGTAGGCCGCGAGGATCACGAGGAATTCGCCGACGAAGCCCGAGGTACCCGGGAGCCCGGAATTCGCGAGCGCGAACAGCACCATGAAGGCGCCGAATTTCGGCATCGCGTTGATGACTCCGCCATAGGCGCTGATCTCGCGGCTGTGGAGGCGGTCATACATGACGCCGATACACAGGAACAGCGCCCCCGAGATCAGGCCGTGCGAGACCATCTGCACCATGGCTCCATCGAGGCCGTTGACCGCACCGCTGAGCACGCCGGTGGCAGACTGGATGTCGAAGGCCAGGAAGGCGCCGAGCGTCACGAAGCCCATGTGCGCGATCGATGAATAGGCAACCAGCTTCTTCATGTCGGTTTGCATGAGCGCCACGAACCCGATGTAGACCACGGCGATGAGCGAGAGGCCAATGACGAGCCAGTCGAGCATGCGGCTTGCATCCGGCGTGATCGGCAGGCTGAAGCGCAGCAGGCCGTAGCCACCCATCTTCAGCATGATCGCCGCCAGGATCACCGAGCCGCCGGTGGGCGCCTCGACGTGCGCGTCAGGCAGCCAGGTGTGTACCGGCCACATCGGCACCTTGACGGCAAAGGCGACCAGAAAGGCGAGGAAGATCCAGCTCTGCTCGCGCAGCGTAAGCGGCAGCGACTGAAAGCCGGCGATCGTGTAGTCGCCGGACTTCAGGTACAGGTAGATCAGCGCCACCAGCATCAGCACCGAGCCGAGGAAGGTGTAGAGGAAGAACTTCAACGTCGCATACACGCGCCGCGGCCCGCCCCAGATGCCGATGATCAGGAACATCGGGATCAGCATCGCTTCCCAGAAGAAATAGAACAGCAACGCGTCGAGGGCGCAGAACACGCCGATCATGAGGCCCTCGAGGATAAGGAACGCGGCGTAGTACTGCGCCACGCGCTGCTCGATCACGCTCCAGCCGGCGATGACCACCGGCACCGTCATGAAGGCGGTCAGCGCGATCAGCGGCAGCGAGATGCCGTCGATACCGAGGTAGTAGTCGGCGTGGAGCTGGCTGATCCAGGGCAGTCGCTGCACGAACTGGAAGCTCGCGGTGTCATGGTCGAAGCCCTGCCACAGCGGCACGCATAATGCCAGCGTAGCCAGTGACACCAGCAGCGCCAGCCAGCGCGCCAATCGCGCGTGCGCATCGCCCATCGCCAGCACGGCCAGCCCACCGCCGATCGGCAGCCAGGTCAACAGCGACAACAGGTCGATGCCGTGCATGATGATGCGACCCTAGACCCGGAGCAGGAACCAGCCGAGCAGGAGCACCAGGCCGACGATCATCCAGAACGCGTACGAGTAGAGGTACCCACTCTGGACCAGGCGCGCGCGGGCCGCGAGCCAGCCCACCGCGCCGGCCGAGCCGTTGACCATGACACCGTCGATCACGGCCTGGTCGCCGCCGCGCCAGAGTGCCGTGCCTACTCCGCGCGCCGCCCGCGCCAGCACGTTCTCGTTGAACCAGTCGAAGTAATACTTGTTGGCGAGCAGCCCATAGAGCCACCCCGCCCGCTCGCGAATGGCGGCCGCACGCTCGGGCCGGCGCAGCACGAAATACCAGGCACACAGCACGCCGGCCGCCGCGAGCCACAGCGGCAGCGTCAGCACCGAGCGCTCGGCGAATATCGCTGCACCCGGGAACTCCTGGCCCAGCTCGGCGACCACGTCGTGCGATTCGAGCACGCGAATGGAATCGCCGAAGTAGCCACCGAACAGCTCCGGCCCGATCGTGAAGTAGCCGATCAACAGCGAGGGTATCGCCAGCGCCACCAGCGGGCCCTTCATGTTCCAGCCGACGTCGTGGAAGTGCTCCTCCGCGTGATGATCGAGCCGCGACGGGCCGTGGAAGGTCATGAACACCAGCCGGAAGGTGTAAAAGGCCGTCACGAACACGCCCGCGGTCACGCAGAAGTAGGCGTAGCCGGCACCCGCGCGGTGCGAGGCATGCACGGCCTCGATCAGCGTGTCCTTGGAATAGAAGCCGGAGAAGAACGGCGTGCCGATCAGCGCCAGCGCGCCAATGAGGCTGGTCCAGTAGGTCACCGGCATGCGCCGCCACAGCCCGCCCATCTTGCGCATGTCCTGCTCGTGGTGCAGGGCGACGATCACCGCGCCGGCGGCCAGGAACAGCAGCGCCTTGAAGAAGGCGTGGGTCATGAGGTGGAAGATGGCGACGCTGTAGGCCGAGACGCCGAGCGCCACGGTCATGTAGCCGAGCTGCGAGAGCGTCGAATAGGCGATCACGCGTTTGATGTCGTTGTTGACGACGCCGAGGAATCCCATGAACAGCGCCGTGGTGGCGCCGATGACGAGCACGAACGACAGCGCCGTCTCGGATTGTTCGAACAGCGGCGACATGCGCGCCACCATGAAGATACCCGCCGTGACCATGGTGGCGGCGTGGATCAGGGCCGAGATCGGCGTCGGGCCCTCCATCGAATCGGGCAGCCAGACGTGCAGCGGCACCTGCGCGGACTTGCCCATGGCGCCGACGAACAGGCAGATGCATATCACCGTCATTGCCGGCCAGCCGGCCGTGCCGGCCACGTGCAGCGTCTGCGCAGCGATTTGCGGCGCATGCCGGAAGGCCACCTCATAGTCGAGCGAGCCGGTGTAATACAGCACGCCGGCGATCCCGAGCAGGAAACCGAAGTCGCCGACCCGGTTGACGAGGAAGGCCTTGAGGTTGGCGAAGATGGCGCTCGGTCGCGTGTACCAGAAGCCGATCAGCAGGTAGGAGACCACGCCCACCGCCTCCCAGCCGAAGAACAGCTGCAGGAAGTTGTTCGACATCACCAGCATCAGCATCGCGAAGGTGAACAGCGAGATGTAGGCAAAGAACCTCTGGTAGCCGGCGTCGTCGTGCATGTAGCCGATCGTGTAGACGTGCACGCACAAGGACACGAAGGTGACCACCGCCATCATCAGCGCCGACAGCCGGTCGACCAGGAACCCAACCTGCATGTCGACGCCGTCACTCAGCAACCAGGTGTAGACCGGGCCGTTGTAGGAAGGGGCCCCGTGCAGCAGCGCCAGCAGCACCTGCAGCGACAGCCAGCACGAGGCCGCCACGGCGGCGATGGTCACGAAGGCCGCCCCGCCCCGCCGGACCACGCGGCCGCCGAGGCCGGCGATGATGGCGGCAGCCAGCGGTAGCATTGGAATGGCCAACAAGTGCCGTGGATCCATGCTCAGCCCTTCAAGCTGTCGAGGTCTTCGACATTGATGCTGCGTCGCTCGCGGAACAGCACCACCAGTATCGCCAGGCCGATGGCCGACTCGGCCGCCGCCACGGTCAGGATGAAGAACACGAACACCTGGCCGTCGAGCTGGCCGAGGAAGCGCGCGAAGGCGATGAAGTTGAAGTTGGCCGACAGCAGCAGCAGCTCAATGCACATCAGCAGCAGCAGCACGTTGCGGCGATTGATGAAGATCCCGGCGACCGACAGCGCGAACAGCACCGCCGACAGGGTCAGCATGTGGCCGAGAGTGATCACGACTGCGTGCCACCCGGCTTGAGCTTGACCATGCGCAGCCGGTCGCTCGCCCGTACTGCCACCTGGGCGCTGATGTCCTGCACCTTGTGGCCGCGGCGGTGGCGCAGCGTCAATGCGATCGCCGCGATGATCGCCACCAGCAGCAGCAGTGCTGCAAGCTCGACGGCGTAGGCGTAGCGGGTGAACAACGCCGTGCCGAGCTCGGTGGCATTGCTGTAACCCGGCGGCAGCGGCGCCGCGCCGCGCGTGACGTCCAGGCCGAGGCGGCGCTGTACCAGCACGCCGACGATCTCGGCGATCACCGTAGCCGTGACCACCCAGCCCAGCCAGGCATGGCGGGTGAAGCCGCGCCGCACCTCTTCGACCTTGATGTCGAGCATCATGACCACGAACAGGAACAGCACCATGACCGCGCCGACGTACACCAGCACCAGCACGATCGCCAGGAACTCGGCCTCGATCAGCAGCCAGAGCACGGCGCTGGTGAAGAAGCACAGCACCAGGCTGAGCGCCGCGTGCACCGGGTTGCGCGCGGTGATCACGCCCAGCCCCGCGGCCACCAGGATGGTGGCGAAGGCGTAAAACAGCACCGTGACCAGCATGTACCCTCTGCCCTCCCCCGTGAGGCGCGCCTAGCGGTAGCGCGCGTCCGCCGTCTTGTCGGCGTTGATCATGGCCTCGTAGCGCTCGCCCACGGCCAGCAGCTTGTCCTTGGTCATGATGTTCTCGCCACGGTGCTCCATGTGATATTCATGGATGCGCGTCTCCACGATTGCGTCGACGGGGCAGGCCTCCTCGCAAAAGCCGCAATAGATGCACTTGAACAGGTCGATGTCGTAGCGGGTGGTGCGGCGCGTGCCGTCGTCTGCCACGGCCGAGTCGATCGTGATCGCGAGCGCCGGGCACACCGCCTCGCACAGCTTGCAGGCGATGCAGCGCTCCTCGCCGTTCGGGTAGCGGCGCAGCGCGTGCAGGCCACGGAAGCGTACCGACTGCGGCGCCTTCTCCTCCGGGTAGTTGACCGTGACCTTGCGGCGAAACAGCGAGCGCGCCGTCACCGACAGGCCCTTGAGCAATTCCCAGAGCGTGAAGGTCTTGATGCTGCTGGCCAGGCTCATACTTGCACCCTCAGGTCCGCCACGGCCCGACATGGAACCACGCCAGCGCGCCCTCGACCGCAATCCACAGGATCGTGATCGGGATCAGCACCTTCCACCCCAGCCGCATGATCTGGTCATAGCGATAGCGCGGAAAGGTGGCGCGCAGCCACAGGAACACGCACAGCACCACGAAGATCTTGAGCGCCAGCCAGTGCGTGCCGTCACCGAGCGCCAGTCCCAGCAGCGGCACGGAGCGCAGCGGGTTGCCCGCCGCCAGGTAGCCATCCAGCGGGCTCAACCAGCCGCCGAGGAAGAAGATCGAGGTCAGGGCGGCGATCAGGATCATGTTGGCGTATTCGGCCAGGAAGAACAGCGCGAAGCCGATGCCGGAATATTCGACGTGGAATCCCGCCACGATCTCCGACTCGCCCTCGGCGACGTCGAACGGAGCCCGATTGGTCTCGGCTACCCCCGAGATGAAATACACCATGAACAAGGGGAACAGCCACGACCAGTTCCAGGCCAGCCAGCTGCCGTGCTGCCGCGCGACGATCGTGCCCAGGTTCAGGCTGCCCGAGGCCATCAGCACGCCTACCAGGGCGAAGCCCATGGCGATCTCGTAGGCCACCATCTGCGCCGCCGAGCGCATCGCGCCGAGGAACGCGTATTTCGAATTCGATGCCCAGCCAGCCAGGATCACTCCGTAGACGCCAACGGACGTCAACGACAGCACGTACAGCAGCCCGGCGTCGACGTTGGCTATGGCGAATCGCGGCGCGATCGGGATCACGGCCCAGGCCGCGAAGGCTGGGATCAGCGCGATCGCCGGCGCCAGGCGGAACAGCACCGGGTTCGAGCGCGCCGGCGTGACGACCTCCTTGATCAGCAGTTTGACGACGTCGGCAAAGGGCTGGCCGAGGTATTCAGTACGCGGAATGCCGAACAGCCGCACCCGGTTCGGGCCGCGCCGCAGCTGCATCCAGCCTATGAGCTTTCGCTCCCACAGCGTCAGGTAGGCGACGCTGAGGATCAGCACCACCGTCAGCGCCAGGATGAACGCCGTCGAATGCACGAAGCCCGGCAAGGCCAGCCACGTAGAGTCGAGCCATTGCCTCGCGCCACTCACGGAGCGATCTCCACCGCCCTTGCCTGACCGATGCGCGTCTGCTGCAGGGCGCTCGCCCGGCGCAACAGCGGATCGACCTGGTACATGGGCACGTCGGCCAGCGCCTCGACGACGCCCGACTGCGCCAGCACCTGGTCACCGCCGTAATCGCGCAATTCCGCCGACCCGACGGCGGTGCGCAGTTCGTCGCGCACCTGCTCCGAAGAATCGTATTCGAAACCGCTCAGGTCGAGCAGGTTGCCGAGCACCCGCAGGATCTTCCAGGCGGGCCGCGCCGCGCCCGGAGTTCGTGCCGCGCCGGTGAAGCTCTGCCACCGGCCCTCGAGATTCACGTAGGTGCCCGAGGATTCCGCGAAAGCCGCCGCCGGCAGCAACACGTGCGCGACTTCGGCCATCACTGGGTCCACGAACGAAGTCACGGCGCCCACGAAGCCGGCGTTGCGCAGGATCGACTCCGCGCGCGGCTGCAGTCCGTCGGCCCAGGGCTCCGTGTTCAGGAGCAGGTACGCCGGGAGCGGCTGCTCGAGCATGCGGCGTGCATCGAGGCCGGAAACAGGTCGCGGTGCACCGGCGTGGGAGCGATGTGGTATGCAGCCCGCAAGCACGGCGCCGACGCCATTCGCGCCTTCGAGCAGCTCGCCGAAGCTTGCGCCCGTGATTCGCGCCAGCTCCCGCGCCAGCGCCCTCAGCTCGGCATAAGCCGAGTGACGCAACGCGAGCGCGCCCAGCCAGATCGCCCGGCGACCATTGCCGAGGCTGGCGGCGATAGCCCGGTGCGCGTCGGTCACGGCCACGCCGGCGAGCAGCGGCACCGCGACGGCGGCCGCCGTTGCCCCAGCGGCGGCCAGCGCCGCCTGCACTACGCCCGCCAGCTCGGCGCGCAACTGCGCGGGCGAAGCGCTGATGCGGGCGGCCACCGGGAACAGGTAGCTGCAGGGCGCGGCCTCGAGCAGGCTCACGCGCGCGCCGCGACGCGCGGCCGTGCGCACCCGGTGCGCCAGCAGCGGCAATTCGACGCGCAGGTTCGAACCGATGATGAGCAGTGAGTCGAGCGCGTCGACCTGCTCGATCGCCATGCCCAGGCCCGGCGTGGCGGGGTCGCTCGCCTGGCCGCGGAAATCCCGTTGCCGCAGCCGATGGTCGATGTTCGGGCTTCCCAGTCCGAGCGCGATCCGGCCCAGCAGGTAGAGCTCCTCCACCGTGCTCGAGGGATGCGCCAGGAATCCCGGCTTCGAACTCCCCTGCGAGGCGGCAGTCTTGAGGCCCTGCGCCAGCGCGGCGAGCGCCGTGTCCCAGTCCGCCTCCACCCAGCTGCCGTTGCTGGCTCGCACGCGCGGCGCGGTCAGGCGGTCGTCGCCCTGCAATCCCTGGTAGCTGAAGCGGTCACGGTCGGCAATCCAGCATTCGTTGAGCGCCTCGCAGGGCTGCGGAACCACGCGCATCAGCTGGCCGCGCAGCACGTGCCCGTACAGGTTGGTGCCGAAGCCATCATGCGGCGACACCAGCGGATGCTGGGTCATCTCCCAGGCGCGCGCCTGGAAGCGGAACGGCTTGCTGTTGAGCGCGCCCACGGGGCAGAGGTCGATGATGTTGCCCGACAGCTCGTGATCGACGCTGTGCTCGATGTAGGTGCCGATCTTCATGTTCTCGCCGCGCCCCGTCGTGCCGAGCTCCTGGATGCCGGCGACGTCCTCGCCGAAGCGCACGCAGCGGGTGCAGTGGATGCAGCGGGTCATGTCGGTGGAGACCAGCGGCCCGAGGCTCAGGTCGGCGACCACGCGCTTGCGCTCGGTGTAGCGCGACACGTCGCGCCCGAAGCCCACGGCCAGATCCTGCAGCTCGCATTCCCCACCCTGGTCGCAGATCGGGCAGTCGAGCGGATGATTGATCAGCAGGAACTCCATCGTCGCCTTCTGCGCCGCGATCGCCCTGGGCGAGCGCGTGTAGATCTTCATGCCCGGCATGACCGGCGTGGCGCAGGCCGGCATGGGCTTGGGCGCCTTCTCGACCTCGACCAGGCACATGCGGCAGTTGGCGGCGACCGGGAGCTTTTCGTGATAGCAGAAGCGCGGAATGTAGGCGCCGTTCGCGTCGGTCACGCGGATGATCATCTCGCCCTTCGGCGCCTTGACCGGGACGCCGTTGACCTCGATGTCGATGAGCTCGGCGCTCATGCCGCGGCCTGCGCTTCGGCGCCGACCAGGCTGCGGCCGCCATGGTCGACCATGTACTCGAACTCATGCCGGTAGTGCTTGAGGAAGCTCTGCACCGGCCAGGCCGCGGCATCGCCGAGCGCGCAGATCGTGTGCCCCTCGATCCGGTTGGCGACGTCCAGCAGCAGGCCCAGGTGCTCGCGCGTCGCCTGGCCGGCGATGATCCGCCGCAGCGTGCGATTGAGCCAGCCCGTGCCCTCGCGGCAGGGCGTGCACTGGCCGCAGGACTCCGACATGTAGAAGCGCGACAGCCGCTCAAGCGTGCGCACCATGCAGGTGGTCTCGTCCATGACGATGACCGCGGCCGAGCCGACGCTCGACCCGGCCGCCCTGAGCGAGTCGTAGTCCATGTTGGTCTTCATCATGATCTCGCCCGGCACCACGGGCACCGACGAACCGCCCGGGATCACGGCCTTGAGCCGCCGGCCCTTCCAGACGCCACCGGCCAGGCCCAGCAATTCCGCGAACGGGATGCCGAGCGGCAGCTCGAAGTTGCCGGGCCGCTGCACATGGCCCGAGACCGAGAAGATGTTGGTGCCGCCCGAATTCTGCGGCCCGAGCGCCGCGAACCACTGCGGGCCCTTGCGCAGGATGGTCGGCACCGAGGCGAAGCTCTGGCAGTTGTTGATCGTCGTCGGCATGCCGTAGAGCCCGAAGGCCGCCGGGAACGGCGGCTTGAAGCGCGGCTTGCCCTGCTTGCCCTCGAGCGAATCGAGCAGTGCTGTCTCCTCGCCGCAGATGTAGGCGCCGGCGCCCGACGAAGGTGTGAAGGTCGAAGTCGACGCCCGAGCCCTGGACATTCTTGCCCAGCAGGCCGGCGGCGTAGGCCTCGGCGACCGCCGCCTCGAAGCGCGGCACCGGCTCGCCGAGGAACTCGCCGCGAATGTAGTTGTAGCCCACGGTGGCGTTCATCGCG
This sequence comes from uncultured Gammaproteobacteria bacterium, assembly GCA_963778855.1. GTDB lineage: Bacteria > Pseudomonadota > Gammaproteobacteria > Steroidobacterales > Steroidobacteraceae > FEN-1191. The sequence goes on along the minus strand of CAVZWC010000001.1, from coordinate 166,709 downwards.
TAGCCGCCGATCGCCATGCCCTCGATGAGCGCGTGCGGGTTGTAGCGCAGGATGTCGCGATCGTGGCAGGTGCCGGGCTCGCTCTCGTCGGAGTTGCAGACCACGTACTTCTGCATCGGCGCCGCGCGCGGCATGAAGCTCCACTTCACGCCCATCGGGAAGCCGGCGCCGCCGCGGCCGCGCAGTCCCGAGGCCTTGACCGCGTCGATGATCTGCTCGCGCGGTGTCTGCTCGGCCAGCATCTTCCTCCAGGCCTCGTAGCCGCCGATGCGCCGGTAGGATTCCAGCTCCCACGAGCGCTCGAGCTTGAGCGGCTCGAAGCACACCAGGTTCATCTTGTCATCCCATGAGGCCATGCGCGCGGGTCCTACTCCAGCTCGTCGAGAACGCGATCCACCTTCTCGGGCGTCAGGTTCTCGTGGTAGACGTGGTCGACCATCATCATCGGCGCGCCGGTGCAGGCGGCCAGGCACTCTTCCTCCTGCTTGAGGAAGATGCGCCCGTCGGCCGTGCTCTCGCCGGTGCGGATGCCGAGGTGCTTCTCGGCGTGCGTCACCAGCTCCTCGGCGCCGCGCAGCATGCAGGAGATATTGGTGCAGATGCTGACGTGATGGCGGCCGCAGGGATGGGTCTCGAACATCGAGTAGAAGCTCGCGACCTCGTAGACCTGGATCGGCGGCAGCTGCAGGTACGCGGCGACCGCGTCCATGAGCGGCGCCGTCAGGTGGCCATGGTTCTGCTCCTGCGCGGCACGCAGCGCCGCGATCACGGCCGAGCGCTGCCGGCCGGCGGGAAAGCGCGCCACCCAGTGGTCGATCTCGGTACGCGTATGCGCCGCAAGCTCGCCGGGCGCTGGATCCACGGCGGCCATCAGCGGTCGATCTCCCCGAAGACGATGTCCTGCGTGCCGATCACGGCCACCACGTCGGCCAGCATGTGCCCGCTGCACCATCTCGCTCAGTGCCGCGAGGTGCGCGAAACCCGGCGCGCGGCACTTGAGCCGGTAGGGCTTGTTGGCGCCGTCGGAAACCAGGTAGACGCCGAACTCGCCCTTCGGCGCCTCGACCGCGGCGTAGCTCTCGCCTTCGGGCACGCAGTAGCCCTCGGTCATGAACTTGAAGTGATGGATCAGCGATTCCATGTCGCCCTTCATCTCTTCGCGGCTCGGCGGCGCGCACCTTGCGATCGTCGATCATGACCGGGCCCGGATTGGCGCGCAGCCACTCCACGCACTGCCGGACGATGCGGTTCGACTGGCGCATCTCCGCCACGCGCACCAGGTAGCGGTCGTAGCAATCGCCGTTGCGCCCCACCGGGATGTCGAAATCCATGGCCGTCGTAGACCTCGTAGGGCTGCTGCTTGCGCAGGTCCCAGGCCACGCCCGAGCCGCGCAGCATCGGCCCGGTAAAGCCGAGCTGCATCGCGCGCTCCGCCGGCACGACGCCGATGTTGACGGTGCGCTGCTTCCAGATGCGGTTGTCGGTCAGCAGCGTCTCGTACTCGTCGACGCAGGCCGGGAAGCGGCGCGTGAAGTCCTGCGATGAAGTCGAGCAGCGAGCCGGAGCGCGCCTGGTTCAGGCGCTCGGCGTCGGCCTGCGAGCGCCAGCGCGAGGCCTGGTAGCGCGGCATGGCCGTCGGGCAGGTCGCGGTGCACGCCGCCCGGCCGGTAGTAGGTGGCGTGCATGCGCGTGCCGGAGACCGCCTCGTAGCAGTCCATCAGGTCCTCGCGCTCGCGGAAGCAGAACAGGAACACCGTCATGGCGCCGATGTCGAGGCCGTGCGCGCCGAGCCACATCAGGTGGTTCAGGATGCGCGTGATCTCGTCGAACATGACGCGGATGTACTGCGCGCGCGGCGGCGGCGTGACGCCCAGCAGCTTCTCGATCGCCAGCACGTAGGCGTGCTCGTTGCACATCATCGACACGTAGTCGAGCCGGTCCATGTAGCCGATCGACTGGTTGAAGGGCTTGGACTCGGCGAGCTTCTCGGTGCCCCGGTGCAGCAGGCCGATGTGCGGGTCGGCCTTCTGGATGACCTCGCCGTCCATCTCCAGCACCAGGCGCAGCACCCCGTGCGCGGCCGGATGCTGCGGGCCCGAAGTTCATCGTCAGGTTGCGGATCTCAGCCACCGGCGCCTCCGGGGGCTGGCGCCGCCGGCGCATCCTTGAGCGCCGGCTCGTAGCGGTTGTCGTGGCGGATCACGCGCGGCACCAGCGTGCGCGCCTCGATGCGTGACCGGCTCGTAGACGACGCGCTTGAGCTCGGCGTCGTAGCGCACCTCGACGTTGCCGATCAGCGGGAAGTCCTTGCGGAACGGGTGGCCGATGAAGCCGTAGTCGGTCAGCAGGCGGCGCAGGTCGGGGTGGCCGCGGAACAGGATGCCGAACAGATCGAAGGCCTCGCGCTCGAACCAGTTGGCGCTCGGCCAGATGCCGGTCACCGAATCGACCGTCGGCTCGGCCTCGTCCGGGCACCAGGCGCGCAGCCGCAGGCGCCGGTTGTGCGTCAGCGACAGCAGCTGGTAGACGACGGCGAAGCGGCGCCGGCGCGCAGCGTGTGGCCGGCGGCGCGATCGACGCCGCGGCTGAAGCCACTGGAGGTCGCCTGCTCCGTCTGCCACTCGCTGCGGCCGTAGTCGAGGTAGTCGACGCCGGCGACGTCGATCAGCATCGCGAAGCTGCAGCGCCGGCGCGTCGCGCAGCGCGTGGCCACCGGCAACAGCTCGGCGGTCGCGACCTCGGCGCCGAGCTCGCCATCGACCCGCGACGTGGCAGCGCGAGCCGCGCGCCGCAGAGCGCGCGCAGCTCTGGCCGCCAGCGTGTCTGCCGCCGTGCTCAAGTCGAGGCGCCGCCGTGGCGATCGATCTTGCGCTGCAGCTGGATGATGCCGTAGAGCAGCGCTTCCGCCGTCGGCGGGCAGCCCGGCACGTAGACATCGACCGGGACGATGCGGTCGCAGCCGCGCACCACCGCATAGGAATAGTGGTAGTAGCCGCCGCCGTTGGCGCACGAGCCCATCGAGATCACCCAGCGCGGCTCGGCCATCTGGTCGTAGACCTTGCGCAGCGCCGGCGCCATCTTGTTGACCAGCGTGCCGGCGACGATCATCACGTCCGACTGGCGCGGGCTCGGCCGGAACACGACGCCGAAGCGATCGAGGTCGTAGCGCGAGGCGCCGGCGTGCATCATCTCCACCGCGCAGCAGGCGAGGCCGAAGGTCATGGGCCACAGCGAGCCGGTGCGCGCCCAGCTGACCAGGTTGTCGAGCTGCGTGGTCAGGAAGCCGCGCTGCGCGAAGCCGGTGGCGGCGTCCGCCGCGCTCAGGATGCCTTCCGAGCGGTCGCTAGTCCCATTCGAGCGCCCCTTTCTTCCACTCGTAGACGAAGCCGACCACCAGGATGGCCGAGGAAGATGCCCATCGACCGCGAGGCCGAAGCGGCCGGTGGAGCCCAGCGACACGGCCCACGGAAACAGGAACGCGATCTCGAGGTCGAAGACGATGAACAGGATCGCCACCAGGTAGTAGCGCACGTCGAAGCGCCCGCGCGTTGTCCTCGAAGGCCTCGAAGCCGCACTCGTAGGGCGAGAGCTTGGCGGCGTCGCCGCGGTGGCGCGCGACCCAGGCGCGCCGAGGATCAGCGCCCAGCCCAGCAGCGGCCACGACCAGCACGATGCCAGATCAGCAGATAGTTCGCAGCACCGGTCAGGTAATCAAGCATCGAAGCACCTGCTCAGAAGGCGGACATTTGCGCCATGCGCGCCCGATCGCCGCGAAATTCTACGACGCAGAATTGGTGCCGACGGGGAGATTCGAACTCCCACACCTTGCGGCGCTAGCCCCTCAAGCTAGTGTGTCTACCAGTTCCACCACGTCGGCAATCTCGATCAATGCGCGGGCGTCGCCGGCGCCGTGCCGGCGCGGGCGCCGGGCTGGCCGGCGGCATAGCCGGCGTCTGGCCGGTCGTGGCCGGGCCCGGGCTCGCCGGCTGGGGCACCGCGCCGCCCGGTGCCGTCGACGCCGGCTTCTGCCCGGACATGCGGTCGAGCACCGTGGTCGGGGCCGCCTTGGTGTGCGAACCGACGTAGGTCAGCGACAGGCTGGTGATCATGAATATGCCCGCGAGAATCGCCGTCGGCGCGCGACAGCGCCGTGCCCGCGCCGCGCGCGCCGAACACCGTGCCCGGACGCCCCGGCGCCGAAGCCCGCGCCGGCCTCGGCGCCCTTGCCCCGCTGCAGCAGCACCAGGCCGATGATGCGAACGCCGCTGAAGAAATGGATGATCATCAATACTGTGTGCAACATGACGCCTTCCGACTCAACCTCTAATTGGGGGCCGGGCCGCGGCCACGATGGCCAGGAATTCATCGGCCTTGAGCGAGGCGCCGCCGATCAGCCCGCCGTCGACATCGGGCATCGCAAAAATTCCGCGCGCATTGCCGGCCTTGACGCTGCCGCCATACAGCATGCGCAGCGCGGCGGCAATTTTAGCATCCGTCCCGCGCCACCCGCTGGCGGATGAAGGCGTGCACCTCCTGCGCCTGCTCGGGGGTGGCGGTGCGGCCCGTGCCGATGGCCCAGACCGGCTCGTAGGCGACGACCGCGCCGCCCAGGGACTTGACGCCGGCGAGCTGCAGCACCGCATCGAGCTGGCGCGCCGACGACCTCTCCGGTGCGGCCCGCCTCGCGCTCCGCCAGCTGCTCGCCGACGCACAGGATCGGCATCAGCTCGCGGCTCAGCGCGGCGACGAACTTGCGCGCCACCAGCGCGTTGCTCTCGCCGTACAGCAGCCGCCGCTCGGAGTGGCCCGACCAGCGTGTAGCGGCAGCCGACGTCCTGCAGCATCGCCGCCGAGACCTCGCCGGTGAAGGCGCCCTGCGGCCTCGGCGCACACGTCCTGGGCGCCGAGCGCGACGGCGCTGTTGCGCAACAGCCGCCAGGCGTCCTGCAGGTACACGAACGGCGGACAGATGACGCAGCTCACGCGATCGTCGGTGACCGTGGCCATGAGCGCCTCGATCAGCGCCGCGTTCTCGGCGCGCGATCCATGCATCTTCCAGTTGCCGGCTACGATCTTGGGTCGCATGCGAATCAGGACAGGTACTCGGGGGCTACCCGACGGGGCGCGCGATCATAGCCATGCGCCCCGGCCGGCGCAATGTGATGGCCGAAACGGGGTCCTAGGCCCCCGCCGAGGCGCGAACGGCCGCCGCGAGCTGCCCGGCGCAGTCGCGCGCCAGGGACTCGTCCTGGGCCTCGACCATGACCCGGATCAGCGGCTCGGTGCCGGAGGCCCGCAGCACCACGCGCCCGCGGTCGCCCAGCCTGCGCCTCGAGCGTGCGCAGCACGCGCTGACGGCCGGGACGGTTAGCGGGTCGAAGCGCTCGGCGACCTGCACGTTGAGCATCACCTGCGGGAGGCGGGTCATCCCGGAGGCGAGCTCCGCCAGCGACTTGCCGCTTTGCTGCATGACGGCCAGCACCTGCAGGGCGCTGACCAGGCCATCGCCGGTGGTGGTGCGGTCGAGGCACAGGATGTGCCCGGAGGTCTCCCCGCCGAGCACCCCGCCGGTCTCGCGCAGCCGCGCGAGCACGTAACGATCGCCGACCGCCGCGCGCTCGAAGGCGATGCCGCGCTGGCGCAGGGCGAGCTCCAGCCCGAGGTTGCTCATCACGGTGCCGACCACCGGTCCCGACAGCGCGCCCTGCCCGTGGCGGGCGCAGGCGATGATGAACAGCAGCTGGTCGCCGTCGACGATGCGGCCGAGGTGATCGACCATCAGCAGCCGGTCGCCGTCGCCGTCGAGTGCGATGCCGACGTGGGCGTGCACGCCCGGCACGGTCAGCTGCAGCAGCTCCGGCGCGGTCGAGCCGCAGCCGTCGTTGATGTTGCGGCCGTTGGGCGAGCAGCCGATCGGCACGATGTCGGCGCCGAGATCGGCGAGCACCCGCGGCGCCACCTTGTAGGCGGCGCCGTTGGCGCAGTCGACGACGATCTTGAGGCCCGCGAGGCTCAGGCCCGGCGGCAGCGTGCTGCGGCAGAACTCCTGGTACATGGCGCGCGTGCTGTCGACGCGCCGCGCCCGGCCGAGCGCGCCCGAGGAGCGCGTCACGGGCCCGCCGGCGAGCTGCGCCTCGATCTGTTCCTCGAGCTCGTCGGAGAGCTTGCCGCCGCTGCCGTCGAAGAACTTGATGCCGTTGTCCTCGTAGAGATTGTGCGAGGCGCTGATGACGACGCCGAAATTGCAGTTGAGCTGGCGCGTCATGTAGGCGATGCCCGGCGTCGGCAGCGGGCCCATCAGCAGCACGTTGACGCCGGCGGCGACGAAGCCGGCCTCGAGGGCCGACTCGAACATGTAGCCGGACAGGCGCGTGTCCTTGCCGATCAGCACCGCGCCGCCCTGCGGCGCCAGCACCCGCGCCGCGGCGCTGGCCAGCCGCAGCGCGAAGTCCACCGTCATCGGGTGCTCGCCGACGCGCCCGCGGATGCCGTCCGTGCCGAAATACTGCCTACCCACTGCCGTTCCCCCAGGTCCCGTACCCACCAGCGCCGCGGCGACGCGCACCGCATCCAGGTCGCGGCGACGTCGTGGGCGCGCACGATCGCGGCGCCGTTCAGCACCGCGACCGCCGCCAGCGCGATGCTGCCGGCCAGCCGGTCGCCGGTTGCCCGGCCCGGTCAGCTCGCGGAGCAGCGACTTGCGCGACAGGCCGACCAGCAGCGGTCGCCCAGTCCCCGCAGCGCGCCGAGTTGGCGCAGCAGCTGCAGATTGTGCTCCGCCAGCTTGCCAAAGCCGAAGCCCGGATCGACGCACAGCCGCTCCGGGCCGATGCCCGCCGCCGCGCAGGCGGCGAGGCGCGCGGCGAGCATGGCGCGCACCTCGGCGACCACGTCGGCGTACTGCGCGGACTGCTGCATCGTCCGGGGCTCGCCCTGCATGTGCATCAGGCAGACCGCGGCGCCGGTCCGGGCGACCGCCGCGAGCGCGCCGGGCACCGCGAGCGCGCGCACGTCGTTGATCATGGCGCGCCGGCCGCGACGACCTGGCTCGATGACCTCCGGCCGGCTGGTGTCGACGGAGATCAGCGCCCGGCACTGCCGCGCGAGCGCGCGCACCACCGGCATCACGCGGCGCAGCTCCTCGTCGAGCGACGGCGACCGCGCCCGGGCGCGTGGACTCGCCGCCGACATCGATGATCGCGGCGCCCTCGCGGCCATGGCCGCGCGCGCTCGACGGCGCGTGCCGGGTCGAGGAAGCGGCCGCCGTCGGTGAAGGAATCGGGGGTGACGTTGAGCACGCCCATGACGACGGGTTCGTCGAGGCGCAGGACCCCGCCGGCATGCCGTAACTGCAGTGGCCGGCCGCTGCCTGGCGTTGTTCAGTGCTGGCCCGCGGGCGTGCCGATCGGCGGCTTGGGCCGCGGCACGGCATCGGTCGCCGCGGGCTTGCCGCCGGCCGCTGCCGGTGTCGTCCCAGCCCTCCGGCGGCTTCGGCTCGAGGCCGGCCATGATGTCCTTGATCTGGCTCTCGTCGATGGTCTCGTACTTGATGAGCGCCTCGGCCATCGTGTGCAGCTTGTCGAGATTGGTCTGCAGGATCGCGCGCGCGTTGTCATAGTTGGTGTCGATGACCCGGCGCACTTCCTCGTCGATCTCGTGCGCGGTCTTGTCCGAGACCTGCTTGTGCTGCGTGACGCTGCGGCCGAGGAACACCTCGCCCGTCTTCCTCGGCGTAGGTCAGCGGACCGAGGCGGTCCGACAGGCCCCACTTCGTGACCATGTTGCGCGCCAGATCGGTGGCGCGCTCGATGTCGTTCGAGGCGCCGGTCGTCACCGCGTCGGCCCCGAAGACCAGCTCCTCGGCGATGCGGCCGCCGAACAGCGTCGCGATCGTGCTCTCCAGGCGCCGCTTGCTCAGCGAGTAGCGATCCTGCTCGGGCAGGAACTGCGTCACGCCGAGCGCGCGGCCGCGCGGGATGATCGTGACCTTGTAGACCGGGTCGTGCTCCGGCACCGTCACGCCGACGATGGCGTGCCCGGCCTCGTGGTAGGCCGTCATGCTCTTCTCGGCCTCGGTCATGACCATCGAGCGCCGCTCGGCGCCCATCATGATCTTGTCCTTGGCGCGCTCGAACTGCTCCATCGTCACGAGCTTCTGGTTGGCGCGCGCCGCGAACAGCGCCGCCTCGTTGACGAGGTTGGCGAGGTCCGCGCCCGAAAAGCCCGGCGTGCCGCGCGCGATCAGCGCCGGCCGCACGTCGTCGGCCAGCGGCACGCGGCGCATGTGCACCCGCAGGATCTGCTCGCGGCCGCGCACGTCCGGCAGCGGCACGACCACCTGGCGGTCGAAGCGGCCCGGGCGCAGCAGCGCCGGATCGAGCACGTCCGGACGGTTGGTGGCGGCGATGACGATGATGCCCTCGTTGCCCTCGAAGCCGTCCATCTCCACCAGCAGCTGGTTCAGGGTCTGCTCGCGCTCGTCGTGCCCGCCGCCCAGGCCGGCGCCGCGATGGCGGCCGACCGCGTCGATCTCGTCGATGAAGATGATGCAGGGCGCGTGCTTCTTGGCCTGCTCGAACATGTCGCGCACGCGCGAGGCGCCGACGCCGACGAACATCTCGACGAAGTCGGAGCCGGAGATCGTGAAGAACGGCACCTTGGCCTCGCCGGCGATCGCGCGCGCCAGCAGCGTCTTGCCGGTGCCGGGGCTGCCGACCATCAGCACGCCCTTCGGGATCTTGCCGCCGAGCTTCTGGAACTTGCCCGGGTCCTTGAGGAAGTCGACGATCTCGCCGACTTCCTGCTTGGCCTCGTCGACGCCGGCGACGTCGGCGAAGGTGACGTTGACCTGGTCCTCGCCCAGCAGCCGCGCGCGGCTCTTGCCGAAGCTCATCGCGCCGCGCCCGCCGCCCGCGCCCTGCATCTGGCGCAGCATGTAGACGAACACCAGGATCAGCAGCAGCGCCGGGGCCATCTGCAGCAGCAGCTGCGTGAAGAAGCTCGGCTGCGGCGGCGGCCGGCCCTCGATGCCGACGTTGGCCTTGCTCAGGTCGCCGATCAGCGCGGTGTAGTTGGTCTCGGGGTTGTAGGTCTCGAACTTGCTGCTTGTCCTTGCGGACGCCGTAGATCGTGTCGCCCTGCAGCACGACGCTGTCGACCTGGCCGTCACGGACCTCGTTCAGGAAGGTCGAGTAGCGCACCTCCTCGGGCTTGCCCGTGGCCGGCATGTACTTGGTCAGCACCGCCACCAGCACCAGCGCGATGACCGCCCAGAGCAGGATGTTCTTGACCGTATCGTTCAAGAGTTGCCAGCCTCCAGCCGGTTCACGCTACACCAATCGCAGGCCACTCGCCAGCAAGTAGATCTCCGCGCTGCGCGCCCGGGAGGCCGCCGGCTTGATGAATCGCACAGTTTTGAACTGCCGACGGGCGGCCACGACCAGCTCCTGGAAGCCGCTGCCCTGGAACACCTTGATCAGGGCGACGCCCCCGGGTTTCAACACCTGGCCGGCCATGTCCAGGGCCAGCTCGGCCAGGTACATCGCGCGGGGCTGGTCGATGACGTCCATGCCGCTCATGTCGGGGGCCATGTCCGACAGCAGCACGTCCACCTGCCGCCTCGCCCGCCAGGGCCGAGCAGGCGCTCACAGACTTCCTGCTCGCGGAAGTCCCCCTGCACGAACTCCACCCCGGCCAGGGCGTCCATCGGCAGGATGTCGCTGGCCAGCACCCGTCCCTTGGGGCCGACGCGGGTCCGGGCGTACTGGCTCCAGGCGCCGGGGGCCGCGCCGAGGTCCAGCACGACGGCGCCGGGCCGCAGCAGTCGCTCCTTGCGGTCGATCTCCTCGAGCTTGAAGACCGCGCGCGAGCGCCACCCCTCGGCCTGGGCGCGCCGCACGTACGGGTCGCTTGAAGTGCTCCTGCAGCCAACGGCTGCTGCTTTGCGAGCGGCGGGTCATGGATAATCCCGGACCATGCCTCTGACGTGAAAGGCAACTTCGCGGTTCCTGCGCGGCAAGGCCCACGCGCTGCAGCCCGTGGTCATGCTCGGCAACAAGGGCCTGACCGACAACGTCGTCGCCGAGACCGTGCAGGCCCTGCGCGACCACGAGCTGATCAAGGTGAGGGTCCGCGCCGGCGACCGTGACCAGCGCGACGCGCTGTTCGCCGGACTCGTGGCGCGCACCGGCTGCACGCTCGTCACGCGCATCGGCCATGTCGCGGTGCTGTACCGCCCGCCGCGCCGGTCCCGCGCCTGGTGCTGCCCGACGCTCAGGTGTAGCGCACCGCGATGATTTCGTAGCTGCAGGTGCGGCCCGGGGCCGCCACCTCGACCACGTCGCCCCGCGTCTTGCCGATCAGCGCCCGCGCGATCGGCGAGGTGATCGAGATGCGCCCGGCGCGGATGTCGGCCTCGTCCTCGCCGACGATCTGGTAGCTGACGCGCACGCCGCTGTCCTGGTCCTCGAGCTCGACCGTCGCGCCGAACACCACCCGGTCGCTGTGCGGGAGCTGCGCGACGTCGATGACCTCGGCCGCTGCCAGGCGTGCCTCGATCTCCTTGATGCGCCCCTCGATGAAACCCTGCTGCTCGCGCGCCGCGTGGTACTCGGCGTTCTCGGACAGGTCGCCGTGGCCGCGCGCCTCGGCGATCGCCTTGATCACGCGCGGGCGGTCCTCGGACTTCAGGCGCTTCAGCTCCGCGCGCAGCAGCTCGGCGCCGCGCAGCGTCATCGGCGATGCGCTTCATGCGCCACGTCGGCTCCACTCGCGATGCAGATCCTGCAGGCGGTTCACCTCGACCTCGTCGAGGTGGTCGAGCGCCTCGCAGGTGGCCACGCGCGGCCGCCAGCGTCGTGTAGTAGGTCACGCGTGCGTGCACCGCCTCGCGGCGGATCGAGTTGGACTCGCGGATCGCCTGCTTGCCCTCGGTGGTGTTGACGATCAGGTCGATCTCGTCGTTCTTGATCATGTCGACGATGTGCGGGCGGCCCTCGCGCACCTTGTTGGCGCGCCGGCAGTCGATGCCGGCGGCGGTCGAGCGCGCGCGCGGTGCCGCTCGGTGGCGACGAGCTCGAAGCCGCGCGCGAGCAGCTCGCTGCGCCAGCGCCACGACGCCGGCCTTGTCGCGCTCGCGCACGCTGATCAGGCACACGCCGCGAGCGCGGCAGCGTGACGCCCGAGGCCGCCTGCGCCTTGGCGTAGGCCTCGCCGAAGGTGCGGCCGGTGCCCATGACCTCGCCGGTGGACTTCATCTCCGGCCCGAGGATCGGGTCGGCCTCCGGGAACTTGGCGAACGGGAACACCGCCTCCTTGACCGAGTAGTACGGCGGCACGCGCTCCTCGAGCATGCCCATGCTCGCGCGAGCGTGCGGCCGGTCATGACGCGCGCGGCGATCTTGGCGAGCGGCCGGCCGGTGGCCTTGGAGACGAACGGCACGGTGCGCGAGGCGCGCGGGTTGACCTCCAGCACGTAGATGATGCCGTTCTGGATCGCGAACTGGATGTTCATCAGGCCGACGACGTTCAGCGCGTGCGCGAGCTTGCGGGTCTGCTCGCGCAGCTCCTCCTGCATCTTGCGGCGACAGGCTGATCGGCGGCAGCGAGCAGCTCGAGTCGCCCGAGTGCACGCCCGCCTGCTCGATGTGCTCCATGATGCCGCCGATCAGCACGTCGTCGCCGTCGCAGACGGCGTCGACGTCGACCTCGATCGCGACGTCGAGGAAGCGGTCGAGCAGCACCGGGCTGTCGTTCGAGACCTTGACGGCGCGTGTTGATGTAGCTGCGCAGGTCGTCCTCGTTGAAGACGATCTCCATGGCCCGGCCGCCGAGCACGTAGGAGGGGCGCACCACCAGCGGGTAGCCGACCTCGCGCGCCAGCTGCACGGCCTGCTCCTCGTTGCGCGCGGTGGCGTTGGCCGGCTGCTTGCAGGCCGAGGCGCTTGACCAGCTGCTGGAAGCGCTCGCGGTCCTCGGCGATGTCGATCGAGTCGGGCGTGGTGCCGATGATCGGCGCGCCGGCGGCCTCGAGCGCGCGCGCCAGCTTCAGCGGCGTCTGGCCGCCGAACTGCACGATCACGCCCTTCGGGCTTCTCCTTGTGCGATGATCTCGAGCACGTCCTCGAGCGTCAGCGGCTCGAAGTACAGCCGGTCGGAGGTGTCGTAGTCGGTGGAGACGGTCTCCGGGTTGCAGTTGACCATGATGGTCTCGAAGCCGTCCTCGCGCAGCGCGAGGGCCGCGTGCACGCAGCAGTAGTCGAACTCGATGCCCTGGCCGATGCGGTTCGGGCCGCCGCCGAGGATCATGATCTTGCGGTGCCGGTCGGCTCCGCCTCGCACTCCTCCTCGTAGGTCGAGTACAGGTAGGCGGTGGAGGTCGCGAACTCCGCGGCGCAGGTGTCGACGCGCTTGTAGACCGGCAGCACGCCGAGCTCGTGGCGCCGCGTCGCGCACCGCACTGCTCGGTGCTGCGCGACCAGCGTCGCCAGGCGCCGGTCCGAGAAGCCCTTGCGCTTGAGCTCGCGCAGCCGCTCGGCGGTGAGCGCTTCGCGCCCTCGCGGCGCACGCCGCGCCTCCTCGCGATCAGGTCGCTCGATCTGCGCCAGGAACCAGGGGTCGATGCCGGTCAGCTCGTGGATGCGCTCGCAGCGGCCAGCCGGCGCGGAAGGCGTCGGCCACGTACAGCAGCCGGTCGGCGCCCGGGGCGCGCAGCTCGTGGCCGAGCGCGTGTCGCGCCTCCTCGGTCAGCGGCAGGCTCAGCAGCGGGTCGAAGCCGTCGAGGCCGGTCTCCAGGCCGCGCAGCGCCTTCTGCAGCGATTCCTGGAACGTGCGGCCGATCGCCATCACCTCGCCGACCGACTTCATCTGCGTGGTCAGGCGGTCGTTGGCGCCGGGAAATTTCTCGAAGGTGAAGCGCGGGATCTTGGTCACCACGTAGTCGATGGTGGGCTCGAAGGAGGCCGGCGTCGCCCCGCCGGTGATCTCGTTCCGCAGCTCGTCGAGCGTGTAGCCGACGGCCAGCTTGGCGGCGATCTTGGCGATCGGGAAGCCGGTGGCCTTGGAGGCCAGCGCCGAGGAGCGCGACACGCGCGGGTTCATCTCGATCACCAGCAGTCGCCCGTCGCGCGGGTTGACCGCGAACTGCACGTTCGAGCCGCCGGTGTCGACGCCGATCTTGCGCAGCACCGCGATCGAGGCGTCGCGCATGCGCTGGTATTCCTTGTCGGTCAGCGTCTGCGCCGGCGCGACGGTGATGGAATCGCCGGTGTGCACGCCCATCGGATCGAGGTTCTCGATCGAGCAGACGATGATGCAGTTGTCCGCCTGGTCGCGCACCACCTCCATCTCGAATTCCTTCCAGCCGATCACCGACTCCTCGAGCAGCACCTCGCTGGGTCGGCGAGGCGTCGAGGCCGCGCGCGACGATGGTCTCGAACTCCTCGCGGTTGTAGGCGATGCCGCCGCCGCTCCCGCCCATGGTGAACGAGGGCCGGATCACCACCGGGAAGCCGATGTTGGCCTGCAGCGCCAGCGCCTCCTCGATGCTGCGGGCGATCTGCGACTGCGTGGCGTCGCCAGGCCGATCTCGCGCATGGCGTTGCGGAACTGCTCGCGGTCCTCGGCCATGTCGATCGCCTGCGCGCGAGGCGCCGATCATCTCGACGCCGTACTTCTCCAGCACGCCCTCGCGCACCAGGTCGAGCGCGGTGTTGAGCGCGGTCTGGCCGCCCATGGTCGGCAGCAGCGCGTCGGGCTGCTCCTTCTCGATGATGCGGGCGATCGTGCGCCAGTTGATCGGCTCGATGTAGATGGCGTCGGCCATCTCCGGGTCGGTCATGATCGTGGCCGGGTTGGAGTTCACCAGGATGACCCGGTAGCCCTCCTCGCGCAGCGCCTTGCAGGCCTGCGCGCCGGAGTAGTCGAACTCGCAGGCCTGGCCGATGACGATCGGGCCGGCGCCGATGATCAGGATGCTCTGGATGTCGGTGCGCTTGGGCATGGGTCGATGGCGGCGTGCGGCTCAGCCCTCGGCCGCCTGCTTGCTCGCACGGCCGCGCGCGCGCAGCGCGCGCAGCTGCGCCTGCAGGCGCCGCAGCATCGGTGGGTGAAGCGCTCGAACAGCGGCGCGACGTCGTGCGGGCCCGGGCTCGCCTCCGGGTGGCCCTGGAAGCTGAAGGCCGCGCGGTCGGTGCGCGCCAGGCCCTGCAGGGTGCCGTCGAACAGCGAGCGATGCGTGGCCTTCACGTTCGCCGGCAGCGTCGACTCGTCGACCGCGAAGCCGTGGTTCTGGCTCGTGATCAGCACGCGCCCGGTGGCGAGGTCCTGCACCGGGTGGTTGGCGCCGTGGTGGCCGAACTTCATCTTGACGGTGCGCGCGCCGCTGGCCAGCGCCAGCAGCTGGTGGCCCGAGGCAGATGCCGAACACCGGCACGTCGGTGCTCAGTGAGCTCGCGCGATGGCGCGGATCGCGTAGTCGCACGGCTCGGGATCGCCCGGGCCGTTGGACAGGAAGATGCCGTCGGGCTTGAGCGCCAGCACCTCGGCGGCGCGCGGTCTGCGCCGGCACCACCGTCACGCGGCAGCCGTGGTCGGCGAGCAGTCGCAGGATGTTGCGCTTGATGCCGAAGTCGTAGGCGACCACGTGCAGGCGCTGCTGCGCGCGGATGGCGGGCCGGTCGATGCCGCGCGCGATGCGTGCCCTCGTTCCACTGGTAGCTCTCGCTTGGTCGCTGACCACCTTGGCGAGGTCCATGCCCTTGAGGCCCGGGAACGCGTGGCGGCGCGCACCGCCGCGGCCTCGTCGATCTTGCTCGCCGGTCATGATGCAGCCGGCCTGCGCGCCCTTCTCGCGCAGGATGCGCGTCAGCTGGCGCGTGTCGATGCCGGCGATCGCGACCAGCCGTGCGCGCTTCAGGAAATCGCGCAGCGACTCGTCGGCGCGCCAGCTGCTGGTGAGTCGCGGACAGGTCGCGGATGATGAGGCCGGCGGCGTAGACCTGCGACGACTCCATGTCCTCCGGCGTGGTGCCGGTGTTGCCGATGTGCGGGCAGGTGAGCGTGACGAGCTGTCGCGCGTACGAAGGGTCGGTGAGAATTTCCTGGTAGCCCGTCAGGGCGGTGTTGAAAACGACTTCGCCGGTGGTGTTGCCGCTGGCGCCGATCGACTGTCCGCGGAAGATGCTGCCATCCGCGAGCGCCAGCACCGCTGGTGAAATCACTTAAGCCATCCCCTTACAGTGACTCCCATTCTCAAGGCGCATATGCACAAAGCGGGAGGAGTTCTTTTGGAACGCCCCCCGCCTTGTGCGGACTAACCCGACTATCGGATTACGCGCGAAATTTTAAGGATCAGCGTCGCGCCTGTCCATGAGCCAATCTGCACGAATACGGCAAAAATAGGCCTCAAAAAGCCTTTCAAAATATGGCCTTAGGGAATACCCCGCTTCGCGGTGCAGGAATTTATTTTTCTTCGATCGTGTCGGCCATGTCATAGCGGCCGGGGGCCTGCCGGGCCAGCCACAGGCCCGCCCGTAACGCGCCCCGGGCAAACACGGCACGATCCGCCACGTTATGACCCAGGCGCAGGCCTTCCCCTTGGCCGAGGAAGTAGACCTCATGCGTCCCGACCACCTCGCCTCCCCGCAGCGAGGCATAGCCGACCGACCTCGGCGCCTGGCTGCCTTCCGCGACCGCCGCCCCCAAGGCGAGCGCCGTGCCCGAAGGGGCGTCGCGCTTGTCGCGGTGGTGCAGGTCCTGGATGCCAACGTCGTAGCCGGAACCCAGCACGGCTGCCGCCCGGCGCACGAGCTCCAGCAGCACGGTGGCGCCCAGGCTCGTATTGGGCGCGACCAGGAGTGGAACGACCCGGGCCGCCTCGTCCACGGACCGGTCCACTTCGGGCCCCAGACCGGTGGTACCGAGCAGCAGCGGCAGCCTCGCGGCAACGCATAGCCGCACATGGGGGGCCGCCGCCTCCGCGGCCGAGAAATCCAGCACCAGCCCCGCGCCCGGCAGCGCGGCAGCCAGGTCCGCGCTGACCGGCACCCCGTTGGCAGGCAGGCCCGCCAGCTCGCCGCTGTCGCGGCCCAGGGCCGCGCCGCCGGGTCGGCCGAGGGCGGCGTGCAGCCGCAGTCCAGGGAACATGGGCAGCACGCGCAACAGGCTCTGGCCCATGCGCCCGCTGGCGCCGATGATCACCAGCCCTGCCGGCGCCGCGGTTCCGCTCACGGCGCGCTCTTGAAGAAGCGCTTCACGCCCTCCAGGAAGCTCTTCTGGCGCGGCGCATGGCGATTGCCGTCATGGCGCAACGATTCGTCGAAGCGCTGTAGCAGCTCGCGCTGCTCGGCTGACAGCTTGACCGGCGTCTCGACCGTGACGCGACAGAACAGATCGCCCTGGTCGCCGCCGCGCGCCGGCTTGATGCCCTTGCCGCGTAGACGGAACACGCGCCCGGACTGCGACTCGGGCGGCACCTTGAGCGTGACCTCGCCATCGAGCGTCGGCACCTCGACCGTGCCGCCGAGCGCCGCTGTCGCAAAGGACAGCGGCACTTCGCAGCTCAGGTGCGGGCCGTCGCGCTCGAAGATCGCGTGCTCGCGCACGTTGACCTCGACGTACAGGTCGCCCGGCGGGCCGCCGTTGCGCCCGGCCTCGCCCTCGCCCGCCAGGCGCACCCGGTCACCGGTGTCGACGCCGGGCGGCATCTTGACCGCCAGCTTCTTGTGCTTGCGCACCCGCCCCTGTCCCAGGCAGGTGTCGCAGGGATTGCGCACGATGCGCCCGCTGCCGCGGCAGTGCGGACAGGTCTGCTGCAGCGTGAAGAAGCCCTGCGAGACGCGCACCTGGCCCGACCCGCCGCAGGTATCGCAGTTCACGGGGCTGCTGCCCTTGGCCGCGCCGCTGCCGTGGCAGGTCTCGCACTCGACGAGCTTGGTCAGGTCGATCTCGAGCGTGCGGCCGAACACCGCCTGCGGCGAGGTCAAGCTCGAGTTCGTAGCGCAGGTCCGCGCCGCGGTAGACCTGCGATCGTCCGCCGCCCCGGCGCGCGCCGCCGAAGATGTCGCCGAACACGTCGCCGAAGATGTCGCTGAAGTGCTCCGCGCCGCCGCCGCCGCCCTGCCGGGCGGCCTCGATGCCGGCGTGCCCGTGCTGGTCGTAGATCGCGCGCCTGGAGGGGTCGGAGAGCACTTCGTAGGCCTCCTTCGCCTCC
Organism: uncultured Gammaproteobacteria bacterium; assembly: GCA_963778855.1. Classification (GTDB taxonomy): domain Bacteria; phylum Pseudomonadota; class Gammaproteobacteria; order Steroidobacterales; family Steroidobacteraceae; genus FEN-1191. The sequence continues at coordinate 149,500 of CAVZWC010000001.1, read as the reverse complement.
TTGAACTTCTCCTCGGCGGCCTTGTCGCCCGGATTGCGGTCCGGGTGGAACTTCATGGCCAGGCGGCGATAGGCCTTCTTGATGTCCGCTTCGCTGCTGCTGCGGGGAACGTCAAGCACCTGGTAGTAATCGCGCTTGGCCATGCGCGCGTGCGATCAGCGCTCAGCCCGCGCGCTGGTCCTTGCCGCCATCCTTGTCCTTCACTTCCTCGAACTCGGCATCCACGACATTGTCCTTGCCTCCTGCCCGACCGGCGTCGCCCGGCGCGCCGGCATCGGCCGCGCCCGGCTCCGCGGCGCCACCTGCCGCGCCCTGACCCGCCGCGTAGGCCTGCTGAGCGATGCTTGCCGCGGCCGCTTCGAGCGCCTCGGTCTTCTTCGCGATGACCTCGCCGTCGTCGGACTTCAGCACGGCCCGCAGGTCGGCCAGCGCCGACTCGACCTTGGCGCGATCGGCGCCGCTGACCTTGTCGCCGAGGTCCTTGAGCGACTTCTCGACCGCGTGCACCATCGCATCGGCGCGGTTGCGCGCCTCGACCAGCTCGCGGAACTTCTTGTCCTCGGCGGCGTGCGCCTCGGCGTCGCTGACCATGCGCTTGATCTCGTCCTCGGACAGGCCGCTCGAGGCCTTGATGACGATCCTCTGCTCCTTGCCGGTCGCCTTGTCCTTCGCCGACACGTGCAGGATGCCGTTGGCGTCGATGTCGAAGGTCACCTCGATCTGCGGCATGCCGCGCGGCGCCGGCGGGATGTCCGGCAGGTCGAACTTGCCCAGCGACTTGTTGTCCTGGGCGCGCTCGCGCTCGCCCTGCAGCACGTGGATCGTGACCGCGGTCTGGTTGTCGTCCGCGGTCGAGAACACGTTGGCGGCCTTGGTCGGGATCGTGGTGTTCTTCTCGATCAGCTTGGTCATGACGCCGCCGAGCGTCTCGATGCCGAGCGACAGCGGCGTGACGTCGAGCAGCAGCACGTCCTTGACCTCGCCGGACAGCACGCCGGCCTGGACCGCCGCGCCGACCGCCACCGCCTCGTCGGGGTTGACGTCCTTGCGCGGCTCCTTGCCGAAGAAGTCCTTGACGTACTTCTGCACCAGCGGCATGCGGGTCTGGCCGCCGACCAGGATGACCTCCGCCACGCCCGATGCGTCGAGGCCGGCGTCCTTGAGCGCGATGCGGCAGGGCTCGATCGTGCGCTTGACGAGGTCCTCCACCAGCGACTCGAGCTTGGCGCGCGTGAGCTTGACGTTCAGGTGCTTCGGGCCGGTGGCATCGGCCGTGATGTACGGCAGGTTGACGTCGGTCTGCTGGCTCGAGGACAGCTCGATCTTGGCCTTCTCGGCGGCCTCCTTGAGGCGCTGCATGGCGAGCGGATCGCGTGCGTACGTCGACGCCCGACTCCTTCTGGAACTCGTCGGCGAGGAAGTTGATGATCCGCTGGTCGAAGTCCTCGCCGCCCAGGAAGGTGTCGCCGTTGGTCGAGAGCACCTCGAACTGGCGCTCGCCGTCGACGTCGGCGATCTCGATGATCGAGATGTCGAAGGTGCCGCCACCCAGGTCATAGACCGCGATCTTGCGGTCGCCGCCCTGCTTGTCGAGGCCGTAGGCGAGCGCCGCGGCGGTCGGCTCGTTGATGATGCGCTTGACGTTGAGGCCCGCGATGCGCCCGGCGTCCTTGGTCGCCTGGCGCTGCGAGTCGTTGAAGTACGCGGGCACCGTGATCACGGCCTCGGTGACCGCCTCGCCGAGATAGTCCTCGGCGGTCTTCTTCATCTTCATGAGCACGCGCGCCGAGATCTCGGGCGGGGCCATCTTCTTGCCCTGCGACCTCGACCCAGGCGTCGCCGTTGTCGGCCTTGACGATCTTGTAGGGGACCATGCCGACGTCCTTCTGCACCACGTCGTCGGCGAACTTGCGGCCGATCAGGCGCTTGACCGCGTACAGCGTGTTCTGCGGATTCGTGACCGCCTGGCGCTTGGCCGACTGGCCGACCAGCACCTCGTCGTCCTTGGTGAAGGCGACGATCGAGGGCGTCGTGCGATCGCCCTCGCTGTTCTCGATCACCCTGGGCTTGCCGCCCTCCATGATCGGCGACGCACGAGTTGGTCGTGCCGAGGTCGATGCCGATTACCTTGCCATGTCTGCTACTCCGGATGTCAGGTTCTAGCGCCCAAGCTGGGGCCTCGGGGCTGCAATTTCAAGCGCTTCCCGGCGGCGCCCGCGCGACGATGACCCGGGCCGGGCGCAGCAGCCGGCCGTTGAGCTGGTAGCCCGACTGCAGCACCTGCAGCACGCTGTCGGGCGCAGCGGTCGCGGATTCCTGCACGGCAACAGCCTCGTGCAGCGTCGGGTCGAAGGGCTGCGCCCGGCGGGTCGATGCGCTGGATCGAAAAGCGGTCGAAGGCGCTGGCGAGCAGCTGCAGCGTGGCCCGCTGGCCGGCCGCCAGGCTGTGTTCGTCGGCGGTACCCGCGCTCCGTGTCGCCAGCTCGAGGCTGTCGCGCACGCCGCAGCAGTTCGCTGGCGAAGCGCTCGAGCGCATAGCGCTGCGCATTCTCGATGTCGCGCTGCGCGCGCTTGCGGACGTTGTCGAGCTCGGCCATGGCGCGCAGCTGCGCATCGCGCGCCGCCGAGGCCGCCTGCTCCGCCGACTCGAGCGAAGCGCGCAGCGACGCGAGTTCGTCGGTGCCCTCGGGGTTCGAATCCGCTTGAATTTCAGATTCCATATTAAACAATATGTTATAGAGCTTTTATAAAGTGCTTTATCGAATCGCGCCTGCCCCATCTCTTGGAGTCTGGAGGCTAGCGGCGAGAATTCAAGGCCGCGCCCAGCACTTTTGCCGTCATGTCGACGATCGGGATCACCCGCTCGTAGGCCATGCGCGTCGGGCCGATGACGCCGAGCACCCCCGCCACGCCCTCGCCCGTGCTGTAGGGAGCCGTCACCACGCTGCAGTCATCCAGGATCTGGTAGCCCGACTCATGGCCGATGAAGATCTGCACGCCCTCGGCCCTCAGGCTCTGGTCGAGCAGATGCAGGATGTCGCGCTTTTCGTTGAAGGCCTCGAACAAGCGCTTGAGCTTGTCGACGTTCGACAGCTCGGCGAACCCCATGAGGTTGGTCTCGCCGGCGATCACGTACTCGAAGCCTTCCTGCGCGGCCCCCTGGCCGCACACCTGCTGCGCGATGGCGATCGCATCCAGCATCACCTGGTTGATCGAGGCGTGCGTCTCCTTGAGCTGTTGCACCAACTCGGCGTGCAGCTGACCCAGGCTGCGGCTGCGGCAGTGTTCGTTGAGGAAATTGGCGGCACGCCGCAGCTCGTCCGGGCTGTATCGACGCTCGAGCTGGATGATGCGGTTCTGCACCTCGCGGTCATTGAAGACCAGGATCACGAGCACGCGATTCTCTGTCAGGCCGACGAATTCGATCTGGGTCAGCGTCGCGGCGGGCGCCAGGGGCAGCGTGACCAGGCCGGCCAGGTGGGTGACCCGGGAAAGCAGCTGCGAGGCGGCGGCCACCAGCTCCTTGGGCCCTTCGCGCGTGGCCTCGAGCTGCGCGCGCAGCTCACGCAATTCCACCGATTCCGCCTGGGGCAGCTCGGCGCGCAGCAACGCGTCCACGAAGAAGCGATAGCCGCGGTCGGTTGGCACACGCCCCGCGGAGGTATGCGGCGAGGTGACGAAACCCAGCTCCTCGAGGTCGGCCATGACGTTGCGGATCGTCGCCGAACTGAGCGACAGGCCCGAGTCTCGCGACAGCGTCCGCGAGCCGACCGGCTGGCCGTCGCGGATGTAACTTTGCACCAGCACCCGCAGCAGGTGCTGGGCGCGTTCGTTCAGTGACTCGGAAGGGCTCGGATCGACGCTCATAAATGCCGTAAAACCATGCCGCAGGTCGCAGCCTACAACATTGGGCCGATTTGCGCCGTTGGCCGTCCCGCCCGGGCATGTTACAACTGCCGGGCATGGATCCCCAGACGCGCTCCTGCGCCCTGATTGGACATTTTGCCGAGCCTCGAATCGCCGAAAGCGCGCTGGCCGCACTGGCCACGCTCGCCCGGCGCGGCGTCGCGGCCCTCGTGGCCGCTGACGAACCCGGGGACTTCGGCCCCCTCGCCCGCCTCGTGCCCCGCGCGGAGCTGGCGGCCCGGGCCAATTTCATGATCGCGGTCGGTGGCGACGGCACGCTGCTGCAGGCCGCGCGCCTCGTGGTCGGGCGCGACGTGCCACTGCTCGGCATCAATCGCGGCCGACTGGGCTTCCTGACCGATGTGCTCCCGCAGAACGTGGCCGGCAGCGTCGATGCCATGCTCGACGGGCAGTGCGCGGCCGACCGGCGACAACTGCTGGAAGCGCGGCTTCATGGGGCCAGCGGCGAGGCCAAGCGCCTGCTGGCCCTGAACGACGTCGTGTTGCTGCGTCGCGAGGCTGGCCACATGCTCGACTTCCAGACGCTCGTCGACGGCCGCTACCTGAACTCGCACCGCGGCGACGGTCTGGTCGTGGCGACGGCGACGGGCTCGACAGCCTATGCCCTGTCCTGTGGCGGGCCGATCGTCGACCCCCAACTCGACGTGCTGGTAATGGCCCCAATCTGCCCGCACACACTGTCCGATCGCCCGATCGTCGTCCCCGGGGACTCCCTCATCGAGGTGCGATCGATGGGGCGCGGCAAGAGCCTGGCCGAGGTGACGTGCGACGGCGCGCGGCTGGGCGACCTCAAGCCGGGCGATCGGCTCGAGGTCTCGGCTTCCGGCGGCACGATTACGCTGCTGCATCCCCCGGGCTACGATTTCTTCAGGCTGTTGCGCTCCAAGCTGCGCTGGGGCCGCGGCGGCGAACAGCAGGAGCGCTAGGCCCGACCCATGTTGCGCCACCTGCAGATCCGCGACCTCGCCATCATCGAAGCGGTCGAGATCGATCTCAGCGGCGGCCTGACCGTGCTGACGGGCGAAACCGGCGCGGGCAAGTCCATCCTGGTCGATGCCCTCGAGCTCGTCAGCGGCGGGCGCGCCGGGGCCGAGGTCGTGAGGCCCGGGGCCGAGCGCGCGGACCTGAGCGCCACCGTCGACATTTCCAGGGTCGGCGGCGAACTGCGCCATATCCTCGAGGAGCAGTCGATTGCCCACGAAGGCGAGCTATTGCTGCGCCGGGTCATCGCCGACGACGGGCGCAGCCGCGCCTGGATCAACGGCCAGAGCGTGCCCCTGAACCTGCTGCGCAGCGTCGGCGAATTGCTGTTCGACATCCATGGCCAGCACGAATTCCAGTCGCTGATGCGCAGCAGCGCGCAGCGCGAACTGCTCGACGCCTATGGCCAGCTCGAGGCGCAGGTGGGACTGGTGCGCGCCGCGCACGCGGCCTGGCTCGCGCTCATGAACCGCAGCGTGACGGCCGAGGCCGCCGCCAGCGATCGCCACGCCCGGCTCGATTTGCTGCGCTACCAGGTGCAGGAGCTCGACGCGATGCGGCTCACGGCGGACGAAGTCGCCGCGCTCGGAGAGGAACGCCAGCGCATCGCCAATGGCGGCCGCCTGGCGCAGGCGGCACGCACGGCCCTCGAGGGCCTTTACGAGGCCGAAGCGGGCAACGCCCACCAGCTGCTGGCGCGCGCCGCCGCCGCACTGCGGGGGACGGCCGCCATCGACACGCAACTCGCCGCACTCCAGCCTGACATCGAAGGCGCGGCGACGCGGGTGCAGGAGATCGCGCACGCGCTGTCACGCTACCTCGAGTCGCTGGAGTTCGATCCGGCGCGCCAGGAAGAGATCGAGCGGCGGCTGGCCAGCATCGAGGAGCTGGCCCGGAAGCATCGCGTGGAGCCGGGCGAGCTGCCGGCCTGGCACGCTGCCCTGCAGCGCGAGCTCGCCACGATGGAGAGCGCGGCTGCCGACCTCGGTTCGCTCCGTACACAGGTTGCGAGCGCGCTGTCCGCGTACCGCGAGCAGGCGCACAGGCTCTCGGTCGGGCGGGCGGGCGCCGCGCGCGCGCTCGCGGCCGCGGTAACCCGCCGCATGCAGGAACTCGGCATGACCGGCGGCCAGTTCGTGGTCGAGGTCGCGCCGCTCGAGAGCGTCGAGCCGGCCACGCACGGCACCGACCGCGTCGAGTTCCGCGTCACCACCAATCCGGGCCAGCCACCGCGCGCGGTGTCCAAGATCGCCTCGGGTGGTGAGTTGGCCCGGCTGTCATTGGCGGTGCAGGTCTGCTGCGCGCGCAATGCGGCGCCCTGCATGGTGTTCGACGAGGTCGACGCCGGCATTGGCGGCGCGGTGGCGGAAATCGTCGGCCGCGAGCTGCGCGGACTCGGCGCCGGCGGCCAGGCCGTGTGCGTGACGCACCTCGCCCAGGTGGCCTGCCAGGGCCACCAGCACCTGCGCGTGGCCAAGCTGACCGACGGCCGCAGCACCCGCATCAGTGTCACGCCACTCTCGGGCGAGGCACGCATCGAGGAAGTGGCGCGCATGCTCGGCGGGCTGGAAGTCACGGCGCGCGCCCGCGCGCACGCCGTCGAGATGCTGGAGCAGGCAGCCAGGCCCAGTGCGACGCCCGAGCCGGAGCCGGCTACGCGCCGCCGTCGCGGCACGCGCAGCTAACGGCGGACCGCAGTACCGCTACGTTGGCTGGGCGCGGCCCTTGAGCCGCGGACAATCCGCGCGCTGGCAGCGCCCGTAGAGGATCAGCGAATGCTCGCTGATCCTGAAGCCGTGCCGTTCCGCGATCTCCTCCTGGCGCGCCTCGATCGCCGTGTCGACAAACTCCTCAACGTGGCCGCAGTCCATGCAGACGATGTGGTCATGGTGCGCGCCCTGGTTGAGCTCGAAGACGGCCATGCCGTCCTCGAAATGATGGCGCGTGACCAGGCCAGCAGCCTCGAATTGCGTCAACACCCGGTATACGGTCGCGAGGCCGATGTCTTCCGCCGAACCGATCAGCTGCCGGTAGATTTCCTCGGCCGAGAGATGGCGCGTGCTGCCGCGCTCGAGGATCTCCAGAATCTTCAAACGCGGCAGCGTGACCTTGAGCCCAAGCTTGCGGAGATCTTTCCCTTCCATAGGGCAGCCCGGACGGTATGATTGGAAACATGCAAATTACCACAACGGCCGCCCGGATCGCGGCCTGGCTGGCGCTTTGTGCCCTGGCCACCGCCGGTTGCGTCTACCAGATGCCCATACAGCAGGGGAATTACCCCGACGCCGCCTCGCTGGCCCAGGTCAGGCCGGGCATGACGCGGGCCCAGGTCCGTTACCTGCTTGGCACTCCCCAGGTGCCGGGCGGTTTCGACAACGAGCGCTGGGACTACGACTACTACCTGAAGGTGAGCTACAACGCGAAGCCGCGGCGGGCACGCGCGACGGTCCACTTTCGGAACGACCTCGTCGATCGCGTCGACAGCGACGTCAAGCCGGCGCCCGCTTCCGCGGAGACCCCAGTCCCGGCACCGGCCGCGACCGCGCCGCCGGCCGCCACGACCTAGGATCTTCCCGCGCGCACCCGCTGGCGGCGGCGCTGGCGCGGGTCCGCCTCGAGCTCCCGATAGAGCTCGATCCGGTCGCCCTCGCGCGGCACCGCGCTGCGGCCGCAGCGCCGTCCCCACAGGCCCACCGCCGCGCCTTGCCAGTCCACCGGCGGATCCAGGCGTCCGTCGTCCAGCCGCGCACGCGCCTCGGCCAATGCTACCGCGATCGTCGCTGCCGCCGGCAGCGTCATTGGGAACAGCAGCGGCCCTCCCGGCGCATCAATGGCGACCAGGCAGCGCTTGGTCGCGGAATCAACCATGCGTGCGCTGCGCCCGGGTCACGAAGGCCTGCACCATCGAGGTGGCCACGCCCTCGATCAGGGGATCGAGCAGCGCCGCCTTGAGCGCATTCGAGAACTCGAATTGCAGCTGCAGCTCGATGCGGCAGCCGTTGCTGCCGACCGGGCTGAACCTCCAGGTTCCCTGCAGCGCTCGCAGCGGGCCGGACACGAGTTCGAGGCCGATCTCCTCGTGCGGTCGCGGCCGGTTGCGTGTCGTGAGTTCGGTGCTGAGCGGCCCACGCTGCACGCGCAGGCGCGCGATGATCTCGGTCTCCGTGCTCGAGATGATCTCGGCGGCGGCGCAGCCCGGCACGAACTGCGGATAAGCGGCGACATCGTTGACTAGCGCGAATACCTCCGCCGGCGACCGGGCAACGAGCGCCGAACGTGTCAGGGATCTCATGGCTCCAGTCTGGAGTAAGCCCGCGGCCGACTCAACCCGACCGCGTACAATGAAGCTGTGGCAAGGCCCGATACAACTCCACGGCTGATCGCCGAGAACCGGCGCGCGCGCTTCGACTATTTCATCGAAGAGCGGCTCGAGGCCGGGCTGGCACTCGAGGGCTGGGAGGTCAAGGCCATGCGCGCCGGTCGCGCGCAGCTCACCGAGGCCTACGTCTACATTCGCGGCAGCGAGGCCTTCCTGATCGGCGCGCATATTGCGCCGCTCACGACCGCCTCGACCCACAAGGCCACCGATCCGGTGCGCACCCGCAAGCTGCTGCTCAAGCGCGACGAGCTCGATCACCTGATCGGCGCGGTCGAGCGGCGCGGCTACACGCTGGTGCCGCTCGACCTGCATTGGCAGCAGGGCCGTGCCAAGCTCGAGCTCGGCCTCGCCAAGGGCAAGAAGCAGCACGACAAGCGCGCCACCGAGAAGGAGCGCGACTGGGCGCGGGACAAGGCGCGGTTGCTGCGGCGCGGTTGACGGTGTTGCGACGCAGCCGGCAAATTTGCGCTGCCGCGACAAGCCACGGTGCGCAGGTGCTACAATGGCGCCGTATCCTGGAAAGGGGCCGACCGGTTTCGACGCGGGTTGCGAACCTTCAGGGGCGTGCCGAGGCGCAGTGGCCCTCGTTAATAACTGCTGCAAAACTTAGTTGCCAACGACGACAACTACGCTCTGGCCGCTTAATCCGGCCTAACCTCGGACCAGTTGGTGCCTATGACACTGAACCCGGGGACGCGCTCATAGGATCGCGGTTCACCGTGCTACGGGGTGACACCGTTAAGAGACACCGTCGCTGGTCTGGCGTCTTCCCTGCTGCTCGGGTAGCGTCGGATGAGAAACAAAGAGACAGCTACGCGCGTAGATCCTGAAGTCTAGTGCTTGCGGACGGGGGTTCGATTCCCCCCGGCTCCACCAGTTCTGCCGCGCGCGCTTCAGCGCACCAGGCGGTCGTGCTGCAGCTGCTCGGCGATCGCCGGCGTGATCATCGCCAGGCCGAGTTGGCTGGATTCGATGTCGCGCGCCTTGGTGTCGATCGTGTAGACCAGCGACGCCGTGCGTGTATCGAACAGCTTGGTCAGCACGTGAGCCTGCCCGCGCATGTTGGTGATCGACGGCAGCGTCTTGAACTCGTAGAAATCCACCGGCATGCCATAAGCGCCGTAGAAACCGGTGTCCCAACCGGACGCGACGTACTTGTAGCTGCCGGTGCTGCGGGTGTCGTAAGTGCCGCCCTCCCTCGAGTGCACGGCTGCCGCAACCAGGCTGGTGGCCAGGACGGCGTCGTAATGATGTTCGGCCACGAGTCGCACGATGGCATCGCGATTAAAGGGGTCATCCTTGGTCATATAGCTGCAGCTGGGATCGGCTTCCACGTTTTCGCTGCGCAGGTCCCGTACCAGCCAGAATTCGAAATTGCAGCGTTGGGTATAGTCCGGGGTGACGCCGACGACCAGCAGGCGCGAATAGGTCTGTGAACGCGCTGCGCTGTCGACCCAGTTGCTCTTGACGCTCGGACGGCCGGTGCACGCCGCCAGCACCAGCGCGGCTGCCGCCACGATGGCTTGCGGTGACCGCGCCCGTCCGGCACGCGTTGCGCTCATCAAGTTCATGCACTGCCTCGTTGTGGCGAATCAAGGGCGCCATGATAGCCGAGTCGGCCACCATCGGGTCCCTGCGACGGCCAGGCTGACGCGGCGAACCCGAGGCTAGCTGCGCGGACGCAGCCCGCGCGGATCGTAGGGAGGCTCGGCGAGCAGGCGTGCCAGGCAGGGTTCCCCGAGCACCGTGACCGCCAGCTGCCGCGGCCTGGCCGCGACATCAGCCTCGACGTAGGCCAGCGCAAGGCTCTGGTGCACGTGGTAGCCGTAGGCGCCCGAGGTCACGAAACCCACGCGCCGATCCTCGGCCGTGACAGGCTCGAAGCCGCTGACGTCGGCGTCAGCGCTGTCTATGGCCAGCAACACCAGGCGCTGCGCCGGACCACGCTCACGCTCGGCCAGCGCGGCCTCGCGGCCGATGAAATCGCCCTTGTCCCAGGCGATGTAGCGATCGAGCCCGCACATCGCCGCGGTGTAGGACTGCGCGAATTCCAGCGACCAGACGCCATAGCCTTTCTCGAGTCGCAGGCTGTCCTGCGCGCGCATGCCGATCGGCCGCATGCCGAATGCGCGCCCGGCGCCGGTCAGCGCTTCCCACAGCGCGCGCTGCTGCGAGGCCGGCACGGTGATCTCGTAGCCGAGCTCGCCCGTGAGCGCCACGCGGGCCACGACGGCTTGGGTAAAGCCGACGTCGAGCTCGGCCGCGCCCATGAACGGCAGCGCCGCCCCGGAGACATCGGCCCGGGTCAGGCTGGCGAGAATCTCGCGCGAACGCGGCCCCGACAGCGAGAAGGCCAGCCAGCTCTCGGAAAGGTTCTCCAGGCGCACGCCCGAGGGCGGCAGGTGGTCGCGGAACCAGCGCAGATGCCACTCCTGCAGGTAGTACGAACCCACCAGCCAGTAGCGCCCGCCCTCGAGGCGCGTGACCGTGAGGTCTCCCATGAGCTTGCCGTTCGGGCCCAGCATCGGCGCCAGGCGCACGCGCCCCGCAAGCGGCAGTGCGCTGGCGAGCAGGTGGTCGAGCCAGCCCTCCGCTCCCGGCCCCGACACCTCATAGCGGGCATAGACACCTGCATCGAGCAGGCCTGCGGCGCTTCGGGTCGCCGCGACCTCCGCGGCGATGAAGCCCTGCGCGTTCGAGCGGCGCGGCGAGGGCTGTTCGGCAAAGTCCGGCTCGCCGGGCGCGTAGAACTGCGGGCTCTCCATGCCCCACACGACGCCAAAGCGCGCCCCGGCGGCGCGTTGCGCGTCATAGCTCGGCGTCATCTTGAGCGGCCGCCCGGCCGGCAATTCCTCGTTCGGGTAGGCGATCACGAAGCGGCGCGCGTAGAACTGCGCAGTCGTCTCGCGCAGGTAGCGGTCGTTGCTGGCGAATGCGCCGTAGCGCGCGACGTCCATGCCGAAGATGTCCGCGCCCGGATCGCCATCGACAATCCAGTCGGCCAGCACCTTGCCGATGGCCCCGCCTTGCGAGAATCCGGACATGCAGCCGCAGGCGCACCAGAAATTACGCAGCCCGGGCGCCGGGCCCACCAGCGGGTTGCCGTCGGGAGTGAAGGTGAAGGCGCCGTTTACCCACTTGCGGATGCCGGCCTCGAGCAGGCTTGGAAAGCGCTGGAAGCCGATGGCGAGCTCGGGACTGATGCGGTCGATCTCCTCGGGCAGCAGGTCCATGCCGTAGTCCCACTCGGCGCCCTCGGTCTTCCAGTGGCGCGGATTGCGCTCGTAGACGCCCAGCAGCACCCCCTTGCGCTCCTGCTGCAGGTAGGTGTAGCCCTCGAGGTCGGTCACGCAGGGCATCTCGTCGGGGCGCGCCAGCAGCAGCGGCAAGTCCTCGGTCACGAGGTAGTGGTGCTGCATCGGCGTCAGCGGCAAGTCCAGGCCCACCATGCGGCCGACGCGACGGGCCCACAGCCCTGCGGCATTGACCACGTGCTCGGCGGTCAGCACGCCCTGCTCGGTCTCGACGCGCCATTGGCCGTCGGGCAAGGCGCGCAGTGCCAACACGCGGTTCCTGAGCACGACCTCGGCGCCCCGCTTGCGTGCCGCGAGCGCGAAGGCGTGCGTGGTGCCGTGCGGATCCACGGCGCCCTCGTGCGGGTCGAACAGCCCGCCGAGCAGTCCGGCCGGATCGACGATCGGACACGCCGCGACGATCTCCTCGGCCGTGGCCAGCCGCGCGCCGATGCCCAGCGTCTGGTAGATGGCGCACTCCGCCTTGAGCCACTGCCAGCGCTCGGGCGTGGTGGCGAGGCTGTAGCCGCCCGGCATGTGCATGCCGACGCTTTGGCCGCTCTCGGCCTCGATCTGCTGGTAGAGGTTGATCGTGTACGACTGCAGCGCGGCGATGTTGGGATCGTCATTGAGCGCGTGGAAGCCGGCCGCGGCGTGCCAGGTGGAGCCGGCCGTTAGCTCGGCGCGCTCGACCAGCGCGCTGTCGGTCCAGCCGCGCCGCGCCAGGTGATAGAGGATGCTGGTGCCGACGATGCCGCCGCCGATGACGACGACGCGGTAGTGTCCCTTCATGCGCCGTCATTCCTCCTCGACTGAATCCGCGAGCACGGCTTTGCGCTCTGTCATGTAGGCCAGCAGTGCTTCGTCGCTGGCTGGGTCGAGGCCCGGATCCTGGTACTCGGCGAGCATCTTCTTCCACACCTGGTTGGCGCGCTGCTCGGCATTGAGGCTGCCCTCGCTGGCCCATTGCTCGTACGAGGAATAGTCCGCGATCGTCGACTGGTAGAAAGCGCTCTCGAAGTTGGCCTGGGTGTGCGCGCAGCCGAGGAAGTGGCTGCCCGGCCCCACTTCGCGGATCGCGTCGAGCGCCTGGCCACGCTCGCTGAGGTCCATGCCGGCGGCCAGCACCTGCATCATCGCCAGCTGGTCGACGTCCATGACGAATTTCTCGTAGCCGCTCACGAGCCCGCCCTCGAGCCAGCCGGCGGCGTGCGTGACCAGGTTGACGCCCGCCAGCACCGTGGGCAACAGCGTGTGCGCGCTCTCGTAGGCGGCCTGGGCGTCGGCCACTTTCGACGAGCACAGCGAACCGCCGCTGCGGCACGGCAGCCCGAGCCGGCGTGCGAGTTGCGCGGTCGCGAAGATCATCTGCGTGGCCTCAGGCGTGCCGAAGGTCGGTGCCCCGGTGCGCATCGACACCGCGCCGACGAAGGAGCCCATGATGACCGGGGCGCCCGGGCGCACGATCTGCGTGAGCGCCATGCCGGCCAGCGTCTCGGCAAGGATCTCGGCCATGCAGCCGGCCGCCGTGACCGGCCCCATGGCGCCCGCCAGCACGGCCGGCACGACGATCGTGCCCTGGTTATGGGCAGCGAACTCGCGCAGCGCCCCGAGCATGCGGCCGTCGAAGGTCAACGGCGAATTGGAATTGATGTTGCCCAGGACCACGACGTTCTGATCGACGAACGGCGCGCCGAACAGCAGCTCCGCCATGCGGATCGCGTCCGCGGCATGCCCCGGCGTCTCCGGCGTCGCCTCGCAACCCTGGTCGCTGAGGCGGAAGTAGGCATACATCACGTCGAGGTGGCGCTTGCCGGGCGGGACGTCCATCGGCTCCACCGCCGTGCCGCCGGAGAAGTGGATCGCTGGCGCGACGTGCGCCAGCTTGATGAAGTTGTGCAGGTCCTCGAGCGTGCCATAGCGGCGGCCGCGGTCGAGGTCGGTCACGAACGGCGGCCCGCCGACCGGCGAGAACACCGTGGCGTCGCCGCCGAAACGCACGCTGCGCTCGGGGTTGCGAGCGTGCAGCTGGAATTCCCGCGGCGCCGTGCGCAGCAGGGCGCGCGCCAGCCCGCGCGGGACGTGCACGCGCTCGCCCTGGACGTCGGCGCCGGCGCCACGCCACAGCCGCAGCGACTCGGGGTCGCGGCGGAACTCGACGCCGACTTCCTCGAGGATCAGCTCGGCGTTGTGTTCGATGATCTCGACCGCCTCCGTGCTCAGCAGCTCGACTGCCGGCAGCCGCCGCCGGATGTAGGGCAGCTTGCCGGGTCGGCGCTGGCCACGCGCGGCGCGGCGCGCCTCGCGCGCGGAGCCGCGCCCGGCGCGTTCGCTGTGGCTGTGCTCGCTCATGTCGATTCCCTGCCGCCGTATTTATAACACATGTCAGGTTTAGGCTATCTGTCCCGCACCCGTGGCCTCGCGGCGCGCGACGCGCTATCCTCGCCGCGGGGACGCCGCTCCCGGGCGGCATGGGGCATGGATCGCCGGTGCCAAGAATAGTCGATCACGTCCGCCGCCGCGAAGACCTCGCCCGCCTGGTGGTGGGCGTCATGCAGCGCGAAGGCGCCGAGCACGCCACGGTGCGCCACATCGCCCGCGCAGGCGGCTTCAGCAGCGGCGTGCTGACGCATTACTTCCGCGACAAGGACGAGCTGATCGTGTTCGCATTCCGCTGGGTGGCGCGCGAGACCTTTCGCGGCCTCGAGCAGGCAGTGGCCGCGGCGGCCCCCGGATTGCCGCGACTGCGGGCGGCGCTCGAGTTCATGGTGCCCGCGACCGCGGCGCCGAGTTTCATCCGTGTCTGGCTCAGCCTCTGGGGCGGCGCCATGCGCAACCCGGCGCTGGCGCGCGTGCACCGCGACTACTACGCGCGCTGGCGGCGCTACCTGCTGCGCTTCCTGGACGAGGCGGTCCGACGGCGCGAGATCGCGCGGCCCGCCTCGCGCCGCGACGCTGCCGACCTGCTGACCGCAGCAATCGACGGCCTGTGGATCAACGCGGCCTTCGAACCGGCGCGCTACCCGCCGCGCCGGCTGCGCGCGCTGATCACGCAGTTGCTGCGCGCGGTGCTGGGGCCGCGACGGGCATGAGGCGCCCCATACCCTTCGCCCGCCGCTACTCGGCATGGTCGCTGCTGCGGGCGCGCGCTGCCGGCCCGGGCTACTGGCGGCCACTGTGGACCGGGCGCGAGCTGCGCAAGGCCTACGACGTCGTCATCGTCGGTGCCGGCGGCCACGGGCTCGCGACGGCGTTCCACCTCGCGCGCGACCACGACGTTGGCCGCATCGCCGTGCTCGAACGGCACCTGGTCGGCTACGGCAACGTCGGGCGCAACACCACGATCGTGCGCTCGAACTACCTGCTGCCCGAGAACCATTACTTCTACGAGGATTCGCTGCGGCGCTGGGAACGGCTGTCGCGGGACCTGAACTACAACGTGATGTACAGCCCACGTGGCGTGGTCGACCTGGCGCTGTCCGAGGACTCCATGCCGGCGCTCGCGCGCCGCGGCAACGCGATGCGGCTCGCCGGCATCGACGCCGAGCTGCTCGACCGCCGCGGGCTCGAGCGCTTCGCGCCCGAGCTCGAGCCGCGCCGGCGGCGGCGCTTCCCGATCGTCGGCGCCCTGCTGCAGCGACGCGGCGGCACGGTGCGTCACGACGCAGTGGCCTGGGGCTACGCGCGCGCCGCCAGCGCGCTCGGTGTCGATATCATCGAGGGCTGCGATGTAACCGGCGTGCGCAGCAGCGGCCAGGCGGCCACCGGCGTCGAGACCACGCGCGGCTACGTGCAGGCGGGGCGCATCGTCTTCGCCACCGCCGGGCACACGGGCCTCGTCGGCCGCATGCTCGGCGTTGCGCTACCGATCGAGACCCACCTGTTGCAGGCGATGGTCTCCGAGCCCATCAAGCCCCTCATCAACTCGGTCATCGTCTACGTTTCGCCGGGGCACGGCGAGACCTACATCTGCCAATCCGATCGCGGCGGTCTCGTCATGGGCGGCCACCTCGACGGCTTTCCCTCCTACACGCGCGAGGGCCAGTGGCACCGACTCGAGGACGTCGTGCAGGGCGCGGTCGAGCTGTTCCCATGCCTTGGCGGCGTCAGGATCCTGCGGCAATGGGCCGGCACCAACGACATGACGATGGACGGCAGCCCGATCATGGACCGCCTGCGCTTCGACAACGTGTTCGTGAACGCCGGCTGGTGCTATGGCGGCTTCAAGGCGATACCGGCCTCGGGCGCGGCCTTTGCGCAACTTGTCGCCACCGGCACCGCGCCTGACCTGATCCGCGCCTATCGACTGTCGCGATTCGCGACCGGCCACGTGCTCGATGAACCGGGCCAGGGCCCGTTCCCGGTGCGGCTATGACGCGGCTCGTCTGTCCGTTCTGTGGCCCGCGGGAGCTGCGTGAATTCGAATTCCACAAGACGCTGCCCGCGGCCGGCGCCGCCAGCGAGTTCGAGCGCACCTACGAGCGCATGGCTGATGCCACGTGCAGCCTCGAGTATTGGCAGCACGTCGGCGGATGCAGGGCCTGGCTGCTGCTGGATCGCGATCCGTCGACGAGTGCGGTGCGCGAGCTGCGGCTGCTGGGAGGCGGCGGACCATGAACCAGCAACCACCGCGGCGCGGCAGCCGGCTGTCGGCGGCGCGCCTCGAGTTCAGCTTCGACGGCCGCCGCTATGACGCCCAGGTCGGCGACACGGCAGCCTCGGCCCTGCTGGCGCAGGGCGTGCGACTCGTGGGTCGCAGCGTCAAGTATCGGCGACTGCGAGGCCTGGTCGCTGCGGGCCCCGAGGAGCCCAACGCCCTGTTCACGGTGGGCGCGCGACCGGCCGTGATCCCGAACGTTTCGGCTCCGCAGCTGCGGCTGCGTGCAGGCATCGAGCTGCGCAGCCAGAATCGCTGGCCCACCCTTGGCTTCGACCTCGCCTCGGCCCTGCAGGCAGGCGGCAGCCTGCTCGGCGCGGGCTTCTACTACAAGACCTTCATCTGGCCCGGCTGGCGCTGGTACGAGTCGCCGATCCGCCATCTTGCCGGCCTCGGCGAGGCGCCGGGCGACTGTGAGCTGCCAGCACCGCTGCTCGAGCATTGCAGCTGCGACGTGCTCGTCGCCGGGGCGGGCGCGGCCGGGCTGGCGGCCGCGCTGGCGGCCGCGCGCGCCGGTGCGCGCGTCCTGGTGTGCGAACGCGAGCCCGTATGCGGCGGCGAGCTCGAATTCGAGTCCGCACGGATTGGCGAGCTCGCGGCGCGCCAATGGGTCGAGGCCGCGCTGGCCGAGTTGACTCGTCTCGGCGCGCGCGTGCTGGCGGAAACGGCCGTCGTGGCGGAATCCAGCGGCGAGGTGATCGCGCACGCCGAGCCTGGTGGATTGCCGGGCCGCAACACCGTCTACTACATCCGGCCGCGTGCCTACGTCATCGCGATGGGCGCGGTCGAGCGCCCGATCGCCTTCTGCGACAACGATCGCCCGGGCGTGATGCTGCTCGGCGCGGCCGAGCGTTATCTTGCCCGCTACGGCGTGCTGGCCGGCCGCGATGCCGTGCTGTTCGCGAGCCACGACCGCGCCTACGCCGCGGCGCAACGGCTCATCGCCGGCGGGATGCGCGTGCGCGCCATCGTCGACGCGCGCGCGATCGACGCGCAGACCAGCGCGTCGGGCGCACATCCAGCGCGCGCTGAATTGCAGCGCGCGGGCGTCGAGTGCCTCGGCGCGCACGCCGTGATCGCGGCCGAGGGACGCCGCGTGGTGCGTGGCGCCCGCGTCGCGCCGCTTGCCGATCCGGCGGCAACCCGGAGCATCGCCTGCGACACCATCCTCGTCAGCGGCGGCTGGACTCCCGCCGTGCATGCGGGCCTGCGCGAAGGCGGCGCCGCGGAATACATCAGCCACCTCGACGCCTTCGTCGCCGCCGCGCAACCGGATGGCCGCCTGCTCGCCGGTGCCGCCAACGCCCAGGTGGAGCTCGCAGCGGTGCTGCGCGACGGCCACGAGGCCGGGTTGCGGGCGGCGCGGCAGGCCGGATTCCAGGTCGCCGCCGGCCCGCCGCCGGTCGGCGCGGGCGACGGGGCGCCGGAGCTGCGGCCGTTCGCGCGATCGCCCGCCACGCCGGCGGCAGAGAAGCGCCAATTCATCGACCTGCAGAATGACGTCACGGTCGCCGACCTGCGCACGGCGCTGGCCGAGGGATTCAGCTCGGTCGAGCACCTCAAGCGTTACACGACCCTGGGCGTCGGCACCGAGCAGGGTCGCAGCGGCGGCCTGCTGGGCGCCGCGATCCTCGCCGAGCTCAAGGCGGAGCCGTTGCACAAGCTCGGCCTGAGCCGTACGCGGCCGCCCTATCACCCGATGACGATGCGCTCGATCGCGGGTTTCCACGCCGGCGACGCCCTCAAGGTCGCGCGCTGCACGCCACTGCACGATTGGCACGCCGCGCACGGCGGGGTGCTCGATGCGATGGGCCTGTGGATGCGCCCGCGCTACTACCGCGGCAACGGCGCCAACGCCTTCGAGGCGGCCGTGGCCGAGGCGCGCATCGTGCGCCGCCAGGGCGGCATTGCCGACGGCTCGACGCTCGGCAAGCTCGAGGTCGAGGGGCCGGATGCCGCAGCCTTCCTCGATTTCCTGTACCTGAACCGCGCCAGCACGATCCGCCACGGGCGCAGCCGCTACATGGTGAACCTGCGCGAGGACGGCTGCGTGCTCGATGACGGACTGGTGCTGCGGCTGGGCCCGGATCGCTTTCTCGCCACCGTGAGTTCAGGCCACGGCACGCACATGCTCGCGCACCTTGAGCACTACCGCGCAACCAGGTTCGCGGGCCACCGCGTCACCGTGACCGACGTCACCGAGGCCTGGGCCGCCATCGTCGTTGCAGGCCCGGGCAGCCGCGCCATCCTGGAGCGGGTCCTCGGCGCTCCGTGGCAGCCTGAGCTCGGGAGGCTCGGCCACATGGACTTCACCGACGGCGCCTGGGGTGGCCAGGACCTGCGCCTGCTGCGAGCGAGCTTCTCCGGCGAGCTTGCCTACGAACTGCACTGCCGGCCGGAATCGGCACCGGCCTTGTGGCAGGCGCTTGTCGACGCCGGGCTCGCGCCCTATGGGCTGGACGCCGTCGACATCCTGCGAGTCGAGAAGGGTTACCTCGTCAGCTCGGAGATC
Organism: uncultured Gammaproteobacteria bacterium; assembly: GCA_963778855.1. Classification (GTDB taxonomy): domain Bacteria; phylum Pseudomonadota; class Gammaproteobacteria; order Steroidobacterales; family Steroidobacteraceae; genus FEN-1191. The sequence goes on along the minus strand of CAVZWC010000001.1, from coordinate 130,751 downwards.
AACGGCGAGACGACACCCTACGACCTCGGGCTCGACGCCCTCGCGCGCGGCGGCAATCGCTGCGTCGGGCGCGAGTTGCTCGAGCGGCCCGCCTTCCAGGAGCGCACCCGCCCGCGACTCGTGGGGCTGCGCGCAGCCGACGGGCGCGCGCCGTTCCTTGGCGGAGCCCAGCTCACGCTGCCCGAGGAGCGCGTGCGGCCCTGTGGATACGTGACCTCGAGCGTGTACAGCCCGACGCTGGGCGAATGGCTGGGCCTGGCGCTGGTGGCGCGCTCGGTCGCGCACGGCACGCTGCTCCAGGCACGCGATCCGGTGCGCGACAATGACACGGCAGTGCGCGTGGTACCGCCAGTGCATTTCGATCCGGAGGGGTCACGCATGAAGGGGCCCGACAGGGGTGGCGCGGCGCCATGAGCACCAGCGCACCGCTGTACCGCATCGAGCAAGGCGCGCCAACGCGCATGCTCGAATTCGTGGCTTACCACTGGCCGCTGCGCGTTCTCACGGACCCCGACTGGCCCGTGGATCCCGGCGGGGCGCACTACGGCGCGAGGCAACAACCGGTGCTGCTGCATTTCGCGCCCGGTCGCTGGCTCGCGCCGGCTGCCGATGACGCGCTGGGCGCGCGACTCGAGGCGGCCGCTGCCCGCGGAGCCGGCACGCCGGTGGACGTGAGCGGCAAGTGGGTTGGCCTCGAGCTCTCGGGGCCCGGCGCCGCGCGCCTTCTCGCCTTTACGGTCGACATCGAGGCGGTGCTCGCCGGGCGTGAGTGCGCGGCAGTCAACCTGATGGACTGTCCGGCGATCGTCGCCCGCGCCGCGCCCGGATTCAGGCTCTGGGTGCAATCGAGCTATGCCGGTCACTTCCTCGCAACGGCGCGGCAGTGCGGCGAGGCATTGCGGCGCGCGCAGCAATTCGCCTGAGGCGCCAACCTTCAGCTGCGGGTCGCGAGCCGCAGTGATTCCCAGCCGACATCAGCAGTCCAGCCGCCGTCCACCGGCAGGCAGGCGCCATTGACGAACCCGCTGCGCTCTTCGTCGGCCAGGTAGCTGATCGCGAGGGCAACGTCCTGGGCCTGCGCGAACCTGGCCATCGGCACGCGGTTGATGATGTCGCGGTCGGAATACAAGCCGCGCTCCTGGGCCGCGTCGTCCATTTCCGTCTTGATCCAGCCCGGGCAGACGGCGTTGACGCGCACGCCGCGCCCACCCCACTCGGCCGCCAGCGTGCGTGTGAGCCCGATCAGGCCGTGCTTCGAGGCGTTGTAGGCGCTGCGGTGGCTGACTCCGCCGAGGCCTGCCACCGAGGCCACGTTGACGATGCTGCCGCGGCGCCGCTCCAGCATCATCGCGCCGAGGTGCTTGCACAGCAGGAACGGCCCCAGCAGGTTGACCTCCATGACCTGGCGCCACTGCGCCGCGGTCGTGTCCTCGGCCGGCGCGATCATGCTGATGCCGGCGTTGTTGACCAGCACGTCGACGCCCAATCCTTCCGTCCGCAACATCGCGGCCAGGCGCGGCGCGAATTCCTCGGACGCCACATCGCCGCGGAATCCGCGTACCTTCGATTCACCCGAGCCGAGCTCGGCGAGTTGCGAATCGAACTCCTGGATGTCGGTCAGCACCACCGTATATCCGGTCTTCGCGAGCAACCTGGCCGTGGCGAGGCCCAAACCCTGCGCCGCACCTGTCACAACCGCCGTCCTGCCCATCGATGCCTCCACGCCTTTGTGCGACCGGCGCACCGGCCGCCAAAGCTGCTATTCTCGCCCATCATGAAGCGTTCCGCCGCGGCTGTCTGGTTCGGTGACCTGCGCACCGGCGAGGGCTCGCTGACGACCCATAGCGGCGCGCTCGAGCAGACCCCCTACTCCTTCGCCAACCGCTTCGAGAACTCGCCTGGCACGAACCCCGAGGAATTGCTCGCGGCGGCCCATGCGGGCTGCTACACCATGGCCGTGTGCGCGGCGCTGACCCGCGCCGGCTTCAAGCCGACGCGCCTGTCGACCCAGGCGGTCGTCAGCCTCGAGCAGCTCGAGGGCACATGGACCATCACGGCCTCGCACCTGGAAATGCGCGCCAGCGTCCCCGACCTCCCGGCCGCGCGCTTTGCCGAGATCGCCGCCGACGCCAAAGTAAATTGCCCCGTGTCACGGGCCTTGAGGCTGTCCATTACGCTGGACGCCCAGCTCGAGGCCGCTCGCTGAACCATGCGCACGAGGTTGTCGTAAGGCGGCTGGTCTGCGACACTGATTCGCGAAGGAGATGGCATTCCTCCTTGAACCGCCGCTACCGCGGCTGATGATGCCTAGGGCTTGGCCGGACGGCGAGCGCAGGCATCTTCGCAAGCTGTCCCGATGCACGTGGCGAAAGGACGGCAGCATGTGGAAATCCCTGGTTGCGATCTGCGTCGGCGCGAGCCTGGGTGCGCTGCTGCGATGGTGGCTGGGCGCCCGCCTGAATAGTTTTTTCCCCGACATTCCTCCGGGAACGCTGGCAGCCAACCTGGTGGGCGCCTATGTCGTTGGCGTTGCGATTGCATTCTTTGCCGTTTATGCCGCGGTACCGCCTGAATGGCGCCTGTTCATCATCACGGGTTTCTGCGGCGCGCTGACGACTTTTTCCACGTTTTCGGCCGAGCTCGTGACCTTGCTCCAGCAGGGGCGCCTGTTCGTGGCCGGCGCGGCCGTTGCGGCGCATCTTGCCGGTTCGGTGTTCATGACGCTTGCCGGGATGGCCACGGTAGCCTGGCTCAAGCGATAAGGGGGGTCCATGTCAGGTTCGCTACTGAGGTTCTACGTCCACGAGAATCATCGCCACCATGGCCGCCTCGCCTGGGAGTGGCTGCTCGAACAGGCCAACAAGCTGGGGATTCGCGGCGGCTCCGCATTTCGCGCCATGGCGGGCTTCGGCCGGCACCACGTGCTGCACGAGGCCCAGTTCTTCGAGCTCGCGGGCACCTTGACGGTCGAGATCGAATTCATCGTCACCAGCGACGAGGCGCAAAGCCTGCTCGAACTGCTGCATCGAGAAAAGATCCGGCTCTTCTACGCGCAAATCCCGGCGCACTTCGCGGTCATCAATCCCGACTCAGCCGACCCGCCGACTGGCACCGGGGAATCTGCCTGATTGGCGATGATCCCGCAGGCGCAATGGCGCCCCGGCACCGGGTTGCTAGGCGTAGAGCCGGCGCAGGAAGTCGAGCAGCTGTTCGAACTCGGCGCGCGTGAAGCGGCTGGCCAGGCGCCGCTCCACCGAGCGCACCTCGCCCAGCCATGAGTCGAGTGTCCCGCCGCCACGATCGGTCAGGAAAATGCCCTGGCGCCTGCGATCGCGCGTCGAACGCCTCCGCGCCAGCAATCCCGCCTTCTCCAGGCGGTCGAGCAAGGCAACGATGCTGGCCTTGTCGATCCCGAGGTGGGTGCCGAGCTCGATCTGCGCAATGCCGGGATTGGCCGCCACCAGTACCAGCAGGCCGAACAGCCCCGGACGAATCTCCTGTTCGCCGATGACGGCGACGTACTGGCGCCATGACGATTGGTGGGCGCGCCTCAGGTTGAAGCCCAGCAGGCGCGGCAGGCAGCCGAGGTCGACCCTGGCGCCAGCGCTGCGCTCGACCGGCACGGCGGCCCTGCGCCGGCTGCCGCCGCCCGTCCCCGCAACCGCCACGCTGGCGCGGTCCCTGGTCGCCACTATCGCCATGCCAACCCCGACTCGCGTCGCGCCGCCGTGGCGCACAAGCGCAAAAGTATAGTTACATTATTATTTGCGGTGCAAATCATTGGCCTTACTGCGCTGCATTCAAGGCGGCGCATCAGGCCCCGCGGCTCAACCCGGTGGCAGCGCCACCGCTGCGGCCTGTACTGCCGCCGTAATCGTGATCGCGGTCTGCAGCGCCCGCATGCCGTCCTCGCCGCTGACGACCACTGGCCGCTCACCACGGCAGCTGGCGAGGAAGGCCTCGATCTCCGAGCGCAAGGCATCGCCCGCCTCGAAGGACTGCTCGTCGATGCTGACCGGCAGCCGCGAATCACCGGGCGCCAGCGGCTGCTTGCGGATCACGGTCAGGATCTTCTGGTGCAGGTCGATCGACAGGTAGGCATCGTCGCGGAACACGCGCAGCTTGCGTTCGGTCTTGAGGCTGACGCGGCTCGCCGTGGCATTGGTCACGCAGCCGTTGGCGAAGCGTATGCGCGCATTGGCAATGTCGATCTCGGAGGAGAACACCGGCGTGCCCACGGCGTCGATGCTCGCGATCGGGCTGCCGACGATGCTCTGCACCAGATCGAGGTCGTGGATCATGAGGTCGAGCACGACGTTGACGTCGGTGCCGCGCTCGCGGAACGGAGCCAGCCGGTGGCATTCGATGAAGCGCGGCGCGCGCAGGTGGGGCTCGGCGGCGAGGATGGCGGGATTGAAGCGCTCGAGGTGCCCGACCTGCAGCACGCGCCCGGCGCGCTGCGCGGCGGCGATCAGCTGCTGTGCCTGCTCCACCGTCTCGGTGATCGGCTTTTCCACCAGCACGTGCGCGCCCGACCCGAGGAACGCGCTTGCCACCTCGAAATGCAGTGCGGTCGGCGTGGCGACGCTGACCGCGTCGACCCTGCCGAGCAGCTCGCGGTAGTCGTCGAACGCGCGCGTGCCCAGTTCGTGCGCCAGCTCCCCGGCGGCGGCGCGGTTCGGGTCGGCCAGGGCCAGGAGCTCGCATTCCCCGAGCGCCGCGTACTTCTGCGCGTGAAACCTGCCGAGGTATCCGACGCCGATCACCGCTACGCGCAACTTGCCCATGGACGGTATTATGCCCGCAGCCACCCCGGGAGACAGGCATGCCCTCAGCCTTGCATTACTGGCGCCGGTACCGCCGCGCGCGCGGATTGACGCGCGAACTGGTGACGTTGGGCCTGTGCCTGTTCCTGGGCCTGGCGCTGATGCCCATCCTGATCTGGATCGTCGGCAAGGCCGAGCTCGGCCCCTACGCCAATGGTGGCCTGGGCGCGCTGCTGGGCGACTACTACCTGGGTCTCGCCAAGGGATCGCTGGCCTACTGGCTGGTGGCCCTGGGCCCCTACGCCGCAGTGTGGCTGTTGCGGGCCCTGCGTTACTGGTTCCGCGGCTAAGCCGGCGACGCACGGAACTGTCGACTGCGTCACAGAATCGCCGCACCACGCTGCCGATGCCCGGTGTCGCGCGGGCGGGCCCGTGCCTATGCTTTTGGCTGTGTCCGGTTCACGGACCAGGAGTAGCCAGGTGGAAGGGCCAGCCGAATATGTCACCGAGCTCGAGCCGGAAGCACAGGCGGCCGATTCCTGCGTGCAGCCGTTGATCGTCAACCGCATCAGGCAGGTCCTGGTGACTTCGCGGCTGACGCTGGGAACGCAGAGCACGGGCCTCGACCCCTACGACAGCCGTCGTGCCCCCAACCCGGGCGCGGTCTGGAGCGATCGGGTCCGTTGACCGCGCCCGTGAGCGCCTAGGCGGGCCAGAACCTCCACGCCAGCGCCGCGATGAGCGCGACCAGCAGCGACTGTGCGGCCCGGCGCCAGGGGGAGCCCCTGACTTCGCCCAGGAAGCTGGCACCGGCGATGATGGCCAGTGACCAGGACCAGGCCAGGCCCCGCAGCAGGGGCAATTGCTCGACTGCCAGCCGCGCCGAATACTCGGGCAGCAGCAGGAATACGATGCCGGTCATGCCGAGGGATACGGCCAGGGCCACGGCCGATCCGGCGACGATCCCGAGCAATACCGTCAATGGCTTCATGCCGTTTCCTGCCCCGGGGGCGCGATCAGCGTGAATCCACAGTTCTGAGCACCCACGACTGCCCCCGGAACGATAAAGCTGTCAAACTTGTCCCAAGGCGGAAGTACACCACCGCGGAGCCGCCAACCGAATGTCAGGACTAGCAAGTCGCCTGCGCAAGACCATGGCACCGCTCGCGCTGACGAGCGCCTGCCTGCTGCTGCTCGCCGCCACCGGCTCCACGGGCGGACCGGTCAGCGCGCTGCACCTGCCCGATGGCGCCGTCCACCCGACGCCGCGCCAGCAGCTGCTGGCGCCCAGGATCGCCAATATCCTCGAACAGGCCCACTATAGCGGGCGGCGGATCGACAAGGAATTCTCCAGCCAGGTCTTCGAGCGTTACCTCGACGCGCTCGACGGCCAGCGCAGCTACTTCCTGGCCAGCGACATCGCCAGCATGCAGCAGTGGCGTTCGAGCTTCGACGACATGATCCACACCGGCGCAGCTCGAGCCGGCGTTCCTGATCTTCGCCCGCTTCCAGCAGCGCAATCGCGAACGCATCCAGCTACGCGCTCAAGCTGCTGGACACTGAGCCGGACTGGACGCTCGACGAGAGCTTCGACTTCGACCGCGAGCACGCCGCCTGGCCGCGCGACGCGGCCGAGCTCGACGAACTGTGGCGCAAGCGCGTCAAGAACGACGCACTGTCGCTGATGCTGACCGGCAAGAGCTGGCCGGAGAGCCGCCGACATCCTGCGCAAGCGCTACGAGCGCGTGCTGACGCGCGTCGGACCAGGTCAGCGCCGACGACGTGTTCGAGAACCTGATGAACGCCTACGCGCGCGCTCTACGACCCGCACTCGAGCTACTTCTCGCCGCGCAGTTCCGAGGAATACCGCATCCAGATGAGCCTCAGCTACGAGGGCATCGGTGCCTCGCTGCAGCTCGTCGACGACTACGTCACCATCAGCTCGAACTGCTGCCCGGGGGCCCGGCGGCCGTGGCTGGCACGCTCAAGCCGAACGACCGCATCACTGGCCGTCGGCCAGGGCAGCGACGGCGCGTTGACCGACGTCATCGGCTGGCGCCTCGACGATGTGGTGCAGCTGATCCGCGGCAAGGGCGGCACCCAGGTGCGGCTGCAGATCCTGCCAGCGGGCGCGGCTCCCGGCTCCGACCAGAGAAGATCGTCGAGCCCTGACGCGCGGCAAGGTGACGCTGGAGGACCAGGCGGCGAAGAAGGAAGTGCGCCAGGTGCGGCGATGGCCGCAGCGCTGCAAGCATCGGCGTCATCACCGTGCCGGGCTTCTACCAGGACAACGACGCGCGCAGTGCCGGCGATCCCGAACTACCGCAGCACCACGCGCGACGTGCGCCGGCTGATCGAGCGAGCTGCAGGCGCAGGGTGCCCTGGACGGGCTGGTGCTCGACCTGCGCGGCGACGGCGGCGGCTACCTGCCGGAGGCCACGGCGCTCACCGGCCTGTTCATCGACCACGGCCCGGTGGTGCAGCTCAAGACCACCGACGGCAGCATCGAAGTGCTGCGACGATCCCGAGCCGGGCATCGCCTATGACGGCCCGCTGGCGGTGCTGGTGGACCGCACCAGCGCCTCGGCCTCGGAGATCTTCGCCGCCGCCATCCAGGACTACCACCGCGGCCTGATCCTCGGGCAGACCACCTTCGGCAAGGGCACGGTGCAGAACCTGATTCCGCTCGATCGCTGGTCGCGGCAGCCGATCGACGGCCAGCTCACCGTGACCATCGGCAAGTTCTACCGCGTCACCGGCGAGAGCACCCAGCAGCGCGGTGTCGAGCCGGACATCAGCCTGCCGGCGCGTGTCGATGCCGAGGACGTCGGCGAGAGCACGCTCGACTACCCGCTGCCGTGGGATCGAATTGCGCCGGTGCCGTTCCGCGCCGACGCCTCCCTGACCGGAGCGGTGCAGACCCTGGCCCGGGACGAGAGCGCGCATTCGGCGCACGATGCCGACTACCAGTGGCTCGTGGCCTCGCTGCATTCGCTCGAGCAGACGCGCAAGCAACACGCCGTATCGCTCAACCTGGCGGATCGGCAGCGCGAGCGCAGCACCCAGGAGCAGCAGGCCCTGGCGCGCGAGAACGCGCGCCGCGCGGCCGACGGCTTGCCGGCGCTCAAGGCCCTGGCCGACGCGCCGGCCGACGACCTGCCCGACGTGGTCCTGGCGGAAGCGGCTCGCATTGCCGCGCAGCTTGCCGCGACCGGGATGGCGGCGCCGGCGGCGACCACGGCCGACGCGCGCGGCTCAGCGCAGTAGCACGCGGTAGATTTCCCAGCAATCCTCGCTCAGCACCTGCGCCACGGCGCCGTCCTGCTCGGCGGCGAGGCTCGCGGCGTCGGGCACCGAGTCGCCCTCGGCGCGGTACTGGGCCAGTCGCCGTAGCGACTCGCTGCGCGTGCGCACGGCGGCCAGCACCTCGCTGCGCTGCTCGAGCAGCAACCGCGCGCGCTGGATGTCGCCCATCATGCGCTCACACTTGGTGCGGCTGCCGTATTCGTCGACGGCCGGCTCGCGGCGGCCGCTGGCACGCTGTGTCGCCTCGAACAGCCCGGTGCGCGTCAGGCGCTCGCGCAGCAGGTAACCATAGGCCACCGCGGCCAGGTTGATGGCGCGGCGCGCGTCGATCGACAGGCCGGGAAACTCGGGCTGCTCGCCGGCGAACGCATCGCGCGCGGCGCGCGCCTCGCCCAGGGCCTGCTCGGCCAGCACCACCTGGACCCGGGCGGCGTGCAGGTCACGCCGCAGCGTTCGCCGGTGGAAGTAATGCCAGAACCGCTGCAGGTCGGCGAGCCGCCGTTCCAGTTCGCTGACCCGTGCGCGCCGCTCGGCAGCCAGTCCCTCTGCCTGCAGGTACTCCGACTCGACGGCCTGCCGGCGGCCGAACTGGCGGCGGTTGAAGTCGGCAAAGAAATTCTTGCGTTCGCGTTCGAGCTGCTGTGCCTCGAGCTCGGCGATGAACTGCCGCAGCAGCTTCTGGCCGAGCGCCCACAGCTCCTTGAGCTGGTAGAACACCAGCGCCTGGTAGCCGCTGTCCGGCTGCGACAGCCGCTGCTCCAGCCCCTGCAGCAATTCCTGCACGCGCGCGGTCGCGCCTTCCTGCTGCTTGACCCGGTCCTTGAGGCGCTGGATCTCGTCCTGCGCGTTGCTGAAGGATTTCTTGAGCTCAATGCGGTTGCGGAACAGGTGCATGATGCGCCCGTCGCGCTGTTCCGCCTCGCGCTCATCGAGCAGCGCGACGCGCATGAAACCCAATTGCTTGAGACGTTGCATAATGTGCGCGCCCGGGCGCCCCGCGGCCTCGGTCTCAGCCGGGTTGCCGGCCCACCACGCCGCGCAAGAAGCTGTGCCCGCGCTCCAGGCAGTATTCCAGCCACTTGTTTACCATCAGATTGCGGTTCCAGCGGCGACCCAGTTCACGTTCCATGGCTTGCCCGCCTCCGCAGGCCTCCAGCAGCCGGGCGTCGTGGTACAGGCGCAGGCGCAAGTCCGGGATGCGCTCGACCTGCGACGGCGCGCTCGCGCCCGGCAACAGGTAAGTCAGCGTGAGTTCGCTGGTGTAGGGTGCGCGCTCGCTGACGGCCAACTGCAGCGTGCAATCGCCGGACACGTGCGACACGCAGCTGTCGGGCAGGCGGCGCAGGTCGCCCGCGAGCCGCTGCAGCCGCAGGTAATTACTCTCGTACAGGCCCATCAGCGCGACGAAGCCACGCGGGCGCGTACGCCATGGAACCGCCAGATCGCACTCGGTGATCACGGCCCCGAATATAGCACGCGTCGCGCGCGCGCCGCCGCGGCGTGGGCGGGCCGCGAACTGCGTCACGCTGGCCGGATCAGCAGCCGCTCCCGGTAGAAACGCAGCTCCGCGATCGACTCGTGGATGTCGGCCAGCGCCAGGTGCGCTGCGCGCTTGCTGAACTGCGTGGACAACTGCGGGTACCAGCGCGCCGCGAGTTCCTTGAGCGTGCTGACGTCGAGGTTCCGATAATGGAAGTGGGCCTCGAGCGCCGGCATCCAGCGCGCCAGGAAGCGGCGGTCCTGGCAGATGCTGTTGCCGCACATCGGTGAGGCGCCGGCCGGTACGTGCTCCGCCAGGAAGGCCAGCGTCTGCCGCTCGGCCGCCGCGGCGTCGATGCGGCTGGCGCGCACGCGCCCGAGCAACCCACTGGCCCCATGCTGGCGCTGGTTCCAGTCGTCCATCGCCGCCAGCACCGGCTCGCTTTGCCAGATCGCCAGCTCCGGACCTTCGGCGACGACGTTGAGCTCGCGGTCAGTGACGACGGTGGCAATCTCGATGATGCTGTCCTGGTCGGGCTTGAGCCCGGTCATCTCGAGGTCGATCCAGATCAGGTGATCCTTGCTGCCCAAGTGTCTGGCTCCGGCTGATTCGGGCATCATATCAGGGTGAGTGAGTCGCACGCGGCCGGCCCGGCGCACGCGCCGGCCCGGCAGCCGGCGCTGGTGCTGGTCGCGCACGGCGCCAGCGCGCGTGTGCGGCTCGCCGACGGCACGGAATTGCAGGCGCGCGCCGCAGGCCGCCAGTTGCGCTTCGTCTGCGGTGACGAAGTGCTTTGCGAGCGGGATCCGAAGCACGCGCAATGGCGGCTGCGCGCGGTGTGGCCGCGGCGCACGGCCCTGTATCGCAGCAACGCGCGCGGCCGCGCGGAACTCGTCGCTGCCAACCTCAGCCTGCTCGTGGTGGTCGTGGCGCGGCGCCCGGAACCCGACCTGTTCCTCGTTGACCGTTACCTGGCGGCGGCCGCCAGCGCCGGCATTGCCGCACTGCTGCTGGCCAACAAGGCCGACAGCGGATTCGCACCGGGCTGGCAGGCCGAGGTCGACGCGTTCGAGGCGGCGGGCTGCGCCACGGCCAGCTGCAGTGCCCACGCCGGACTCGGGCTCGATGCGCTCGCGGCGAGATTGCGGGCCGAGACCGTCATGTTCGTCGGGCAATCCGGCGTCGGCAAGTCGTCGCTGCTGCGCCGCCTGGTGCCAGGATGCGAGGCCACGGTCGGCGAGCTGCTGCGCACCGAAGAGGGACGCCACACCACCAGCGCCGCGCGGCTGTATCCGCTGCCGGGTGGAGGCGCGCTGATCGACTCGCCGGGCGTGCGCGACTTCGCGCCCGCGCCGGAGATGCTGGAACCGGCGCAGCTGGGATTCCGTGACGTTGCCGCCCTGGCCGGGCACTGTCGCTTCGCCGATTGTGGCCACTTGCGCGAGCCGGAATGCGCCGTGCGCGCCGCGGTGGATGCCGGCACGCTGAGCGCGCGCCGCTACGAGAGCTTCCGCCGGCTGCGGCGCCTGCGCGAGCAGCTGCTGGATCGGAGCGCGCGCCAGCGCTGACGGCGCCCGCCGCTACAGCGCCTGGCGGCCGGCCATGGCGTGCGCGAGCGTGCCGCCGTCGATGTACTCGAGTTCGCCGCCGACCGGCACCCCGTGGGCGATGCGACTGACGCCGATGCCGCGCGCACGCACCAGCTGCGCCAGGAAGTGCGCCGTGGCCTCGCCCTCGACGGTGGAATTCGTGGCGAGGATGACCTCGCGCACCTGTCCGCCGTCGAGCAGCGCCGCGAACTGCGCGCTGCCCAGCTGCTCGGGACCGATGCCGTCGAGCGGCGACAGGTGGCCCATGAGCACGAAGTAGCGCCCGCGGTAGCCGCCCGACTGCTCGATCGCGACGACGTCGGCCGGCGATTCGACGACGCACAGCAGCGCAGCGTCGCGCTGGCCGTTGGCGCAGATGTCGCACAACTCCGCCTCGGTGAGCATGCGGCACTGGCGGCAGCGGCTGACGCGCTCGACGGCGCGCTGCAGGGCGGTCGACAGCGCCTGCGCCGCGGGACGCGCGTCCTGCAGCAGGTGGAAGGCCATGCGCTGGGCGCTCTTCGGCCCGACGCCGGGCAGCGCGCGCAGGGCCTCGATCAGCGCCGACAGTGCCGGTGAATGCTGCATCAGAACGGCAGCTTCATGCCCGGCGGCAACTGCAGCCCGCCCATCAGGCTGGCGAGCCTGGCCTGGCTGGCCGCCTCCAGCTTGTGCACGGCATCGTTGAAGGCCGCGGCCAGCAGGTCCTCGAGCAGCTCGCGGTCATCCGCGTGCACGGCAGGCTCGATCTGCACGCGGCGCGCCTCGTGGCGGCCGTTGATGGTGACCTTGACCATGCCTGCGCCGGCCTCGCCCGTGACCTCGAGCTGCGCGATCTCGGCCTGCGCCTTCTGCATGTTGGCCTGCAGCGCCTGCGCCTGCTTCATCATGTTGGCGATGTTGTTGCCCATGCTCGTTCTCTCCTCCAGCTGTCGCGCCGCCGCGGCCTACGCGGGCCGGCGTGGACGCACCGAATCGGGATTAATCGTCGCTCCGAAGCGCTCCTGCAGCGCGCGCGCGGCCGGCGCGGCGCCGAAAGCCGCCCGCGCCGCCGCCAGCGCCTCCTGGCCGGCACGCTCGCCGGCCTGGGCCGGCGTCTCGGCGGCGACTGCGCCCACGGCGATCTCGACGCGCACCGGCGCGCCGTGATGCCGTGCCAGCGCCTGGGCGAGCTTGTCTTCGCGCGCTCGCGTGTGTGCGCCGGCGTTGCGCGGATCGAGCCTGAGCTGCACCAGCCCGGGTTCGCGCGCCACCAGCACGCAGTTGAGCGCCAGCATGCGCGTCGGGCCGTCAAGGTCGAGGGTCGCAAGCAGCGCGCCCCAATCGCCGCCGGCCGCGGATGGGCCGGCGGTCTCGGGCGTCGCAGCCAGCGCCGGCGCAGTGGCCGCGGGCAGCGCGGCTGACTGCGCCGTGGCGGGTGGCAACCCGGGCTGCGGCGCCGGCCGTCCCGCCGGCGCCGGTTGCTGGCCGGTCGCCTCCGGCCGGAAGGCCAGCATACGTATCAGCGTCATCCGGAATCCGGTGCGCGCATCCGGCGCCAGCGCCAGGTCGCGCCGGCCAAGGATGGCGGTCTGGTAATGCAGCTGCACGTCCTCCGGGCCCATCGCCGCCGCCAGCTCGCGCACCAGTGGCAGCGAGTGATATTCGTCGCCGGCGTAGTCAGGCACGCATTGCTGCAGGGCGACGTGCTCCAGCAGCGCGGCCAGCTGGTCGAGCAGTTGCCCGTAGTCGGGCGCGAACTCGTCGAGTTCGCGCGCCGCCTCGAGCAGCGCCGTGGCGTCATTGCCGGCCAGCGCGCGCGCAATCCGCTCCACGTGATCGCGCGTGACCATGCCGAGCATGGCCCTGGCATCGGCAGCGCGCGCCGCGCCGGCGCCGAAGGCCAGCAGCTGGTCGAGCAGCGACAGCGCGTCGCGCATACTGCCATCGGCCGACTGCGCCAGCAGCTGCAGCGCGGCCGGTTCGCCCGCTAGCTGCTCGGCCTCGAGTATCTGCGCCAGGCGCGCGACGATCAGCGGTACCGACAGCCGCTTGAGGTTGAACTGCAGGCACCGCGACAGCACCGTGGGCGGCAGCTTCTGCGGGTCCGTGGTCGCGAACAGGAACTTGACGTGCGGCGGCGGCTCCTCGAGCGTCTTGAGCAGCGCGTTGAAGGAGCTCGTGCTCAGCATGTGCACTTCGTCGATCAGGTAGATCTTGTAGCGGCTGCGGCTCGGTGCGTACTGCACGTTGTCGAGCAGTTCGCGCGTATCATCGACCCTGGTGCGCGAGGCCGCGTCGACCTCGATCAGGTCGAGGCTGCGGCCGCTCTCGATCTCCCTGCAGCTCGCGCACTCGAGGCAGGGCTCGGCGCTGACGCCGCGCTCGCAGTTCAGGCACTTGGCGAGGATGCGCGCGACGGTGGTCTTGCCCACTCCGCGCGTGCCGGCGAACAGGAATGCGTGGTGCACGCGTCCGCTCGCGAGCGCGTTGGCCAGCGCGCGCAGCACGTGCTCCTGGCCGGTCATCTCGGCGAAGCTGCGAGGACGCCATTTGCGCGCGAGTGCGGTGTATGCCATCGGCGGCGTTCCTGGTGAGCCGTCAGGCTCGTGTGGAGGCAGTCCGCGCCGGCCGGACTTCGGCGCACGGCGAAGCCGTTACCGCTGCTCCCTTCCGGGCCTGACGGGATTGGCGGCTCGTCGTCGCGAAGGAACCGGCGCGGACCACCACGGTCACGTGGCGGAGAGGGTGGGATTCGAACCCACGAACACCCTTGCGGATGTTACTGGAATTCCAGTCCAGCGCCTTCGACCGCTCGGCCACCTCTCCTTTCAATAGGTTATATGATAAAGATGATGTAATTTCCAATATGCTCCTGCGACCATTGTAGCAAGCAGGCGCGGTCATTCAGAACCGGTAGCCGATCTGGATCGGCAGGTAGGTGATGGACCGTTGACCCTCGATGTGATGGAAACGGGTCTCGATGAACCAGGCCGAATCGTTGCGCACCCCAAACTCGACCCCGAGCCCGAGGTTCCAGCCAAGCATCGTGCGGCTCTTGCTCGCCGCGACGACGTCGCCGGGCGCGGCGTACGGATAACAGAAGCCCCAGGGATCGCACACGTAGCCGCCGTAGATGCCGGTTTCGGTCAGCTGCACCGATTCGTGGTAGCCACCGATACCGAACAACGCGTAGCCATTGGAGCTGGCCGTGAACGGCACCGTGTACTTGCCCGCGGCAGTCAGCGACCAGACGCTGCCATTGCCGCCGTTGATGTTGTACTGGAGCTTCTGCTGCCCCAGGTTGACGAATTTGCTCGAGGCGTTGAAGGTCGCCCAGGCCAGGTCGAACTGCAGCGACAGGCGGCTCACCGGCCGCGGGCGCCAGGCGAAGCCGCCGCCCAAAGTCCAACCGCTGTTGAGGAAGTCCGAACTGCTGCCGGTGGTCAGCGCCGCGCCGCCGTTCAGGTGCCAGCTCACGTGGCTCTCCGAGGTTTTCACGGCGTCAGCCGCGGTGCCAAGCGCCAGGTTGCCAAAGCTCGGCGGGTCGGAGATGCACGGATCCTCGGGCAGCCGCGCGCGCGCAGTCTCCGGCAGCGGCGGCACCTTGATGGCGTTGCGCGTGTCAGCCGGGTCCAGGCCCGGCGGCACCCGCAGCGGCGGCATGTTGCGCACGTCGCCGGTCACCGTCGGTTCACGGCAGGCCGGATGGCTCTTGTGCCGGTGCCCAAGCGAGGCGCAGCCGGCCAGCGGCAACATGGCCAGCGCCCAGGCCGATGCGCCCCAGGCCCGCGCACCCGGCCGCCTCATGCGCTGCGCGCCTGCGTTCCGACCGCGGCGGCGCGGGCGAGGCGCAGGGTCGTGCGCAACTGCGCTTGCGAGGCCGCGCCCAGCCACGTCAGCGGCAGGCGGATTCCCGGGTTGATCAACTTGGCTTCCGCCATGGCCCACTTGATCGGTATCGGGTTGGGCTCGAGGGCCAACGCCGCATGCAGCCCCTGCAGACTGGCGTCGAGGCGCAGCGCGAGTTCGCGCTCGCCGCGCAGCGCCGCGCCGATGACGGCTGCGACCGCATCCGGCAGCACGTTGGCCGTCACGGAAATCACGCCGTGCGCGCCGGTCAGCACCGCGGCGCAGGCCGTGGGATCATCACCCGACAGCACGACGAATCCGCGCGGCACGGCCGCCAGCAACGCGTGCACCCGCGCGAGATCGCCCACGGCCTCCTTGATGCCGACGATGCGCGGATGGGCGGCCAGCCTGGCCACCGTGGCTGGCAGCAGGTCGACGGCCGTGCGGCCGGGCACGTTGTAGAGCAGCACCGGCACGCCCGAGGCCTCGGCAACGGCAAGGAAGTGTCGGTACAGGCCTTCCTGCGTCGGCCGGTTGTAGGCCGGGGTCACGGCCAGCAGCGCGTCTGGCGCGCCCGCAGCCAGGCCGCGCGCGCGCGCGGCCACGGCCGCGGTATTGCTGCCACCGACGCCGGCGATGATCGTCATGCGCCCGGCCGCCGCTCGCCGCGCACGTGCCAGCAGGGCATCCTGCTCGGCCTCGGCCAGCGCCACCGACTCGCCGGTGCTGCCGCCGATCACGATGCCGGACGTGCCGCTGCGCAGGTGCAGGTCGATGAGCCGGTCCCAGGCCCCGAGGTCGAGCGCGCCGTCCTCGGACATGGGAGTGACCAACGCGACGAGGCTGCCTGTGAACATGGAATCCTGCGAGGTGGAGACCCGCGCGGCCCGATTGCCGCGGAGGGGCCGGGATGTTACGCATCCAGCGTGTCCCGAAGCAAGTCCCGGGAAACGCGGTACAATTCGCGTCGTGAACGACCCAATTTCCCCGGGCAAGCAGCACCTGGCGGTGTCGGCGATCGGCAGCGACCGCACCGGCATGGTGCACGACTTCACGCGCGTGATCACCGAGTGCGGCGGCAACATCGCCGAGAGCCGGATGGCGGCGCTCGGCGGTGAATTCGCCATGTTGCTGCTGGTTACCGGCAACTGGCACACGCTGGCGCGCATCGAATCGGAGCTCGGCAAGCTGGCCGACGAGCGCACATTGAGCGTGCACCTGCGGCGCACCGAGGCGCGCGCCAGCCGCAAGGAGATGGTGCCGTATTCGATCGACATCGTCAGCCTCGACCAGGCCGGCATCGTCGCCGGCCTGTCGGGTTTCTTCGCCAGCCGCAACATCGACATCTGCGAGGTGGCCACGCGCGGCTACGCCGCGGCGCACACCGGCGCGCCGATGTTCGCGGTGCAGATGACGATCAACGTTCCGGCGCGGCACCATGTCGCGCAGCTGCGCGAGGAATTCATGGACTACTGCGACAGCATGAACCTCGACGCGATCCTCGAGCCGGTCAAGTCATGAGCGCGCCCGCCATCGGCGCCCTGGCGCCCGATTTCAGCCTGCCCTCCACCGCCGGCGGCCGCTTCAGCCTGGCGGCAGCGCGCGGTGCGCCGGTGGTGCTTTATTTCTACCCGCGCGACAGCACGCCCGGCTGCACGCTCGAGGCGCAGGAGTTCCAGGCGCTGCTGCCCGCCTTCCGGCGGCTGCAGGCGCGCGTCTGCGGCATTTCGCGCGACAGCCTCGACTCCCACGGCAAGTTCTGCGACCGCCATGGCCTGCGCTTCGAGTTGCTGGCCGACGAGGATGGCGCCGTGTGCCGGCGCTTCGACGTGATCCACGAGAAGAACATGTACGGCCGCAAGCTGCTCGGCATCGTGCGCAGCACCTTCCTGGTCGACGCCGCCGGCAAGTTGCGCCGCGAGTGGCGCAAGGTCAAGGTCGCCGGCCATGCGGCGGAAGTGCTGGAGGCCGTCAAGGCATTGTGAAAGCCCGATCCCGCCGGCTGTTCGTGCTCGACACCAACGTGCTGATGCACGATCCGACCGCGATCTTCCGCTTCGAGGAGCACGACATCTTCCTGCCGATGGTCGTGCTCGAGGAGCTTGACGCCAACAAGAAGGGGATGTCGGAAGCCGCGCGCAACACGCGCCAGGCGAGCCGTTTCCTCGACGACATGATGCGCGGCGTGACCAAGGAGCAGATCGACGCCGGGCTGCCGATCCCGTCCGCGCGCACCGACAACCACGGCAAGCCGCCGCCGGCCGGGCGGCTGTTCTTCCAGACCCGCGACCTCGGCAGCGGCCTGCCCGAGCAGCTGCCGGGGCTGGGCGTCGACAACCTGATCCTGGGCCTGACGCTGGCGCTGCAGAAGCAGCAGGCGCCCACGCGCGTGGTGCTGGTGTCCAAGGACATCAACCTGCGGATCAAGGCTGCGGTCGTCGGCGTGCACGCCGAGGACTACTACAGCGACAAGACCATCGAGGACGCCGACGTGCTTTACACCGGCACGGCGCGGCTGCCGGCGGATTTCTGGGAACAGCACGGGCGCGACGTGCGCTCCTGGAAGGAGGCCGACCGCACCTGCTACGAGCTCAAGGGGCCGGCGGTCAGCGACTGGCACGTCAACGAGTTCCTGTACGAGGACAGCGCGGCTGGCATCGAGGCCATGGTCCGCAAGCTCAACAACGGCACGGCGACCCTCGAGCTGGTGCGCGACTTCAGCAGCGAGCGCCACAGCGTCTGGGGCATCACCGCGCGCAATCGCGAGCAGAATTTCGCCCTCAACCTGCTCATGGACCCGGAGATCGACTGCGTGACGATCCTCGGTCCCGCCGGCACCGGCAAGACGCTGCTGGCGCTGGCCGCGGGCCTGGTGCAGACGCTCGAGCGCAACCGCTACGCCGAGATCATCATGACGCGCGTCACCATCCCGCTCGGTGAGGACATCGGCTTCCTGCCGGGCACCGAGGAAGAGAAGATGGAGCCGTGGATGGGCGCGCTCATGGACAACCTCGAGGTGCTGACCCGCAGCGAGGAAGGCGGCAACTGGGGCCGCGCCGCCACCAACGACCTGCTGCGCAATCGCATCAAGATCCGCTCGATGAACTACATGCGCGGCCGCACCTTCCTCAACCGCTTCATAATCCTCGACGAGGCCCAGAACCTGAGCCCCAAGCAGATGAAGGCCCTGATCACGCGCGCCGGGCCCGGCAGCAAGCTGGTCGCGCTCGGCAACATCGCGCAGATCGACACCCCTTACCTGACCGAAACCACCTCGGGCCTCACCTACGTCGTCAACCGTTTCCGCGGCTGGGCGCACTCCGGCCACGTCACGTTGCTGCGCGGCGAGCGCTCGCGGCTCGCCGATTACGCCTCCGAGCAGCTCTAGCGCGGAACCTACCTGCACCACAGCGGTCAAATACCTGATGTCCGTCATTGCAAAATCCCGCCCGCGCCTGCTCCAGGCGTTCGGCGGCGTGGTCGCCGGCCTGTGCCTGACGCTGGCCGCGCACGCCACCAGCGACACCGCGGTGTCCAGCGAGTTGCCGGACATGGGCTCGCCGGAAAATGCGGTGCTCAGCAAGAATGACGAATTCCAGATCGGCCTGATGGCCATGCACCAGCTGCGCAGCCAGGGCTTGATACTCGACGATCCGGAACTGACCGACTACATCCAGCAACTCGGCTCGCGCCTCGCCTCCCAGGCGCGCGACGACGACCAGAATTTCCAGTACTTCATCCTGCGCTCCAACGAGGTCAACGCCTTCGCCACCTTCGGCGGATTCATCTGCGTCAATTCGGGGCTGATCCTGCTGACGGAGAGCGAATCGGAACTGGCGGGAGTGCTGGCCCACGAAACCGCGCACGTGCGCCAGCGCCACATAGCGCGTTCGATCGTCGCGCAGAGCCATATGTCGCTGGCCACCACCGCGGCGATGCTGGCGGCGGTGCTGCTCGGCGCGGCCAGCGGCGCCGGCGGCCAGGCCATGGAGGGCGCGATCGCCATGAGCCAGGGCGTAGCGCTGCAGCAGTCCATGAACTTCACGCGCAGCGAGGAAACCGAGGCCGACCGGATCGGCATCGGCCTGCTCGGCGGCGCCGGCTTCAACGCCCAGGCCATGCCCGATTTCTTCGAGGCGATGGGCCGCGGCAAAGGCATCGAGGATACCCCGGGGCCGTTCGACATGCTGCGTAACCACCCCGTCACACGCGACCGCATCGCCGAGGCGCGCACACGCGCCGCGCAGTACGCCCATAATCCCATCAACGAATCCATCCTCTACGCGTGGATGCGCGAGCGGCTGCGGGTGCTGGTGGCACCGACCGACAAGGACATGACGGTCTACTACGCGCAAAAGCGCGAGCGGCGCCCGCTCAGCGATCCCGAGCGCTACGGCGAGGCGCTGGCCCAGGTCCGCGGCGGCAAGCCCGGCCCGGCGGTCACCACCTTGCGCGAACTTGTGGACAAGTACCCGCAGATCACGGCGCTCTACGCCGCGCTCGGCACGGCGCTGCAGGCCGATCACCAGTCCGACGAGGCGCTCGCGACATTCTCGCGCGCCATGGCGCTGTTTCCCCGCAACGTGCCGCTCGCGGTGCGCTATGCCGACACGCTGATGCAGACCGGCCACGCCCGCCAGGCCCACCTGCTGCTGCTCGACGTGTTCAACAATACCCAGCCGACGCCCGAGCAGATCCGGCTCACGGCCATGGCCGCGAGCGCGGCCGGCGACACCGGCGATGCCTCGTACTACATGGCCGAGTACCACCTCAGCCAGGGCGACCTGCCGCTCGCCAACCAGCAGCTCGAGCTCGCGCTCGCTTCGCCCAACCTCACTTCCGTGCAGCGCCAGCGATTTCGCGCACGGCTCGACGAAATCCGGGAATGGATGCGCGAGCAGCAGCGCGAGGCCCACACCGGCTCGCAGTGACGGGTTTGCGGCGCGGCCCCAGCCTGTAGAATACGGGCATGAGACTTCGATCGCTGGCCGCGGCGCTGGCCGCGGTGCCGTTGCTGACCGCGTGCGCCACCGTCCCGGGCGGAAAGCACGCCCCCGGAGATCCGCTCGAGAGCGTCAACCGCAGCATCTACAAATTCAATACCGTGGCCGACAAGGCCGTGTTCCGGCCGGTCGCGCGCGGATGGAAAGCCGTCGTGCCCGCGCCGGTGCGCCGGGGCTTCAGCAACTTCGTCAGCAACCTCGCCGCGCCGGGGACGATCATCAACGACCTGCTGCAGGGCAAGTTCACGCAGGGCGGGCACGACTTCACGCGCATGTTGATCAATACCATCTTTGGATTCGGCTTCTTCGACCCGGCAACGAGCGCCGGGCTCGAGCGCCACGACGAGGACTTCGGACAGACACTCGGCAAGTGGGGCGTACCCGCTGGCCCGTACATCATGCTGCCGCTGTTCGGCCCCTCGAGCGTGCGCGACGCCCCCGCCCGGCTGGCCGACGAGTTCACGGATGGCCGGCACTACATCGAGAACCGGGACCTGCGCTGGGGAATCTGGCTGGCCGAGAAAATGGAGCTGCGCGCCAGCCTGCTGAGCCTGGACCCGACCATCGACAACGCCTACGACCCCTACGCTTTCGTGCGCAACGCCTGGGTGCACCGGCGTGACTACCTGGTGCACGACGGTAACGTGCCCGACGACACGATGCAGCTTGACCCCGACGCCGACGCCGGCGCCGAACCCGCTCCGGTGCCGGAGGCGCCCGCACCGCAGTCGCCGCCACCGGAGTCGCCCCCGGAGTCGCCGCACTCGCCGCCGGGCTAGGGCCTGTTAGCAGGCCTTAGGGGCTCGTCGCCTCCGCCGCTGGCGCAGCGCCCGAACCAAGCAGCAGCTGCTCAACGTCACTCAATCTTGCCAGCGCCAACAATGCCGGCGGCAGCGCCGAATATCGCAGTGCGCGCTGCGCCCGGCGCGCCCAGGCCAGCCAGTCGACCAATAGCGCCAGGCCGCCGCTGTCGGCGCGTTGCACGTCGCCGAGGTTGACCTCGATCGCGCCCTGGCCGCGCGCGAAAAGCTGCAGGCCTTCGCTGCGCAGGCCGGTGACGGTGGCCATCGTCATGGCGCCGTGCAGGCGATATTGCCCCGGACCCGCCTCGCGGATGCTCGCGCCCGGGACCGTGGGCACCGTGGCCGCAGCGCCGCTCATTTCGCCTTGACCTGCTTCTCGAGCCGGTCGATCACGGCATCGAGTCCCTTCTGGTCGATCTCGGCGCCGAAGTCGTCGCGGAAGCTCTTGACGTAGCTGATGCCCTCGATGATGACGTCCCAGGCCATCCAGCCCTTGTCGGTGCGATGCAAACTGTAGTTGACGGCCACGGTGCTGCCGTCGTCCTTGCGCACCTGCGTGCGCACGGTCGCGTTGTTGGCATTGGTGCCGGCTTCGGATCTGTACGGGAACACCTTGAGCCGATCGCCGGTGAAGTCGAGTAGCGCCGTGCCGTAGTTATGCAGCAGCGAATGGTAGAAACCGTCGATGAAGCGCTGGCGCTGCTCGGGGGTCGCCGGGTTCCAGTGCCGCGCCAGCACCAGTCGCGCCGAGTAAGCCGTATCGAAATGGGGCAACAGGATGCGGTCGACGAGGTCATTGATCTTAGCCGGGTCCTTGCGATACTCGGCGCGATGCGCGTCAAGATCGCTCAGCATGGCCCCGGCCGCCGTCTCGATCAGCCTGCCGGGGTCGCTGTCATCCACGGTGGCGGGCGCCGTCGCGGCAGCGCTGGCGGAAGCTGCGGCCGCGGGAGCCGCGGCCGTGGGGGTGGCCGCCGCCGCCAGCCCGGCTGGCAGCAGCCCAGCAAACAGTATGCCGGCCAGAGCCGCGACTACCGGGGCGCCCGTGCCGCCGCCGGCCGCAACCGGGACCCATTCATTGCTTCGCATCGCTGTCCTTCTTGCCCGCCATGTTGGCAAAGAATTTGTTGACCAGATTTTCGAGCACCAGGGCCGACTGCGTGAATTGTATCTGCGTGCCGTTCGCCAGGTAGGTCGTCGAGCCGCCGGCGCCGAGCCCGACGTACTTGGCGCCCAGCAGGCCGGAAGTCTGGATGGCCGCGTCGCTGTCGTCGGGTATCTGGTCATAGCGCTTCTCGATGGCCATCGTGACCAGCGCCTTGTAGTCGCTGGAGTCGAAGCGCACGCCGGTGACACGCCCGATGCGCACGCCCGCCATGGTCACCGGCGCGCCGACCTTGAGGTCGCCGACGTTGTCGAACCGCGCCGTCACCTGGTAACTCTCGGTCGCGCTGTGCAGCTGGACGCCGCTGGCCGGGAGCTGCGTGGTGAGGAACGCCAGCGCCGCAAACCCCAGCAGCACGAACAGCCCGGTACCGACCTCCAGACTCCGACTTGAATTGCTCATGGCTCCAGGTCTCCTCATGAATTCAGGAACGCCGCGGTCAGCAGGTAGTCGATCAGCAGCGTCAGCACCGCGGAGATGACCACGGTGCGCGTGGTCGCGAGGCCGACGCCCTCGGCCGTCGGTTCGGCATGGTAGCCCTCGTACACTGCCATCAGGCTGCAGGCGACGCCGAACACCACGCTCTTGACGAGCCCTTCGTTGATGTCGCGCATGCTCGACCGCGCTCTGCATCTGCGACCAGAACGACCCGGACTCGACGCCCAGCATGCCGACGCCGATCAGCTGCGCGCCGTAGATGCCGACGGCGTCGAAGATCGCAGTCAGCAGCGGCACGGCGATGACGCCGCCGAGGAAACGCGGCGCCACCACGCGGCGCACCGGGTCGACCGCCATCATCTCCATGGCGGCCAGCTGGTCGGTGGCGCGCATCAGGCCGATCTCCGAGGTCAGCGAGGTGCCGGCGCGCCCGGCGAACAGCAGCGCGGTGATGACCGGGCCGAGTTCCTTGACCAAGCCGAGCGCCGCGGCCACGCCGAGCGCCGACTCGGAACCGAAGCGCTGCAGCAGGTCGTAGCCCTGCAGGCCCAGCACCATGCCGACGAACAGGCCGCACAGCATGACGATGATCAGCGAGCGCGCACCGGCGTTGTAGATCTGCAGCACCAGCAGCCGCGGGTGGCTCAGCGACGGGATCGCCTGCCCCAGCACCCGCCCGAGGAACAGCGCAACCCGGCCCATCTTGGCGAGCGCGCTGCCCAGCAAGCCGCCGCGCGCAGCCATCAACCCTCACCCAGCAGCTGTTCACGGTAGTCCGGAGCGGGCACGTGGAAGGGCATCGGCCCATCGGGCAGCCCCTTCATGAACTGGCGGACCACCGGCGCATCGGTGGCGCGCAGCTCCGCCGGGGTGCCAGCCGCCGCCGCGCGCCCGCCGGCCAGCAGGTAACTGCTGTGGGCGATCAGGCTGATCTCCTCGACGTCGTGCGTGACGACGATGCTGGTGATGCCGAGGGTCGCGTTGAGCTGTCTGGATCAGGCGCAAGATGACTGCCAGGGAAATCGGGTCGAGGCCGACGAAGGGCTCGTCGTAGATCAGCAGCTCGGGATCCATGACGATGGCGCGCGCCAGCGCCACGCGCCGGGCCATGCCGCCGGAGAGTGAGGCGGTCGCGAGCTCGGCGGCGCCACGCAGGCCGACCGCCTGCAGTTTCATGAGTACCAGCCGGCGCAGCAGCGGTTCAGGGCAGTCTGGTGTGCTCGCGCAGCGGGAAGGCGACGTTCTCGAACACGTCGAGGTCGCGTCAGCAGAGCGCCATTCTGGAACAGCATGCCGACGCGCCGGCGCAGCGCGTAGAGGCCGGCCCGGCGCAGCTGCCACGGACGCTCGCCGAACAGCGTCAGGTCGCCCGCGTCCGGGCGGATCGCGCCCATCATCAGCCGCAGCAGCGTCGTCTTGCCGGTGCCGCTCGGCCCCATCACCGCCGTGATTTCGCCGCGGCGTACCTGCAGGTCGAGGCCGTCGAATATGGCTCGGCCGCCGATCGAGTAGCGCAGGCCGCGCACCTCGACCACCGATTCCGCGGACGCCCGCTCCATCAGGCGGCCTGGGCATCCATCCCGGGCTTGAAGCGGCCGCTGCGGGCGAGGCCATTGAGTCGCGCCCACTTGGCGAATTCACGCTGCCCGGCCTCGACGCCGGCCGGCTTCCCGCCCCAGGCCGCCAGGGCGGCCTCCTGCAGCGCGCGCCCGTAGCTGAAGCTGAGCTGCCACGGCAGCCCGCCGGCCGCGTTCATCAGCGACAGGTGCGTCGTGGCCTCGGCGGGAGACTGGCCGCCGGACAGGAACGCGATGCCGGGCACGGCGGCGGGCACGTGGCGCTTCAGGCAACGCACGGTCGCCGCAGCGACCTGCTCGGCACTGGCCCGCTGCGGGCACTTCTTGCCGGAGATGACCATGTTCGGCTTGAGCACGATGCCTTCGAGATGGACACGATGCCCGGCGAGCTGGTGGAAGACCTCGGTCAGCACTGCGTCCGTGACTTCCTCGCAGCGGCCGATCGTGTGGTCCCCGTCCATCAGCACCTCGGGTTCGACGATCGGCACGATGTCCTGTTCCTGGCACAGCGCGGCATACCGGGCCAGCGCCTGGGCGTTGGCATGGATCGCGTAGGCGCTGGGAATTCCGGCGCCGATGTCGATGACCGCACGCCACTTGGCAAACCGCGCCCCAAGCTGGCGGTATTCCTGCAGCCGCTCGCGCAGGCCATCGAGGCCTTCGGTGATGGTCTCGCCAGGGAACCCCGCCAGCGGCTTGGCCCCGGTGTCGACCTTGATGCCAGGCAGCACGCCCAGCCTGGCCAGGAAATCCGGGAACGGAACCCCGCTGCTGCTCTTCTGTCGCAGTGTCTCGTCGTAGAAGATTACGCCGCTGATCGACTTTGCCATGCCGGGGGTCGAGAACAGCAGCTCGCGGTAGGCCCGGCGGGCGTCGACCGTGGATTCGAGCCCGATCTTGTCGAATCGCTTCTTTATCGTCCCGGAACTCTCGTCAGCGGCCAAAATGCCCTTGTCGGCGGCCACCATCGCGGCCGCCACGCTCTCCAGGTCTGCCCAAGCCATGCTGCTACCTCCGAAAAGAGGCGGCAAGCATAGCAAAAGGCCGGCCGCTTCCCTTTAAGTGTGAGGCATATAGGACTAAAATAGTACTAGATACGAGGTGGCCATGTTGCGCATCAGCAAAATGACCGATTACGCGACCGTGATCCTCGCCCGACTGGCGGCAGCGCCGGAACGACAGTTCACGGCGGCGCAGCTCGCCGAGCAGTCGCGCCTCGGGCAACCCACCGTCAGCAAGGTGCTCAAGCTGCTGCACCGGCACGGGCTGCTGCGCTCCACGCGCGGCCTGCGCGGCGGCTACCGCCTGGCGCGCCCGCCGGCGGAGATCACGGCGGCGCAGATCCTCGACGCCTTCGAGGGACCGGTGGCGCTGATCGAATGCGCGCGCCACGTCCACCACTGCAGCATCGAGAGCACCTGTGGGGTCGGCCGCGCCTGGCAGCGTGTCAGCCTGGCGGTCCGCCGCGCGCTGCAGGAGATCACGCTGCTTGATCTGGCCGGCCTCGGAGGCGAGCCCGTGCGCTTCGCGGCGCTCGAACGCCAGTTGCGCGTTTCACGGCCGGAGCGCCCATGAGCGGCAATTCCGACCTCACGGCGCTGTTCAACCGTGGCTACCAGCACGGCTTCGTGACCGACATCGAGGCCGATACGGTGCCGCCCGGACTCGACGAGTCGGTCGTGAGGCTGATCTCCGCCCGCAAGCGCGAGCCGCAATTCCTGCTCGACTGGCGGCTGCGGGCTTACCGTCACTGGCGCGAGATGCGCGAACCACGTTGGGGGAAGCTGCGCCTGTCACCCATCGACTACGGCTCGATATCCTATTACTCGGCGCCCAGGCCCAAGGCGAATGCGCCCAGGAGCCTGGAGGAAGTGGACCCGAAGCTGCTCGAGACCTACGCCAGGCTCGGCGTGCCGCTGCACGAACGTGCCCGCCTGGCCGGCGTGGCCGTCGACGCCGTATTCGACAGCGTCTCGGTGGCCACCACGTTCAAGGCCCGGCTGGCCGAGGCCGGTGTGGTGTTCTGCCCGTTCTCGGAGGCGGTGCAGACGCATCCGCAGCTCGTCGAGCAGTACCTCGGCAGCGTCGTGCCCTACACCGACAATTTCTACGCCACGCTCAATTGCGCGGTGTTCTCCGACGGCTCCTTCGTCTACGTGCCGCCCGGGGTGCGCTGCCCGATGGAATTGTCCACCTACTTCCGCATCAACGCCGCCAACACCGGACAGTTCGAGCGCACGCTGGTCATCGCCGACCGCGGCAGCCACGTCAGTTACCTCGAGGGCTGCACCGCGCCCATGCGCGACGAGAACCAGCTGCATGCCGCGGTCGTCGAGCTGGTGGCGCTCGACGACGCGCAGATCAAGTACTCCACGGTGCAGAACTGGTATCCGGGCGACGCGCAGGGGCGCGGCGGCATCTACAACTTCGTCACCAAGCGCGGCGAATGCCGCGGGCGCAATTCGCGCATCTCCTGGACCCAGGTCGAGACCGGCTCGGCGATCACCTGGAAGTACCCCGGTTGCGTGCTGCGCGGCGAGAACTCGGTTGGCGAGTTCTACTCGGTGGCCACGGCCAACAACTACCAGCAGGCCGACACCGGCACCAAGATGATCCACATCGGCGCCAACAGCCGCAGCACGATCGTCTCTAAGGGCATCTCGGCCGGCCATGGCCAGAATACCTACCGCGGCCTGGTGCGCATCATGCCTTCGGCGCACGGCGCGCGGAATCACACGCGCTGCGACTCGCTGTTGCTGGGGCCGCAATGCGGCGCCCACACCTTTCCCTACCTCGAGACGCGCAATGCCAGCGCCACGGTCGAGCACGAGGCCAGCACCTCGCGCATCAGCGAGGACCAGTTGTTCTACTGCCAGCAACGCGGCCTGGGCCCCGAGGATGCCGTCAACATGATCGTCGGTGGCTTCTGCCGCGAGGTCTTCAAGGAGTTGCCGATGGAGTTCGCCGTCGAGGCGCAGAACCTGCTGGCCGTGACGCTCGAAGGAGCCGTGGGATGAGCGCGCCGCTGCTGCAGGTCGAGGACCTTGCCGTGAGCGTTGCCGGCGCGCCAGTGCTGAACGGGGTGTCGCTCGTGGTCCGCGCCGGCGAGGTGCACGCCATCATGGGGCCGAACGGTTCGGGCAAGAGCACGCTCGCGCACGTGCTGGCCGGGCGCCCCGGCTACCAGGTCACGCGCGGCAGCGTGCGCTTCGATGGCGCGGACCTGCTGGCGATGGCCCCCGAGGAGCGCGCCCGCGCGGGACTGTTCCTCGGATTCCAGTACCCGGTCGAGATCCCGGGCGTCAACAATGCCTACCTGCTCAAGGCGGCGCTCAACGCGGTGCGGCGCGCCCGCGGCGAGCCCGATATCGACGCCTTCGATTTCCTCACCATCGTGCGCGAGAAGATGCGCACTATGCAGATCGACGACTCCCTGCTGTCGCGTGGCGTCAACGAGGGCTTTTCCGGCGGCGAAAAGAAGCGCAACGAGATCCTGCAGATGCTGGTGATGGAGCCGCGCCTGGCACTGCTCGACGAGACCGATTCCGGCCTGGACATCGACGCCCTCAAGGTGGTGGGGCGCGGCATCAACAGCCTGCGCTCGCCACTGCGCGCCGTGGTGCTGGTCACGCACTACCAGCGGCTGCTCGACCACGTCGTGCCCGACGTCGTGCACGTGCTGGCGCGCGGCCGCATCGTCCGCACCGGCGAGCGCGGGCTGGCCCTGGAACTCGAGCGCCGCGGCTACGACTGGCTGCTCGAATCGGCGCCGGCGGTGACATGAGCGCCCTGGAGCGCATGCTGGAGGAATTCGAGGCGCTGCCGGCGCCGGCAGCGCGCGCCCGTGCCGCCGCGGCGGCATTGCGGGCGGGCTCGCTGCCCACGCGGCGCGACGAGAACTGGCACTACGCCGACCTGCGTGCGCTCGAGGCCGTGGCGCAATTTGCGCCACGACCGGAAGCAGCGGCCGTACACACGACCGGCTCGCGCGGCCCTGGCGGTGCGCCGGAGCCCCAGCCGGGGCAGCTGCCACCGCTGCCACCGCCCCTGCCCGGCTACGACCGGCTCGTACTGCTGGACGGCCGGCTTCATCCTTCATCCTCACCGACGGATTCGGCCGCGCTGCGCCGGCTCCGCGTGGGCGGCACGCCGGAGGCGGCCCTTGCGGCCGGTACGTTCGAGTCCGGCGGTGACGGGCGCTTCGGGCTCGTGGCGCTGATGTTCAGCCGCGACCCGCTGCCGCTCCGGGTCTCCGGGCGGCAGGCGCTCGAAATCCTGCACTGCGAGTCCGGCAATGGCGCTCCGAGCTACGCTGATGTCTCGATCGAGCTCGCGCCGGGCGCAAACCTGGAGCTGGTCGAGCGCCAGCTGGGCGCGCCGGGTTTCAGATGCAGCCGATTGCGGTTGCAGCTCGGCCCCGGAGCCCGGATGCAGCATACGCGGCTCCAGCAGGCGAGCGGACCAGGGGTGCTGGTCCACACCGCCGCCGTCGACCTGGCCGAGGACGCTGGCTATCGCCTGCGGGAGATCGATGCCGGGACCACCAGCAGCCGCGGCACGATGCAGCTGCGGCTCGTCGGCCGCAACGCGGAGGCGCAGATCCTCGCCCTCACCGCCGCCCGCGACGCGCAGCGCTGCGACGCGCAGTACACGCTGCTGCACGAAGCGCCGGCCACGCGCAGCGATGTGCTGTTCCGCGGCATCGCCAGCGATCGCGCGCACGTGGCCTGCAGCGCCGACGTGCAGGTCCGGCCTGGCGCCCCGGGCTCGCGCGTGCAGCAGTCGCTGCGCGGGCTGATTGACGGCAAGGGCGCCGAGGTGGACCTGCGGCCGCGCCTGACCATAGACACCGATGACATCCAGGCGAGCCATGGCGCCACCACCGGCCGGCTCGACGAAGACCTGCTGTTCTACCTGCTGGCGCGCGGCCTGGCACCGGAGGCTGCCCGTTCGCTGCTGAAGTGGGCGTTCCTCGGGGAAGCGCTGCGCGCCATCGAGCCGCGGGCGCTGCGCCGTGACGCCGAGCTCGCGGCCGCGGCGCGCCTCGGCGACGCCCCGGCCACGGAACTGCTCCAGTGAGCGCGCCGCGGCCCCGCGCCGGCAGCGAGTACCTCGACGGCAACGGCTTGCTGCGGGCGGAGCGCGTGCGCGCCGACTTCCCGCTGCTCGGCCGCGCGGTGCACGGCCGATCACTCGTCTACCTCGACAGCGCCGCCTCGGCCCAGCAGCCGCGCGCAGTGCTCGCAGCGGTGGAACATTACGCGACGCAGCTGCACGCCAACGTCCACCGCGGCGTGCACACGCTGAGCCAGGAGGCCACCGCGGCCTTCGAGTCCGCGCGCGAAACCGTGCGGCGCTTCATCAATGCGCGCACCACGCGCGAGATCATCTTCACCCGCGGGACCACGGAAGCCATCAACCTGGTGGCGAACTCCTGGGGCCGCGGGCAGCTGCGCGCGGGCGACGAGGTGCTCATCTCGCACCTGGAGCACCACGCCAACATCGTCCCCTGGCAGATGGCCTGCGCCGCCGCCGGGGCGCGCCTGCTGGCCGCGCCGCTGACCGCCGCCGGCGAGCTGGATCGCGCCGCCTTCAGCGCCCTGCTCGGCCCGCGCACGCGGCTGGTTGCGCTCGCGCACGTCTCCAACGCCCTGGGCACGGTGCTGCCGGTCGAGGAACTCGTGGCCGAGGCGCACGCGCACGGCGTTCCGGTGCTGCTGGACGGCGCGCAGGCGATCCCGCACCAACCGGTCGACGTGCAACGGATTGGCTGCGACTTCTACGCCTTCTCCGGCCACAAGGTTTACGCCCCCACGGGCATCGGCGTGCTCTATGGCCGCGAGTCGCTGCTCGCGGCAATGCCGCCCTGGCAGGGCGGCGGTGACATGATCCTGTCGGTGTCGATCGAGCGCAGCAGCTACAACGAACTGCCGTGGAAGTTCGAGGCCGGCACTCCCAACATTTCGGGCGCAATCGGCCTGGCGGCCGCACTTGATTACCTCGGCATGCTGGGCCGTGATGCGGTCGCCGCGCACGAGCAGCAACTGCTGGTGGATGCCACGCGACGCCTGCGCGCGATCCCGGGCCTGCGACTCGTCGGCACGGCGGCGCACAAGGCCGGCGTCATCTCCTTCACGCTCGAGGGCATCCACGCCCACGACGTCGGCACGATCCTCGACCGCGAGGGCGTCGCCGTGCGCAGCGGCCATCACTGCGCCATGCCGGTCATGACCTGGTACGGCCTCGCCGCCACGGTACGGGCCTCGTTCGGCTGCTACAGCACCAGCGCGGACGTCGAGCGCCTGGTCGCGGGGCTCGGGCGCGTGCGCGAGGTCTTCGCCTGATGGAGATCCGCGACCTGTATCGCGACGTGATCCTCGATCACAATCGCAGCCCGCGCAATTTCGGCCGGCTCGAGCCGGCGGATGCCGCGGCCGTGGGCCACAATCCGCTGTGCGGCGATGCGCTCAGCCTGACGCTGCGGCTCGACGGCGACCGGCTCAGCGAACTGCGCTTCAACGGCCAGGGCTGCGCGATCTCGGTCGCCTCGGCCTCGCTGATGAGCGAGGCGGTGACCGGCAGGACGCGCTCCGAGATCGAAGCCCTGTACAAGGAGATGCACGCGCTGCTGACCGAGGCCGCATACCAGCCCACGCTGCCGCTCGGCAAGCTCATGGCGCTGGGCGGCGTGCGCGAGTTCCCGGCGCGCGTCAAGTGCGCCAGCCTGTGCTGGCATACGCTGCGCGCGGCGCTGAACCAGCCAGCGGCCGCCAGTCCCGTCACCGTGTCGACGGAGCAGGAATGAGCAGCCACACGAGCGAGCCCGTCACCTTGAGCCGCGACGTCGAGGCGGTGATCGTTCCCGCGGGCACGGCCATCACGCTCAAGGCGGGCCTGAGCGGGTTCATCACCCAGGCGCTCGGCGGCAGCTTCACGCTCTACATCGACGGCAACCTCTACCGGATACCGGGCGCCCAGGCCGACGCCATCGGCAAGGAGGTGCTGCTGGCACCCGAACTGCCGCCCGGGGCCACGGAGGACGACGTGCGCGAGCTCGCCTGGGCGCAGATGCGCAGCTGCTACGACCCGGAGATCCCGGTCAACATCGTCGACCTGGGGCTGGTGTACGATTGCAGCGTCACGCCCGCAGGCAACGGCCAGCGCAAAGTCAGCGTCAGCATGACGCTCACGGCACCCGGCTGCGGCATGGGTGAGGTGCTGGTGCGCGACGTGCGCGAGAAGCTCGAGCTCATCCCCACCGTGGCACAGGCGGACGTGCAGCTCGTCTTCGACCCGCCGTGGAGCCAGTCGATGATGTCGGAAGCGGCGAGGCTCCAGACCGGCATGATGTGGTAGCGATGCACGAGCTCGTGCTCATGCGCCATGCGGCGGCGGTGCCGGCCGCCATCGACGGCGATGACTTCGGGCGCCCGCTGTCGGGATCGGGGCGCGCGGAGGCCTTGCAGGCCGCCGGCCGGCTGGCGAGCGAGGCGCCGGCGATCGAGCGCATCCTCTACAGCCCGGCGCAGCGCACGAGCGCGACCGCACAGATCGTCGCCGCGGAGTTCAAGCTCGACGCCGATGCGCTGGTGGCGGTGCCCGAGCTCTATGCCGCGACGCCGCCTGCAATCCGCGCATCGATCGCGCGCGAGCATGGCGGCGCGCGCGTGCTGCTGGTCGTGGGCCACAATCCTGGCATCAGCGAATTCGGGGCCGCGCTGGCGCGCCAGCGCGGCCACCTGCACACCGCCGGGTACTGGCGCCACAGCCTCGACGCACACGGCTGGCGGCGGCTGGTTGGCGCGCACGAGCGGGCGACGCCATGAGCTCACTCCACCCGGCTCTGTTCCTCGGCCATGGCTCGCCGATGCTCGCGATCGAACCCTCGCCCTACTCCGCCGCCTGGAGCGAGCTCGGGCACCGGTTGCCGCGGCCGCGGGCGATCGCGGTGATTTCCGCGCACTGGTATGTCAGAGGCACGGCGGTCACCGCAATGGCGCAACCGCGCACGATCCACGACTTCTACGGCTTTCCGCAGGAGCTGTACGGGCTGCAGTACCCGGCACGCGGCGACCCGCGGTTGGCGGCGCGCGTGGCGGAGCTGTTGGCGCCGACTACGGTACGGCCCGACCTCGACTGGGGCCTGGACCACGGCAGTTGGGCCGTGCTGCGCTACCTGTACCCGCAGGCCGACGTACCGGTCCTGCAGATCTCGCTCGACTCTACGCTGGATGCGCGGCACCATTACGAACTCGCGCTGCGGCTCGCGCCCCTGCGCGAGGAGGGAGTGCTGGTGCTCGGCAGCGGCAACGTGGTCCACAACCTGCGGGCGATGCAGCCGCAGGGCTCGCCGCCCTGGCCCTGGGCGCTGGAGTTCAATGCAGCCGTGCGCGCCGCGCTGCTCGCGGGCCAGGACCGCAGGCTCGTTGATTACGGAGCGCTGGAAGGCGCGGCGCTGAGCGTACCGACTCCCGAGCACTACCTGCCGTTGCTGTACGTGCTCGCGCTCCGGCGCGAGGGCGAAGCGCTGAGCTGCCCCGTCGACGGCATGGAGCTGGGCTCGATCAGCATGCTCGGCGTGCTGACAGGAACTGCGCACTCCAACGGCCCGGCTGCGGCGGCCAGCGTGTAACCACGCCCGCCGCCATCGACTTCAGTCGACGGCGCAGAAGCAGTACGCGAGCGCATGCTCCGGCGTGGCCGCGAAGCGCTGCCAGCGCGCGACCTCGCGCTGCAGCGGCTGCAATTGCGGCGACAGCGGCGTCGCCAGCCCCGCGGCGGCCGGGCCAGGCCCGAAGGCGCGCAGCCAGTTCGCGCCCGCGCTGCGCATGTTGACCAGCAATTGCTCGACGAAGCTGAGGTCGGGCTCGATGAGGCGCACTTCGTAGTCCTTGCCGAGCCGGGAGCGCCTGGCCGCGGAGTGCACCGCGTCCTGGTAGCCGCCGAGCTTGTCGACCAGTCCGACGCGCAGCGCGTCGTCTCCGGCCCAGACGCGCCCCTGGGCGATCGCGTCGATCGCCGCCGGGGTGCGGCGGCGGCCGCTGGCGACACGCTGCAGGAATTCGGCGTAGGCATGATCGACGCCCGCCTGCAGGATCGACTCCGTCGCAGGCAAGAGCGGGCGGTCGAGGCGCATCGTTCCCGACAGCGCCGTCGTGCCGACGCCATCGACGTGGACGCCGAGCCTGGCCAGCGTGCGATCGACCGTCGGCAGCACCGCGAACACCCCGATCGAACCCGTGATCGTGGTCGGGCTGGCGATGATCTCGTCCGCTCCCGCCGCTATGTAGTAGCCGCCGGAAGCCGCCAGCTCACCCATCGAAGCCACGACTGGCTTGCCGGCGGCGCGCAGTGCGAGCACCTCGCGGTAGATCTGCTCGGAAGCCAGCACGCTGCCCCCGGGGCTGTCGATGCGCAGCACGACCGCCTTGATCGTGCTGTCATCGCGCGCCCGGCGCAGCAGGGCCGCGGTCGAGTCGCCGCCGACCGTTCCCGAGGGCTGGGTGCCGTCCATGATCTCGCCACTTGCCACGACCACGCCGATCGTGCGCTCGCCATTGCGATGCAACCGCGCCTCGGTGTGCAGCACGCGCAGGTAGTCGTCCAGCTCGATGGCGCGGAAGCTGTGCGCGTCGGGATCCTGCCCCACGAGTTCGACCATGCGCTGCTCGACCTGCGCGCCGGTGCGCAGGCCGGTGACGAGCCCGGCGTTCGCGGCCAGGCGCGCCATGTCGCCACCGGACTGGCGCAGCGTGGCGGCGTAGCCGTTGGCGTAGGCGTCCAGGGCCTCGGGCGTGAGGTGACGCGGCTTTCCGGCGCCGTCCCGATAACCGCGCCAGAGCGCGCCCAGGTAGACCTCGCTCTCCTGGCGGTCCTCAGGGGACATGTCGCTGCGCACGAAGGGCTCGGCGGCGCTCTTGAACTTGCCGGCCCGGATCAGGTGCACGTCGACGTCGAGCTTGTCGATGGCTTGCTTGAAGTACATGCGATAACGGTCGAAGCCCGTCAGCAGCACGAAACCCATCGGGTCGAGATACAGCTCGTCGGCCTGGGCCGCGAGGTAATACTGGCTGTCGAGCAGGTAGCTGCCACGCGCGATGACCTTCTTGCCGCTGCGGCGGAATTCGCGGATGGCCGCGGCCAGTTCCTCGAGTTCCGGTAGCCCCGCCCCGGTCAGGTCGTCGGTCTCGATCAGCAGTGCCTGCACCCGCCGGTCGGCGGTCGCCCTGCGGATCGCGAGCGTCAGGTCGGCCAGCAGGGTTTGCGGCGCATTCTCTCCCTGGGCCTCGCTGAGGGCGCGCTCGAGCGGCCGGGCGGCGAGCTGCTCGACGATCTCGCCGGAAGGCCGCAGCACCAGGGCGCCGCGTTCGGGGAGCCGCGGGATCGAGCTGCGCAGCGCGGCGATCACGAGCGCCAGCAGCACCAGCAGCAGCAACAGGTGCAGGACGCGCCGCAGCACGTCCAGGCCGCGCCATACGCTGCGCAGGAAGTTCAGCAGGTACCGCATGGGTGGCACCGGCAGCGACCAGGCGCAGCCGCGGCGCGGGGCTCGCCTGCGCCGGCGCCGTCCATTGCTGCCTAGACCTTCTCTTCGATTCGCGCCGACTTGCCGGCGCGGTCACGCAGGTAGTAGAGCTTGGCGCGTCGTACGTTGCCGCGGCGCTTGACCGCGATGTCGCTGATCGCCGGGCTGTGCGTCTGGAACGTGCGCTCGACGCCCTCGCCGTGGGAAATCTTGCGCACCGTGAACGAGGAATTGAAGCCCCGGTTCGAGATGGCGATGACGACGCCCTCGAAAGCCTGCACGCGCTCGCGCTCGCCCTCGACGACCTTGACCTGCACGATGACCGTGTCGCCGGGCTTGAAATCGGGCACCTTGCGCGTCATGCGCTCGGCTTCCAGCGTCTTTATGATGTTCATGGCTTGCCTTCCTGTTCCTGCAAAAATTCCTGCAGCAGCGCCGCGCGCTGCGCGTCCAGACCCATGCCCGCCCGCAAGGCCGGCCGGCGCAGCCACGTGCGGCCCAGGGCCTGCTTGAGCCGCCAGCGCCCGATGGCCGCATGGTCGCCCGAGAGCAGCACCGCCGGTACCCGACGCCCCGCGTATTCCTCCGGTCGCGTGTACTGCGGCCAGTCGAGCAACCCGGCGCTGAACGACTCCTGCTCGACCGAGCGCTCGTCGCCCAGCGTGCCGGGCAGCAGCCTCGCGACCGCGTCGATCAGCACCAGCGCGGGCAGTTCGCCACCCGTGAGCACATAGTCGCCGATCGACAGCTCCAGGTCGACCTCGCCCTCCAGCACCCGCTCGTCGATGCCCTCATAGCGGCCGGCCACCAGCAGCAATGCGTCCATCCCGGCCAGCTCACGCACCCGGGGCTGGTCCAGCGGCTCGCCCTGGGCCGACAGCGCGATCCGCAGGCTCCCTGCGGGCAGGCGCGCGGCCGCGGCGGCGATCGCCGCGGCCAGCGGCTCGGGCTTCATGACCATGCCCGGCCCGCCGCCGTAAGGCCGATCGTCCACCGAATGGTGCACGTCGCTCGTGTGCCGGCGCGGATCTTCCGTGCCGACGCGCAGCAAGCCCCGCTGCTGCGCCCGCCCGACGACGCCATGCTGCAGGGCCTCCCGGACCATGGCCGGGAACAGCGTCACCACTTCGATCAGCAAGGGCCTAAATCTCCGCCGGCCAGTCGACCTCGATCTCGCCGCGCTCCAAATCCACGCGCACCAGGTGCCTCGGCACGGCCGGTACCCACAGTTCGCGCGCTCCCTTCACCACCAGGACCGCGCCCGCCGGGGCGTCCAGGAAGTGGCTGGCCAGACCCAGCTCCTGCCCTGACCGGTTGCGTACCCGCAATCCGACCAGGTCATCGCGGTAGTACTCCCGCTCCACCGTCGGCGGCAAGGCCGAGCGCGGGACTTCGATTTCCCGGCCGCGGAATGCCTGGGCCCGATCGCGATCGTCGACGCCCGCAAATCGCACCTGCAGCGCCCCGCCACGGCTCTGCGCTTCCGCAACCTCCGCCAGCGCGCTCGCCCCGTCGGCATCGCGCAGCTCCCAGCGTTGGTGCCGCAGCAGGCCCTCCGGCGGGTCCGTATAGGACTGCACCTTCAGCCAGCCGCGCAGGCCGACAGCCCCGAGGATTCGACCGAGCTTGACGTTTCGCGGCGGCTGCGCTTCCGCCACGGCCGTCCGGTCCTAGGCGCTGGCCTGAGCGGTGGCGGATTCCGGGGCCGGCAGCGCCGCCTGCTTACGGTAGCGCGCCACGAGCTCACGCACGCGGTCGGACAGCTGCGCGCCCTGGCCCACCCAGTGATCGATGCGGCCCAGCTCGAGGCGCAGCCGCAGTTCCTTGCCCCGGGCGACGGGATTGAAGAAGCCGACCAGCTCAAGGCTGGAACCGCCCTGGCGCCTGCGGCTGTCGGTGACGACGACGTGGTAAAAGGGCTGGTTCTTGCCACCGCGCCGGGTAAGACGGATCGTGACCATAGGCCTTGGCTTCGCTCTCTGTCGGTCCTGAAAAAAGAGCGCGGATTCTACGCAAAGGGATCGCGGACTTAAAGCCCTCAATGACGGGGTGGCCCGACCCCCCCGCCACGGAAGGCGCCCATGAGCCGGCGCAGGCCGGGACCCTTGAGTTGCTTCATCATCTTCTGCATCTCGAGGAATTGCTTCATGAGCCGGTTGACGTCCTGGACCTGTACGCCGGCGCCCCGTGCGATCCGACGGCGACGCGAGCCGTCGATGAGCCCCGGGCTGCGGCGCTCCCGCGGGGTCATGGAGTCGATCATCGCGATCTGCTGGCGCAGCTGCCGGTCTGCCTGCTCAGGCGCCACGGCCCGCTGAGCTACCTGCGCAGGCAGCTTGTCGACCAGCGCACCCAGGCCCCCCAGCTTCCGGACCTGCTCGAGCTGGGCACGCAGGTCGGCGAGGTCGAAGGACTGGCCCTTCGCCACCTTTCGGGCCAGCCGCTCGACCTCGCCCACCTCGATGTTGCGCTGCACACTCTCGACCAGCGCGACCACATCCCCCATACCCAGGATCCGCTGGGCCATGCGTTCCGCATCGAAGGGTTCCAGCGCCGCGGGCTTCTCGCCCACGCCGAGGAATACGATCGGCTTGCCGGTGACCTCGCGCACTGAGAGCGCCGCACCGCCACGCGCGTCGCCATCGGCCTTGGTCAGGATGATGCCGGTCAGCTCCAGGGCGGCGCCGAAGGCGCGCGCGGCCTGCAGCGCGTCCTGGCCTGACATTGCGTCGACCACGAACAGGCGCTGGTGCGCGCCGAGCACGGCGTCGATCTGCTGGACCTCGCGCATGAGCTCGGCGTCCACGTGCAGCCGGCCAGCCGTGTCGACGATCAGGGCGTCATAGACGCCGTTGCGCGCGCGCGCCAGCCCCGCCGCCGCGATCGCTTCGGGCCTGCCGTCGCTCACCGGCGGGGCCATGAAGTCCGCCCCGATCTGGCTGGCGAGCCGTTCGAGCTGCAGGATGGCCGCCGGGCGACGCACGTCGGTGCTCACCAGCAGCACCCGCCGCCGCTGGCTATCGATGAGCCAGCGCGCCAGCTTCGCCGCGGTGGTGGTCTTGCCGGCGCCCTGCAGCCCGGCCAGCAACAGCACCAGCGGCGGTTGCACGTTGAGCGCCAGGCCCGGACCGCCGCCACCGAGCAGATCAACGAGCTCGCGGTGCAGGATGCCGATCAGGGCCTGGCCGGGGCTCAGGCTGGCGCTGACCTCGGCGCCAAGCGCGCGCGCGCGGACGGCGTCGATGAAGCGCTTGACGACCGGCAGGGCGACGTCGGCCTCGAGCAGCGCCACGCGCACATCCCGTAGCGTTTCGGCAATATTGTCGTCGGTCAGGCGGCCGCGGCCGCGCAAGGCCGCGACCACGGCGCCGAGACGGCCGCCAAGCTGGTCAAACATCGGCGAATTATACGGCAGCGCCCAGCGCGGGCGTCGCAGGCTCTATGCTATGCACACCCGCCGCAAGCCCGAGGCCGCCGCTTGGATTCCGCCCCTACCCCCGTGCTGGTGCTCGCGCTGCTAGGCCTGCTCGTGATCATCGCCTTCTCCTCGGGCACCGAGGTGGCGATGCTGTCGGTCAATCGCTACCGGGTCCGCAGCCGCGCCGCCGCCGGCGAACGCCGTGCGCGCATGCTCGAGCGGCTGCTCGCCCAGCCGGACCAATGGCTGGGCGCGAACCTCGTGATCCTGGCGCTCGCCAGCGTCGCCGCCTCGACGGTGGCCACGCTGCTGGCGCTGCGCGTCGCGCATGCGCACGCGCTGCCGGCCATGATGCTGGCGCTGACGGTGTTCATCATCATCTTCTGCGAGCTCGCGCCCAAGATCTACGCCGCCGTCCACAGCGAAGCCGTGGCGCTGAACTCGACCTTCATTTACCGGCTGCTGCTGTGGCTGACGTGGCCGGCGCTGTGGCTCACCAACCGCGCGGCCTACGCCTTCCTCGGCCTGTTCGGGCTACGCGGTGGCGCACACGGTACAGCCGCGCTCAGCGCCGAGGAACTGCGCGCCGTGGTCAGCGAATCGAGCCCGCTGATCCCGGCGCGCCACCGGCAGATGCTGCTGTCGATCCTCGACCTCGAGCGCGTGACGGTCGAGGACATCATGATCCAGCGCCAGGACATCGCCGGCATCGACATCTCGGGCGAGTGGGAGGACGTGCTAGAGCGGCTGCGGCAGACGCCGCACACGCGCCTGCCGGTCTACGACGGCGAACTCGACAACATCGTCGGCATCCTGCACATGAAGCGCACGGCGCAGGAATTCGCGCGCGGCACGCTGACCCGCGAGCGGCTAATCGAACTGGCGGCGGCGCGCGAGCCTTACTTCGTGCCCGCCGGCACCTCGCTCATGCAGCAGCTGGCGCAATTCCAGCGCAATCGCCGCCGCTACGCCTTCGTGGTCGACGAGTACGGCGACATCGAGGGTCTGGTGACGCTCGAGGACCTGCTCGAGGAGATCGTCGGCGAATTCACCACCGACCCGGGCAGCTTCGGCCACAAGGACGCGCACCGCGAGGCGAGCGGCGCCTGGCTCGTGAACGGCGGTGCCACGATCCGCGCCCTCAATCGCTCGCTCGGCTGGCAGCTGCCGGACCTCGGGCCCAAGACGCTCAACGGTCTGCTGCTCGAGAAGCTCGAGGACATCCCTGAGCCCGGCACTTCGCTGCGGATCGGCCCGCTGGAGATCGAGGTGTTGCAGACCGTGGACAAGGCGATCCGCACCGTGCGCGTGCGCCAAATCCCCGGCGCAAGCCCATAACGCCCGGCCTGCGCGCGACGCCGGGCGCGCGCTCAGCGCGTGGCGGCGACGGCGGCTGGCTGGAACGCCGCCTCCAGCGCCTCGGCCAGCGTCGACACGGGTTGCAGCCGCAGGCCATCGACGCCGGCGCGCGGGGCATTGGCGCGCGGCAGCACCGCACGCGTGTAGCCGTGCTTGTGCAGTTCGCGCAGGCGGTCCTCCCCGTGCGGCACCGGGCGCACTTCCCCGGTCAGCCCGAGCTCCCCGAAGGCCACCATGCGCGGGTCAAGCGCCTCGCCGCGCAGGCTCGAGGCCAGCGCCAGCGCCAACGGCAGGTCGGTCGCCGTCTCCCCGATCTGCAGCCCGCCGACCAGGTTGACGTAGACATCGTAGTCGGCCAGCACCGCGCCGGAATGGCGGCCCATGACCGCCAGCAGCATCGCCAGCCGGTTGGCGTCGACGCCCTGGGCCACCCGCCGTGGCGCCGCGAAGCGCGCCCGATCGACCAGCGCCTGCACCTCGATCAGCAGCGGGCGGCCGCCGTCGCGGGCCACCATGACGAGGCTTCCGGGCACCGGCTCGGGGCTGCGCGCCAGGAATATCGCGGAAGGATTGCGCACTTCGCGCAGGCCGGTTCCGGACATTGCGAAGAAGCCAAGCTCATCCACTGGGCCAAAACGGTTCTTGGTCGCGCGCAGCATGCGGTAACGGCTGCCGGCGTCGGAGTCGAAGTACAGCACGCTGTCGACCAGGTGTTCGAGCAGCTTCGGACCGGCGATTGCCCCGTCCTTGGTCACGTGGCCGACGATGATGACCGCCGGTCCACCCTGCTTGGCGTAGCGCACCAGCGCCGCGGTGCACTCACGCAGCTGTTGCGGGGCGCCGGCACTGGCGTCCACCGCGTCGGTTCGCATGGTCTGGATCGAATCGACCACGAGCAGTGCCGCGCCCAGCCGGGTGCCAAGCTCGAGGATCGATTCGAGGTGACTGTCGCTGATCAGCGTCAGGTGGGGCGCGCTCAGTTCGAGCCGACGCGCGCGCTGCGCGGTCTGCTGCGTCGACTCCTCGCCCGAGGCGTACAGCACGACGCGCTCGCGCGCCACGGCGGCGGCCGCCTGCAGCAGCAGCGTCGACTTGCCGATGCCGGGCTCGCCGCCGAGCAGGCTCACTGATCCCGCGCCGAGCCCGCCGCCGAATACCCGGTCGAGCTCGCCCGATCCCAGGCTGAAGCGATCTTCGGCAACGGGTTGCGCTGCGAGCGCCACAGCTGCGGCCGTGGAAGCCGGACCCGAACCTGCCACCGTCGCGGCCCGCACGCCCGTCAGCCGCGCGAGCGTGTTCCACTCGCTGCAATGGGGGCATTGGCCCTGCCACTTGAGCGCCTCGCCCCCGCAGGAGCTGCAGACGTACACAGGTTGATTGCGAGCCATGAAGGGTTTGTATGCCAGAGGCCGTCGCAGCGCAATCGAAACTCCAGTACGATTCCGCGCTATTACCGGTCGGGCGGAGCCTATCCCCCGCATCTGTGACCCCGGGCGCGCCCGGACGCAAGGCCCGATGGTAACTTTTGCAACGCGGCGCGTTCCGGCCGCTCGGCAGGACGGTATCGGACCAGCGACTGTGATCCAGTTCACGATTTCAACCCCTGCCCTGGGAGGCGTGTGCGCGTGCGCGCCATGAACCTCAAGGGCAAGCTGCAGTGCGTCGGCGTGACCGACGTCGGCCGGGTGCGCGAGCATAACGAGGACACGATCGCCTTCGATTCCAACATCGGACTGCTGGTCCTGGCCGACGGCATGGGCGGCTATAACGCGGGCGAGGTCGCGAGCGGCATCGCCGTCAAGACCATCGTCAACCTGGTGCGCGAGGCGGTCGAGCACGAGGACCTGACGATCTCGGACCCGAACACCGGGATGTCGCGCGTTGCCATCATCCTGCGCGACGCCATTACGCGCGCCAACAAGATCATCTACCAGACGGCGCGCACGCAGCCCAACTGCGAGGGCATGGGCACGACCGTGGTCGGGGCGCTGTTCTACAACAACCGCGTCACCGTCGCGCACGTGGGCGACTCGCGCATGTACCGCCTGCGCGGCGGCGCCTTCGAGCAGGTCACCCTCGATCACTCACTGCTGCAGGAACTGGTCGACCGCGGTTTCTACTCGCCGGAAGAGGCGCAACGCGCGGCGAACAAGAATTACGTCACACGGGCGCTGGGCGTCGAGACGTCCGTCGAGGTCGAGATCCAGGAGCATCCGGCGCAGCGCGGGGACGTCTACCTGATATGCTCCGACGGGTTGTCCGACATGGTCGAGGACGACGACATTCACTTAACGATCAACACCTTTGGTGCTAATCTTGATACAGTGGCAAAGCACCTGGTGCAGCTCGGCAACGACAACGGCGGCAAGGACAATATTTCAGTTCTGCTGGCCCAGGTTATTGATTCCTTCCCGGTGCGTCGGGGAGTATTGGACAGGATGCTGGGTTGGTTCAGCTGAGCACCCACACGGAACTTGAGGCGAGCACAATATGGCACGGCTGATTCTGAGTCTAGACGGCCAGGTGATGGCCGAATACAACATGAACAAGGAGCGCTATACGATCGGGCGCCTCCCGGACAACGACATCCGCATCGATAACCCGGCGGTCAGCGGCCACCACTCGCTCATCATCAATATCCTCAACGACTCCTTCCTCGAGGACCTCAACAGCACCAACGGCACCTACGTCAACGGCAAGCTGATCAAGAAGCATGCCCTGCAGCATGGCGACGTGCTGACCTGCGGCCACCACCAGCTGCGCTTCGTCGAGGACGACGCCGCGCAGCAGGATGAATTCGAGCGCACGCTCGTGATCCAGCCCTCGGCGCGCCCGGTGGAGAAGATCCGCGCAGCCGTGGCCTCCAACGCCGAGGCGACGGCCTCGCGCAAGGTGGGTAGCAACGGCGCGACGGCCCTGAAGAAGGCGCGCCTGCAGGTGCTGTCCGGCGCCTTCGCCGGCCGCGAGCTCGAGCTGACCAAGACCCTGACCACGCTCGGGCGCCCCGGCGTGCAGGTGGCGGCGATCACGCGCCGCTCGGAGGGCTACTTCCTCGTTCACGTCGACGCCGACGCGCCTGAGAACTACCCCCAGGTCAACGGCGCCCCGATCGGCGCCCACGCGCGCAAGCTCGTCGACAACGACGTGATCCAGCTCGCCGGCGTCAAGATGGGATTCTTCGAAGGCTAGGGCCGGCGCCAGCCCGCAGTGACAGCGACGGCGCAAGCGCTTGCGCGGCTGAGGGCCTGTTCTCACTTATGGCATCGCTGCGACAGCGGCCAAGATCGTCCAGGACCAGGCGCGCCGAGCGCAGTGTGCTCGTTGCACATGAGCGAGGCGCAACACCGTCCTGGACGATCCTGGCCCTGTCCCTCTTACAACGAAGCCTCAGCGGTTCCAGAATAACCGTCGGTCCACAGGTTGAGGCGGTTGCGCCCCTAAAGCCGCCAGCCGGCGTTGCTCGTCGTTCACTTGGAATAACCAAGCTTCCCTCCTCGCGCCTCGGCTGGCGGCTTTGGGGGCAGCAACGCAGTGATGCCATAAGTGAGAACAGGCCCTAGTCGGGAAGCGCGGCTCAAGTCGCGCGCCGCGCCGCCGGCGGCCCCGGCCTACATTACGCGCTCGCTCCCCGACTACGAACTGCTCTCCGGCGAGGGCATCGAGGCCCTCGAGCGCCACGCCGACCAGTTGCTCGAGGAGATCGGCCTCGAGATCCGCGGCGACGCCGAGGCCGTCGCCCTGTGGCGCCGTGCCGGGGCGCGCATCGTCGATGATTGCCGGGTCCACGTCCCCGCGGGCCTGGCGCGGGCGCTGATCCGCGCCAGCGCGCCCGCTGAATTCACCCAGCACGCGCGCAATGCCGCCCGCAGCGTGCGGATCGGCGGTCGCCACACCGTCTTCGCCCCCGCCTACGG
Source organism: uncultured Gammaproteobacteria bacterium (assembly GCA_963778855.1). Lineage (GTDB taxonomy): Bacteria > Pseudomonadota > Gammaproteobacteria > Steroidobacterales > Steroidobacteraceae > FEN-1191. Next base: position 87,577 of record CAVZWC010000001.1, on the reverse strand, counting down.
TTCGCCCTTCGTCACCGACCTCGAGCGCGGCCGCCGCTACGGCACGCTCGCCGATTTCCAGAATTTCGTGAAGCTCGCCTGGCTGGCACCGTGGCTGCACCATTCCGGCGGCACGGTCTGCGAACCGGTCGATGTGCCCGTCAACAAACGCCACCTCGACATGGTGTACGCGCACATGCGCTACTCCGACAAGGCCTTCATGGGGTCGGTGACCACGGCCGAGCGGGCGCGCGACTCGATCGAGCTGTGCCGGCGGCTGTTCGGCGCGGGGTTCGTCGACGGGCACTGCGTGATACTGGGGAATGTCAACGTCAACTCACCGCTGGTGCTGGACGGTGAGGCCAGCCGCGTGATCCGCACCTACGCCGCGGCCAACCAGGCGCCGGTATGTGTGCCCTTCATCCTCGGTGGCGCCATGGGCCCGGTGACGACCGCGGGCGCGCTGGCGCAATGCTTCGGCGAGGCGATGTTCTGCGTCGCGCTCGGCCAGCTCGAGCGGCCCGGCTCGCCCGCGATCCTCGGCAACTTCCTGTCCTCGATGTCGCTGCGCAGCGGCGCACCGACCTTCGGCACGCCGGAGCCAGCGCTGGCCTACCTCGCCATCGGGCAGCTCGCCCGGCGCCTGGGCGTGCCGCTGCGCTGCGGCGGCAACCTCTGCGCCTCGAAGCTGCCGGATGCCCAGGCCGCAGCGGAGAGCGCGAACTCGATGTGGCCGGCCTTCCTCGGCGGCGCGAACTTCGTGCTGCACGCCGCCGGCTGGCTCGAGGGCGGGCTGTCGATGTCCTACGAGAAGTTCGTCATGGACGTCGACCAGCTGGGCGGATTCCATACGCTGGCCCGTGGCATCGCGCTCGACGCCAACGGCTTTGCCCTCGAGGCCTTTCGCGAGGCCGGCCCGGGTCAGCACTACCTCGGCACCGCCCACACGCTCGCGAACTACCAGCACGCATTCCACGAATTCCAGCTCGCCGACAACAATTCCTACGAGCAATGGACGGCAGAGGGCTCGCTGGACCAGCCACGGCGCGCGCTGCGACGCTGGCAATCCATGCTCGAGGCCTACCAGGCTCCACCGCTCGACGCGGCCACGGACGAGGCCCTGCTGGACTACTGCGCGCGGCGCAAGGCCGAGCTGCCGGACGGCATCGGTTAGCGCAGCACGCCCTCGGCGTAGGCGTCGGCGGCGTAGTTCGCGAAGCGGCTGTACTGCCCCTGGAAGGTCAGCATGAACATGCCGATCTCGCCGTTGCGGTGCTTGGCCAGGTCGATCTCGGCGATGCCACGCTTGGGCGTGTTCTTGTCGTAGACCTCATCGCGGTAGATCAGCAGGATCATGTCGGCGTCCTGCTCGATCGCCCCGGACTCGCGCAGGTCCGACATCACGGGCTTCTTCTCGGTGCGCTGTTCGACGCCGCGGTTCAGCTGCGAGAGCGCGATGACCGGCACCTGCAGCTCCTTGGCCAGCGCCTTGAGGCCGCGCGAGATCTCGGCGATCTCGGTGGCGCGGTTCTCCTTGGTGCCCGGCACCTGCATGAGCTGCAGGTAGTCGACCACGACCAGGTCGAGGCCATGCTCGCGCGCGACCCGGCGCGCGCGGGCGCGCAGCTCCGTGGGCGTCAGGCTCGGCGACTCGTCGATGAAGATGCGCGCCTCGGACAACTGGCTGGTGGCGGAGGTCACCCGCACCCAGTCATCGTCGGAGATCTGCCCACTGCGGATGCCGTTGAGCGGCACTCCGCCGATTGAACTCAGCATACGCGTCAGCAGTTGCTCGGCGGGCATTTCCATGCTGAAGATCGCCACCGAGGAGCGCGTCGCCGGATTGACCGCCGCGTACTCGGCGATGTTCATCGCCAGCGTGGTCTTGCCCATCGACGGCCGGCCGGCGACGATCACGAGATCGCCGGGTCGCAGTCCGCCGGTCTTGCGGTCGAAATCGGTGAAGCCCGTGGGCAGGCCGCGCATCGAGCTCGGGTCGGTGTGCCAGGCGTCGATCTTGTCGATCAATTGCGGCAGCAGCGCGCTGACCTTGACGGCCCCGTCGCGCCGTCCGCTGCTCTGCTCGGCGATCCGGAACACCTGCTGTTCGGCTTCGTCGACGAGCTCGCGCGCGCTGCGTCCATCGGTGGCGAAGGCCGAAGCCGCAATCGAGCGCCCGGCCGAGATCAGCCGACGCAACAGCGAGCGCTCGCGGACGATCTGCGCGTAGGCGCGCACGTTGGCGGCGGTCGGGGTGTCGCGGGCCAGGGTGCCGAGGTAGCCCAGGCCGCCGGCTGCCTCAAGCTGGCCGCTGCGCTCGAGCTGCCCGGCCGCCGTCACCACGTCGGCCGGCTTGGCGTGGGCCACGAGCTCGGCGAGCGCGCCGTAGATCAGCTGGTGGTCGGGTCGGTAGAAGTCCTCGGCGACGACCAGGTCGCCGACCTGGTCCCAGGCCTGGGCGTCGATGAGCAGCCCGCCGATGACGGCCTGCTCGGCCTCGACCGAATGCGGTGGCAACGGCACGCCAACCTCGGGCGCCTCGGTATCACGGCGCGAACGTAGCGGGCCAGCCATTTGACGACCGCCTCCCCCGCCCTGCCGCGCGCGGCCTAGGCCTGCTCTTCGGCCACGATGATCACGGTCAGCATCGCCTCGACGTCGGTATGCAAATGCAGCGTGACCTGGTATTCGCCGACGGCGCGGATCGGGCCGGTGGGCAGGCGCACCTCGCTGCGGCTGACCTTGTGGCCCGCCGCGGTGCAACCCTCGGCAATGTCGTTGGTGCCGACCGATCCGAACAGCTTGCCCTCGGAGCCCGCCTTGGCCGTGATGCTCAACCGGAAGTCGCGCAGCGACTCGGCGCGCTCCTGGGCGCTGTGCAGTTCCTCGCCGGCGGCACGCTCGAGCTCGGCACGGCGCGCCTCGAAGTGCGCAATGTTGGCCGGCGTGGCGGCGGTCGCGCGGCCCGAAGGCAGCAGGTAGTTGCGGCCGTAGCCGCTCTTGACCTTGACGCGATCACCGATCTTGCCGAGGTTTGCCACTTTCTGCAGCAGGATTACTTCCATGACCGTGGCCTCAGTGCTGGTCGGTGTAAGGCAGCAGCGCCAGGAAGCGCGCGCGCTTGATCGCGGTGCTGAGCTGGCGCTGGTAGAAGCTCTTGGTGCCGGTGATGCGGCTGGGCACGATCTTGCCGGTCTCGGTGATGTAGTTCTTGAGCACGCTCACGTCCTTGTAATCGATCGTGACGACCTCATCGGCCGTGAAGCGGCAGAATTTCTTGCGGCGTATGAAACGTGACATGGTGGCTCCTTGAAGTTGGGCGCGGCGGTTCAGGAGCTGAGCGACATGTCGTCGTCGTCGCCCATCTCGTCGCGCTCGCGACGCGCCTCGTTCTCCTCGTCGCTCCGTGACATCGGCGAGGGCTCGGTCACGGGACCCTCCATGCTGACCACGAGGTGGCGCAGCACGGCGTCGCTGAAGCGGAAGGCGCCGGTCAGCTCGGCCAGCGTCTTCTGGTCGCACTCGACGTTCATGAGCACGTAGTGGGCCTTGTGGACCTTGGCGATCGGGAAGCACAGCTGCCGACGGCCCCAATCCTCGAGGCGATGCACCTGGCCGCTGCCCGCGGCAATCATGCCCTCGGTAGCGCTCGATCATCGCCGGGACCTGTTCGCTCTGGTCCGGGTGGACCAGGAACACCACTTCGTAATGCCTCATGTCGGACTCCCTGTGGATAGATGCCGCCTGCTCGAGGCCTTGGCAGTGCGGCAAGGAGAAGCCGCGTCAGTTTACCGTCGAGGCTCTGGTCTTCGCAAGCGGAGTTTCAGGGCTTAGCGATTCGGTGAGGGGTAGGCCCAAGGTCATGCTGGCGCTGCCGCACCGCCTCGTAGAGCAGCATGCCGGCGGCGACGGAGACGTTCAGGCTCTCGACCGCGCCGTCGCTCGGCAGGCGGACCAGCAAGTCGCAGTCCGCGCGGGTCAGCTCGCCGCATGCCCCGGCCCTCGGCGCCCAGCACCAGGCAGCGGCCCGCCTCGAGGTCCACCTCGGCCGCGCGCTGCGGCGCCGCGGCGTCCGCGCCGACGATCCACAGCCCCGCGTCCTTGATGAGCCGCAGGCAGCGCGCGAGGTTGGTGACGGTGACCACGGGCGTGGTCTCCGCCGCGCCGGCCGCCACCTTGCGCGCCGCCGGCGTTGAGGCTGGCGGCGCGATCGCGCGGCACGATCACGGCCAGCGCACCGCAGGCATCGGCGGTGCGCAGGCAGGCGCCGAGGTTGTGCGGATCCTGCACGCCGTCAAGGGCCAGCACCAAGCGGGTCGCGTGGCTCGGCGCGAGCCGTTCGAGGAAGTCGTCCTCGTCCATGGGCCGCAGCGGCTCGATCTCGGCCACCACGCCCTGGTGTGCGGCCTCGCCGAGCCAGCCACGCAGGCGCTGCGCATCGACGCGTTCGACCGGCAGGTTCGCGGCCCGCGCCAACTCCTCGATCTGCGCCGCGCGCTGGTCGCGCCCTTCCCTGCTGCAGCCAGATCTTCAGCACCCGCCGCGGCGAACGCGTCAGCAGCGGCGCGCACCGTGTGCAGGCCGTACACGCGCTCGCTGGCCATCAGTCGACGGCCAGCTCCAGATCGACCATGCCCTCCACCGGATTGACGGCGGTGACGAGCACGCGCACGCGCATGCCCGGCGCGAACTTGCGGCCGCTGCGCCGGCCGCGCCACTGGCCGCCGTCGCGCGTCATGGCGTAATCGTCGTCGCGCAGCGCCGTCAGGTGCAGCAGGCCATCGACGCCCACACTGCGCAGCTGCACGAAGCAGACCGAACTCGACCACGGTCGTGATAAGGCCCTCGAAGCACTGGCCGATGCGGTCGCGCAGGTACACGCACTTGAGGAAATTCTCGACGTAGCGATCCGCCTCGTCGGCGCGCTTCTCGAGCCGCGACAGCTCAGCACCGACCGGCTCCAGCGCGGCGTGATCGGCGTTGCCCTCGCGCGGCGACAGGCCGAGGCCGACCCGGAGCGCCCGGTGCACCAGCAGGTCGGGATAGCGGCGAATCGGCGAGGTGAAGTGCGCGTAGTCCGGCAGCGCCAGGCCGAAATGGCCGATGTTGTCGGGCTGGTAGACCGCCTGGGCGAGCGAGCGCACCACCAGCGTCTCGATAAAGGGCCGCAGCTCCGGGTCGCGCACGCGCGACGCGATGCCAGCCAGGTCGCGGGTCCGCAGTTCCTCGGGCAGCTGCAGCTCGATGCCGAGCACGTGCAAGGTCGCCTTGAGCACGTCGAGCTTGCGCTCGCTCGGGCCGCGCGTGAACGCGATAGAGTGCCGGCACGCGCAGCCTGGCGCAGCTCGCGCGCCGCGGCGACGTTGGCCAGCGACCATGCACTCCTCGATGAGCCGGTGCGCGTCGTTGCGCGCCTTGAACTCGATCGCACGCACCTGCTGTTCCCGGCTCGAGCACGAACCGGGCCTCGGGCGCGTCGAAATCGAGGGCGCCGCGCTGGCCGCGCGCCTGCAGCAGCGCATGATAGACCTCGACCAGCGGCTCGAGCCGGTCGGCCAGCGGGCCCAGCGCGCGCGCGCGCCGCGGCCTCGCGCCGGAACAGCAGCGCGTGCGCCGAATCGTAGGTCAGGCGCGCCGCCGAGCGCATCACGGCCGGGTACAACCGCCAGCTGCGCAACGCGCCGCGCGCGCTGACGCGCATGTCGGCCACCATGCACAGCCGGTCGACCCCCGGCTCGAGCGAGCACAGGTGGTTCGACAGCGCGGTAGGCAGCATCGGCAGCACCCGAGTCGGAAAATAGACCGAGGTGCCGCGCGCACGGGCCTCGGTGTCGAGCGCGGTGCCAGGCCGCACGTAGTGGCTGACGTCGGCGATCGCCACCACCAGGCGGTAGCCGTCGCCCTGCGCGTTCCGCGTACACCGCGTCATCGAAGTCGCGCGCGTCCTCGCCGTCGATGGTCACCAGCGGCATGGCGCGCAGGTCGATCCGGCGTGCGGCCTCCTCCGGATCGACGTGGCCGCCGTAGCGCCGGGCCTCGTGCAGCGACTCCGCGCTGAACTCGGTGCCGAGGTCGAAGCGCGCGATCGCGGCCTCGGTGGACATCTCCACCGGCCGTTCCGGGTCGAGCTTGCGCCTCACCCAAGCCTCGCCCGCGACGCCCTCGGCTGGATAGCGCTTGATGTCCGCGATCACCCAATCGCCGGCCTGCACTCCACCGGCGCTGGCGTGCGGGATCGTGCACACGATGCCGAGCTTCCGGTCCGCCGCGCGCACGCGCAGCTCGTGCCCCTGTCGCTCGACGATGCCGAGGTAGGCGCTCAGCCCGCGCTCCAGGATGCTGGTCACGCGCCCGACCCAGCGCTGCTGCGCGTCACGATGCAGCGCGAGGCTGACGCGATCGCCCTGCACCAGCCCGGTCATCTCGCGCGGTGGCAGGAACACGCCGCCCTCGATCCCCTCGACGCGCGCAAAGCCGAAGCCGGCGCGATTGGGCGAGACGATGCCCTCGGCGATGACTGGCGCGCTGCGACCGGCCCCACCCTGCTTGTGCGCGGAACGGCGCGCGGGATGATGCGCGGCATGACGGGCAGGATGGCGCGCGCCGCGCGCCGGCCCTTGTTTAGGTGTCAATTGACAGCCCCGCACCCCTTACGTACATTGCGCCGCCCACTTGGGCCCAGGTGGCGGAATTGGTAGACGCACTAGTTTCAGGTACTAGCGGGTAACACCGTGGAGGTTCGAGTCCTCTCCTGGGCACCATAATGTTATTTTTCAAAGTACTATAACTCATATCTCAAGCGCTTTCGAGCTCATCCGGCCCCTCGATTCGTGCTTCGTACTATAGATCATTCCGACGCGCGAGCCCGCGTCAGATAGCAATTTCCCGGGTCTGTAAGTCATCTGTCAGCGTGCCGTGAGGCCGGCGTAGGATCGCAGGCGCCAGAGTGTCCCCATGCCCGATACGGGCAATGGGAGACCGATATGGACGCCACCACGATCAACATCCGGACCGCGACGGGCCAGCCCCGTGCGCGCTTGCGCGTGCCGCGGGCAACTCCCGGCGAGCGGGCACGCTTTGCCGTCATCGGCATCTTCAACTTCATCCTCAAGCTAGCCTGCCTCCGGTTCGCGACCTTTCTGGCGCTCTTCATGCGCCTGTCGCCCGGTTTTCTCGAATGGGTCGGCCACTGGCGCGCACGCGCCGCCTTCTACCAGGCTGCCCGGCGCGTGCCGGCCTACCGGCAGTTCCTGAGGAGCGCCGGCTACCATCGGGGTTCGCCGCCCGAGACCGACAAGGAAAACTACGTCAGGCGCTATCGCACCGAGCGCCGCTGCGTCGGCGGACGGATCCCGATGCGCGACGTGACGATCGATGAGTCATCGGGCAGCACCGGCATGCCCTACAACTGGGTGCGCAGCGGCCGCGAGCGCCACCAGAGCCACATCTTCATCAGCTACTTCGCCCAGTACTGCTACGGCACCGAGCCGGTCGTGACCATCAACGCCTTTTCCATGGGCGCCTGGGCCACCGGAATCAACATGGGAGTCGCCATGGCGCGCCACGGCATCGTCAAGTCGACCGGCCCGGACGTGGACAAGATCCTTGAAACGTTGCGCTTCTTTGGTCCTTCCTATCGCTACCTCATTGCGGGCTACCCGCCGTTCCTCAAGCACCTCATCGATGAAGGCGCGGCGCGGGGCTTCCCTGTCGGCAAGTTCGACCTGCGGGCCCTGGTAGGGGGCGAAGGCATGGCCGAAGGCCTGCGCGACTACCTGCTGCAGCGGTTCACGACCGTGTTCAGCGGCTATGGCGCCACGGATCTCGAGATTGGCATCGCCGGCGAGACCCCGCTGGCGATCGCCATCCGCCGCCTGTGCCGTGAGCGGCCGGACATCCGCGCCGCCCTGTTCGGAGCGGACTCGCGGCTGCCGATGCTGTTCCAGTACAACCCGCTGATGCACTACATCGAGGTCAACTCTGACCAGGAGCTGCTGTTCACCATTTCGCGCAGCTCGTTGCTGTCGCCGCGCATCCGCTACAACGTCCACGACCAGGGTGGCGTGGCTCGCTTCGATGAGCTGCAGCGGCGGCTGGCGGAGTTTGGCATCGATATCGAGGCACTTGGCGGCGGCGCGGGGCAGCGGCAGCTGCGCCTGCCGTTCTTCTGGGTGCACGGCCGTCGCGACTACACGGTCTCGGTGATGGGCGCCAACATCTACCCGGAAGACATCGAACAATGCCTGTATGCGGAGGCCGGGCTCGCGCGCATGACCCACTCCTTCTGCCTCACGCTCGAGGAGGGTCCCGGAGGCGCTGTGCACCCCAAGTTCCTGTTCGAGGTGGACGTCGAGCCGACCCCGGAACTCAGCGCGCGATACCGCGCGGCGATGCTGCGCGAGCTGGTCGCGCTCAACGCCGACTTTCGCGAGGCGTGGCATGAGTATCCGGATACGGTGACACCCATCATCGAGCTCTACGCGCGCGGCACTGGGCCGTTTGCCGCCGATGCCGGCCGCATCAAGCAGGCGCGGCTGCTGAAGCGCGGGTAATGAACGTGCACCCAAAGATGCCCGCGCAGGCCCGCCGCGCTTCACCGGTTCTGGTCGCCTGGCTGGCGGTCCTCGCGCTGGCGAGCCTGCCTGCGCTCAGGCTGGGCGAGGTCGTGCGTGGCGGATCGGACGGCGTCCCCGGCAGTGAATCGATCGAGGCCGTAGCGCGGGCGAGCGCCGCCGGCATGCCGGCCGGAACCTTCTATCCCTTCGTCGCCGTGCTGCACTCGGACACGCAGCGGGTCGGTGACGCGCAGTTCAAGGACACCGCCAATGCAGTGAGCGCGGCACTGCTGGCGCGGGGCGGCGCCGTCGCAGTCAACTCGGTGTGGAGCAATGGCGACTCGCGGCTGCTGGGCCGTTCCGGGCACAGTGCACTGCTGCTGATCCGGACCCACGCCGCCACCTTCAGCGAAGCCGAGCTCGCCACCGAACCGCTGCGCACCGCGATCGCCGGGCTGCAGCTTCCCGCCGGCTTCAGTTGCCTGGTCACCGGGCAGCCGGCGGTGCTCTATGACCTCAACCGGCGCAGCTCGACCGACCTGCTCGCGGCCGAGCGCATCGGCTTGCCGATCACGCTGCTGATCCTGCTGCTGGTGTTCCGCTCGCCGGTCGCGGCCGTGGTGCCGATCGCCCTCGCGATGACCTCGACCACGATCGCCATGGCGGCGCTCTTCCTGCTGAGCCGCCTCACTCTGGTGAGCGTATTCGCCGAGAACACCGTGACCATGATCGGGCTCGGTGTCGGCGTCGACTACGCGCTGCTGCTGGTGGGCGCATTTCGCCGCGCGCTTGCATCTGGCGAGTCCGCCGTGGACGCCGCGCGACGGGCCGCACGCGAGGTCCGCGCCACCATCCTCTGCTCGGGTGCCGCGGTGGCGATCGGCTTCCTGGCGTTGTCGCTGGTGCGGCTGCCGTTCCTGCACGCGCTGGTGATTGGTGGCGTGGTGGTGGTCGTCACCGCGATGCTCGGCACGCTCACCCTGTTGCCGGCGCTGCTGGCCCTGCTCGGAGCGCGCGTAAACTGGCCGGCCAAGCGGCCGCGGCCCGCGGGTGGCGGTGCATTCTGGGCCCGGTGGGCGCAAGCCGTGATGCGCCGACCGCTGCTGTGGACGGGCGTCGCGGCAGTCATTATCGCGGTGTTCGTCGCTCCGGTGTTGCGCATGTCCGGCTGGAATCTTGGCGCCTCGGGACTGGCCGCCGATCTCGAGGCCCGGCGCGGCTACGAGATACTGGCGCACGATTTCGTTCCCGGCTGGATCGGACCCACTGCCATCGTCCTCGAGGCACCACCGGGCCACACCGTGCTCGAGGACCGCGCGCGCTCAGGGCTAGGGCATTTGGCTGCTCGCCTCGCGACCAATCCCGCGGTGGACATGATCAGCGAGCAGCTCGGCCCTCAGGGCCGCATCGCGCTGCTGGTGCTGGTCGGGCGCGATCCGCCCGAATCGCGGGCCGCGGGCAGATTGGTGCGGGCACTGCGTACCGACCCGCTGCCGGAACTTGCCGGTACCGGCCTCGGCGCGCGGGTCACGGGTGCCGCGGCGATGCTGGACGACTTCGACGCGGAGATCTTCACGCGCATGCGCCTGGTGGTGCCGCTCGTGCTGCTGGTCACCTACGTGGTGCTGCTCGTGCATCTGCGGTCGATCCTCATCCCACTCAAGGCGGTGGCGCTCAACCTGCTGTCGGTGCTGGCGAGCTACGGCTTCCTCATCCTCGTCTTCCAGGACGGCCACGGGGCGGGGCTGATCGGCCTCGAGCCGCCCGGCGGGCTGAACGCCTTCATCGTCCTGATGCTGTTCACTATCCTCTTCGGCCTGTCGATGGACTACGAAGTGTTCCTGCTGTCGAGCATCCGTGAGCATTACCTGCGCAGCGGCGATTCCCGGCAAGCGGTCGCCCACGGCATCGCCGCGACCGGCGGGGTGATCACCAGCGCCGCGGCGATCATGATCTCGCTATTCGTCGCCTTCGGGTTCACGCAGCTAACCGCCACCCGTGAATTCGGGCTCGGCCTCGCCTTCGCCGTGGCCTTCGACGCCAGCCTGGTCCGGCTGGTGCTGCTGCCGGCGCTGATGACGCTCCTCGGTCGCGCCAACTGGTGGCTGCCGGCATTCCTGCGGCCGCGCGGCTCGCGAGCGCAGCCTTGAGACCTGAGGCCTGGGAGCTGGTGAGTGAGCTGGCGCGCTTCGCGCCGACGCCCCACAACACCCAGCCGTTCCGCCTGCGGCCGCTCGATGCGCGCACGGCAGAGGTGGTGATCCTCAGGGAGCGCATGCTGCCGGTGGAGGACACGGGCAATCTTTACGTGCTCGCCTCCTTTGGCATCTTCGCCGAGACGATTGAGCGCGCCGGCCGGCACTTCGGCCTTGACGTGGTCGTGACGCCGGACACGGGGGTATTGCCCGGCGCCATCGAACCCGGCTCGGGCCCGGTGGTGCTGGGGCGCGCCGAGATTCGCGAGCGCTGCGCGGCCACGGACGAGCGTACGGTCCTCGAGGCGCGGCGCACCTCGCGCCTGCCCTACGATGGCCGCCTGGTCGCACCGCGGGTGCTCACTGAGCTGGCGGGCATCGCAGCGGCCAGCAGGCATCGCTTCGAGTCCACCGACGCGCCGGAAGTGGTGTCTGAGGTCCTCAGTCGCAACGTCACCGCGCTGCTCGAGAACAACCTGAAGGCCACCGAGCTGGCGGAGCTGCGCAGCTGGATCCGCGTCGGCGACACGCCACAGGTCGGCGACGGCCTGTGGTGCGGGCCAATGAATCAGCCTGGGTGGGAGATGCGCCTGGCGCTCGAGTGCCCGCAGCTGTTCCTGCTGCCGGGCATCCGCTCGCTGGTATGCGCCAGGTACCTGCGCACCCAGGCCGGCACGCCGCACGTGGCCATCCTGCGCGGCCCGTTCGGCTCCTGGCCGGAGCTGATCGTCGCCGGGCGGCTGCTGATGCGCCTGTGGCTCGCGATGACCCGGCACGGCGTCTACATGCTGCCGTTCGGCTCGATGATCACGAATGCCAGCTGCAATCGTTACCTGCGGCGGCGGTTCGCGGCCGAGGACATCTGGTTCGTCCTGAGATTCGGCTATTCCCGAGTGCCGCCGCGGGCACCACGCCTCGAGTCGGTGCTGATCTGAGCGCGCGGCAGCGAGTTCAGGGCGCCCACGAATAGGTCCATTTCAGCGCGAACTGCCGCTCGAAGTACTGCGGCGGGTTGTCATCGACGACATTTGCGAGGTGCGTGCCCGAGGTATAGATGAAGTAGAGGTCGCTGTCGGGCCGATACGTCCAGCGCAGGCGCAGGTTTGCCGCGGCCGGCCGGTCGTAGGCCGAATCGGCCTGCAGCAGCGCGCTCGCGCTCAGGAACCGTGAAAATGAGTAGGTCGCCTGCAGATTGCCGATCGACACGGTGAAGTGCCCGCCGGGCTCGGGCAGCAGAAACCGGTCCCACTCCTGCGCCACGCTCAGCAGCAGGCGCGGACTCACGCGGTAGCTGGCGGATACATACGTGCTGTTGAGCTTGCCATCGTAGTAATCGCCAAAGCGTTCCCGGAACGCGACGATGAGCTTGCGGTCCCTGGGGCTGCCGACCGCGATCTGGTGCCTGAGGTAGCGGTACTCGCCCACGGGGATGAACACGTTCTTGTAAATGTTGAAAGGCTCGGTCAGCCGCTGCGTGATCGCGGCGATCAGGTCATCGTCGGTGTACGCGCCGTTGTTGAGTTCTGCACGGAACGTGCTCATGACCTGCTCGTTCTGCAGTACACCGCTCGTGTAGAGGGCACGCTGGACGGAGTTCTCGAAGCTGACCTGGCGCAGGTTCAGCAGTTGCGGCCGCGCCTTGAGGTTCAGGCTGGCGAAGTCGCATATGCAGTCAGGCAGCTCGACGAAGCCGACCTCGGGATTGAAGTTGGCGCCGTAGTAGCGATGGTCCCAGAGCAACTCGGCGCGATTGTCCTCGTAGTAGAGCAGCGCGCCCCAGGCTGACTGGCCGGAGCCGTACCCCGGGGTACGCGACTGTGCCAGGAACCCCCTGATCCGCAGGTTCGGCATCACGACCCAGCGCGTGTCGATGCCCTCGACCTGGTTAAAACTATTGTAACGGTCATCGAACTGGCCGGACCGTTTACCTATCGCAATCGCGCCGATGTAGGAGCCTCCGCCCAGCGCGCGCTTGACCCGCGCGATCCCGTAACTGGCTTCCGGATTGGTGCCCTCATTCCGTGTGCCAACCGCGAGCAGACCCAGCTGATAATCCCCTGCGGCGCCCGTGATCTTGGCGCCGGCATTGATCGGCACTTGCTGCCCGGTGTAGGAGTCGATGCCGATGTTGCGGCTGAAGAACAGGTTGTCGTTCGAGGCGCCGAGCGGGAAGGAGAAGATGCCGGTGTTCTCGAGGAAGAACGCGCGCTTCTCCGGGTAGAACAGCCGGTACGGCGTGAGGTTGAACTGGTTGATGTCGACGTCGGCATCGGCGAAATCCGTGTTGATGGTGAAATTCGCCACCATGCTGGAACCCAGGCCCACGCGCGCGTCGACGCCGCCGGTAAGCTGGGCGCTGGCGCCGGGCTCCAGTCCGGCCTGCGTGGCCTGCTCGGAGAGCGAGTTGTAGCTGCCAAGCGCGTAAGGCTTGATCACGACCACGCGGCCGCCACCGACGTCGTTCAGCCCCTGCAATTCTCCGGCGCGGCTGATGCGGTTGGCGCCCTCCACGCGCAGCCACGACGTCCACAGCATCTCCTCATTCCTGCGGCGAATGAAGCGCTTGAAGTTGAGGCCCCAGACCGGGGTGTCGGAGTGGCGTACGTTCAGCGTCGCGAACGGGATCATGATCGTAGCGGTCCATCCGTCAGCCTGCACGTGTGCCTCGGAAAGCCAGATGCCGTCCCAGCCCGGCTCGCCATCGCCATCGCCTGCGGACGAGCGATGCTCTTCGGTGATCAGGCTGTCACGCTGCGTGCCCAGCGGATTGACCTGGAACACGTGGGCGTTGCGCCGGTCATGATCCGAGTCGATGATGATCTCGAAGTAGTCATCGAGCTCCTGGCTGGCGTCCCGTCGCAACTCGGAGGCCACGATACCGCCGGGCTCGGAATCCAGGCAGTGAATGCCGAAGTACACGGCCTCGCGGGTGTAGAGAATCCTGACCTCGGTACGTTCGCTCGGCGGCTCGCCCTCGTGCGGCTCACGCTGGTGAAAACCCGTGAGCGGGACGGCCTGCTGCCACAGGGGATCGCCGAGCGTGCCGTCCAGGCGCGGCGCCTGGTCGACGCGCGTGGCAATGGCGGAAGCGGCAATGGTCTTGACCTGTGAAATCGGCCCCGCGGCGCCTGCGGCCGCGACCACGCGACAGCAGGCCGCGGCGACGACAACGAACGCGAACGCAGGGTTGGCCTTGGCCCGGGGCGGGCGCGGGGGCGCGATTGCCACGCGCCAGGCTGGCAACCCGTGTACCGGCACGGTACAAGGTGTCATCATTCGATCGTAGTGTACGTGGACGGCCCGCGAATTGGGGCTGCAGTGAGTGGGATGGCACCGAAGCAGTCCCCGGGAGTTGGCATGAAGAACCTGATCGCTACGCTTCTGCTGGCGTTCGCAATCCCGGCCACGGCGACGAGCTACGCCATCCGGGCCGGCGCGGTGATCGACCCTGAACACGGCAGTGTGGCGCGCAACCAGGTCGTGCTGGTCGAAGATGGCAAGATCAAGTCAATTGGCGCACAAGTGGCGGTCCCGCCCGAAGCAACGGTCATCGACCTGTCGCACGAATGGCTGATGCCCGGCCTCATGGACGCGCACACGCACCTGACGCTGACCGAGGTCATGGGGGGCGATGCGCCCTTCGAGTCGTTCTACATCAAGGAGAGCACGACCTACCGCGCGCTGCGCGGCCTGCGCAACGCGGGCACCGTGCTGGCGGCGGGGTTCACGACGATCCGCGACGTCGGCAACGAGGCCGACTATGCGATGGAGGACATCAGGCGCGCCATCGATGCCGGAATGTTCTCCGGTCCGACGATCGTGTGCTCGGGCAAGATCATCGCCCCCTTCGGCGGGCAGTCGCACTCGATCCCGCCGGAGCAGGGACGCTTCTGGGATTACGAATACATCGACGCCGACAGCCCGGCCGAAGTGCGCAAGGCGGTGCGCCAGAACCTTTATTACGGTGCCCGCTCGATCAAGCTCGTGCTCGACAACAATCCCTACCACTACTCGGTCGAGGAACTGCGCGCCGCGGTCGACGAAGCGCACGCCGCCGGCGTGCCGGTGTCGGTGCACGTCTATGGCGGCGCCGCGGCCGACAATGCGATCGAGGCCGGGGTCGATTCGATCGAGCACGGCTTCTTCCTGACCGACGCGCAGCTCCAGCGCCTCAAGGACAAGAACATATTCCTGACCAGCACGGACTATCCGCGCGCGCACCTTGACGTCATCGGCACATCCGGCGGCATCTTCCCGCCGCCCGCGGTGCTGGCGCCGGCGATCATCGACCGGCTGCGGCGGGCGCATCGCATCGGCGTCAGGCTGGTTTTCGGCAGCGACACCGTGCATGAGGTCGCGGGTCGCACGCGCGCCGACCTGATGTTCGACTACCTGCAGGTCTGGCGCGAGGCGGGCATCCCCGCGGTCGATACGCTCAAGGCCTTCACGATCGAGCCGGCACGGTTGCTGCGCGTGGATGGGGAGCGTGGTCGCATCGCCGTCGGCCTCGCAGCCGACCTGGTCGCGATGCCGGCCGATCCGCTCGCCGATACCGAGAACCTGCGGCGCATCGACTTCGTGATGAAGGACGGTCGCGTGATCCGCGCGCCCGGACGCTAGTTCCATTATCCCCGACCAACGTAGGGCATGCCGGTCGCCATGACCGTGAGCGTCAGCACGTTGGCTTCGAGCGGCAGTTGCGCCATGTAGCGGATGGCTGCGCCAACATGCTGCACTTGCAGCGTCGGCTCCTCGATCCGGGAGCCATTGGCCTGCAGTGTCGCCGCCGAGACCTGGGTGCCCATGGCGGTGGCCGCGTTGCCGATGTCGATCTGCCCGCAGGCGATGCCGAAGGGCCTGCCTTCGAGCGCCGTGGCCTTGGTCAAGCCGGAAATGCCGTGCTTGCTCGCCGCATAGGCCGCGCTATGCGGGCGCGGCACGTGGGCCGCCAGCGAGCCGTTGTTGATGATTCGGCCTCCTGGTGGCGACTGCGACTTCATCATCCTGATTGCGGCCCGGGTGCACAGGAACGCGCCGTTCAGGTTCACGTCAATGACCGCCCGCCACTGATCGTACGTCAATTCCTCGAGCGGTCGCGCGGATCCACCAATCCCGGCGTTGTTGAACAGCAGGTCGATGCGCCCGAACTGGTCGGCAACGCGCTGGAACAGCGTGGCCACCGCCGCCTCGTCGCTGACGTCGGCGGCCACGGCCAGGGCCGGGGCTCCCGCATTGCGCACTTCAGCAGCGACCGCCTCGAGCGGCCCCAGCCGCCGTCCCGCGAGTGCGAGCGCGTAGCCATCACCGGCCAGCGCAAGCGCCGCCGCGCGCCCGATTCCGGTGCCAGCACCGGTCACCACAGCCACCTTCGAGGCTAGCGCTTGCGTATCGACACCACCGTGGCCTTGTAGCGGTCGGCGCGCAACCACGAGTGGCTGTGCTCGATGGCCGTGCGCTGCATGTCGAACGTCGTTTCGCGCACGAACAGCAGCGGCTTGCCCGGCGTCGTATCGAGCAGGCGCGCCACCTCCGCCGTCGCCGACGTGGCACCGATCTCCTCCTCCGCCCAGTTGAGCTTGCGCCGGTAGACGCTCTCGAAGACGGCGTACAGCGAGGACTTGGCCAGGTGTTGCTGCTCGAAGTCCCGGGAACAGTGCGACCGGCAGGTAGCTCATGACCAGCGCCACTGGCTCGTTGTTCACGGAGCGCAGCCGACGCAGTGCATAGACCTCGTCGCCGATGGCGAGCCGCAGCGACTGGGCGGTCTCGGCGTCGGCGGGCATGCGCTTGAGGCCGAGCACGGTGGCCGACGGCACGAGGCCGCGGCGCCGCATCTCCTCGCTGAATCCGCGCAGCTGCTGGAAGTTCCACGGCACCTGGCTCGAGCCGATGACCGGACGCCTGCCCTTGGCGATCGTCAGCAGGCCCTCGGCGCGCAGCTTCAGGAACGCCTGGCGCACCGGCATCTTGCTGATGCCGAGCGCCGCGGCGACCTCGCCCTCGGAGTAGAACACCTCGCCCGCGCGCAGCGCCTGCGACTTGATGTGGCCGCGTACCTGGTCGACGATCTGCTGGTAGTAGGGGACATAGCTGTCGGTCTCGATGTGCAGACCGAGTGACAGGGCGCCCGGGGATTTATCGGCGGCCTGGTTTCGCATGTGGCAGATTATAGCGGTGACATGCTAGTGTACATATGATAATATGATAGAACCTAGTGGCGCTGGTCCACACGGGCTTGGGGGCAATGGGGCTTTCATCTTCGATGCCAAAGTGGCTGTGCTGGCTGCCGCTCGCGCTCGGTTGCGCCGCGGCGACCCCGGCTGCTACTGACGCCGGCTCCGCGGGCCCAGCTGACGGCCGCACGGCTGGACGGCAATTACTTTGCCCATGACGCCCAGCGCTTCCTCGTGGTCGGCGCCCACTGGGTGCCCGCCAAGGCGGCGATGCAGTGGCCGCTGCAGTGGGATCCGGCGGACATCGAGGCCGACTTCGCCCAGATGGCGCGCATGGGCTTCAACACCGTGCGCCTCGACCTCATGTGGGCCTGGTTCGAGCCGCGGCCCGGCGACTACAACCCCGAAGCCTTCGCCCAGTTCGACGTCCTGATCGCACTCGCCCACAAGTACCATATCTATCTGCACCCCTGCCTGTTCGTCGGCGGCGAGGTCGGCGAGGCTTACTGGGACGTGCCCTGGCGCCATGGTCGCAACCCGCAATCGGACCCGGAGATGCTTCGGCTGGAGACCAACCAGGCGCAGGAATTCGGGCGCCGCTATGCGCACGAGACCGCGATCCTCGCCTGGGACCTGACCGACGAGCCGCCTTTCTGGATCGCTCCCGACACGACCGATGCCATGGCCGTGAACTGGACGCGCCTGATCGCGGGCGGACTGCGCAAGTACGACCACATGCATCCGATCGTGGCGGGCGTCAGCACGCAGGACATGGAGCACGGCCCGTTCCGGCCCGACACCATTGCCGAAGACGTCGACTTCTTCAGTGTCCATCCCTACACGATCTATACGCCCGAGCTGTTCCCGGACCCGATGGTCAACGAGCGCAGCACCTACGGCGCCGCCTTCGAGACCACGCTCAGCGGCGGCGCGGGACGCCCGGTCATGGTGCAGGAGCTCGGTGCCTCGTCAGCACAATACTCACCCGAGAACGTCAGCGCCTTCCAGCAGGTCAGCGTCTACTCCGCGCTCGCCGCCGGCGCCAACGGCTTCCTGCTGTGGTGCTACACCGACGCCGCGCCGGAGCAGTACCGCAAGGTGCCGTACCTGCGTTCGCCGCACGAAACGCAATTCGGGCTCACGACCTGGGACCGCAAGCTGCGACCCCAGGGCCTGGCGTTCCAGTCCTTCAGCCGGATCGTGGCGCGCATGGACCTCGACCGTCTAACCGTGCCCGCCGGCGATGCGGCGATTGTCGTCCCCGAGGAATGGTCTCGCACGCGCGGTGACTTCGCGCACTTCGGCCTCAAGGGGCCGGAAGTCACTCCATACGTGTCGGTGGCCGACGGCGGCGCCGTCAACGGCCAGGCGCCCGCAGCTTACGACGTCAACCAGTGGGTCATGAGCGCGACCCTTTCGTCGTTCATCCTCGCGCACCGCGCCGGGTTGAAGCCCGCGCTGCCGCGCGAGGCCGACGATTGGGGCAAGTTCCCGCTGTTGTTGCTGCCCTCCCCGCTCACGGCCACCGACCCGGTGTTCGCACACCTGCACACCGACTTCTGGGAGCGCGCGCGCGACTACGTGCAGCGCGGCGGCGCGCTGTACGCCTCGCTGGCCTCCAACTCGGCGATTCCGGAAATGGCGAGCCTGTTCGGCGCGCGAATGACCGACACCGTTATCGACAGCGAAGTCACGCTCAGGGTCGTACGGCCGCTGGGCAACCTGCGGCCGGGCGACAGCCTGCACTTCGTGCTCCCGGGCGGCGGCGCGAAATTCTGGGGCACGGGACTTGCGGTCACGGACGGCGAAGTCATCGCCGTCGACCAGAAGCAGCGCCCCGCCCTCGTGGCGCACCACCTTGGCAAGGGTTACACCTTGCTGTCGGCGTATCCGCTCGAAGCCTGGCTCGGCAGCCAGCCGGCGGCCTTTGACGGCAAGGAAACCGTGTACCGGTTGTACCGAGCCATGCGCGAATGGGCGGGGATCCGCCCACTTGCGTACACCGACCAGCCGTCGGTCGAGGCCTCGGCCCTCACTTCCCCGACCGGCGGCTATTTCGTCGTCGTCAACCACGACGACAAGGCGTTGCGTACGCACCTCGACACGACCCTACCCGCGCGCGAACTGCGCCAGCTCACTGAGGGCGGGGCCACGGTGGTGAGCGTGGAGCGCAGCGGATGGACGCTGGACGTGCCGGCGCACGGCGGTGCGATACTCCAGTGGCGCAGCCCATGAGTACGGCACCAGCCGCCGGCGAAGGCCTCGTCGGGGCCATCGACATCGGTGGCACCAACATGACCGTCGGCGTGGTCGATGGTTCGGGCCGGGTATTGCAGCGGGCCGATACGCCCACCGTCGCCCGCCAGGGCTTCGCGCCGGCGATGAGCCGCGTAGGCGGGCTGCTCGAACAGCTCGGATCCAGGGTCGGGCAGCGGCTGAACGGAATCGGCATCGGTTGCACTGGACCGATCGATCCAATCAGCGGCGAGATCGGCGAGGTCGAGAATCTCCCGGGCTGGCGCGGCAACAATCCCGTGACAATGCTGGCGCAACGCTTCGGCCTGCGCGTGGCGATGGAGAACGACGCTGACGCCGCCGCCCTCGGCGAGCTGCTCTGCGGCGCGGGGCACGGTTGGCGCAACCTCATCTGCGTGACCGTAGGCACCGGGATCGGCGGCGGCATCATCCTGAACGGCGCTCTCTACCGTGGGGTCGGTGGCGCCCACCCCGAAATCGGGCACCACTCGATCGATGACTCTTCCGGACCGCAGTGCTACTGCGGCGCGCGCGGCTGCTGGGAGTCGCTTGCCAGCGGCACGGCCATCGCCGCGCACGCGCGCGACGTGGCGCCAGCAGACTACCCGGGGCGCGATTCGCTGACGACCGAGGAGTTGTGCGCTCGCGCCCGCCGGGGCGACGCCTTTGCGCTGCGCGAGATCGGGCGCGCGGGACGTCACCTCGGCGTCGGCGTCGCCAACCTCATCACGCTGTACGCGCCCGATGCGATCGTGCTGTCGGGAAACGTCATGGAGAGCGCGGACCTGTTCATGCCGCTGATCCGCGAAGTCGTGCGCGGATCCTGCGGGCTGGTCCCGGCGGACCAGGTCACGCTGTCGACGGCGACACTGGGCAATGCGGCGCCGCTGGTCGGTGCGGCGGCCGCCTGGTGGCACCGTTTTCCCGGGGATGCGCGCGCATGCTGAGCACCGCGCCGCTGCCGGTCATCGAGGGCCGCTACTTCCAGGACATCATGGCGCAGCCGCGGGCACTGCGCGCGACCATGGATTGGCTGACCGAACCGGGCCGGTGGCGCGAGGTGCGGCAATTCGTGGCCGCGCGCCGCTGGCAGCGCATCGTGCTCACCGGGATGGGCTCCTCTTACCACGGCTTCCATCCGCTCAACCTGGCGCTGATCGCCGCGGGGCACAACCCGGTCATGATGGAGACCTCGGAGCTGGTCTACTACGGCATGGCCCTCTGTGACGAACAGACACTCGTGATCGCGGCCTCGCAATCGGGCGCCAGCGCCGAGACCGTGCGCCTGCTCGAGCTGAACCGGAAGGCCACCGTGATCGGCGTGACCAACACCGCGCACAGCCCATTGGCACGCGGCGCGCAACTGGCGCTGCTGGCACAGGCCGGGCCCGAGCACTCGGTATCCTGCAAGACCTATGTCGCCGGCCTGTTAATCCTGCAGTGGCTCGGCTCGATATTCTCGGGAGGCGAGGAACGGCAGGCGCGCGCACAGCTCGAGGATGGTGCGGAACTGGCGGACCGGTACCTGCAGACCTGGCGCACCAGGGCCGAGCTGCTCGCGGCGCGACTGGGCGGCAAGCGGCACCTGTTCCTGACCGGGCGCGGCTCCTCGCTGAGTGCCGCGCTCACCGGCGCACTCATCACCAAGGAAGCGACCCGGGTACACGCCGAGGGCATGAGCAGCGCCGCGTTCCGCCACGGACCAATGGAAATGCAACGCGCCGACATGTGGATCGGGGTGTTCAGCGGCGACGAGCCGACGCGCGCGCTCAATCGCCGGCTGGTTCGCGACCTCGCCGGCAGCGGTGCGCACTGCGACGAGATCGGCCCGGGCGCCGCGCTGGCGCCCTTCGACCTGCCGGAATGCCCGGCCCCGCTGCGGCCGGTGCTGGAGATCCTGCCCGTGCAGCTCATGACCCTGGCCCTCGCCGCCGCAGACGGGAATGAGGCCGGCCACTTCGAGCGCGCCTCCAAGGTCACGGACACCGAATGATGGGCAACGACATGAACAAGCCGATGCGCAATCGCAGTGCCCTGCTGGTCGGCCTGGTGTTCCTGACCTTCTTCGTCATCTCCTTCGTGACCAACATCCTCGGGCCACTGGTGCCCGACATCATCCGAGACTTTCACGTGTCCCAGGGCATGGCGGGCATGCTGCCGTTCTCGTTCTTCATCGCCTACGGAGTGTTGTCGATCCCCGCGGGATTCCTCGTCGAACGCTGGGGCGAGAAGCGCTTGATGGTCGTTTCCTTCCTGGTCTGCACGGCCGGCGCGCTGGCCTTCGCCATGTGGCCGAACTACCAGGCCGCGGTGCTGTCGTTGTTCGCGATCGGCGCCGGCATGGCGGCGCTGCAGGTGGCGATCAATCCGCTGTTGCGCGTCGCCGGCGGCGAAGAGCACTTCGCCTTCTATTCGGCTTTCGCGCAGATGGTGTTCGGCGTGGGCTCGTTCCTGAGTCCGTTGGTCTTCTCCTATCTGATTGCCCACCTGGCCGCGGGCGCGCCGCGCGGAATGCTGCTCGGGCAGCTGGCACTGCACACACCCGCCGGGCTGCCGTGGGTATCGATGTACTGGCTGTTTGCCCTCGCGACCGCGGCCATGGTGGTCGTGATGCTGCTGGTGAAATTGCCGAAGGTGGAGCGCACCGCCGACGAGTCGGCCGGGACGCTGGGGATGTACCGCGAGTTGCTGCGCAAGCGCGTCACCTGGCTGTATTTCCTGGCGATCGTGACCTACGTCGGCTGCGAGCAGGGCACGGCCGACTGGATGTCACAGTTCCTGTACCGCTACCACCAGTACAACCCGGACGTGCAGGGCGCGATTGCGGTTTCCTGGTTCTGGGGCCTCATGACCGTTGGCTGCCTGGTCGGCATGCTGCTGCTCAAGCTCTTCGACAGCCGCCGCGTGCTGATCGGGTTCTCCGTCGGCGCGCTGGTGATGCTGACGCTGGCGCTGTTCGGCGATGCCGCGGTTTCGCGGCTGGCATTCCCGGCGATCGGGCTGTTCGCTTCGATCATGTGGCCGACCATTGTTTCGCTGGGACTCAATTCGGTCACGGAACACCACGGCCCGCTGGCCGGCATCCTGTGCTCAGGAATCATGGGCGGCGCTGTCGTGCCGATGCTGATCGGCCATCTTGCCGACGCCTTTGGCCTGCGCACCGGCATGTTGCTGCTCTACCTGACCTTCGCATGCGTTTTGAGCGTGGGCTTCTGGGCGCGGCCGCTCATCAACAATGCGCTGCTGGGCGCCGGGGGCAAGGCATGATCGACCGTCTCTGGTTGCAGCGATGGTGCGCACTCACGGTGCTGGGCGCGGCCGCGCTTGCCCAGGGTGCGGCAGCGCCCGCCCCTGCCTACCTGCGCCTGCCGGCGCCGCAGCTGCTGGATCTGCCAGCGCAGGAATGGGAGGGCGACCAGCAGCCGCACACCTTCGCGGTGCTCGAGCTGAAGCGCGACGGCTTCCGCTACTGGGCCTGGTATGGACTGAATAACGGCCGTGGCATTGGTCTCGCGCGCAGCAACGACCTCGTGCACTGGACCAAGTACGCCGGCAACCCGCTGTGGCTGAATGCCCGCTGGCCCTCGGTGCTGCAGGACGCAGACCCGAGGCATCCCGGGCTGCTCCACTTCGCGATCACGCGCGACTACGACACGCCCAGCAGCCGCATCGTGTTCGCAACCTCGGCGGACGGTGTCCACCTCACCGAGATCAAGGACCTGGTGCGCCCGGTGAAGGATCAGCGCAACCAGAATCCGAACCTGTTCCGGGACCCGGCCAGTGGCCGGTTCTTCCTGACCTGGTACCGCGGCAATGACGCCGATTACTTCGACATCGTGAGTCGCAACGCCGCCAGCGTCGACGCGCTCGACCACGCACCCGACCAGCTGCTGATGCACAGCACCGCGACGGTGGCGGCGCCCAATCTGTTGTACCTGGCGCACGGCGGGCCCGCTGGCCAGGGCATCTACTTCCTGGCCACCGAGGTCTATCCGGATCGCTACGACGATGCGCATCGCGGCGAGTGGCAGGTCAAGGTATTCCACGCCAGCACGCCCAACGGCCGCTTCGAGCCGGTGGCGGGCAATCCGGTCGAGACCGGCGAGCGCGCCTGCCTGTTCCAGCACGTCTTCGACCGGGTGTATTACGGCTACCAGTGCCGGCTCGATCACGCCACGGATCGCTGGCAGATGGAATTGCTGGTCGTGCCATTGCCGGAGTAAGGATATTTCTGCCTTGGGATCTGGGGATTGAAAACAGAGGGGAGCCCAATGAACGTCGTCAAAAAACTGCACCTGCTGGCCGGCCTGCTGGCGCTGCCGCTGGTCGACGCTTACGCGCAAACGCCCACGGCCGCCGTGGCCACCGACGCAACCGAACTCGAGGAGGTCGTCGTACTCGGCGTGCGTGGCGCCGAGCAGCGCACGGTCGAGCTCAAGCGCGACGCCGCTTCGATCACGGACAGCATCTCCGCCGAGGACATCGGCAAGCTGCCGGACCGCACCATCGCTGATTCACTGCAACGCATCACCGGCGTGCAGATCAATCGCGAGGGTGGCGAAGGCAGCTCAGTGAGCGTCCGCGGCCTGCCTCAGGTCGGAACGCTGCTCAACGGCGCGCCATTCCTGACCACCGGCAATATCGTCAGCGTACAACCGGACTTCAGTGACATCCCGTCCCAACTGTTCGCCGGGGCCGACGTCATCAAGTCGCCGACCGCCACGCTGCTGAACGGCGGCATCACCGGCACCATCGACCTCAAGACCCGCCGGCCCTTCGAACTCGATCCGGGCTGGACGGCGACCGCGTCCGCCTCGCTGTTGCACGGGGAGCAGACTGACAAATATCAGCCGGAATACGACGGACTGGTCGGCTTCCACGGCGAGCGCTGGGGATTGCTGGCCACCGTCGCCTACTCGGACGTCACGCTCGAGCACTCCTTCGACGGCATGGGCCAGTACTCTGGCGAGCTTGTGGGCGAGACCTCGGACAACACCGTGACCGACGTCGGTTTCCTCGGCGCCTACAACAGTCCTACGGTACCTCCGGGCGTGGTAATGCTGCACCCCTCGCAGTGCATCTACAACGGCGATCCCGTCCACAACCCCGATCATTTTTTTGACACCTCCAGCAACGGCACCGGCTGCGACGTTGACGTCAACGGCGACGGCAAGGCCAACGGCGTGTTCTACAACACGGCCGACTACGCTGCGATTGACGAACAGATCCAGAACAAGCGACTGGGCTTCAATACTTCCTTCCAGGCCGACCTGGGCTTAGGGCTAAAGCTGACCTCGGACTTCTTCTACACCGACCAGAAGAGCTACGACCGCCAGACCGGCTACCAGCTCAACTCCGCCAACTGGGACGGCGCCACCTTCCTGCCGCTCGCCTCGCGCAACACCGGCACGCAGGTCTACAACGGCTCCAATGACCCCTCCAGCGGCGCGCCGCTCAATGACTTCTATGTCACCTCGAGCCGGAAGTTCTACATCGGCGACGTCGAGACCTATTCCGACGACAACGTCACCAAGTCGCAGTCGCGCAACTTCAACCTGCAGCTCGCCTACGACCAGAACGGGCCCTGGTCTGGCGAAGTACGCGGCGTCTATGCCAACGCCAGTTCGCTGCACATGGAAAGCTACCTGCAGTACGCCATTTCGGACGGTTCGATCTGGAAGAACGATCCGGTCGACGCGCTGCCGTGGCCGCCCTACGCCTACGTGACACCGGGCGGTCCCCGAGTCTTCAACCCTTATGGCATTGCGCCCAACGCGGTTCCCGCCAACATCAGCTTTGGCGGGGATCACATGGGCCTGTCGTTGCCGCAATCGCTGCTGACCACGCTGCAGAATCCGAACGCCTATGCGCTCAAGACGGTGACCTCGGAAGGCGACTTTGACCGCAGCGCGACCATCGGCATGTTGCGCGCCGACGGACACTTCAAGTTCAGCGATCACAAGCTGAGCCTGGACTTCGGCATCCGCCAGGGTTACCAGAGCGCCGACAACGAGAATTTCTCGCTGATCGCCCCGGTCTATCCGGGGCTGGCCTACTACAATCCGGTCGACCCGGCCACGGGCGAGGAGAATCCTTCAGTCAGCATCCCCGCTGCCGCCGGCTGCTATCAGCACTACAAGGCGGCTGACATCGTGCTCGACGGCCAGGACGTCGCGGGCGCCTGCAAAGCGGGCGACCCGACCACCGGCTTCTATCGCGCCAACCCGCTGGTCGGCCTGAATCCGTCACAACTTGGACCGATGATCGCCAACAACACGCGTCTCTATTACCACCTGGCCCACGTCCAGGGGGTCAACGTCTACGCACTCGACCCGAAGATCATGGACGACGTGCTTGCGTTCCAGAATGCCATGTACCCGGGCGAAATCCGCGACGCCGATCCGGCCAACACCTGGAGCGTCGACGTGCACCAGACCACGGGCTACTTCCAGGGCAATTTCAGCGGCGACTGGCACTTCCCGTACGGCGGCAACGTTGGCGTCAAGCTCGTCAAGACGCACCTCGATGTCAACCAGCACACCGTCAGCCCGGATCCGGTCGCCTACTATGTCAACCAGAAGGACGCCGGGATCGTGCAGACCAAGCGCGATCTGACCGATACGCTGCCGGTAGCGAACCTGTTCGTTGACCTGCGGCCCGAGCTGCGGCTGCGCCTCGCTTATTCGAAGAACATGCAGCTGCTGGACCTCGACCAGTGGGGTGGCGGCCTGACGCTGGACTATGCCTACACCAACGGCCTATTCGCGGTGAAGTCCGGCCAGCAGGGCGGCAACCCCGACCTCAATCCATGGCGATCGACGAATTACGACCTGTCACTCGAGTACTACATGGGCCGCTCCAGCATGATCAGCATCGCGGCCTTCTACGTCGATGTGGCAAGCTTCATCGCCCAGGCTGCCGTGACGCGCTGCGACCTCCCGGACCAGGATGGCGTCGTGCGCGGGCACTGCGTGGGCATTACCGGGCCGACGCAGGGCAGCGGCAAGTCGCTGCATGGGCTGGAGTTCGGCTGGAAGCAGGCCTTCGACTCCCTGCCCAGTGTGTGGCGCTACACCGGCGTCGACGCCAACTTCACCTATTCGCCGAGCGACACCGGCAAGGACGTCGCCGGCAACACGATTCCGTTCCAGGAGAACTCCAAGGAGCAGGCCAACCTGATCCTCTGGTACCAGGACCCACGGCTCGAGCTGCGCGTCGCCGGCAACTACCGCTCCAAGCGCGCAGTCGCCCAGGATTACGGCGGCATCACCGGTTTCGAGGAATACCAGGACTCAACTTTCTACCTCGATGCCTCGGCGAGCTACAACCTCTCGCCCCATTTCCAGGTCTTTCTGGAGGGATCCAATCTCACTGGCCAAAGCGAAAAATATTACCTGGTGTGGTCGGACATGAAGCTCAATACCACGCAGTTCGAAACGCGCTACGCGCTCGGCGTGCGGGCGCGCTACTGATCGTGGTAGCCGGCCAGGAACTCACGGACCACGGCGCGCGCCCCCTGGCTGTCGTAGGCCAGGAACAGTTCGTTGGCCCGCGGCGCGCGGCGGAAATAGTCGACGTCGGCGCGACGCGGGTAGTCCGGCCGCCAAAGTGCCGGATCGGTTTCGCATGAGGCTTGTTCCTGCGGGGACAAGCGCAGGTCGTGCATGGCCTCGAGCGCGAACAGCTTGCGCGTCTGCGCGGCCGCCGGCGTGGCCAGCGAGTACACCTTCTGCAGATCCACTGCTTGCTGCGGGGGCGGCAGCGAGACCGGCGCGCCGCGCGGCCCATACGGGTATCGGTTCTCGTCCGCGTGATTGGTGTATAGCAGGAACTGCGGCGACCCGCCCCACCGGGCGAGCGCCTGCACGACCGCAACCGCCGTGAACTCGTGATCGGGATGACTGTCGAGCCGCGGGTCCGGCATCACGATGATGTCGGGATGCACCTGGCGCAGGACCGCTGCCAGATCCTCGACCAGGTGCTGCCAGGTATTGCTGCGCGTTGCGCGGGTCAGGTAGGCGCTCAGATTGTAAATCCGATAGCGCGCCACGTCGGTATTGGGACCGTAAGTCTCGGGCACGATCTGTGCAGGCGCGCGGTACATGGCGGCGAGCTGGGCATCGAAGTAGCCGAGGTTCGCAGTGTGTTCGGGGGGCACGCCCCCGAGCCACGGCACGGTGACGCTGTCGTAGGCCCGCAATTGTCCCTTGAGTTCGTATTGCCTGGCCTGGTCCGGCTCCGCGTCGGCGTAATTGGCATCGCCGGCATTGCCCGCCGTGATCGTGATCACCGTGGAGCGGCGGTGCGCGTAGAGCCCAAAGGCGGCAATTTCGGCGTCATCCGGGTGCGGTGCGATCACGAGAATGCGGCGGCCGAGATCGATGCGGTTATCGAACAGCCGCAGCTCGGCGCTCTGCGCCCCGACCAGCGAGGCGGCCGCCTCGAGCCGTACGTGCTCGCCCGGTCGCAGTGCCATGCGGTAGCTGCTGAGGTTCAGCCACTGCAGGCCATGCGAGTTGCTGCCCAGGTAGTGGCGGGTTCGTTGTGCGCCCGCGCTCACCACGATCGAGGGACTGGGGTCGGAGTCTGCTGCGACCGTCAGCGCCAGCAATGCCGTGTCCCAGTGACCGACCGCCTGCTCCGGCCAGTCGAACGCGAGGCCGCCGGACTCCGGCCTCAGCGTGACCGCGTAGGACAGGCTCTTGCCGGGTGCGAATGCGTACCGACCGCCTTCGCCCGATCGTGCAGCCGGCGGCGCGGCCGTCATGGTGCATGCCAGGAGCACGAGCGCCAGGATATCTCCGCGTGCCGCCAGGCCTCTGCATTGAATAATCTTGAACAGGCGGTTTCCCCTCACCCGACCGAGCGCAGTCGCGCGCACCGCAATGTCTGCGGGCCAGCAACGCCTGAGGCCGGATTATACCCGCGCAGCGCTCACAGGCCTGGTTCGCAGCCAGCGACAGCAGGTGTAAGCGTGGACACCGCGACCTGCGGCACCGACAACTGGCCCAGGAACGCCTTGTCTTGGCTCATTAATTTAATGTAAATTCAAAATGATAGAGCTTATTTATGATGTATAATCTACTTTGCTTTTTACGCTGTTGCCACAGCGCGCGCAGCAACGGGCAGCTCAGCGTTTCTTCGTCAGCACAACGTGCGTGGCATTCGCGCCAGCGACGTGCTCGCTGCGCACATAGCCCAGTCGCGGCAGGTCGATGCCATTGAGCAGATGCTCGCCACCACCGAGCAACACGGGCGAGATCGCCAGATGCATTTCGTCAACGAGACCGGCTCTCAGGAATTCCCTGATCGTGGCAACGCCGCCGCCCAGGCGCACGTCGAGGCCGCCGGCGGCTTCCATGGCACGCTCGAGCGCGGCCTCAATGCCTTCAGTGACGAAGTGGAATGTCGTGCCTCCCGCCATGACGAGCGATGCACGCGGGTGGTGCGTGAGCACGAACACGGGCGTGTGATACGTCGGATTGGCGCCCCACCAGCCTTTCCAGCTCTCATCCGGCCAGGGTCCGCGCACCGGACCGAACATGTTGCGACCCAGGATCCAGGCGCCGACCCTGCGGAACCCGCGCGCCGCAAAGTCGTCATCGACGCCCTTCTCCCCGCCCTGGTCGCCGAACATCTGCCTGATCGTGCGCGTGGTGAACGCCCAGTCATGCAGCGCCATGCCGCCGACGCCGAGCGGGTTGGCCAGCCCCTGGTCGGGCCCGGCGCCATATCCGTCGATCGAGATGCTGAAGCTCTGCACGCGCAATTTCGCCATGGCGATCTCCCGTCCGCGCTCAGCCCTAGGGCTTGTCGCCCGCCAGGCCCACCGCCCGCAGCAGGGGTTTCACGCTCAATCCCTGCACCAGCAAGGTCAGCAGCACGACGCCGAAGGTGACGTGCAGGATCAGGTCGCGGTGCCCAAAATCCCGTGGCAGCGACAGCGCCAGCACCATCGACAATCCGCCGCGCAACCCGCCCCAGCACAGCACCGCCGCCCACGACGAGGGCATGCCGTCACTCCCGGCCAGGCGCATGATGGCGTACTTGGTGTACACCAGCGCGGCGCGCGCCAGGTTGATGGCCACCCAGCCGACCAGGATTTCCGGAAGGTACTGCAGCAGCCGCGCCAGATTGATTTCCAGCCCGACCAGCAGGAACACGAAACTGTTCAGCAGGAAAGCGAGGTAACTCCAGAATGCATCCGCCGCCACGCGCGTCTGCGGCTGCATGCTGTGCCGGGCACCCCAGTTTCCGGTCACCATGCCGGCCACGACGCAGGCGATCACGCCGGAGAGCCCGAGCAGTTCGGCCACGATAAACGCGCCGTAGGCGGTCAGCACCGTCAAGGTAATCTCGATCATCGGATCATCGATGGCACGCGTCACGACGCTCACGGCCCCACCCACCGCAGCGCCCACCACAAGTGCCAAACCCGCAACGCGCACGAATTCCATGAGGGCGCCACCGACGCTGAGTTCGGCACCGGTGGCCATCGCC
Organism: uncultured Gammaproteobacteria bacterium; assembly: GCA_963778855.1. Taxonomy (GTDB): domain Bacteria; phylum Pseudomonadota; class Gammaproteobacteria; order Steroidobacterales; family Steroidobacteraceae; genus FEN-1191. Next base: position 57,919 of record CAVZWC010000001.1, on the reverse strand, counting down.
AGCACGATCGTGAACATGACGATGGCCGTGCCGTCATTGAACAGCGACTCGGCCTCGACGATGACCGCGAGGCGCTGGTCGACGCCGAGGGTCCTGAAGATTGCGAGCACGCTGATCGGATCGGTCGCCGAGATCAGCGCGCCGAACACCAGCGCTTCGATGAAATTGATGGCGCCGGGCTTCAGCAGGTTGACACCCCAGCACAACAGCAGCGCGGTCAGGAAGGTCGCGACCACGAGCCCCGGCACCGCCAGGGTCAGGATGGAGACCCGCGCCCGCCAGACCTCCGGGAAATGAATCTGGAAGGCCGCCTCGAACAGCAGCCCCGGCAGGAACACCAGGAACAGCAGCTCCTTCGAAAGGTGCGGACCTGAATAGGGCAGCAGGTTGCCCAGTGCCAGACCGGCCAGCACCAGGCCGATGGCGTAGGGCAGGCGCGCGCGATTGGACAGCACCGCGACCGCGGTGGCGACGGTGAGCAGCAGCAACAGGCTGAGTTCAGGGTGCGCCATGGCTGCCATAGCTGGTCACGGCCACGCGTGCCGCTGCCAGATCCCAGGCGGCGTTGCCGACGGTCTTCAGCAGCGCCGGGCCCGGCGGTGGGCGCGATTTCACCAGCAACTCAGCCAGCGGAACGACCGTGGCCCAGTCGACGCCGGCGCGAATCAGGTCCCCGGCCTCGTGGCGCGCCCCGGCCAGGTCGTCCACGTACAGGTGGCTGCCACGCACCGTGGCAGCGTCGATTTCTGCCGCGGCCGGACTGAATGATCCGACCGCAATGAGCAGGCGTTCGGCGCGGGCCGGCTCCCTGTAGACCGGCTCCTGGCTGGTCGTGCAGGCGATGAAGACGTCGATCTCGTCCCCGAACACCGCCACGGGCTGCGGCGTCAGCGCCGCCCCGAGGTGCGCATGGCCAGCGCAGAATTTCTCGCTGGCGCCCGGCGTACGCCCCGCCACGCTGATACGCGCTTCCGGGTACAGCGCCGTCAGCGCCTCGACGTGATGGCGCGCCTGGGTGCCGGTGCCCGTCAGCCAGACGCAGCGCGGCCGGTGTGGAAGCAAGGCCCCGATGCCGAGCATCGACAGCGCCGCGGTGCGACGCCCGGTCACCGTGGCGCCATCCAGGGACAGGAGCTGTTCACCAGTGTGTGCGTCCCAGACACTGACGCGCCCGTGAATCGTAGGCAGGCCGCGCGCGCGATTCGCGGGCACGACGGTGACGAGCTTGTGGACCAGCAGATCAGTCCCGGCGGCCAGCATCGACAGCACTGCCCCGCCATCCGGCATCGCGATCACCTGGCGTTGCGGGCAGACGATCGCGCCACCCGCCAGCTCCAGCGCGGCCGTGTGCAATGCGTCCACGAGTGCCGCGTACGGCAGCAGCGCGGCGGTGCCCTGCGCGTCGTGCTCCTTCATGTGGAGGTCGCTACAGCCCGAGGATCATGCGGCGTTCCTTGGCCGCGTAACCGGCGCTGGCCGCCGCCTCCGGCGCCAGCAGCGAAACCACCACGGCCACGACGAACGCCAGCGGCATCGACACCAGCGCGGGATTCTTCAACGGGAACCAGGCGTGCTCGTGGTGCAGGATGTCCACCTGCACGGTCGGCGACAGCACGATCAGCACGCCCGCGGTCACGGTGCCGGTGACGATGGCCGCGACCGCGCCCAGAGTGGTGAAGCGCTGCCAGAAGATCGACAGGACCAGCGCCGGGAAATTGCCGCTCGCGGCCAGCGCAAAGGCCAGGCCCACCATGAAGGCGACGTTCTGGCCCTTGAAAGCCAGTCCGAGCGCCATGGCCAGTACGCCGAGCAGCACACTGGCCACGCGCGCCACGCGCAGCTGCTCCTCGTGCGGCGCCGTGCCGTTGCGAACGACGTTGACCCACAGGTCGTGCGACAGCGCAGCGGCGCCGGACAGCGTCAGGCCGGCCACCACCGCCAGGATCGTGGCAAAGGCCACGGCCGCGATGAATCCCAGCAGTGCCGTGCCGCCCAATGCCTCGCGCCAGCAGCGGCGCGGCCATGTTGCCGCCCTTGTCGACGGCGACGATGGCATCGTGTCCGACCAGCACCATCGCGCCGAAGCCAAGCACGAAGGTGAGCAGGTAGAAACAGCCGATCAACCCGGTGGCCCAGAACACCGACTGGCGCGCGGCGCGCGCGTCCGGCACCGTGTAGAAGCGCATCAGGATGTGCGGCAGGCCCGCAGTTCCGAACATCAGCGCCAGGCCCAGCGACACGGCTTCCCATGGGTTGCTGATCAGCTTGCCGGGAGCCAGCACCGCCCGCGCCGTAGCGCTCGGCGGCCACGGCGAACAGCCGCAGCGGGCTGAATCCGAACTGCGCCAGCACCAGCAGCGCCAGCAGGCCGGCGCCACCCAGCAGCAGCGCCGCCTTGACGATCTGTACCCAGGTGGTGGCGATCATGCCGCCGAACAACACATACGCGAGCATCACCAGGCCGACGATGACCACGGCGGTTTCGTAGGAAAGGCCGAACATCAGCTTGATCAGGTTGCCGGCACCGACCATCTGGGCGATCAGGTAGGCGGCCACCACCGCGAGCGAGCCCAGCGCCGCGGCGATCCGCACCGGCTTCTGCCGCAGGCGGAAACTCACCACGTCGGTGAAGGTGTAGCGACCCAGGTTGCGCAGCGGCTCGGCGATCAGGAACAGCACCACGGGCCAGCCCACGAGCCAGCCGGTGGAATAGATCAGGCCATCGAATCCGGAAGTCGCCACCAGACCGGCGATACCGAGGAAGCTCGCCGCGCTCATGTAATCGCCCGCCAGCGCGAAACCATTCTGCCGGCCGCTGATGCGGCGGCCGGCGGCAAAGATACTCCTCGGTCGAGCGCGTATGGCGCGCCGCCCACCAGGTGATGACCAGCGTCAGCGCCACGAAGGCGACGAAGAAACCGATCGCCGTGACATTGGGGGTCCCGAACGTAGCGGCATTCACCGGCGCGGCTCCGCGGCGCGCAGCTCGCCGATGCGCCGATCCATGTGGGAGTTGGCCCAGCGCACGTAGATCCAGGTCACCACCCAGGTAGCCACGATGACGAGTGCGCCCAGCAGCACCCCCAGGCTCAGTCCCGGAGCCAGCAGCTGGGCCACGCGTGGCTTGTCGAACGCGATCAGCAGCACGAAGCCAAAGTACACCACGACCATGACCGTGCTCAGCGCAATGGCGATGCGCCAGCGCTGGCGCGACAGCAATGCCAGGCTCATCAGTGCGCCGCCAGCTGCAGGACCTCAGCCCGCACGCTGTAATCCGCGACGCTCACGTGTTTCGGCACGCAGTCGGTACGGTATTCCACCGCACGCAGCGTGAAGCTCTTCTCGAGCAGCGCGCGCAACTCGTCGACCAGCTCGCATTCGCCGTCGCCCATGAAGTTCGGCCGGCCGGGCGCGAGCTGCACCTTGCCCCAGCTCGCCTGGACGGTGCCCGCTCCCGCCGGGTCAGGTCCCGGAACCAGCGTGCTGAATTCCGTGTCGACAAAAGCCACTTTGCCGGGTGCGTTCGGCATGATCTGGCTGTAGGTCTGATCGCAGCCCCTGGCCGTGACCTTGAGATCCTTGCGGGCGCCGAAGCTCAGCAGGATTTCCCTGACCTTGCCTTCGATGCCGTCGCAGCTGTAGCGGGCCGTGAAGCCGCTGTAGGTCAGGTCGATCTTCTGCGTGCGCCAGTGTGCTGGCGCGGTATCGGCTGCGGCCCTGACCAAGGGCGCCACCAGCATGCCGCAGGCCGCCATTGCGGGCATTGCCCGGAACAGCATCGTCAGTGGATGACGGGAATTTCTTCGCGCTCATGGTCGTCCTCCTCGTGATCTCACTGCATGTGCTGCCCGCCGTTGATCGCTATGTTGGCGCCGGTGACGAAGGCAGCTTCCTCGCTGGCCAGGTACGCCACCAGGCCGGCCACTTCTTCCGGCTTGCCCAGCCGCCCCATCGGGATCTGCGGGATGATTTTCGAATCCAGTACTTCCTTGGGGATCGCCATCACCATCTGCGTGCCGATGTAGCCGGGCGAGATGGTGTTCACGGTGACGCCCTTGCGCGCCACCTCGAGCGACAGCGCCTTGGTGAAGCCGTGCATGCCGGCCTTGGCGGCCGAGTAGTTGGTCTGGCCGAAGGCGCCCTTCTGGCCGTTGACCGAGGAGATGTTGATGACCCGACCCCAGCCGCGATCGACCATGCCGTCGCACACCTGCTTGCTCATGTTGAACACGGAATCCAGGTTGGTGTGGATGACTGCATCCCAGTTGACCCGATCCATCTTGCGGAAGGTCATGTCGCGGGTGATGCCCGCGTTGTTGACCAGCACGTCCACAGCTCCCACTTCGGCCGTGACCCTGGCGATGCAGGCGACGCAGGAATCCCAGTCTGTCACGTCGCAGGCGTAGGCGTGGAACGCATAGCCCCTGGCCTTCATGTCCGCGAGCCACTGCTGCGCCCTGGTGTTGCCGGGCGAATAGGTCGCCACCACGGTGTCTCCCAGCTCGGCGAGCTTGATGCAGATGGCCTCGCCCAGTCCGCCCATACCCCCCGTCACCAGCGCGATCCTTCTCTTTGTCATGATCAGATCCTTAAGACTGGTTGCGTTCCACGGCCAGGGCCACGCCCATGCCGCCACCGATGCACAGGCTGGCAAGCCCGCGGCGCACGTCGCGGCGCGCCATCTCATGCAGCAGCGTGACCAGGATGCGGCAGCCCGAGGCGCCGATCGGATGGCCGATGGCAATCGCGCCGCCGTTCACGTTGATCTTCGAGGTATCCCAGCCCATCTGCCGATTCACGCCAATCGCCTGCGCGGCGAAGGCCTCGTTGATCTCCATCAGGTCGAGCTCCGAGTGCGACCAGCCCGCCTTGCGCAGGCACAGCTGGCTCGCCGGCACCGGACCCATCCCCATGATCTTCGGATCGACCCCGGCCGAGGAATAGGCGCGCACCTGCGCCATGGGCTGCAGGCCGAGTGCGCGGGCGCGCGTGGCTGACATCATCATCACCGCCGCGGCGCCATCGTTCAGCCCCGAGGCATTGCCGGCCGTGACCGTGCCATCCGAGCTGAAGGCGGGCCGGAGTTCGGCGAGCGCCGCCGCGGTCGCGCCGTGGCGGATGTACTCGTCGGTATCGAAGCGCACGCTCGCTTTCTTCGACGCGATATCGACCGGCACGATTTCATCGCGGAAGCGTCCGGCCTTTTGCGCGGCTTCCGCCTTCTGCTGCGAGACGGCGGCGAACTCATCCTGTTCGCGGCGCGAGATGTCGTACTGCCGCGCGATGTTTTCCGCCGTGGTGCCCATGTGGTAATTGTTGTAGGCGTCCCACAGGCCGTCGACGATCATGCTGTCCTGGAGCTTGGCATCGCCGAGGCGGAAGCCCTCGCGCGATCCGGGGAGCAGGTGCGGCGCGGCGCTCATGTTCTCCTGCCCACCGGCGATGACGATTTCGGCATCGCCGCAGCGGATCGCCTGCGCCGCCAGGTGCGTGGCCTTGAGGCCGCTGCCGCAGACCTTGCCGACGGTCATGGCGGGCACGGTATCGGGAAGCCCGGCCCGGATGGACGCCTGCCGTGCCGGGTTCTGGCCGCAGCCGGCGGTGAGCACCTGGCCCATCAGCACTTCGGACACCTGCGCACCATCGACGCCGGTCGAGGCGAGCAGCGCCTTGATCACGCGTGCACCGAGATCGGCAGCCGGCAACCTGGCGAGGCTGCCGCCGAACTTTCCCACCGCGGTGCGCAGCGCCGCGACAATGACCACATCTTCCATGCCCGGCTCCTGCACGACCAAAGCGGCATTCTACGCCAGCACCGATGACGGATCAGCGTCGTTGCGCCTGCCACAGGATCCCGGAGTCGATTTTCCTCACGTCCGTCACGCCGGCCAGCGCCATGCTGATCGTCAGCTCCTGGCGGATAATCTCGAGGGCCAGCGTGACACCCGCTTCGCCCCGGGCAGCCAGGGCGTACAGGAAGGCCTTGCCAATGAGGCAGCCGTGGGCGCCACAGGCCAGCGCCTTGAGGACGTCCTGGCCGCTGAGGATGCCGCCGTCGAACAGCACCTCGCAGCGACCCTGGAGCGCCGCAACCACCCGCGGCAGCACGCTGACCGATGACGGGGCGCCGTCAAGCTGGCGACCACCGTGGTTGGAGACGACTATGGCATCGGCGCCCAGGTCGACCGCCCGGCAGGCATCCTCGGGATCGAGGATTCCCTTGATCACGAGGCGCCCCGGCCACTGCGCGCGCACCCAGGCGACGTCCTGCCAGCTGGCCTGCGGATAGGCCTGCTCGTTGAGCCAGGAAGACAGGGACCTGAGCCCGCCGGGGGCGGTCAGGCGGCCCTCCAGGTTGCCGAAGGTGCGGCGCCGCGCGCGCATCATGCCGAGCGCCCAGCCCGGCCTGGAGGCGATGTCCAGAGCGTTCCCGAGCGTCAGTCGTGGCGGCACGCTCAGGCCATTCTTGGCGTCCCGGCGCCGCAGGCCCAGCACCGGCAGGTCGAGCGTCAGCAGCAGCACCGGGCAGTGCGCGGCCTGGGCGCGGCTCGATGAGATCCTCATTGAAGCCGCGATCGCGCATCAGGTACAGCTGGAACCAGAACGGCGTCGGGCAGGCGCCACTCACGTCCTCGATCGAGCAGATCGACACGGTGCTCAGGCAGAACGGCACGCCCGCGGCGGCGGCCGCGCGCGCGCCGCAGATTTCGCCGTCACGATGAAACAGCCCGGTAAGGCCGGTCGGCGCGATGCCGAGCGGCAGCGCGCAGGGCTGCCCGACCATGCTGCTGGCGGTGGCGATGTGCCCGACGTCCATGCCGACGCGCTGCCGCAGCTGCAGGGCATCCAGGTCTGCGCGATTGCGCCGCAGCGTCAGCTCATCGTAGGAACCGCGGTCGGCATACTCGAAGATCGCGCGCGGCACGCGCCGGCGCGCGAGTGCGCGCAGGTCGGCGATGCTGTTCAGGATAGGCATGGTGGCAGCTGCCCGCCGCAGTCAGCGGACTTCAACGATGCGGTTGCGTAGCGACCCGATGCGGTCGATCGTCGCCACCACCAGGTCGCCACCTTTGAGCGCGCGCACCGGGTCCATGGCATAGCCCACCCCCGCGGGCGTGCCGGTGGCGATGATATCGCCAGGCTCGAGCGTCAGGCCGGCGGACAGCGTGGCAATGATGGTGGGAATATCGAAGATCATCTGCGCCACGCTCGCCTGCTGGCGCGGCTCGCCGTTGACCGTGAGCGCGAGCTGCAGCGTGGCCGGATCCCCGATCGCCTCGCGATCGACGATGCATGGCCCGATCGGGCAGGTGGTATCCAGCGACTTGCCCTTGAACCACTGCTCATGGCGGCGCTGCAGGTCGCGCGCCGTAATGTCATTGAGCACGGTATAGCCGAACACGTGCTGATAAGCCCGGTCCGGCGCGATGTCGCGCCCGCGTGTACCGATGACCACCGCGAGTTCCACTTCGTAGTCGAGCAGGCGTGTGAGGCTGGAATCGAGCCGCACATCGCCCTCCGGAGCGTTGACCGCACCGGTCGCCTTGGTGAAGAACTGCGGTGCCTCGGGCAATTTGGCTTCCTTGCCCGCCTTGGCATAACCCTCGCGCACATGGTCGGCGTAATTACGCCCCACGCAGAACACGTTGCGCAGCGGCACCGGGATCGGCGCGAGCAACCGCACGCGGCTCGTCTCCAGCCAGGCCTCGGCGAATTCCTCGCTGCGCGACTCGATGCGCTGCAGTGCCGCCAGTGCGGCCTCGCCGCCCCGGATGATCGCCAGCATGCTGCCGAGGTCCGCCGGCTCGTTCATGCGCCGCCCCGCAGCCGCCAGATCCAGCACCCGATCGCCGAACCACATGCCGGCCAGCGTCCGGCCCTCGAATTCGCAGCTCACCAGTTTCATGACGCGCGGTCCCCGTATAGGTGCAAGTACTGTTCCCGGAGCAGGTTCTTCTGCACCTTGCCCATGGCGTTGCGCGGCAGATCGCCACGCAGCAATACACGCTTCGGACACTTGTAGCCAGCCAGCCGTTCGCGTAAATGTGCCAGTATCTGCGCTTCCGAAAGCGCCGCGGCGCCGGCCTGTGGCACGACCACGGCCGAGACCCCCTCGCCGAAGTCCGGGTGTGGTGCGCCGAACACGGCCGACTCCAGCACCCCCGGTATGGCGTCGATCTCTGCCTCGACCTCGCGCGGGTAGACGTTGAAGCCGCCGGTGATGATCACGTCCTTGCTGCGACCGACGATATGCAGGTAGCCGTGCGCATCGATCCTGCCCAGATCGCCAGTCACGAAGAAACCGTCGGCGCGGAATTCAGCGCGTGTGCGATCGGGCATGCGCCAGTAACCGGGGAAGACGTTCGGTCCACGCACTTCGATCATGCCCACCGCGTCGGTGCCGAGCGGCGCACCGCTGTCCACATCGACCACGCGCAGCGCTACACCCGGCAGCGGCATGCCGACCGTGCCGGGGCGGCGCTCACCGTCGAAAGGGTTGGAGGTATTGATGCCGGTCTCGCTCATGCCGTAGCGCTCGAGGATCGCATGACCGGTGCGCCGTTGCCATTCATGATGGGTCTCCGGCAGCAACGGCGCCGAGCCTGACACGCACAGGCGCAGTGATTCAGTGCTCTGGTGATCAATACGCGGATCCTTCAGCAATCGCAGGTAGTGGGTTGGCACGCCCATGAGCACGCTCGCCCCCGGCAGCGCCGCCACCACCGCGTCGGCCGTGAACTCCGGCAGCAGGATGAGCGCGGCGCCCGCCGTCAGGGTCACGTTCAGGGCCACGAACAGCCCGTGGATGTGAAACAGCGGCAGGAAATGCACCAGCACATCGCTTGCCCCGTATTGCCAGCAGTCCCTGAGGCTGCCGGCATTCGCCGCCAGGTTGGCGTGGGTCAGCATGGCTCCCTTCGAGCGTCCGGTGGTACCCGAGGTATAGATGATCGCGGCCAGATCGGCCTCCGCGCGCTCGACGTCGAGGCAGGGCAACTGCTGTGCGTCGGCGCGCTGCGCGAGCGAGCCGCCCTGCCCGTCGACACCCAGCGTGACCACGTGCGCGACGCCGTGCCGCTGCGCCAGCGGCAGCAGTGCCGCCAGCTTTTCCGGCGCGCACACCAGCACGCGCGGCCCGGAATCGGCAATGTAGTGATCGAGCTCGGCAGGCGTGCAGGCCGTATTGAGCGGCACGTAGACCGCGCCGGCGCGCAGCACGCCGAGGTACAGCTCGATCAGCTCGGCGCCGCGCCCGGCCTGCACCAGCACGCGATCGCCCGGCTCCAGCCCCAGCTCCACCAGCGCACTGGCGTAGCGGCCGCTGCGCTCGTGGACGTCGCCATAGCTCAGCGCCACGCTCCCGGGCCGGTGGATGCAGGGGCGCGGCGCGCCGGCCGCGAGCGCGGGAAACTTCCCGTACAGGTTGGCGTTCACGGCGTCGCGGATGCCGGCGCCTGCTGCCGTTTGACGGCGCGCCGCCGCGCATGCAGCACCGCCTCGGTATAGCCATTGGGCTGGCTGCGGCCCTTGAACACCAGTTCGCAGGCCGCCTGGAAGGCCTGGCTGCGGCCAAAGTCCGGGGCCATCGGCCGGTAGCCCGGTTCCGCGGCGTTCTGCTGGTCCACCACGCGCGCCATCGCCTGCAGTGCGGCCAGCACCTGCTCGCGCGTGCACACGCCGTGCAGCAGCCAGTTCGCCACGTGCTGGCTGGAGATGCGCAGCGTCGCGCGATCTTCCATCAGGCCGACGCCGTGGATGTCCGGGACCTTGGAGCAGCCGATCCCTAAGTCCACCCAGCGCACCACGTAGCCCAGGATCCCCTGCGCGTTGTTGTCCAGCTCCTGCGCGATGTCGGCCTCGCTCCAGTCGCGCCTCGCGCGCCAGTGGCGGCGTCAGCAGCTCGACCAGCGTGTCGCGGGCCGCGCCCTGCAGTGCACGCTGCACGGCGGCGACGTCGACGGCGTGGTAATGCAGCGCGTGCAGCGTCGCCGCGGTGGGCGACGGCACCCACGCCGTGCTTGCGCCGGCCCGCGGATGCGCGATCTTGGCTGCCACCATCTGCGCCATCTGGTCCGGCATGGCCCACATGCCCTTGCCGATCTGGCCGCGTCCGGCGAGCCCGCAGGCGAGGCCGATGGCGACATTCTGGCGCTCGTAGGCATCGAGCCAGGGCGCGGCGCGGATATCGGCCTTGCGCAGCATGGCCCCGCCGGCCATCGAGGTGTGGATCTCATCGCCGGTGCGATCGAGGAAGCCGGTGTTGATGAACACCACGCGCTCGCGCGCCGCGCGGATGCACTCGCGCAGGTTTACCGAGGTGCGCCGCTCCTCGTCCATGATGCCCATCTTGAGCGTGTTGGACGGCAGCCCGAGCAGTTCCTCGACGCGCCCGAACAGCCGCACGGCGAACGCCACTTCCGCCGGACCATGGAGCTTGGGCTTGACGATGTAGACCGAGCCGCGGCGGCTGTTGCGCAGCGGGCCGGCGCCCCGCAGGTCGTGCAGGGCGATCAGCGCGGTGATCGCGGCATCGAGCATGGTCTCGGGCACGGCGGCGCCATCGAGGCGCACCATGTCGGTCATCATGTGGTGGCCGACATTGCGCACCAGCAGCAGGCTGCGCCCCGGCAGCGTGCAGTTCCCGGCCGTCGGCACCGGTGTAGGCGCGGTCCGGATTCAGGCGCCGCACGCAGCTCCGCGCCGCCCTTGGGAAAGCGGGCCTCGAGCGTGCCGCGCATGAGGCCCAGCCAGTTGCGATAGGCGCCGACCTTGTCCTGCGCATCCACGGCCGCGACCGAATCCTCCAGGTCCTGGATCGTGGTCGACGGCCGACTCCAGCACCAGGTCGCTGACCCCGGCGGCATCGCCGCGGCCGACCGGGTGCGCCCGGTCGATGTGAATCTCTGCGTGCAAGCCGTGGTGTCGGAGCAGCAGCAGCTGCGGTGCCTCACCCGGACCCCGGAACCCAGCGAACGCAGTCTCGGTGCGCAGGCGGCGGCGGCCGCCCGGCGTCGTCACCTCGACCCGCCCGTCACTCAATCGGTACCCGCGCGCCTCGCGGTGCGAGCCGGAATCGAGCGGAAAGTACTGGTCGAGGAAGTCACGGCCGTAGGCGACCACGCGCTCGCCACGCACGGGATTGTAGCGTCCGCTGCGTTGCGCGCCATCGGCCTCCGGCACGACATCGGTGCCGTAGAGCGCGTCATAGAGGCTGCCCCAGCGGGCATTGGCGGCATTCAGCGCGTAGCGCGCGTTGCTGACCGGCACTACCAGCTGCGGTCCGGCGATGGTGGCGATCTCGGCATCCACATTTTCCGTGGTCACTGAGAAATCTGCGCCCGGCGCGACGCGATAGCCGATCTCGCCAAGCATCGCGCGATAATCCGCCCCGCAGCCGGCGGTCCCCGGGAATCTGCCGTGCCACGCGTCGATGCGCGCCTGGAACGCATCGCGCTCGGCGAGCAGTGCGGCGTTGAGCGGCGCCAGTTCACGCAGCAGCGCCGCGAGCCCGGACCAGAACGCTGTCGGGGAGACGCCCGTGCCAGGCATCGCCTCCTCGTTTACGAACCGCAACAAGTCCGTATCGACCTCGAGACCGGACTCCCGGGCGCTGTTCATGGGATGCGCGGCTCCGCGAATTCAGGATTACGCCGCACGAAGGCCCGGATGAAGGAACACACCGGCACGGCGTGCTCGCCGCGCTCCCGGAGCAGCTCGAGCGTTGCGCGGACCATGCGCGTGCCTGCGCCCTGGCCGCTGCAGGCGGCGGGCACCTCGGCATGATCGAGGTACAGCGTGTCTCGCGCGCGCCGGTAATCGATGAACGCCGTGCAGCCATCGAGTTGCATCTCGAATCGGCTCCTGGCCACATTGTCGGTCACGGTTTCGCTCACCTTCCCTCCTGCCCGCCTGCACACTCCCTTAATATGTCGGCATGACCGACGCGGAAGTCACCGCCCTGGCGCTGAGTCTCGGGGTTGCGCTGCGCAGCGTGCTGTTCAGCCTGCCCCTGGCCATCGGCATCGCATGGCTGCTCACCCGGCGGCGCTTCGCCGGCCGTGCGCTGGTCGATGCCTTCGTGCACCTGCCGATGGTACTGCCCCCGGTGATGGTCGGCTACGTCCTGCTGCTGCTGCTGGGGATTCGCGGGCCCATCGGGCACTGGCTGTACCAGTCCTTCGGCATCCGGCTCGCCTTCACCACGGGGGGCGCGGCGCTGGCGACCGCCGTCATGTCCTTTCCGCTCATGGTGCGCGCGATCCGGCTGGCGCTGGAGAATGTCGATCCGGGGCTCGAGGATGCGGCGCGGAACCTGGGCGCAGGTCCCATCGACCGCTGCCTGAGCGTGACGCTGCCGCTGATGGCGCCCGGCATACTCGCCGGCGCCGTGACCGCCTACGTCGCCAGCCTGGGCGAATTCGGCGCCGTCATCACCTTCGCAGGCAACGTCCCGGGCGTCACGCGTACGCTGCCGATCGCGCTCTATTCAGCGCTGCAAAGCGCCGACGGCGGCGCGGCAGCGGCGCGGATCGCGCTCATCAGTTTCGCGTTGGGCCTGATCGGACTCATCGCCGCCGAAGTGCTCGCGCGTGCCATCCGCCGCCGGCTGGGACGCTGAGCATGCTGCGGGTCGAACTGCGTGCACGCCGGGGAGATTTTGCTCTGGATGCCAGTTTCACCGCGCCGACGCCCGGCATCACCGCACTCTATGGCCGCTCCGGCGCCGGCAAGACGACGCTCATGCACATGCTCGCCGGCCTGCTGCGGGCGGACGCGGGCCTGCTCGAGATCGACGGGCTCAAGCTCTACGATTCGCAGCACGCCATCGATGTACCGGCGCACCGGCGGCGCCTCGCCTGCGTATTCCAGGACTTGCGCCTGTTCCCGCACCTCGACGTCTCGGGGAACCTGCGCTACGGCCTGCGGCGCGCCAGGACCGCTGCGGCGCCGATCGCGCTGCAGCGTGTGGTCGAGTTGCTGGATCTCGGAGCGCTCGTGCGCCGGCGCAGCTGGCAGCTCTCGGGTGGCGAGCGACAACGCGTCGCGCTCGGGCGCGCGCTGCTGGCCCAGCCGCGACTGCTGCTGCTCGATGAACCGCTGACCGCCATCGACGCGGCGAAGCGCAGCGAACTGCTGCCCTACTTCGAGCGGCTGCGCGACGAACTGGCCCTGCCGATGATGCTGGTCACCCACCAGTTCGAAGACGTGGTGCGGCTCGCCACGCACGTCGTCGTGCTGGATGGCGGGCGGGTCCTCGCGCAGGGCGACCTGCCGTCGGTGAGCCTCCGGCCGGAGCTGGCGCCCCTGCTGGGCAGCGAAGGGATCGGCGCCGTGATCGAGGGTCGCGTCGAGGCCGTAGACGCGGCCACAGGCCTGGCAACGCTGCTCGCCGGCCGGTCACAGGCTGCTGGTGCCGGACGACGGCCTGCAGCCAGGCCGCGTTGTGCGCCTGCAGCTGCTGGCGCGCGACCTGATCCTGGCCACGTCTGCGCCCGTGGGCCTGAGCGTGCGCAACCAGCTGCAGGGCACGGTCAGCGGACTCAGTGCCGACCCGCCACACAGCGTTATGGTCAAACTCGACTCCGACGGACTGCCCTTGCTGGCGCGCATCACGGCCGCGGCGGCACGCGAATTGCAGCTGCACCGCGGTCAGCCGGTCTGGATATTGGTAAAAGCCGTATCGCTGCGCGCCCAGGGGCGGTAACAAATTCGTCACCAGTCCGTTACCGCATTGCTCCCGGATCCTGCCTCACCATGACTGCCAGTACCAGCAGTCGCGGAGAGGGCTATGACTATTCGATGGCGGTGGCTGGGCGCAGTCGTGGCCGCGGCACCGCTCGCGGCGCTGGCCACGCCGGAGGCAGCAGCCACTGCACCGGCCAGTGCCAGTCCGACCCTTGAGCAACGACTTGAGGAAGCCGAGGACAACATCAGGATTCTCGAGCGCAAGCTCGAGGTCGGCGATGAAGCGGCCGCGGCCAGCGCCAGGTCGGCCGCCGTGGTCAAGGCGTCGCCAGCCGGATTCTCGATCGCGTCGTCGGATGGCTCCTCGGTGCTCAGGCTGCGGGCCAACATCGCCGTCGACTATCGCGACTTCCAGGACACCTTCACGCCGTCGACGGCCGACACCTTTCTCGTGCGCCGCGCTCGCCCGATCTTCGAGGGCACGGTGGACAACATCTATGACTTCCGCCTGATGCCGGACTTCGGCCAGGGCAAGGCGATCATCCAGGACGCCTGGATCAACGCGCGCTTCGCGCCATGGATGGGATTGCAGGCGGGCAAGTTCAAGGCCCCGGTCGGCCTGGAACGCCTGCAGCTCGAGCAGTACGCCCGCTTCGTGGAAGCGGCACTGACCAGCGACCTGCTGCCTTATCGCGACATCGGGGCGCAGCTGACCGGCTCCGTGCGCAACGGCCTGTTGAGCTACTCCTTCGGCTATTTCAACGGCACCGTGGACGGGACCAGCACTGATGCCAACAACCCGCCGGACGTGGACAACGACGGCAAGAAGGACTGGCAGGGCCGGGTATTCTCGCTGCCGTTCGCCAACTCGGATCACTTTCGCCCTGCGCGGCCTTGGCATAGGGCTGGGCGGCACCTACGTGCGCAGCACCGGCGTGGCCACCGCCTCAGCCACCTCGGTCACGACCACGAGCCTGCTGCCGGCGTACAAGACGCCGGGCCAGCAGACGCTGTTCAGCTACCGCGGCGACGACCTGACCACGCCGATCAACGATGCAACCATCGCCGCTGGCGTGCGCCGTCGGTGGGCACCCCAGGCCTACTATTATTACGGACCGGTTGGCCTGATGACGGAGTACACCGAAGTGACGCAGCAGGTGCAGCGCCGGGTGGATGCCACCACGACGCGCTTCGGGACACTGCAGCATCACGCCTGGATGCTCGAGGCCTCCTGGTTCCTGACCGGCGAAGAGGAAAGCTATGCGAGCTTCACGGGCCGTTCGACTTTCCAGCCTGGAAAGCCCGGCATCGGCGCCTGGGAACTCGTGGCCCGCTATCACGAGATCAGCTTCGACCCGGATTCATTCACCGGTGGAGCGGCCTCGTTCGCCAGCCCCAACTCCTCGCCGCGCAAGGCCACGGCGGTGGGCGGCGGCGTCAACTGGTACCTCAACCAGAACGTCAAGCTGCAGGCCATGTACGAGGTGACCCGCTACGACGGCGGCCTCAAGAACAACGCCGACCGGCCCAGCGAAGAAGTGCTGACCACGCGTTTCGCGCTGGTATTCTGAGCAACCACGGATACCAACCATGAACAAGCAATCCGGAAATCTGCTCACCGCCGTGGCACTCGCGGCGCTGGCGCTGGCCGCTGGCCCGTTGCGCGCGGCAGCGGTGCAGTTGCTGAACGTGTCGTACGACCCGACCCGCGAGCTCTACGACCAGTACAACAAGGCATTCGCGGCCTACTGGAAGGGCAGGACCGGCGATAGCGTCACGGTGCGCCAGTCCCATGGCGGCTCGGGCAAGCAGGCGCGCTCGGTCATCGACGGGCTCGAAGCCGACGTCGTGACACTGGCGCTGGCGGGTGACATCGATGCCATCGCCCGCAACGGCAGGCTGCTGCCCGACGCCTGGCAGGCGCGGCTGCCCCAGAACAGCACGCCGTATACATCCACGATTGTCTTCCTGGTGCGCAAGGGCAACCCGAAGCGCATCCTCGACTGGGGTGACCTGGTGCGTCCGGGCATTCGCGTCATCACGCCCAACCCCAAGACCTCGGGCGGCGCGCGCTGGAATTACCTCGCGGCCTGGGCCTATGCGCTCAAGCAGCCGGGTGGCTCGGCCGCCAAGGCCCAGGAATTCGTCGGCAAGCTCTACCAGAACGTGCCGGTGCTGGACTCCGGTGCGCGCGGCTCGACGACCACCTTCGTACA
Organism: uncultured Gammaproteobacteria bacterium; assembly: GCA_963778855.1. Classification (GTDB taxonomy): domain Bacteria; phylum Pseudomonadota; class Gammaproteobacteria; order Steroidobacterales; family Steroidobacteraceae; genus FEN-1191. The sequence goes on along the minus strand of CAVZWC010000001.1, from coordinate 42,017 downwards.
GCGCGGCATCGGCGACGTGCTGCTGGCGTGGGAGAACGAGGCCTACCTCGCGCTGCGCGAGCTGGGCCCGGGCAACGTCGACATCGTCTATCCGTCGGTAAGCATCCTCGCCGAGCCGCCGGTCGCGGTGGTCGACAAGGTGGCCCTGCGTCACCACACCGACAAGGTGGCCCAGGCCTATCTGCAGTACCTGTACTCCCCGGAAGGCCAGGACATCATCGCGCGCAACTTCTATCGCCCACGCGACCCGACGGTGGCCGCGCGTTACGCAGGCAACTTTGGCAAGATCGGCACCATGGTGACCATCGCGGACTTCGGCGGCTGGGGCAAGGTCCAGCACGATCACTTCGACGATGGCGGGATCTTCGACCGCATCTATTCGCCCTGAGTGTTCCCGGGCCGATCGGGGTCGCGCATGTCCATTACCATCGACCAGGTTTCCAAGCTCTATCACGGCGTTCCGGTCGTCAACGACGTCACGCTCGAAATCCGCACCGGCGAATTCTTCGTGCTGCTCGGGCCGTCGGGCAGCGGCAAGAGCACGCTGCTGCGGACGCTGGCGGGCCTCTCGCATATCGATCATGGCCGCATCGCGCTCCATGGGCGCGATGTCACGGAGCTGCCGGCGCGCGAGCGCGGCGTCGGGCTGGTATTCCAGCACTACGCGCTGTTCCGCCACATGACGGTGGCGGACAACATCGAGTTTGCGCTGCGCGTGCGGCGCATGGGCGCCGCCGATCGCCGGCGCCGGCGCCAGGAACTGCTGAAGTACGTCGATCTCGCAGGTTACGACGAGCGCTTCCCGAGCCAGCTGTCCGGCGGCCAGCAACAGCGCGTGGCGGTCGCACGGGCGCTCGCCCACGAGCCGGCGGTGCTGCTCCTGGACGAGCCCTTTGGAGCACTCGACGCCAGGATCCGCGTCGAGCTGCGCGAGACGGTACGCGCCGTGCAGCGGCGCCTGGGCATGACGACCATACTGGTCACCCACGACCAGGAGGAAGCCTTCGCGCTCGCGGACCGGATCGGCGTGATGCAGATGGGGCGACTGCTCGAACTCGGCAGCCCCGAGGAGCTGTACCGCCATCCGGCCACGCGCTTCGTGGCGCGGTTCCTCGGCGCGGCCAACATGTTCCTGGGCGAGGTTTCCGCGCAGGGACTGCAGCTCGGCTCCGCCACCGTAGCCCCGCCGCAGTCGGCGCCCCAGGCGACCAGCGCCACGGAAGTGATCCTGGTGGTGCGGCCGGAAGACGTCGAGGTGGCTCCCGCCGGAACCGAGCCACGGGGTCGCTCGTTCGCCGCAGGCGTCGTGCGCGCACTCACGTTCGCCGGGCACCAGCAGCACGTCAGCGTCCAGCTGGATGAACGCAGCGGCGTCGAACCCGCGGTCAGTGACGGCCAGGATGGCGGCGCCGTCATGACCGTGGCGGCCGTGCGCTCTGCGGCCGAACAGTCGGCGGCACCGCTCCAGGTCGGCGCCCATGTCAGGCTCGGGGCACGGCGTGTGCACGCGCTGCCGACGCCGATCTCCAGCTTTCACCTCATGGCCTCTGACGCCGCGGTCGCCGAGGCGCTGGCGACGAGCCCGCTGCTCAGCCAGCTGGTGCGCAGCATGCAGGCACGTGTGATCCGCCACCAGGATCGTGGGCAACAGCCGGAGCGCCTGGCCGCCGGAATCTGCGTGCTGCGCCTGGACGCAGACACTCCGGCAGCGATCATCTCAGCGACCGCGCAGGGCGCGCGCCGCCTGCTGTGCATACCGCCGGACACGCCACTCCCGGGACGCATGCTGATCCGGGCCGGCGAGGCGGCGCGCCGCAATGACCTGCTGGCGCTGCTGTCGAGCGTCATGCGCCATCTGCCCGTCGAGGCGACGGCCGTCACCCTGCAACGTGCCGAAGCCGGGCGCAGCGAAGTCATCGACGCACAGCGAGCCATCGTTGATGCACGTGCCGACCTGCGCGGCGCCCACGGACTGGACCTGCGCGGCGACCGCTTCGTCGGTGACCTGCGCGCCTGGCTCACCGAAGTTGCCGTCCAACCCGACCCTGCGCTCGTGGTGTTGGGCCTGCCAGAAGAACCGGCGGAGATCGCGGCGAGCCTGAGTGGCGAGCTGGCGCCGCTGTTTGCTGCAGGTGCGCGCACGCCGGTATTGTTGGCCATCCATACGGCGCCATGAACTCGCGCGCCAGCAACGCAGGCCCCGGCCGGCCGCGGCAGGGACAGATCCTGCCCGGCTTCGGCCTGACCATGGGTTACAGCGTCAGCTACCTGAGCCTGATCGTGTTGATTCCCCTGGCTGCAGCCTTCCTGAGCGCGGGCCGACTGCCGCTCGGCCAGTGGCTGCACGTGCTGCTGGCGCCGCGCGTGCTCGCCAGTTTCCGCCTCAGCATCCTGACCAGCCTGTGCGCCGCGTTGATCAACGCCGTGTCGGGCCTGCTGATCGCCTGGGTGCTGACGCGCTATGAATTCCCGGGCCGTCGGTTGCTCGATGCCCTGGTCGACCTGCCCTTCGCACTGCCGACAGCCGTGGCGGGCATCGCGCTGACCACGCTGTACGCACCGAATGGCTGGCTGGGACGAATCCTGGCACCACTCGGCATCCAGGTGGCGTTTACTCCACTCGGCGTGATCGTGGCGTTGACGTTCATCGGCTTACCGTTCGTGGTGCGCACACTGCAGCCAGTGCTGATCGACCTGGACGAAGACCTGGAACGTGCCGCCGAAACATTGGGGGCAAGGCCGTTGATGGTGTTTCGCACGGTTATCTTCCCGGCGCTGCTGCCGGCACTGATCACCGGCAGCGCACTGGCTTTTTCGCGAGCGCTTGGCGAATACGGCTCGGTCATCTTCATCGCCGGCAACATCCCGCTGGTCTCGGAGATCGTGCCGCTGGTGATCATGACGAAGCTCGAGCAGTTCCAGTACGCCGAGGCAGCCGTGGTCGCGGTGGCCATGCTGCTGCTGTCCTTCGCCATCATGTTCGTCATCAACGCCGCGCAGCTCGCCCTGCAGCGCCGCTACCAGGCCCGGCGATGAAGCGGCGCGACGCATTCCCGGGAAGCTCCGGAACCGGCCGCCTGGTGGGCCGGTTCCTGCTGGTGAGCCTGGCGGTCGTGTATCTGGGTATATTCCTGCTGCTGCCGCTGGTCACCGTGTTTGTGCAGGCATTCGCCAAAGGCATCGGCCCGTACCTGCAGGCGCTCACCGAGGGCGACGCGCTTGCGGCCATGCGCATGACCGTGACGGTCGCGGCCGTCGCCGTACCGCTCAACACCGTATTCGGAACCGCGGCCGCCTGGGCGATCACCAAGTATGAATTTCGCGGCAAGGGCCTGCTGCTGACGCTCATCGACCTGCCGTTCGCCGTATCCCCGGTCATCGCCGGCCTGATATTCGTGCTGGTGTTCGGCGCGCGCGGCTGGTTCGGCGGCTGGCTCAGCGACCACGACTTCAAGGTGATCTTCGCCCTCCCCGGCATGGTGCTGGCCACCACCTTCATCACCTTTCCGTTCATCGCCCGCGAGCTCATTCCGCTGATGCAGGCGCAGGGCCGCGACGACGAGGAAGCGGCGCTGTCGCTCGGGGCCGGCGGCTGGCGCATATTCCGCGTGGTCACCCTGCCCAATGTGCGCTGGGGCATGCTGTATGGCATCCTGTTGTGCAACGCGCGCGCGATGGGAGAGTTTGGCGCCGTGTCGGTGGTCTCCGGACACATCCGCGGCGAGACCAACACGCTGCCGCTGCACGTGGAGATCCTCTACAACGAATACAACTTCGTGGGCGCATTCGCGACCGCCTCGCTCCTGGCCATGCTGGCGCTGGTCACGCTCGGCCTCAAGGCGCTGCTCGAAAGCCGCCATCCCGAACTCCGCGTCCGGCCCGCGGGAGATCCTGCCGGGCGCCCGGCGCAGGCGGCTGCCAAGTGAGACCGTCGCCCACTGCGCCGCGCAAATACCTGCTCGCCACCTGGCTGAGCGCGGGCAACCTGCTCATCGTGCTGGTGGCCCTCGCCCTGATGGCCCTGGCGTCCACCGTCGCGGTCGGGCGGTTTGCCGAACGCCAGGCGCTGGCGCGCAGTGCCCTGGCAGCGAGCTCGGCGCGCGAATTCTTCCACCGCCTGGCCGAGAGCAACCTGGTCGCGGCGCGCACCCTGGCCGACCGTCCGACGCTATTCCGACTGCTCGATGATCCCGCGGGACCCAGCCTGGCCCTCTACCTCGAAAATTACTGCCGCGAAATGCGTGCGACCGCCTGCGTCGTCACCCGCGCCCAGGGCATCGTCGCCGCCTATGGCGCGGCCGGCAACTGGCCTGAAATCGCCGCGGCACGTGCCGAACAGGGTGAGCGCTTCCTGCTCGCACCGCGCGATTTCGGCCCACCGCTGCTCGGTGCCGCGGTCACCGTCACCGGACACCCGGCCTACGAGGTCGTGACCGTGCAGGAGCTCGCGGGGGAACAACTTCGGGAGGCGGGACGACAGAGCGCCGCGGTCATCAGCCTGCAGAACATCCGGTCCTATCGGGCACCGGACAGCGACCCGCTGACACCGCTGCACAGTGCCGCCCTCAGTAACGGCGATCATGCCGTCGCCCGCATCCCTGCCCTGAATCGCTACGCCGCCAGTGCCGTGCTGGTCAACGCCGCGGGCGAGCCCGTGGCGCTGCTCGATGCCCAGCTCTCCGCGGCCGAATTTGACCGCTCCGCCGCCAGCTATCGCAATGAGGTAATAATCTTCAGCGCGACGGTTGCCGTGCTGCTCGGGTTCGTCGGCATCCTCTATGGCCTGTGGCTGGCGGCGCCGGTCGTGCGGCTGGCCGAGATGGCGCGCCGCATCGGACTCGGGGATTTCAGTCCGGCGATGCCCACCGTCGTGCCGCGCGAGCTCGACGCCCTGGCGCGCGCCATGGACGACATGCGCCACAACCTGATCGAGCTGACCAGCTCGCTGCGCCGCCAGGAGGCGGAGGCGCACGCGGTGCTGAGCGGCGTGGTGGAGGGCGTATTCGTCACCGACGCCGAGCGCCGCATCGTCTACGCCAACCCGCAGTTCGTCCGCAGTGCGCCCGGCGCCGGTGCGGACGTGATCGGGCGATTCTGCGGCGACGTGCTGCACCCGCACCTGCCGGCGGCCGAGCGGCCGTGCGAGCGTGATTGCCCGATCATCGCAGCACGGCAGCAGGGTGCGGCCCGGAGCGCCGAGCAGCTGCGGCTGGCCGACGGCTCGGTGCGATCGGCCATCGTGGTCAGTTCGGGCGCGGCCGACGGGCGGCAGGTACAGCTGCTGCGCGATGAAACCGAGCTCGAGGCCGCACGCCGCGCCCGTGACAGCGTGCTCGGCAACATTTCGCACGAATTTCGCACGCCGCTGGCCGCACAGCTCGCCTCCATCGAAATGCTGCGCGCCGGCCTCGGCAAGCTGTCGGCGGAGCAGCAGAGCGAGCTGCTGAGCCATGTCGAGCGCGGCGTGCTGCGCCTGATGCGCCTGATCGACAACCTGCTCGAGAGCGTGCGGATCGAGTCGGGCCAGCTCACCATACGGCACCAGCAGGTGGATCTCGAGACCATCGTGCATGAAGCCACGGAGCTGCTGCAACCCCTGCTGCTGCAGGGCAACCTGCGTGTCGATGTCGATTTCAGCGCGCTGCAGATGGGCTCGGTCCCCGGCGACGCCCAACGCCTGCAGCAGGTATTCGTCAACCTGCTGGCGAATGCCGCCAAGTACGCGCCACCCGCCTCGACCATCCGCGTTGGCGCACGGCTGCGCGAAACAGCGGCCGAAATCTGGGTGGAGGATGAGGGGCCGGGCCTGCCAGCCGGCGACGCGCAGCTGCTGTTCGAGCGCTTCCGCCGTGGCGATCATGCCGAGCCTGACGCACCAGGGCTGGGGCTGGGGCTGTGGATCGTGCGCTCGATCATCGAGCGGCACGATGGCTCCGTGCGAGCAGAGCGCACCGCGCAAGGACGCACGCGGTTCGTGGTAACGTTGCCGCTGGAGAGCGGCCGTGAAGATACTGCTCGTTGACGACGACCCCGACCTGCTGAGCGTGACGAGCTTTGCGCTGCAGCAGGCCGGGATGCTGGTGGTCCAGGCCGCATCATTCGATGCCGGACTGCACCTGTTCCGCCGCGCACAGCCGGACCTGGCCGTGCTCGACATCAATCTGCCGGGTGGTTCCGGCTTCGAGCTGTGCCGGGCCCTGCGCAGCGAATCAACCCTGCCGATCCTGATGCTGACGGTACGCAGCGAAGAGGCCGATCTGGTGCGCGCGCTGGAACTGGGCGCCGACGATTACCTCACCAAACCCTACAGTCCGCGAACGTTGATTGCGCGCATCAGGGCCCTGCTGCGCCGTACCGGGAGCGACGCGCCGCCGCGTTTCGAGGCCGGCGCGCTGCGACTCGACCCCGGTGCACTGGAGCTGCACGTCGCTGACAAGGTGCATCGGCTCACACCCCTCGAGTCGCGCCTGCTGCAGCTGCTGATGGCCAACGCCGGGCAGGCAGTCAGCGCGGAACGGCTCCTGAAGCACGTCTGGGGCCGGCGCGCCGGTGGCGACCGGCAATTGCTCAAGCAGCTGGTACACCGGCTGCGCCAGAAGCTCGAGCTGCCGCCCGACACGCCACACTGGCTCGAGACCGTCGCCAACGTCGGCTACCGCCTGCGTCCCTGGACTACGCGTTTCTACGGATGACGCCGGCCTCCCCCGGAGGGATGCTAACGGCGCGGGCAAACCCGCGGCGGCCACCGGAGTTCGATGTGCCCAGGTTTCGCGTGATACTCGTCGGCGTGCGCGAGCTGCGTGCGCGCCGCAACATTGCCATAGAAAGGGCGGCCAGGATCGCTGCCGGCTGCGGCGCCCGGCTGGAGCTGTTCCATGACCTGGCCACGCCGGTCTACCTCGACGTCGTGGCGGGCACCGGGCAGTCCGTGGACAAGCTGACCAGATTGGCGCGCGACAGCGCATTGCGGCGCCTCGAAATCCTGGCCGAGCCGCTGCGCAAGCAGGGTCTAAGGGTTGCCGTGTCAGCGGTATGGGACTTCCCGCCGTACGAGGCCGTGATCCGCCGCGCCAGCGCCGTGAAGGCCGACCTGATCGTCGTGCACAAGCGCGGACACCATCGCCTGCCGACCCTGCTCGGCTACACGGACTGGGAGTTGCTGCGCGCCAGCCCGATGCCGGTGCTGCTCATCAAGAATTCGCGCTATCGCGCCGGTGCCGCGGTGCTGGCGGCGATCGACCCGCAGCACGCCCGCCGCGGCGCCACCGCGCTCGAGCAGCACATTCTGCGCAATGCCGCGGCGCTGGCCGGCGCCCTGCGCACGCCACTCCATGCCGTGCAGGTGCTGACGCCGTGGGCCAGCCCGGGATCGCAGCAGAAGGTGGCGCTCACCGGCCTCGCCCGCAACGCAACCATCAAGCCCAGGAACACGCACCTGCTGGTGGGCGATCCGGATGCGCTGCTGCCCGCCACCGCCCGGCGCCTGCGCGCCGGTGCTGTAGTCATGGGCATGATGAGCCGGCGCGGCCTGAAGCGGCTGTTCATTGGCAACAGCGCCGAGCGCCTGCTCGATGACCTGCATTGCGACGTGCTGATCGTCAAGCCCGCAAATTTTTCGGCCCGGCTGCCACGGGCGCGGCGCGGTGTGTACCTGATGACCAGCGTGCCGATGGCCTGAGCGCCCATGAACGCGCACGGCCAGCCGGGCGGGCTCACCGCCCAGGAAATCAGGGAATGCGCGGCGCTGCTGTCGCAGCGGCTGGTCACGCTGCGCGCCGCGCAGCGGGACCATGGCGAGGCCGGGAATCGCAGCTCCAAGGAGGCCGCGCCGGCCGAAGTGCACGATCTCAAGGACGAGGCCTTCGCCGGGCAACTCGCAAATCTCTCCGGCATGGCGCTTCACCAGCTGCATCTCGAGATGGCGGCTGTGCAGGCCGCACTGCACCGCATTCACGACAGCAGCTACGGCCGCTGCGGCGACTGTGGTCGTGAGATCGGTCGCAAGCGCCTGCTGGCCCAGCCCAGCGCCGAACGCTGCGTGCGCTGCCAGGAGCGGGCGGAAAGACCCGTAGCGGCGCGCTGACTCCGCCGCGCACTCAGGGCTCCAGCACCGCAGCTCCCTGCAAGCGGCCGGCGCGCAGCGCCGCGAGTGCATCATTGACGGCCGCCAGCGGGTACGCGACCGTGGTCGTCGTGATCGGATGCACCGCGCAAACTCGAAGAACTCGCGCGCATCCCGCCGCGTCAGGTTGGCCACCGAGCGCAACGTGCGCTCGCCCCACAGGATGCTGTACGGAAAGGCCGGGATATCGCTCATGTGGATCCCGGCGCACACGACCGTGCCGCCGGGACGCACCGCGCGCAGCGCCCGCGGCACGAGCGCGCCGACCGGCGCGAACAGGATGGCGGCATCGAGGAGCTGCGGTGGCGACTGGTCGGAATCCCCGGCCCAGCGCGCACCCAGTGAGCGCGCGAATTCCATCGCCGCCGAATCGCCCGGACGTACGAAGGCGTAGATTTCCTGCCCGCGTGCACGCGCCACCTGCGCCACGATGTGCGCCGCCGCTCCGAACCCGTACAGGCCGAGACGCGCCGCCGTCCCCGCCGCCGCGAGCGCGCGCCAGCCGATCAGACCGGCGCACAGGAGCGGTGCCGCCTCGCGATCGCCGTAGCGCTTCGGGCATGCGCAGCGCGAAGCGGGCGTCCACGAGCGCCTCGCTGGCAAAGCCGCCATCGAGCTGGTAGCCGGTGTAGCGCGCCGTCGGGCACAGGTTTTCCTCACCGCGCTCGCAGGCGGCACATTGCCCGCAGGCCCAGCCCAGCCACGGCACGCCGACCCGCTCGCCGGTGCGCCATCCCGTCACGCCCGCGCCCACCTCGAGGACCCGGCCCACGATTTCATGGCCTGGTATCACCGGCAGCGGCACGGCCGGCAGCTCGCCGTCCACCACGTGCAGGTCAGTGCGACAGACCGCGCAGGCCGTGACCGCGAGGCGCAGCTGGCCGGGAGCGGCCGCCAGCGCCGGCCGTTCCACCAGCCGCAGCGGCGCACGGACGCGCTCGAGCACGCAGGCGTGCATGAAGCTTCCTCAGGCCGGACGCTTTCCGCCGTTGATGCGATGATCCACCCAGCGCGTGTGCACGTCGACGTAGACCTCGCGGTACAGCTTCGCGACCGTCGCGGCGTCGGGAAACCCCTCGGCGAATGCCGGGTGGATCGAACGGGCCGCCACGCCGGCGGCGCGCCGCATGTGCTCCAGCAGGAAGCGCGGATCCTCGTCGCCGACGCTGATGCGTATGGTGGTCGGCGAGATGCCGGCCTGATGCAGCGCGGCGTCGGACATCTCCGAATGACTGGTGAGCGCGGGGCACAGCACCTGGGTATTGACCTGCCCGAGGCTCACCTGCAGGCCGAACGCCGGCTCGAGGTTGTCGAAGAAGCGCTTCATGAGCGCGCGCGAAACTCCCGTGGCCTGCGCTGGCGTACCGCCCGCAGCATGGCCCTCGAAATCGATCGTGAACAGCGGCGCGGGCAGCCCCAGCGTCATGTAGCGCGCGGTCAACGCGGCATTGTCGTTGCCAGGCACGGCGGCGCAGTGGGCGTTGATGAGCGGATGCAGCGCCAGCGCGCGGGCCAGCACGGTGGTGTTGATGCACTTGGTGAGCATGCGCAGCTCCGCCGTGCGCATGCCGCTCAGCACCTCGAAGGCCTTGTCCGAATCGAGGAACGCGCCCTTCACGTAGTACACGTTCCAGAACATGGTCTCGTCCCAGCGGCACTCCTGCGTCCGGCCGTCGTGGCCGCGGGCCTGCACGGTCGCGCCCTTGGGCAGGAACATGCGCTCGGTGCGGGCGATGACCACGCCGGCGGTGGTGTTGCCCGAGCCACACAGGTCCTTGGTGTACGAGTGAATCACGAAGTCCGGCCGCTCGACCGGGTCGGGACGTCGCAGCGTCGGCTGCAGGAACGGCGTGCCGATGGTCGCATCGCAGATCACCGTCAGGCCGCGCTCGTGCGCCAGGCGGCAGATGCCCGGCACGTCGAGCACGTAGCCGTGCGGATTGCAGGGCGATTCCAGGTACACGAAGATATGGCGGCCGGCGGCCAGTCGGTCGGCGTGCCGCGCCGTGACCGCCTCGAGCTGCGCGGCAAAGTCCGCGACGCCCTCGCCGTCGAACCATTCCACGGCCACGTCGAGGTTGGCCTTCTTGCCGTACCAGTCGTGCAGCAGCTGGTAGGTGCCGCCGTAGACGTTGCGTGAACTGAGCACGATGTCGCGCGCGCCGAGCAGGTGCGCGAGCGTGGTGTCGATCGCCGCCATGCCGGAATTGAAGTTCCAGGCGAAATAATTCGCCGCCTCGGGACCCGCCTCGAGGTGCACGATGTGGTTGGCGAGGCAGATCGAGGTGGGATTGAGCAGCCGCGAGTAGATCTGGTGCAGCAGCTCGCGGCCCTTGAAGGCGTCCTCGATCCACTCGGTGCAGGCGTACACATACGTCGCGGTGCGCGTGATCACCGGCGTGGCGCTGAACAGCGCCGTCACGTTGTCGAACAGCGGATTCGGCCCCTTGACGCTGGCCGTGCTCATCTCGTCCAGCAGGCTCTGGTAGGTGGCGCGCAGCGGGTTCTGCAGCGTGTCGAGCACCTTGGCGAGCTGGAAGCAGGCAAAGCGCTTGGCGTTGAACCAGGCGATGCGATCGGCCCGGTCGAGCCCGCCGAGCGTCTGGGTCGTCAGTTCCCACAGTTCATGCGCGGCGCAGTTGGCCGCGCCCAGCTGCCTGACCAGCCGGGCCAGCGCCTCGCCGCCGGCCGAGCCCGGGTCGATGCCGAAGTGCAGCAGCTGCTCGGCCACCAGGTCGGCGGTGGTGGTCGCCGTGCTGCTGTTGCGCAGGGGACTCAGCTGCAGCGCATGTCGAAACTCGTCGTTGCCGCTCACGTGGCTCTCCGTCGATCGTGGATCCGGCAAGCCTATCACCGTTGACCCGCAGCCGGGGTTCGCAGCCCCCGTGGGGGTCACGCACCGGGCCTTGAACAGTTAGAATGCACCGATGCCCACCAGATCCCGTCTGCACGTTCCGGCTCCGCCCGCCCGTCCCGGTCAACCGCCGGATTTCGGCTACCTGGCCCTGTCGCCGGCCGGCGCGATCCCGCGGCCAGAGCCCTCCGTCTCCTGGCGTGAAACCGGCGCCCTCGCCGCGGCCTGATCCGCGTCCTCGACGATTCACATCACGCCGTCGGTCCCTGGCACCCGCACCTCGAACCGCAGGAGCTGCAGGTGGGGCTGCGCCACATGCTGCTGACGCGGCTGTTCGACGATCGCATGGTGCGCACGCAACGCCAGGGCAAGCTCTCCTTCTATATGAAATCCACCGGTGAAGAGGCCGTGTCGGTCGCGGCCGGGATGGCGCTGCAACCGGGCGACATGCTGTTCCCGGCCTACCGCAACCAGGGACTGCAGGTGGTGCGCGGCCGCCCGCTGGTGGACCTGATGTGCCAGCTGCTCTCCAACACGCACGACATGTGCAAGGGTCGCCAGCTGCCGGTCATGTATCACTCGGCGCCGGCCAAACTGTTCTCGATTTCCGGCAACCTGGCGACGCAACTTCCCCAGGCGGTGGGCTGGGCCATGGCCGCGGCGATCAAGGGCGAGGACCACATCGCCGCCACCTGGACCGGCGAAGGCAGCTCGGCCGAGGCCGACTTCCACTACGCGCTGCTGTTCGCGTCGGTGTACCGCGCGCCCGTGATCCTCAACGTCGTCAACAACCAGTGGGCGATTTCCACCTTCCAGGGCACGGCGGGCGGCGAGCAGAATTCATTCGCGGCGCGCGGTCCCGGCCTACGGCCTGCCGGGACTGCGCGTCGACGGCAACGATTTCCTCGCGGTCTACGCCGCCACGCGCTGGGCGGCCGATCGCGCCCGCACCGGCGGCGGCGGCACGCTGATCGAGCTGGTGACCTACCGCGCCGGCGCCCATTCCACCAGCGACGACCCGTCGCGCTACCGGCCGCGCGATGAACCCGAGCACTGGCCGCTCGGCGATCCGATCGAGCGCCTCAAGCAGCACCTCATCACGCAGGGCGAGTGGTCCGAGTTGCGCCACGCCGCGCTCCGGGAGGAGCTCGACGCGCAGGTCAGCGCCGACTGGCAGCAAGCGCTGACCTACGGCACGATCAACGACGGGCCGCGGCTCGATCGCGACCTGATGTTCGAGGACGTCTTCAAGGAACTGCCCGAGCACCTGCGGCGGCAGCGTGAGTTGCTGCGCGCCGAACTCGCGGCATCGCCACCAGGCTGACGGACCATCAGGATACGCACGTGGCACAGATGAACATGATCCAGGCGCTGAACTCCGCCATGGATGTCGCCATGGGGCGCGATCCCAACGTCGTCGTGCTCGGCCAGGACGTCGGCTTCTTCGGCGGCGTGTTCCGCTGCACCGACGGCCTGCAGCGCAAGTACGGCGAGCACCGCGTGCTCGATACGCCGATCGCCGAGGGCGGCATCATCGGCGCGGCGCTCGGCATGGGCGTCAACGGCCTGCGCCCGGTCGCCGAGGTGCAGTTTGCCGACTACGTCTACCCGGCCTACGACCAGATCGTCAGCGAACTGGCGCGCCTGCGCTATCGCAGCGCCGGCGACTTCCACGCGCCGGTGACGGTGCGCATGCCCTGCGGCGGCGGCATCCGCGGCGGCCAGACGCACTCGCAGAGCCCCGAGGTGCTGTTCGCACATGTCTGCGGCCTGAAGATCGCCATGCCCTCGAACCCCTACGACGCCAAGGGCCTGCTGATCAGCGCCATCGAGGACGACGACCCGGTGATCCTGTTCGAGCCCAAGCGCCTGTACAACGGACCCTTCGACGGCGATCCCAACAAGCCCGCGGTGCCCTGGAACACTCATCCCAAGGGCGAGGTGCCGACCGACCATTACACCGTGCCGCTGGGCCGCGCCGAGATCGTGCGCCCCGGCAACCAGCTGACGATCATCGCCTACGGCACGATGGTGCACGTCGCACTGGCGGCGGCGCAAAATCTGGGGCTGGACGCCGAGGTCATCGACGTGCGCAGCATCGTGCCGCTGGATGTCGACACGCTGTGCAATTCCGTGTGCCGCACCGGGCGCTGCGTGATCGCCCACGAGGCCACGCGCTTCGCCGGCTTCGGCGCCGAACTGGCCGCGACCGTCATGGAGCACTGTTTCTGGAACCTCGAGGCGCCGATCCAGCGCGTCGCCGGCTGGGACACGCCCTACCCGCACGCCTTCGAGTGGGAGTATTTTCCCGGCCAGACGCGCGTGTCGCTGGCGCTCAAAGCCGTGATGGAGACCCGATGAGCCGCCATGTGTTCAAGCTTCCGGACCTGGGTGAGGGCACGGTTTCGGCCGAGATCGTCGCCTGGCACGTCAAGCCGGGCGATGTGATCAAGGACGACCAGCCGCTGGTGGAGATGTCGACCGACAAGGCGGTGGTGGAAATTCCCGCTCCCGTCAGCGGCCGCGTGCTCAGTATCACCGGCAAGCCCGGCGATGTGATCGCCGTCGGATCCGAACTGGCCACTTTCGATACGGCCGACACCGGGGCGGCCAGATCCCCGGCATCAGCGAGCGGCGCAGCGACGACCGCGGCAACTGCGGCAACTGCGGCGATCGCGCCGGCCGCGACGGCAACGCCCGGGCAGTCAGCACCGGTGCGCGCTTCGCCCGCCACGCGCCGCCGCGCCCAGGAGGCCGGCGTGAGCCTCGCCGGGATCGCCGGCAGCGGCAGCGGCGGGCGCATCACGCCCGGGGATCTGCAGTCAGCGCTGGCTGCGGGCCCAGGCGCGCAACCCGCCCCACCCCCTTCGGCCGCACGCCCGGCAGCACGGCCGGCCGCACAGTCGCCCGCGCCCGCGCCGGCAGCCGCGGGAGGCGGCGACGCCGGGGCCGTGCAGGAGATCCCCATCATCGGCATTCGCCGCGTGATCGCGCAGCGCATGAGCGAGGCGGCGCGCAGCATTCCGCATTTTTCCTACGTCGAGGAAGTCGACATCTCGGCGCTGCACGCGATGCGCGAACACCTGAACGGCAGCGCGCCGCGCGGCACCGCGCCGCTCAGCTACCTGCCCTTCATCATCGCCGCGCTGGTGCGCGCACTGCAGCGCTACCCGCAGTGCAACGCGCACTACGACGCCACGCGTGAAATGGTGCTCCGGCACGGCGCCGTGCACGTCGGCATCGCCACGCAGACCGGCGAGGGACTCAAGGTGCCGGTGGTGCGTAATGCGCAGCAGCTGAAACTGCGCGCACTGGCCGCGGAAATCGCCCGCGTCACCGCCGCGGCGCGCGACCGCAGCGCGCGCCGCGAGGAACTCAGCGGCTCGACCATCACCGTCACCAGCCTGGGCAAGCTCGGCGGCATCGCCAGCACGCCGATCATCAACATGCCGGAAGTGGCCATCATCGGCGTGAACCGCGCTGCCGAGCGGCCCATGGTGGTCGCGGGCGGCATCCAGGTGCGGCGGATGATGAACCTGTCCTCGTCCTTCGATCACCGCTTCGTGGACGGCGCCGACGCCGCCGGTCTGATCCAGACGCTCAAGGACCTGCTGGAGCACCCGGCGACGATCTTTATCGGCGACTAGCTAGAAAACCTCATTGTCGTTGGCGGACCCCGCGGCGTCCTCGATCACGTCCCAGTGTTCCACGATGCGGTTGTGCTCGACCCGGAAGATATCCACGGCCGCCTGTCCGCCACCACTGTCACGATCCGTCTGGTTCCTGGTATAGCGGGAGTGCACGGCGACCAGATCGCCCTGCGCCACGGTGCGTTTCACTTCCTGCCTGATTCCGGGATAAAGCTCATGCGTCATGCGCGTCAGCGCCTGGATCGCCGCCTCGTTGCCCTCGGGCGCGCCGCGGCGATGCTGCTGGTAGTGAGGCGCGACGTACAGCCGGAAGGCCTGTGCCACCTCGTGCTTGTTGTAGACCGTATCGAGGAAGGCGAGCACGATGGCGGTATTCTGCTGTGCCACGGCCGAGCGCGTCGCAGCCCCGGTCGTCGCGCAGGCAGCAAGCACGCCCGCCACGATGATCACAAATCCGTAACGCACTCCTGCCACCGGATTGAAGCTCCTAAGGGCTGTACACGCGCCGCTCCAGGCCCTTGAGGATTACCCAACCGTGCCGCGCCCGCAACTGGTAAAGAACCTAGGCCGGCTGGAACTGGTAACGCGTCATGCCCGCCGGCTCTCCGGACGGGTCCCAGGTCCATTCTGAGAAATCGATCTTGCCGGAGGAGTCGGTGGTCACGATCGTGGAGCAGCGCGTGCCGTATTCCTCCCCGTGCACGAAGGCGCTGGAGAGCATCCGTTCCAGTGCCTGGCTCACGCCGGTGCGCGGCAGATCCTCGTCGACCGCGGGTTCCGAGTCGCGCAGCAGGTCGAGCATCGCGGCCGACTGCGGCAGTTCCTCGAGGGCCTCGGCCAGGCGGGACTTCGCCTGCGTCACCTTGGGCCAGGGCGTATCCAGCAGGTGGTTGGACAGTGCGTAGACGCCGGGCTCGAGGAGGCGCGCCTCGCCGGTCGTGCTCTCATAAATACCCAAAGTCTTACCATCACTGCATAACACATTGAAAGGATTACAGCGTTCGCCGCGACGAGCCAGTTCGCCCAGGCCCGCATCGGTAGTCCAGGAGTGCTCGAGGAAGGCCGTGACCAGCGCGCCGCGGCTGGGCGCATCACGGGACATCGCCTCCGGATCGCGGAAATTCGTCAGTGCCGCGAAGCGCCCGTTGCGGCTCACGCCGAGCCAGGTGCCGCCCGCCATAAGATCGCGGCCGGCGAGGATCCCGGCGGGTTCGGACCACCAGTCCGCCTCCGCCGTCGGGCGCCCGAAGTACTCGTCGCGGTTGGCGGCCACCACGCAGGGATAACGGGGATGCGCACGCCAGGCAACGAGAATCAGGCACATGGTTGCCAGTCATTATAGCCCGCCCGTCCTCGATGCACCGGTCCATGATGTGGGCCGGACGCCCTATCAGCACCTGATGGTGCCGGTGAAGTAGCTCGCGGCCCAGCTGTCCCCCCCAAAAAAAGCGGGCGGCTCAACTTGAGCCGCCCGCCGTTGGGGTCCTTAGGTCAGGACCGGTCGTCAGTTACTGGGGCCCTTTGACGCTGCCTCAGCTTCGGCCATCTTCTTCTGCATTTCGGCCTTCACCGCGTCGAGGTTAAAGCTCGCGCCACGCTGCATCGGCGGGTAGTCAAGGAAGCTCTGGAGTTCCTTGCCCATCACCTGCTGGACGAATACGAAGCGCCAGAACTGATACTTGAACCAGTCGAAGTACTGCTGCGCGCCTTCCTTCGTGCCATCGTTCGGCCAGCCCTGGCGTTCGAAGGGATCGAGGCGCAGGTTGGTGATGTAGGGCACGTCGACGTGGGTCTTTTCACCCAGCCAGCCCCGGGGCTGGTCGATGAAACGGAACTTGTAATCGTCGATGCGCACCGCGCCAACGGAACTTTCACCGAGGTAGAAGATCTCATGACGCGCGGATGGTCCCTTGCCCGTGATGGCGGCCATCTGGTTGTAGCCGTCCAGGTGGTTCTTGTAGACCCGGCCGCCGATTTCCTTGCCCTTCAGCAATTCGTCGGTGATGTTCGGATTGCCGGCCGCGGCCACGAAGGTCGGCAGCCAGTCCATGCCGGAGAAGATGCCGTTCTGCACCGAATCCGCCGGCACATGTCCCGGCCAGCGCAGGATCGCCGGCGCACGGAAGCCGCCTTCCATGATCGTGCCCTTGCTCTGTGCGAACGGAGTGGTGCCGCCATCGGGCCAGGTGAAGACTTCGGTGCCGTTATCGGTGGTAAAGACGACGATCGTGTTGTCTTCCTCCCCCATGTCCTTCAACTTTTTCAAGACGATGCCAACGTCGTCGTCCAGCTGCGCCATGCCGGCTTCTTCTTCCGACCAACCGTTCTCGGAGTTGCGCAGCGCCTCATACTTCGGCGACAGATGCGTGACGATGTGCATGCGCGTCGGATTCAGCCAGACGAAGAACGGCTTGCCGTCCGCCTTGGCCTTGTCCATGAACTTGATGGCCAGGTCGCGGATCTCGTCGTCCACCGTCTCCATCCGCTTCGGATACAGCGGGCCGGCGTCTTCGATGCGCTGCTTGCCGACCTTGCCCCAGCGCGGCATGTCGGTCGGGTCATCCTTGTCGGTGGCCCAGCTGTGCACCATGTTGCGCGGGCCGACGACATTCAGCAGGTTCTGCGGATAGTTGGGGTGCGCTGGGTCTTCCATCGCATCCAGGTGGTATAGATAGCCGAAGAACTCGTCGAAACCGTGCACCGTGGGCAGGAACTCATTCTTGTCGCCCAGGTGATTCTTGCCGAACTGGCCGGTGGCATAGCCCATCGACTTCAGGACCGTGGCCGTCGTCACCGCCTCGGCGGGCAGGCCCGTCGGCGCCCCGGCCTGGCCGACCGTGGTCATGCCGGTGCGGATCGGCAGCTCGCCGGTGATGAAGTTGGCGCGACCCGCCGTGCAGCTGGCCTCGGCGTAGTAGTCGGTGAACAGCATGCCTTCCTTGGCGATCTTGTCCAGGTTCGGCGTGCGACCGGCCATCATGCCGCGATGGTAGGCGCCGATGTTCCAGATGCCGATGTCATCGCCCATGATGACGATGATGTTGGGCTTCTTGCCCGTGGACTGTGCGAGTGTCGGGGTTGCGGCGCTCAGCGCAAATACGCTGCCGGTCACCAACCCGATAAGTAGGTGTCTTAGTCTCATTGGCTTCTCCGCCCCATTTTTGATTTGATGCCGCACCCGAACGCTTTTGCGGCCGATGCGCTTACGACCACTGGCAACCTGCCAATGGCGTTCCATCGTAGGATACCCGCTGCTCGCACATTATGTCTAGTGACATTTTGATGACAAATTGCCTGGCTCCGCCACCCCCAACGTGACGAGCGTGCCGGGCTTCGCCGCGGACTGGCTTGGATCAGTGCGGGGTGGTGGTGGTGTCGATGACGACACCACTGCGGCGCCGGGCCGGCACCTTCGGCTTCGCGAATTGGCTGTCCGGGAGCGTTGGATTGATGGCGATCTTCAGGCCCAGGCGATAGGCCGGGTGGCCCTCCACCGCATCCATCCCTTCGAGGATGATGCTCACGCCCTTGGCCTGGTGATCAAACAGCGGCCCGTCAAGGCCGGCTGCATCGCGTGCATAACTGATGTCTTCGTCGCTGTAATCCTTGACTTCGGGCGGCCCGGTGCCGGTTGGCTTCAGTTTCCACCCCTGCTGGCCGTCAAAGATGCGCACCGCGTCCTGACCCGCCTTCAGGATCTCGAAGCGGGTCGCATCCGGTCGACGGAACAACATCACGAAGGGCATCTTGCTGATGTTGGTTTCACTCCTTAGTTCGCGACCGTCGGGGCTGCGTCGTCCAGCGCGTGCCCGACTGCCGCTCGCAGCTGCCCGGCACTCAGGGCTCCGCGATTGGCGCGCAGCACCGCACTTAGCTTGCCCGCCCGATCAATAATATAGGTGAGCGGCAGCACCTGCGGTGTGCCGAAGCCGTTGCTCGAGCAGTCGGTGAGCATGCCCGTCATGTACGCGACGCCCTGTGACGCCGCCAGCGCTTCCTTGCGGTCGTGCCGGTCGTCCGCGCTGAGCCCCAGCACCACGACGCCGCGCTCGCGATAATCGCGCTGCAGGGCATCCAGCAGTGGCATTTCGCTGCGGCACGGGCCGCACCAGCTGGCCCAGAAATTGAGCACCACGACCTTGCCGCGCCAGGCGCTCAAGTCATACGGGTCACCGCTGAAACTGCGGCCTGCCAGCGCCGGCGCAGGACTGCCTTCAGCCGGCGCCGGCCCGGCGCGCGCGTAGAGCGTCAGGCTGGCCGTCACGACGGCAACCCCCAGCCACAGCCCTTTAGAGGTAGTAGCTGGCATTGAGCTTCCACATCTCATTGGCAAAAAGCTGGTTGCCGCGCGCGTTCGTGTACAGCGGCAGAGCAACGTCCACGTAGACGCGTGCGTTGCCGCGTGCGACTTCGAAGCCGGGGGATACCAGCACTCGCGTGTAGCCGGTGTCGTCAGGCTGACTCCCGGCACCGCTATCGGGCCGGCGAACCACCGCGCGCAGCTGGGCGACCGGGGAGAATTTCAGGTCGGCATGCGTCGACCAACCCTCGAAATACACTCCGGTCGCCATCACGCCCTCGGCTCCTGGACGGTAATTTTCATGATGCCATACCGGCTGGTCCCACTGCGCCTGCAGGAAGTACGTCCACCGATTGTCGTCGCTCAAGCGCCCGAGATGGTAGCCGCCCAGCAGCAGATCGGTGCTGCCGCTGCCGATCTGCGTATCGGCATCAAACCCAGGATAGCTGCTGTCGCCGTTGGCCAGCTTGACTCCAAAGGTCAACCCGGTCGACATATCCGCAGAAAGTCCGGTGTAAGCACCTTTGATGCGGATGTCACCGACAGCCGAATGAGCAGCGGTCACGGCATCGCCCGTATCCTCGTCGATACTTACCAGCTCGCGATGCCAGTACGGTACCTCGACGGTCAGGCCCCACGAGCGGTTGAACTGGTATTGCCCGCCGGCGGTATAGAAGCTCGAGCGTATCGCCTGGTCCTCGTTGTCAGCCGCTGGCGCGCTCGAGGTGCCGCTCCAGTTGTGGCTCTGGTCCAGGTAGTCATATTCAACAAATGCCATGAAGCCGGCATGATTCGCGTACATCGAGCTGGTGCCAACATCAAAGATGCCGCAGCCACACGCACAGGCGAGGCCGAGCGCTGGAAACGCCACGGCGGCCAGAGTAATACCCAGGAATCGAAAGTTCATGATCGTCTCCTCCGGAAAACTTTGGGGGCAGCCCAGCCGGTACGGACTGGCAGGCTGCGATCGCAAGCAGAGTTTTCAGGCGGAAGACGGGGGGCCGCGCGGCGCGTGGTGTCGAAGCGGCGGAGCCGCAGCAATGGAATCGCCAGCCGGCGTGCGCGCCGGCTGCAGAATAGAGTAATAGGGTTCGGTCGGCGAAAGGCGCGCGGCCAGCAGTCCCGCGCCACCGGCAAGCGCGAAGGGGCAGTGCTCGGCGCCCGCTGAGGCGTGCCCGGCATGGTGCATGCCGGCGGCGTGGTCGTGAACCCCGGCTGGGCAGATCACGAGGCGCGCGTGTCCCTCGATCGGGGCCAGCATGTAGCCCGTGGGAATCAGGGCCCGTAGGCCGAAAATCGCGATCACCAACGCACCGAGCCACGACGGGCGGCGGCGCAGACCCCGCCGGCGCAATCGCAGCGGGCGCCGTGACATCACGCTGGGCTGCCCGCCAGTTCGGTGGCGCCCAGCAAGGCGCCATTGTCCTGGCCCATGAGGTGGTGCTGCATGGCAAAGCGCGTAATGTCGGCCGCGTTGTGGAGAGACAGTTTGCGCATCAGATTGGCGCGGTGCTTCTCGACGGTCTTGACGCTGAGTTTCAGTTCTCGCGCAATAGCCTTATTGGAATGCCCGGAGGCTATGCGCGTCAAGAGCTGCCGCTCGCGCGAAGTGACGGCCTGCAGCGGGTCCTGCTTGACGCGCTGCTCGCCCCGGTGAACGTAGGTTGCCAGCACCTGCGAAGCCACGGATTTGCACAGGAAGTGCTGGCCGCCTGCCACGCTGCGTATGGCCGCGACCAGCTCTTCATGGCCGCAGTCCTTGAGTACGTAACCGTCCGCGCAGGCATCGAGCCCGGCGCGTATGTATTCCTCGCTGCAATGCGCGGTCAGCAGCACGATTCGCGCTACCGGGCACACCCGGCGCAACTCCCGGACCAGCAACAGGCCGGAGCGGCCCGGCAGGCCGATATCCGTCAGCACGACATCCGGCTGCAGCCGGGTAGCGCTTTCGACCGCTTCCTCGAAGGTGCCCACCGCGCCAACCACCTGCAGGTCAGACTGCAATTCGAGCAGCGCCCGCAAACCCTCACGCAGGATGGTGTGATCGTCCACGAGCAACACCGACAGCCGCCGCGAAGTCTGCGTGGCGGACAGGCGCGAATCAACTGCTACGGCCATGGGTACCCTTCGCTACTTGGATTTGGTGAAGCGCGAATCGTCGAGCGGCGGGTTCACCGCAACGCTCTCGATAGTGATCTTTTCGGTCTTCGGGACCCCCTGCACTGCTGTTTCCAGCACATGCGGAATCATCAGGCCCTGGTCGCGCCGGAAGTCGCGCAGATAAATAGCAACAGCGTGCGGGTGCCCATCCAGCTTGCGCGGCTCGCCATCCATCTTGAGATCCAGGAAGCTCTGGCCATCGACCCACACGTGCCGGACTTCGCCGTCCTTGCGGGTGACGGTCAGCTTGTAGGCGGCGTGGCCCTCGACCATCTCGGTGCCGGCCGACTCGACCTTTGCGCCCTTGGCGGCGTAATCGATGAGCAGCCCGTCGATGCCCGGCTCCGCAGCCGCCTGCTTCTGCTCTTCGGGCGTAAATGCTTCCCAGTCATTGCGGCCCAGGAAGGGACGCAGCTTCCAGCCGTTGGTGCCGTCGAACACCTGCACCGCCGTCTGGCCGTTGAATTCGATTTCGAGCCGGCTCTTCAGTGGCGCGCTTGAATTCGAAACGGAACGGCAACAGGGTTTCCTCGCGCTGCTTCTGCTCGAGCTTGCCCTTTTCGGTGATCACGGCATAGGTCGTGGCGCCGGCCCCCATCTTGCCCTTCCAGGACATGGTCTGCACGGCCTGCCAGGTCGCCAGGCCACCGCGCGCTGCGACGTATCTGTCGACCACCTGCGCCGCACTCATCGCGGGCAGCGAAACGGCGGGAACGCCGACCGGCACAGTCGCGGACTTGGCCGCAGGCTGGGATGTGGCTTCAGCGGCCGCGCTCATGCCCAAGCACATCGACGCGGTGCCCAGCGTTACCGTAGCCAGCCAGCCTCTGCTAAATGTCACTGTTTTCGCTCCTTAAAAATTCTTCTCGTAGGTGCCGGAGTCGGGGACGCCGGCGGCCCAAGCCGAAGTGCTCACTGCGAGGGCGATGCTGGGACCGAGTAAAGCACGCGTCCTCATTGGCATTAACTGAGAATCCTGGCTCCAGGAGATGCTGAAAGGCTATTCACATTGGGCCCGGCTTTCAGGGCTTCCGGGGGCCTCAGGACCGGCTTCCTGAGACGTACATCACATTTTTGGAACGCGCCCCGATTCGAGGCGCCGCGCGCACAATAAGTAAGAAACGGGTGCGGTCGCAGCGGTTTGATCCACGAGCCCATATACTGTTTTGGTCACACCAGAGCACGAAGGATGGTCTGAAGTATGCAAATGCCCAGTGATTCAAGGTACCTGGTAAACCTGTGGCTCGCCGGACTTGCCATCGCCGGCCTGGCATTCGCCGGCCAGGAGACCGCCGGCGCCTCCCCGGGCGGCGTCGCAGCCGCCCCCGGGGGCGGCACGGCAAACACAGCCACGGAGGCCCCAGAGCCCCCGGCTCCGCCTGAGGTTGCCAGCTACGACATCGGGCTGGTGGTAGGCCGGCAGCTCTACCAGAACGGGCTCGGCGACACCGCCCGTCAGGACGACCTGATCCGCGGCCTCAAGGAGGGCCTCGCCGGCAAGCTCGCGACCGACGAACAGCGCCGCCAGGCCAATCAGTTCATCAAGACCGGCCGCGACGCAGTCGCCGACCGCAACGAGCGCGAGGCCCGGGAATTCCTGGAGAAGAACGCGAAGGCCGAGGGCGTCCGGACCACGGCGTCGGGACTGCAGTACCGGGTGCTCGCCGAGGGAGACCCTGCAGGCCACTCGCCCGGCCCCAGCGACGAGGTCACCGTGCAGTACCGCGCTGCGCTCGCCGACGGCGTCGAGTTCGACAGCTCCTATGCCCACGGACGACCGGCAACCCTGCGGATGACCAGCATCATCAAGGGCTGGCGCGAGGCGCTGTCGATGATGCGGCCTGGCGCACGATGGCGTCTGTTCGTCCCTCCGGAGCTGGCCTACGGCACGAGCCCACCGCCTGCGGTTCCGCCGGAATCACTGCTCATCTATGAGCTCGAATTGGTGCGCGTCGAGCCGCCGCACCACATTGAGCCGAAGGCCCCGCCGGCTCAGTGAGGCTGAGGCGGCGGCTGGGGTTGCGGCTGGGGCTGGGGCTGGGGCTGGGTCGCCTGCGGCGGCGCCTGCCCCGCGGCCACGCCACGCGTGTCTACGATGATGCCGCCGTGGCTGCGCGTGCCGACCTGCGGCTTCATGAACGTCTTGTCGTCGATCTCGGGATTGAGCGCGACCTTTTCGATGACCAGCTTGTCGGTCGGCCGGCCGGCCCCGGAACCGGTTTCGACGATGATCGGAATCTGCAGGCCCTTGAAAGGCCGATAATTGCGGAACACGATGGTCGACATCGCCGTGCGCCCCCCGCTCACCTGGATCTCGCGATCGAGGCGCAGCTCCAGGAACGTCTCCGCGTCGACCCAGACGCGGCTCACATCGCCATCCGGAAGGCGCGCCTCGATCACGAAGGCCTTGCGGTCGCCGAGCGTGTCGGTGCCGAGCAGCTTGAGACCGGCACCCCGGGCGGCGATATCCATCAGTGGCCCGTCGATGATCTGCGCGCTGCGGGCGAAGGCCAGTTCGTCCGCCGAATAGTCCTTCACATCCGGAATTCCGTTGCTGTCCGGGTGCACCTTCCAGCCGTTCGTGCCGTCGTAGATCCGCACCAGCTTTCCCGACGGGCTGGCGATCTCGAAGCGCATCCGCGCCGGCCGCTTGAGTTCGAGCAGGAACGGCAGCTTGCGGTCCGGTGCGTTGCTGCTCTCGGTATGGCCCGCCCAGACCATCGTCTGCAATTTCTTCCAGGCCTCGGCGCCGCCGCGGGCCGTCGCGTTTCGCTGGACGATTTCGGCGACCGTCGTCGCCTGCGCACCTGCGGGCGACGGCGACGTGGCCGCGAATGCGGACTGCGCCGCCAGCAGCACCAAAGCGAGCGCCCACGCACGCAGCGCAGCGGTCCGGCGCGCCTATTCGACACGAAGACCGTCGGCATGGAAGGATCCTATCGTGACGTTGACCCGGTCGCCGGGCTTGACGATCTGGCCCCGGTTGGAGAAGGCCATCCAGTAATCCTTGCCGGCCTCCTGCCCCATGGCCTGCCGCAGCGGGCCCACCTTTTCCATGACCGGTACCGAAAGCACGGCGTGATGTTTCGGGCTATAAAGCGATGGCGTGAACTTCTTGTCGGCCAGCGGCGCCGCGAGCTTCGTATCGATCACCCGGTACGAAAAGCGCAGCAGGTTGCCGGATGAGGTGTACTCGACCCTGAGCGTATCAATGCCCCACTGGGCCGCGTAAGTCTGGCTGGCGCTGCCGGGGACGCTGACCGGGTGGAACTGGGAACCGGCATGAGGCGCCGCCGTCTTCGACGTGGCCGGCGCCTGCGCCGGGGGCGACCACGGCTTGTAGTCGACGCTACCGCCGCCGGCTGCCTGCTGCTGGCCGGCCTCGAACTCCTTCTTCGCCGCTTCCATGGTGGCCGCATCGATCTCCTTCTGCGTCATCGCGGGCTGCGTCGCCTCGGGCGGAGCCCCCTCGTCGGAGCCGCCGCCGCCGGAGCCTGCTGGGCGGGCGGTTCGGTCTGCTCCGCACCCACGGCAAATGAACCAGCAGGAGCCCGCCCACGAGGAGCACGATCGACTGCTTCATACGGGATTCCTTACGCAATCAGTCGTCATTGTGGCACTCGCCTGAGCCGCGTCAGCGCTTGCCCTGCATCTGATCCATCCAGTAGTCGAGGCCGTGCTCCGGATGCTCGGCCGCGGCGCCGGCGGGCTTCGATGCGATGTACTGCTCGCGCTGCGTCTCGTTCAGGATCGAGCGGATACGGTCCTCGGTCCGCTCGTTGATCGACTGGGACGCGCCGATGCGATCGGCCGAAGTCCGCGCCGGATCGCTCCAGACCTGCCGCAGCTGATCTCGCTGGACCATGAGTATCTTGCGCACCTCGGTCTTCTGGCCGGCGTCCAGGCCGAGCGCCTTGCCGAGCGCAGCGACGCGCTCATCGAGAACCTGCTCCGGGGTACGGTGCGCCGGGTGCTGACCGTGTGGCGCGGCATGCGTGCCCGCGGTACTCGCGCCCGTTGCGGAGGGCGCCACGCTCGCCGCTGCTGCGGGCGCCGCCTCGGTCGACACGCCGGCGGGCGCAACGACGGGCTCCTCGGCCGCCTGTGCGGCGCTCCAGATCACCACCGGCGCCAAGGCCAGGACCAGGCGCACCGACGTTCCCATGCGTGGCATTGTCATACGAGCTTGGAGCCCATTTCCCGAAATAGTTCCTCAGCCAATATATCCGAGTTCCGCAGCAAGGGTGCGCCCCTCAAAAAAAGCCGCCCGCGAGGTTCACTCGCGGGCGGCAATATGGTCAACGCACTCCCGCTAGCGGATCACGGGGTCGCGAACCCATTCAGCACTCCGGCCTGCGGACTCCCTGCGCCCGTGTCCGTGAACGTGATCGCCCCGGTCCGGGTCGTGCCGCGCGGCGGCAACAAGTTCGTGAACCGCACCCCGACCGTGCACGATCCGCCCGGCGGCAGCGTTGCGCCCGTGCAAGTGTCGGTGCCGCCACCAACCGAATTAAAGAACCACCCAAGCCCAAACGGCCCGCCTGAACCCGTCACCGCGACGCCCGTCACCGCGACGTTGGACCCGCCCACGGCCGCCGTATTGGTCAGCGTGACCGTGCTCGTGCCAGTGAGGGCGCCGGTCGGCAATGTGATCAACAGCGGGTTCGGCGTGACCGACATTGCGGCTCGCGCCGCCACGCCGGTGCCCGTCAGCGTCACGTTCGGGGCGTAAAGGTCGCCGCTCGGGGTCGCCCCGCCGCTGTTGGCCCCGACCGTCAGTGTCCGCGAGATCGCTCCGATCGGCGGTGGCTGGGCGCGAACTGCAGGCGGATCGTGCACGAGGCACCGGCCGCCAGTGTCCCGGCCGCCGTCGTCGGGCAGTTCGGAATCGTGAACGTTCCGGTAGTTACACGCGTGAACCCGGCACCATCGAACGCGTAAGTGAAGTTCGTCAGCGCCGAGTTGCCCGTGTTGAGCACGTGCACGTCCTGGCGTCGAGCTGGTCGTGCCATTCGCCCAGTTGCCGAACGCGACCGGGCTCGGGCCGATGCTGGCCGTGTAGGTGCGCGCCACCGAAGTGCCGGTCAGCGAGACAGGCGAGTTGACGACCGGAACGCTTGCGGCAATCGCCACGTTACCGCACTGCGCTGCTGGCCCGCGGTCGCCGGCGCCGTGTACGTGACGCCGATCGTGCAGCTCGCCCCGGCCGCCAGCTTGAACGTGCCCGCGCCGCAGGGAGTGCCGGAAGTCGGCGTGGCCCGTGCGAAGCTGCCGGTGCCGGAAGCCGACGTCGTCGCCACCGTGAACGTGATGCCGGTCAGCGTCGCCCCGCCGACGTTGGACAGCGTCAGCGTCTGCGCCGCGCTGGTCGTCGACACGATCGTGCCGGCAAAGGACAGCGAACCCGGATTCACGACGCCCAGGGCCGTCGTCGGCGCCGGGAACTCGACCGCGCCGATGTCGGCCGGCGCAGTGCGCGAGTTGCCGAAGAAGTCCGTGGCCGGAATAGCGACACCGGAGGGCGTGGCCGTGCTGGTGCCACCATTGACCGCCGCCGAACCAGACCCGATCGAGTAGGCGCCATTGACCGGACCGGTCGGCGCCGCCGCCAGCATCGCGGTCCCGGCCGTTGCGAACGCGGTGTTCGCGGTCGAGGCCAGTGTCAACGGACCGTAAGTCAGGTTGATCCAGTTGTTGCCCTCGTCGACCGTCGCGGCCGGCTGGATGCCGTTGAACACGAACAGCGTCGACAGGCCCGTGGTCTCTGACCTTCCGGGCGGGGACAGGTAGCCATGGCCGCCATTCTCCGGCGCCACGCGCGAGCCGTTGCAGAACTGCCGCACGACCGGCGAGACTGGTCGGATACCTGTTCGGCCGTGCCACCGTAGGTCACGCCCGGGGTCAGGATCGAGTTGCTCAGGCTGAGCTGGACCGGCGTGCCGTTGTAGCTGATGCCCTGGCCACCATTCGGGGTCAGGTCGTCCCTCACGCCCACGTCCCAGTACATGGTCGGAATCGTGGTCGTGAGATCCGCCGCGAGGCCGGATGCCGCGCAGAAGCCGGTCGAGGTCTGGTTCAGCACCGGAATCATGGCCACCAGGTTCTGCTGCGATGTCGGACTCGGGCCGGTCGCCGTGCCCGAACCGGTGATCTCGACGTGGAACGCGCGGTTCTGCCAGAACAGGTCGTTGGTCAGCACCGGCATCGAGACCACGCGGCAATTTCCGTTGATCTGGGAGCCAAGAATCACCAAGCTGCCGCCGGTGTAGCCATAGCCCGCCGGGCAGACCACGGTCACGCCCGTCGAGAGCGTCCCTGAGGTTGACGCTGTTGACCTGCACCGCCAGGCCGGCCGGCTGCGGCACGTGACCCGCATTCGGGCTCAGGCAGTTCGGGTTCTGCGGCAGGGTCGGATCGGTCGTCGGCGTGCAGCCCGGGGGCGTCGAGGACGCGTTGGCCGCACCCAGCGCCTTGAACAGCACCCCAGCCGAGGCCGTCGTGTCGTTCGAGGCGATCGTGTTGTTGACGATCGTCGCCCGCAGCGCGTCTTCCAGCGACACGCCGCCGCCGTCCCAGCCCGCGACGTTGTTGACGATGATGTTGTTCGTCATCGTCACGTCATACCAGCGATCCGGGCGCAGCGGCAGGGCCGTGAGCTCCGTGCCGTTGAGCTGCTGCAGGCGCACGCCACCGCCGGTGCCGCTCTCGGCGCTGTTGCCGAGCACCAGGTTCGAGTCGATCACCAGCGCCTTGCCGGTGCCGTCGCCGAGGCCCGGCGGGCAGTCGAGGTCGTTGGTGTTGCCGCACTCGTTGCCATTGAGCGTGCGCGGGTTGTTCGAGCCGATCACGTCGATGCCGCCGCCGCTGGTCGGCAGCGTCGGATTCGTGCTCTGGTTGTAGAGCACGAAGTTGTGGTCGATCGAGCCGTTGTAGCTCTGGCCGCTGTGCGCCATGCCGCCGCCGTCGCCGCTGCTCAGGTTGCCGGCGATCCAGTTGTGGTCGGCGCGGTAGTTGTCCGAGCCGGCGCTGATCGTGACGCCGCCCGCGCCCGAGGGCGTGGCGGAGAACAGCGCGTCGCCGAGGCTCGCGTTGTTGTACACGGCGTTGTTGTGCACGCGGACGTTGATGTCGAGCCCGAGCGGAATCAGCTCGTTCGTCAGCGTACCGGACGGAATCGGCGGGCACAGCGGCGCGGGGGCCGCAACACCATTGCCGCAGATCGTGCCGTCGTTGGCGTAGGCGCCGGGCGTCTCGCCGTTGCCGATGCTGACGCCGCCCGAGAGCGTGCCGTGGTTGCCGTAGACGCGGTTGTTGCCGACGTCCAGGTAATGACCCCAGGAGTGGACGAAGATGCCGCCGCCACCCTGCGAGCTGTTCGTGACCGAGAAGCCGTCGATGCGCGACGGATTGCACTTGTAGTTGCTGCGGCCATAGATCTTGGCAGTAGTCGATCCGCTGAGGGAGCAATCGCCAGTGCCGTTGTTCAAGTAGCGCGAACCGTCCGGGTAGGCGCCGGCGGTCCCGGTCGCCAGCGACGCCTGGATACCCCAGTAGTCGGTGCTTGACCCGATATTCACTCCGCGACCGACGACCGTGACGCCGGCGCCTTCATAGGCACCCATGCAGCGTCGGCTCGATCAGCACCTCGACCAGGTTGGCGTTGCCGGCCGCGTCGTAGTTCACGATCGGCTCGAACGGCTGGCGGTCGCCAGTCAGGAACATGCTGTTCGGGCATGTATAGCCGCTGCCCGTCGGATCGAACGAAGTCTCCTTCGTGTCCGCGCTGACCGGCACGCCGTTGACGGAGAGGCCGAACACGCAGTTCATCTGCCGCCGCCACGAGTTCAGGGCATCGGCCGGATGTGCATCCGCGTCGATCAGGACCGAGCCTGGGCCGGCAGCCCTGCAGGCGAACCGGCTTCCACATGATGAGCCGTTCCTTGTAGGTGCCCGGCGCGACGATGATCAGGTCACCCGGCGTCGCATTGTCGATCGCGGTCTGGAGCGGGTTCGGCAACACTGCGCCGAAGGTTCCGGAGATTGTGGTCGACGGAGTCACGACCGTCGGCGTCGCGAGGCGCGTACCGGCAATGGTCACGGTGACCGCGTCGATCGAGCGCTTGCCGTCCGACTTCGTGATCACGAGTTCGCCGCAGCGATAGGCCGAGCGGTTGGCGGCGGGGATGTTTCGCTGCACCGGCGTCTGGCCGGCCCCGGGGGTCGCACTCGTTCCGCTGTAGCAAGTCGAGCCCACACCATTCGTCAGCGTAGACGGGATCGCCGGCACCGCGCACGTCAGCTGCGCGTCGGTCCATTGACTGCAGGTGGCCGGAGTGCCGCCGATGGTCACCGTGCCGCCTGAGCCGAAGCCATAGTGGCGTGTTATCCACTTCTGGTTGTAGGGCACCGTCGTCGCGCCAGGCCCGGAGAAGTCCGGGTTCTGCACGCTCTTGTTGCAGCCGTTGGCGAAGCCCAGGCACTTGATAGTGATGGTGCGGTTAGCCGCGCTGACCCACGGACCCGCCACGTCGCCGATCACCGAATCCACGGCCGGCGTGCCGTCGGGGTACTCGGAATCCGGCAGGTTGTAGCCGTCCGCGAAGGCCTGCGTCGGGATCACCGGCGTATCCATGTACATCGTGGTACCGGGCATGAACGGCATCTCGTAGCAGAAGTTGCTGTAGGCCGGATTGTACGACGCATCGGTGATCTGGTCGGCCTGCTCGGGCGTCGCCACGACGACGTTTGCGCCATTGAGGTACTGCCCGAGCGCATTGCGGCGCGGCGTCGGACCTGGGTCGTTCATGCACGTGATCGCCATCTGCGGCGCATAGCCGGTCGGGTTGGGCGGGTTCACTTCCCAGCTCGAGTAGTACAGACCGTTGTAGACGCCCCACTGGTCGGCATATACGCGCGCCATCTCGTGGCCGGTGTAGTCACGCAGGCCGACCGGCAGGTTCGGCGGGCCGAACTTCTCGCCGAACTGCGGCGAGAACGGATCGAACTCGGACGCGAAGTCGTTGCGTGATCAAGCCGGTGAAGTGGCCGGCGATGTGCGCCGGCGTGAACACGTAGAACTTCGCCAGCGCAGTCGACTGGTCCGTCAGGGTCACTTCCTTGCGGTCGCAGAGCTTGCGCTGCGCGCCGGCGAACGGCGCATTCTGGCCGGCCCCCGGGTACAGGCTGTTGTAGTCGGGCACCGTGCGCGTCGCGCCGACGCACGGCCAGTAGGTTTCGATCGAGCCGGTGTCGCCCTCGTGGCGCGGGAAGGTCTTCGAGCCGAGGTCGCTGCGTCGGGTTGAGCGGGTTGTTCTTGTTGTACGTGGCGCTCACCGCGGCCTGGTCGGGCATGATGAAGACGCTGCCGCCCACGCCCGGGAACTGCACCGTCACGGGCGCGACGTAGATGTCGCCCATGAGGATGTTCTTGTCCTCTTCCTTGACGAGCTCGTAGCCCTTCGGGACGATGACCTCGACGACGTACTTGCCGTTCGGCAGCATCGGCCAGCCGTCGACCGGGTTCGCGACGCAGATCGTGCAATTCGTTCCCGCAGCGGTCCCGGTGTCCACCCACCGGGCGGCCGGTCACCGGATCGACGTTGACGACGCTCGGGAAGGTGTACTTGCCGTCGTACGGAGCCGGCTGCACCTGGTTGAGCTGCGACCAGCCGTCGTAGCACTTGAACAGGGAGTCGGCCGCCACTGGGCAGCCCGGGTTGAGCCACTGCGCTGCTGCCCCGCAGCGTCTGGAAGAACGGGCTCGTCGGGTCCTGGCCCGGGCAGTTCATGTTCGTGACGTTTCCGGTGACCGTCTTCGGGGTCCCCGAGGCGTCCGTGTACGTGTAGGTGTTGCTGAATCAGGTCGCCCGCGGCATCGCGCCGGAAGCCCTGCGCGAAGTCGTCCCAGCTCGTGGTCTTCGTCGTGTCGACCAGGGTCAGGGTCGGCTGGCCGTTGGCGTCGGTGCCCTCCTGGTAGAGGTTGATCCGCGACGTTGCGGCACGCCCGGCTCCCACGACAGCTGCAGCAGCAGCTGCGGGTCGTCGAACGGACGGGTCGACGCGTAGATCACGTGCCCCTGGATGCCGCCGTTCTCGCCGGCCTTCATCGGGCGCATGCCGAATTCCATGAACACGCTCTGGCCGAGCAGGCCCTGGAAGCCCATCGGACGGGCCAAAGGGCTGCGGCGGGATCGATGAAGCCGGACGAGAGGCCGGTCGCCGGACCGGAGGAATTGCCGGGTACGCCCGCGGTAGTGGGGCCGTAGGGGCCATTCTTGATCGACTGGCCATTGCAGTCTGCCTTCGCCGTGGTCAGGTCGCAGTACACCGCGCCGGGGACACGCAGCGCCGCCGGAAGCGGCGTGCCCTCGATCGTGTTCGACAGGTGATCGGCAATCGTTGAAGTACCGCCGCCGGGCTCCCCGTCAACCGGGCCGCCGGTGTCATAGACGATGTGCGTGCCGGTCTGCTTGAAGCGCGTGGTCGTAGTCTCGGCGACCAGCCAGTTCATGAACGGGAAGATCTCGTTCCAGCCGGCGAAGCCGTTCAGGTCCGTGTTGTTGAAGAACCCGAAGCTGCCGTCGCGGTAGCGGATGTTGGTGTTGACGAGCGCCAGGCCCGGCTCGGTCGGGTCGCCGTTTGCGTTCACGTTCGACACGCCGTCGCCGTTGGTGTCGATAAACGTGCGCGTGTACAGGTTCGTGCGCCACTGCGTGACCGGGAAGATCACGGGGTTGTCGGCAGTGGAGCCGACGCCGGTCCGTGCATCGCACGGGCGAGCCGGTGGTCGCGTTGTTCGAGGTGTAGGAGTGAGTGCCGACGCAGACCGGGTTGACCAGGCCGTCCAGCATGATGTCGTTCCACTGGTCGAACACGGTCAGCTTGTAGTCGCCCGCGGGCAGCGGCCCATTGCCGATCCGCGTTGAACGCGAAGTTGCCATCGGCATCGCACTTCGCGAAGGCGAAGTCGTAGCTGTCCGGCGCGCCAATCGTGACGTAACACTGCGTGAAGCCGTACATGGTGTAATCGTTGCTGCGAATAGGTGCGCTGGTCGGGTGTGCGGGACATATGCATCCCGGTGACCCGGCCGTACAGGTTTTGCGTGCAGTTCGACGCGACGCCGCAGGGGCCTGCCGCGTTGACGGCGGTAGCGGTCATCGTACGGCGGGCATTGATAATCTTCGGATTCGCGAAGCCGATCACGACGTGGAAGCCACCGGGTCCGAATTCCTGGAACTGCTTCGGTTCGCCGGGCTTGATGAAGGCCTCGTGCGGCTTGGCGCCGTCGAGCGTGTTCGTCTGCAGCCACTCCTCGCCCTTGGCGATGCGGTCGGCACCCGGGAAGGCCTGGACCTCGTAAAGGCCCGGGTACAGGTTATTGATCACGGCCTGGCCGGCCATCGGCGACGGCACGGGATTGCCAAGCGTGTCCTTGCCGTCCTCGAACTGCGGGCAGACCGGGATCATGCCCACCAGTCCATCGGCGTTGCGCGTAATCGGACAGGCGTTGAAGCCCGTCAGCGGGTCGATCCAGCCGGACAGCGAATTGTTCAGGGGCTGGTTGAACATGTCATACGTGGGCTGGCCGGTGGCATCGCCGAGGCCGCCCGCCTGGTCGAACAGCACGATGTTGAAGCTGCCCAGGCCCGCCTCGTACGGCGCCGGGCCACTGACGGAGACGCCCGAGGCGTCATGCTCGCCATTGACCGGGTAGTCGTCCTCGAACACGAACGCCGAGATCTGCGCGGTGGGCAGCGGCGTGCGCGTCAGCACGATGTTGAATTGCGGCCCACCGGTAACGGCCGTTCCGGTCACCGCCTGGCCGTTGATGGTGATCGTCTGGCCTTTGTCCAGCGCCACCTTGGCGCCAGAGATCTGGATGCCACCCATGGTGTGGCCGCAATCGCCGGTGCCAGCCACGAAGCTCGTGCAGTCGCCTAAGTTGTTGGTCTGGCTTGAATTTGGATTTCCGGTGGTCTGGAACAGGCGCATCTTGCCGCCACCGAGATCGATCGGTCCGCCGACGCCGGCAATCGTCGGATTGATGCCGTCGGCCGGAGCGACCGACAGGAAGTAGCGCTTGGCGGGGTCGAGCGGAATCTGGCCCGGGTAGAGCGCCACCTTGCCGTTGCCAGTGGTCGTCAGGCCGGCAGACGCCGTTGCCCTGGTCGCAGGCAACCGCTGCATTGAGCACCGTCTGACCCGCTTCGCAGGACACCGGACCCGTGCAACCCGTGGCCACCACGGGCATGGAGGCCGTGTGGAAGCTGAAGCCGGAGCTCTGCACCGGTAGCGTGCGGGCAGGTCGCCGGACGCAGCGTTGTATCTGTCGAATTGACCTGGCAGGCCGGATCGATATAGAAGGTCCGGTCCTCTTCAATGGTCCAGCGATAATCCTGGCTCGGGATCAGCGTGTTCGTGACGCCATCGATCAGCCTCACCGTGATATTGCTGCCCCCGGAACGGCGACGCTGACGTTGGCAGCCGCTGAGGACGTCCCTTGAGAATTCTTCGCCGTGTACGAGAACGTGTAGTTTCCGGCGGCCGCCATGGTCGCCGTGAACGACCCGTCGCTCTGCAGGCTGACGGTGCAGGTGCCCGGGCCGGAGCAGGTTGGGGGGGCGCCGGGCACGACAACCGACAGCGCGTGCTTGGAAGTATCGGTGTCATTCGCCAGCAGTCCGGGCGGCGCAATGTGCAGCACGGCGGAATGAGCAGGGTTCGTACCGGACGCGGGGAGCGCACCGACCGGGCTGGTGTAGCTGTCCGCATTGGCGGTCACCACACCCAAGGTGGCTGCGCAACCGGCTGCGCCGGATTAGCCGCGTCACACTCGGTGATCGTCGCGGTGCTGGCCGCCGTGGCGCCATTGACGTAGTAGGCGAACGAGCCGCCGCAAGGCGCCGGAGCGGCGGGCGGGGCGTAGGTGAAGGTGCCGTCCGGATTGACGACAAGGCTGTAGCCAGCCGGCGAGCAAGGCCGTTCCCAGCTTCACTCCATTCGCGCCCGCGATATGGCCGATCAGGCCCTTGCTGGCGTCAGTGACGGCGAGCGTTTGTCCGCTCGAGCAGTAGAAGGTGGTCGTGGTCGCCGAAGGGGCCGTGAGGCTCGCGATCGGCGCGACACCGCCGGCCACGGCCAGATAGGCCTGCATGCCGCCGTCGTGCGCGCTGTTTGTAGACAGACGACAACGAGCGATCGTAGATCGGGAACGCGCTCGCGGTGAACGCGGCGCCGGCGGTAACCAACTGCAGCGCGGCATCGTAGGTCTTGCCCGCGGCAGGAATACTTCGTTCTCTTTGCGCGGGACGCCGGGCAGCAGGTTTCCGTCCTCGGCGTACAGGCTCATCGTCCTGTTGACGACCGACGGCACGTGCATGCGCAGGCCCGCGTTGACGAAGCGCAGCACGACGGCGCCGGTGATGGACGCAGTGGGCGCCGGGTTCAGGTCGCGAAAGTCGAAGCGGCGACCTTGGTCCGGTCAAACGAAGTGCCGTTGACGAGAAAATAACGCGGGTCGTAGTTGACCGCGGGCGGATAGCAGGTATTCGCCTCGGCCACTACCGACGTCGCCGACGGCGGCAGGTCGCCGCACTTGCCCGCCTGCCCGCTCCAAGGCTTCGTCTCCTTGAAGCCGAGGGTATTGACCGCCACGCTGACCGCGGTGTTCTGCACCGCGTCGATCTCGCTCAGCAGCATTGGCACGTCGGCGTCGTAGGACAGCGCGCAAGTTGTGATTGTATTAACGGTAACGGTATATGCGCAGCCGGCCGCGGTGTGCCGGATGTGACCGGCGCAGTGGTGACGACGAGGATTCCGTACAGGCCCATCGGACCCTGGATCGACGGGTGTGTGCCCGACTCGATCAGGTAGGTGCCGGGTTTCAAATTGCTCCAGGTCAGCGCGGTCGTCGCGCCGGCGCCCACCTCGGTCGCGAACGATTGCACGCGATTTGGCTGGATCGGCGGCGTGAAGGTCGCATTGCCAGCGGTGGTCGGGTCGCCGCCCACCTGACCGCTGCCGTGTCGGGCGGTCCAGCCGCGAACCAAGTCACGCCATGCGCTGCCGGTAGGTGTGCCGGGTCATCGACGCCGTTCGTGACCGTGCACCGTGGCCACGGCCACCGCCAATCTCCGTTCGCGACGCATAGTCGCGCCGCCGTGGTCGCGTGACCGAGGCACCGAGTGCTGGTGCCGCGATGCCGAAGCAACCTGACGCGCTGTGTTGCGTGGGCCGGACTCTGCACCGTCAATGCTGGTCGTCGCCGAACCGTCATCCACCGGCACGGTCGACCACCGGCGGCGCCCACGCCGGTCGCCGCCGCGAATGCGGGTTGCGTAGGTTGAGCGTAAGGCTCGTGGTCGGGCCGGCGTACGGGACCGTGATCACGACCGGCGACCAGTTACCGGCGGCCGCGCCGCCGACGTTGGTCGCGGGGTGGGCCGCGGTTGCCGACCACGGCGAGCGTGGCGGCCAACGATGGCGGTGGAAGTCTCTGTGGCTGCCGGGGTGACGGCGACCGTCGGCGCGGACGTGATGGCGCCAGCGTTGGTCACGTCAGAGTCACCTTGCCGTAGGCGGCGCCTGCGCGCCCGTGCCCCCGCCGCCGGTCAATGAGACGACCGGGAGCACCGTGTACCGGTGCCCGCGGATGAACTGGTCAGCGTGAGCGCGCCGCCTGTGCCGGCACGCCGCAGAAGTAACCCCACATCGGCACCGACTGCCCATCGGGCAGGACGCGTCTGCGTGGGGCCGGCCGACAGGTTGACCGGCCTGCGCGAGTGCCGTGCTGCCGCCACAGGAGAACAGTGGTCGCGAGTGCCGACTTGAGCAGACTCGCCGTTGACGAAATGGCTCGCATTGCAGTTCTCCAGCTCTCAAGCGATTCGTCGATCTGGTACGCACGCGGGTCGACCAGCAACATCATCAGCATGCCGCCCGGAAAAACGTTGTTCGTCGTGATCTCGCGCTCGTTGTGCGAGTGCCACATGTAGGCGAAGCCGGCCTCGGTGCCGGAGTTGTTCGCGATCGTGCCGAACGGCGGATCGGCGTGGGGCCCACCGCGCGCGCGGAGGCATCGGGACCCAGGTAGGCCGTGCCGCTGTACCACGGACCATTGACCACGATGTTCGGGTCGGGCAGCGTCATCGGGCCGCCGCCGCCGACACGCCGAACGGGTTCTTCTCAAGCGGCTTGTCATGGTCGGCGCACCACTCGTCGTAATTCGGCTCGGCGGACACTGTGTCGTAGCCATTGGCATCGGGGAGCACGTGCTGCCGCACCAGCCCTGACCGTGGCCGTACACGTCCCAGTTCAGGCCCTTGCCGGTCCACGTGAAGATGCCGGTCCATCGCCTGGCCGGGCGTCGTCGTCGTCGTGAAGAGCAGCGGTCCCGCGAGGCGTTCCGTCTCGCGCCCTCTCACCAGGTTCGGCGCGAGAGCAGGTTGCCGTCGCGCGCCAGCACGCGCACGTGGTTGCCGTGGTAGTGGAACGGGTGCTGCATGCGCCCCTGGCCGATGACGCGCATCAGCATCATCTCGCCAGGATGCATGTGCGGATTGCCGTTGTACGGCTGGTGCGGATAGGCGGGCGAAGTAGACGGATCCATGTCGTCGGGCATGGAGCGGCCGTTGACCAGGAAAGTACTTCGGGTGGTACGGATCGGTCGTGACCTGCAGGCAGCCGTTCGCGGTCGCGCAGGCCGATGGTCATTGCACCTGCTGCCTCCACCTGCGTGGATTCGGGGTCCATCTCGCTGAACTGGAACAGGTACTCGCGGTCGTAGCAGGTCTTCGGGTGGTCGTAGGCCGACGCGGCGAGCCGGTAGTCCGCCTCGACCGTGTCGCCCGGTGCGCATAGCGCGCGATCGTGTCGGGAACGGCGTTGCAGCTGCGGGCGTGGTCGCCGGCAGCACGATCATCGCGCCGTACAGGCCCATCTCGACCTGCAGGTCGGCCTGCGTGCCGCTGTAGTAGGCGTAGGTGCCGGCGTTGGCCGTGAAGGTATAGGTCACCGCGCAGCCGTGTGGCACGGCTCGTGCGCAGGCCAGTCGCCGCCGTGCACGGCCTGCTGGCCGCGCGTGCGGCCGCCAGGCCGTAGTCACGTTGAACCCGGGGAACAGGATCGACGTGTTGCCGGCGGCGCGGCAGGTCGTTGGTCAGCGTGCACCGTGACCGTCTCGCCCTCGGTGACGATCATCGTCGGGCCGGGCATCTGCATCAGCGGGCAATTTGCGTCGCAGTTAGCGTGCCGGCGGGCGGAATCCGCTGGCGCCAGCCGTCGCAGCCATAGCCCCAGGAGTAGATCGATGGCGCCGTCGGGCTGGCTGATGTACGTCGGCGCTTGCCGTCAGGTTGAAGGTCGGCCCGGTGATGCCGGGCACCGCGGCCTGGCGCCTGCGGCAGCAGCGCAGCGAGCGCAACGGCGCAGCCCGCAGGAACTGCCGCGAGCGGTACTCGCGTTCATGACGTGCATCGCTGCTCTCCTAGCTGCAGGATCTTGTCGTCCGGTTCTGAGCCCGATGCAGATGTTGATCTCGGTCATCATGCCGCCGAAGTTCTCGGCGTCGTTCGACAGGTGATCGAGATTGGTGCGTGTACAGGAAGAACGTCTGCCCGGCTGGTACATGGCCGGTCGCTGCATCGAGGATCACGTCGATCGACTCGCCGCCGCCCAGCGTGATCGAGTTGGTGTTGTAGTAGAGGTTGTTGCCGGCCAGGTCGCGCAGCAGCCGCGCGTTGCAGCGCGATCACCTGCATCGGGATGCCGAGCGTGGCCAGCGTCGTGGAACTCGGTGACGTTGAGGTCCGAGATGCGCAGCAGCGCGCTCTGCCGCCGGCTGGGATGTTGATGATCGTCGGCAGCGGCTGCGACGGCGTGCATCGGCGCCGTCGGTCGACTGGCGTCGGCATCGGGCCGACGGCGCGTCGACCGTGTCCGGATAGCTGCGGCCGTTCAGCAGGAAGTACTTGTCCTTCATGTCGGTGAAGGACTCCGGGATTGAAGGTCATGCCGACGAAGTGGAAATTCGGATCGAAGCCGTGCATCTGGATCGGGTACTCGACGTCGTAGGCGGTCGAGCCGTCGCCGTCGTTGTAGGCGTACTTGGTCTGCGGCTCGCCGGTCGCTGTCGATCCGCCGTGGCGCCGGTGTCGACGGCCGGCAGCAGGACGTCGAGCACAGGATGTCCGTCGCGTGCTTGCAGCGCCGTTCGCGGGTCGTGTCTGCTGCCGCTGTCAGCGCGGCGCAGCAGGTCGTCGCCGACGGCACGCGGTTCTGCCGCGGCCGCACGTAGAGCTGCCCGACCATGCCCATCTGCAGGTGCTCGGGCGGCGAGATGTGGCAGTGCCAGAAGTAGGTGCCGGCGTCCGGCGCCAGGTAGTAGTAGGTGAAGCTGCCGCCGATGTTGATCGCGACCGAGGCATCCGGCACGCCGTCGTAGAACGACGAGGCGTTCGGGTAGCCGTGGAAGTGCACGGTGTGCTGCTCGAACAGGTCGGGCCGCATGATCATGCCGACGTTGGTCAGCGTCAGGAACAACTCGTCGTCCTCGTCGATCGCCATCAGCGGCGCCGGCTGGTTGGCGTTCATGACGCCGACGTCCATGATCAGGCGCGGATCGACGTGGCCGGTCGAGGCATTCTTATGGCGCCAGATTCGCTGCATCCGACGTAACGCGATTCCTGCCGCTGTACGTGCCGCTGACTCCGTGTACTGGGCACGTCGGGATCAGGCACGAGGCCGACCGCGCCGTTGAAGCTGTAGCCGCTATGCACCGCCTGCGCCGCCCTGGTCGACCGGCGCGCCAACGAAGATGCCCGGATCGATGGCGCCGGCAGCATCGACGTTAAACTGGTTAAACACGGAGGCGATCTCGGTGCCCGGCTGGCCGGCGGCAATGTCGGCGAGGCCCGACAGCGGACCGAAGCCGAACAGGTAGGTCTGCGTGCCGTCGCCCATCGTCGCGAAGCCGTCGCCGCCGGAGATCTGCTGGCACTTGATGCCGCCGCCGTTCCTGACGTAGGCCGGCGCCTTGCCGTTCGACGCCGGTCGCGCGCCGCTTGCCGTCGTCGGCCGCGTAGGCACCGGACGTATCGTCGGGTGCATGCGGCGTGTTCGCGGGCACTGCACGCGAAAGCTCTGCGCTGCCCCGGCAGAGCCAACAGCCAGAATCGCCGTCGCCGACCCGCCCACGATGAAACGTGTTTTAAGCATAAAGCCTCCGTCGAACTCTTAGCGCGCTAGCTGCTCGAACTGTCGCAATGGATTCGTGAATCATTCCCTTCGTACAGTCGCCTGATCAGAGCGCTTGACGGACCTCGTGCACTGGAAATCATGCCACAAATCCTCGACACCCCGTCCTGCGTGCGCCACACGGCGTACTGGGACTGCGGCTGCACATTGCTGCGACTGCGTCTCGCCAACAATGGGGTCAAGAGGTCAACGTACGGGAAGGGGAAATAGGCAACGTACGTGTATTTTCAGGCACAAACGGCATCCTGCGCGCGATACAGCAGCGCAGCGATGGCAGGCTCTGTGCTGATTCTCGATTAAGTCGTGCACAGCCAT
Source organism: uncultured Gammaproteobacteria bacterium (assembly GCA_963778855.1). Taxonomy (GTDB): domain Bacteria; phylum Pseudomonadota; class Gammaproteobacteria; order Steroidobacterales; family Steroidobacteraceae; genus FEN-1191. Next base: position 2,363 of record CAVZWC010000001.1, on the reverse strand, counting down.
GGGGTGCATGCATCCTTGACCGTGGAATGACGCTGCGGCACTGTTCAGAAAGATGATGCGACCAGTGATCCTATGCAGCCTGCTGCTGGCGACGACTGTGCCGCTGGCGTGCGGCGCCGCTGACGCAAGCAGTCACGATGCGACGGCCAGGCGAGCGCCGTTCGACCGTGGGCAACGGCGTCGGCGTTGCCACCATCGAATACACGATTCCGCCGGTGCAGCTCGTCCGCGATGATGGCCAGCAGGTTTCGCTGCCGAAGAGCTGGACGACGGGCGTCCAGTTGTCATGAACTTCATCTTTACGACCTGCGCGACCACCTGCCCGCTCTCGAGCCAGACCTTCGCGGCCTTCCAGCGCAAGCTGGGACCCGGACGCGACAAGGTGCACCTGGTCTCGATATCGATCGACCCGGAGCAGGACACGTCCCGCGCGCCTGCGCGCCTACGCAAAGAAGTTCGGCGCCGGGCCGCAGTGGCAACACTACACCGGCACGCCGCAGGCCGAGCCTCGCCGCGCAGCGGGCCTTCGGCGCCTATCGCGGCGACAAGATGAGCCACGCCCCCGTGACGCTGATACGCGCGGCCCCGGGCCAGCCCTGGACACGCATCGATGGGTTCGTCGACCCCCGACCAGCTGCTGCAGCAATTCCATCAACTGCTCGCCGGCGCGCTGAGCGCCGCCTCGTCGTAGTGGCCTCTCCCCCGGCCGGCCGCATTTGTCCTGGCAGCTCTGGTCCTGGGCGCGATGGCCGCGTCGCGTCCGCGCTACCGCTGCCGCGACCGCCGCCCGCTGACGTCAGCGCGGGCGCGGCCATCTACCGCCACCGGCGTGCTGCCACGGCGAGCCGCTGCCCGGTGAACGCGAATCGGGGCGTCGTGGAGGGCGCGAGCGCCGCCTGCGTCAATTGCCACTCGCCGCAGCGGGCGCCTGGGCGCCGGAGGGCCGCGGCTCGTTCCGCCGATCACCGGCCAGTTCCTGTTCCGCCGGCGGCACGGCGTCGACGACTCGCGACCTGCCCTATGTCGAGGGTGCCCGCGTCGATCGAGCTCCGTTCACCGACGAGACCGTGGCCCGGGCCATCCGCTAGGGATGCGCCACACGACGGCCGGCCAGCTTCAGCTGCTGATGCCGCGCTACGTGCTCGACGACGCGGCCATGGCCTCGCTCATCGCCTACCTGAAGAGCCTGTACCAAGACCCAGTCCCAGGCGTCAGCGACACGACACTGCAGTTCGCCACCATCGTCACGCCCGATGCCGACCCGGTGGAACGCAAGGCGCATGCTCACGTCCTCAGCGGTTCTTCGCCGAGAAGAATGCCACCGCTCGTTTCGTCGATCCGCGCATGCACAGCAACCACGAGATCGATGTACATGGTGAACCGCCACTGGCAGCTGCACGTCTGGGAGCTGACCGGCCCGGCCAGAGACCTGGGGCGCCCAGCTGCGGCGCGCCTGGAGAGGAGCCCGGTGTCCGCCGTGCTGTCCGGGCTGGCGGGCGCAACTGGGCTCCGGTGCACGAATTCTGCGAGCGACGCCATCCCCTGCCTGTTTCCGAACGTCGAGGTGCCGGTGGTGGCGGAGAGGACTTCTACCCGCTGTACTTCTCGAGGGGCGTGCTGCTGGAGGCCCGCCTGATCGCGCAGCAGACTGCTCGCGGCTCCGGCACGCCCGCCGTGCGCCGCCTGGTGCAGGTGTATCGCAGTGGCGACAGCGGCGCGGCAGCCGCGAAAGCCCTGGCCGTCCGAGCTGCACCCAGGCCGGTGCAGACGATCCTGCGCGCGCTGGCACGGGCCAGGGGCGGCAGAGCTGCGGGCGGCGTCTCGGCGGCGGTGCCGGGATGCGCTCGTCCTCTGGTTGCGACCGGCGGATCTCGCGGCGCTCGGCGCGCAACCGCCGGGCGCGGCGCAGGTCTTCCTGTCGGGCCTGCTGGGCGGGCTGGAGAATGCGCCGCTGCCAGCGGCCTGGCGCGAGCGGCGCGCATGACCTACCCGTTCGATCTCCCGGACAGGCGGGGGGTCCGGCTCGACTACCCGCTCGGCTGGTTCTCGTTCCGTCACATCCCGCTGGTCGCAGAGCAGGTCCAGACCGACACCTTCCTGGCCTGCGGCCTGCTCGCCGAGACCTGAACCGCATGGTCGACACCTTCGTGCCCGTACCTGGTCGAGCGCTCGAGGCATGCTCGAGCACCGGGTCATCACCGGCTACTACCCGCGCCTGGCCTCGCCCCCGACCAGCGCTTCGCCTCCAAGGGCGGCTACCTGGTGCGCTTCCGCCACCCCGGCGCGGCCCTGGTGGCGGAGGGCGACTGGATGGTGCCCTGACGGGTGCGTCTCGTTGCGCAGCTTCTGCATCAGCCGCGCCT